>NZ_SCML01000006.1 GCF_005503365.1 Hydrogenophaga sp. 2FB
GGCCTGGCGACGATGTGTCCGAGCCTGGCCAGCACAATGTGTCGAACGGCACGCGTCCTGAGGCGCTGAAAGCGGCGGGTCGCTTGTTCAAGACCCCTGCCGCGAATGTGCCTTGGGAACCGGTGTTCTTCCCTGGCAAACGGTACAGCGCATTTGAGTCGGTGGAGGTCTCAGGGCGGGCGGCGCTGCGGGTGCGGGCGAGCAGTTCCGTCAGCATCCTGCGGCAGCGCTTCGTGCCGTCGCTGGCATCGGTGGGGCGTGTGTCTTTCTCGTGGAGAGTCGACGGGGTGCCCAAAGATGCCGATCTGGCGGTGTCCAGCCAGGCCGATTCTCCTGTGCGGGTGGTTCTTGCCTTTGATGGCGACCGTGCGCGCTGGACACCCAAGAACCATCGTCTGTCAGAAATGAGCCGCCTGTTGACGGGCGAGGAGTTGCCGTACGCGTCTCTGGTCTATGTGTGGAGTGCCAAGGAGGCGCCGGGCACCGTTGTGGTGAACCCGCGCACGGACCGCATCCGCAAAGTGGTGCTCGACAGCGGTGTGGCAAACATCGGGCAGTGGCGCGATCACGTGCGCGACGTGCGGGCCGACTTCCGCCTCGCTTTTGGCGAAGATCCAGGGCCATTGCGGCTGGTTGCCCTGATGACGGACACGGACAACACCGGGAGCGAACTCACGGCCTGGTATGGGGCGTTGACCCTAGAGCGGGCGAACGACTGAGGGCTTCATCAAGCCTTCTTGCCCTGCATCAAAGTTGCTGATGATGGCCGTGGGATGGGCGCGCAGGTGACTGCGCTTCGGGTTAGTCCCGTGCAGCGCCCGGGAACGTTTGTTGCATAGTGGCGGGATGTTCATTTTATTTAGGTGTCAACCAATGAAGCTCCCACTTGCAGTCCTGCTCGCAGCGATGGCCTTTGGTGTCGGTAGTGCTCATTCCAAGACGTTCAAATGGACCAGCGCGAGCGACATTCCCACCTGGGACATCCATTCGCAGAACAACGCCCTGGGCAACGGGGTGCATGCCTCGGTGTATGAATCCCTTGTTTACTACAACAGCCGGACCTTCAAGCCGGAGCCGGTGCTGGCGACGGCCTGGAAGCAGGTCACGCCGACCCAACTGCGGGTGAACTTGCGCACGGGTGTGAAGTTTCACGATGGCACTCCTTTCTCTGCGGATGACGCGGTGTTCTCGATCCAGCGCGCCATGGCGAAAACGTCCAACTTCGGCATCTACGCACAAGGCATCGAGCGTGTGGTCAAGGTGGATGCCAACACCATCGACATCTTCACCACAGATCCGAACCCGGTGCTGCTCAACCAGCTCACCGAGTTGCGCATGATGAGCAAGGCGTGGGCGGAGAAGAACAACTCCACGTCGCCGAAAGACATCAAGACGCAGGAAGAAAACTTTGCGCACCGCAATGCCAACGGCACCGGGCCTTTCATGCTCAAGGAATGGCAGCCCGATCAGAAGCTCGTGCTGGCGAAGAACCCCAACTGGTGGGGCAAGTCAGAGGGCAATCTGACGGAGATCGTCTACACGCCGGTCAAGGCAGTGGCCACGCGCATGGCGGCCCTGCTGTCGGGCGAGGTGGATTTTGTTCTGGACCCCAGTCCACAGGACTTGCCGCGTGTGCGCTCGAACCCATCGCTCAAGGTGATCGATGGCATCGAGAACCGCACGATCTTCTTCGGCATGGACCAGTTCCGCAACGAATTGCCGGGCAGCAACGTCAAGGGCAAGAATCCGCTCAAGGACCAGCGCGTGCGCCAGGCGCTGTACCAGGGCATTGACATGGACACCATCACCCGCGTGAGTTTGCGGGGATTGGGGCAGGCCACCGGCGCGATCGTGGCGCCGCAGGTCAACGGCTGGACAAAAGAAGTGCACAAACGCTATCCGTTCAACGTCGAAGCGTCCAAGAAACTGCTGGCCGACGCCGGTTACGCGGATGGGTTCGAGGTGGACTTCGCATGCCCGAACAACCGCTACATCAACGACGAGGCGATCTGCCAGGCAGTGACGGCCATGTGGGCGCGCATTGGTGTGAAGGCCAAGCTGCGCACGCTGCCGCTGGTGACCTATTTCCCCATGATCCAGCGCTACGAAGCCAGCATCTACATGCTGGGCTGGGGTGTGCCGACCTTCGATGCGCTGTACAGCCTGCAGTCGCTGGTGCGCACGGTGGGCGCGGGCGGTGACGGCAACTACAACGTGGGTCGCTACAGCAACCCGCAGATGGACGCGTTGGTCGAGCGCACCAAGAAGGAAACCGATCTGAAGCTGCGCACCGAACTGCTGACCAAGGCACTCGCCTTGCAGAACCAGGATGTGGCACACATTCCTCTGCACAACCAGGTCATCCCTTGGGCGATGAAGAAGAACATTGACTTGGTGCACCGCGCGGACAACCGCCTGGACTGGCGCCTCATCAAGGTAAACTGATTTTCAACCATCGGCAGAGGGTCGCGCACCGCAGCACGGGGCGACCCTCTCTTTATTTCCCACACGATGTTCGCATTCATTCTCCGGCGATTGGCGCAGGCCGTGGTCGTCATGGTCAGCGTGGCGCTGATCGCGTTCATGTTGTTCCAGTACGTGGGGGACCCGGTGGTGTTCCTGCTCGGACAGGACGCCACGCCCGCTCAGATTCGAGAGCTGCGCGCCGACCTCGGCCTCGACAGGCCCTTCTTCATTCAGTTCTGGCACTTCCTCGTCAACGCGGTGCAGGGCGAATTCGGCCTGTCGCTGCGCCAGGGCGCGAAGGTGTCACGCCTGATTTCCGAGCGCTTTCCCGCCACGCTGGAGTTGTCCATGGTGGCCGCCGTGCTCGCACTGGTGGTGGGCATCCCGATGGGGGTGTACGCTGCCCTGAAGCGCGGCACTTTCATGAGCCAGGTGTTCATGACCGTGTCGCTGCTGGGCGTGTCTTTGCCCACCTTCCTCATCGGCATCCTGCTGATCTTGTTGTTCGCAGTGACGCTGGGCTGGTTCCCGAGTTTCGGCCGGGGTGAGGTGACGCAATTGGGATGGTGGAGCACCGGTCTGTTGACGGCCAAGGGGTGGCACCACATCACCTTGCCGGCGATCACGCTGGCCATCTTCCAGCTCACGCTGATCATGCGGCTGGTGCGCGCCGAAATGCTGGAGGTGCTGCGCACCGACTACATCAAGTTCGCGCGCGCCCGAGGGCTCACCAACCGCGCCGTGCATTTCGGCCATGCGCTGAAGAACACGCTGGTACCGGTGATGACCATCACCGGGTTGCAACTGGGCGGCCTGATTGCCTTTGCCATCATCACGGAGACGGTGTTCCAGTGGCCCGGCATGGGGCTGTTGTTCATCCAGGCGGTGACATTCGCCGACATCCCCGTGATGGCCGCTTACCTGTGCCTGATCGCGCTGATCTTCGTGGTCATCAACCTGATCGTCGACCTGCTGTACTTCGCGGTCGACCCACGCCTTCGCGCGGAGAAGGCGGGCGGCCACTGATGACCACACCGTCCCGCATCAAGGCGCATGGCCGCGCGTTCTCGCACATCGCGGCTTTCCATCCCGAGCTCACGGCCTTGCGCCGCGACCTGCACGCCCATCCGGAGTTGGGCTTCGAAGAACACTACACGGCGCAGCGCGTGGTCGAGTCGCTCAAGGTGTGCGGTGTCGACGAGATCCACACCGGCATTGGCAAGACCGGTGTGGTGGCGGTGATCCGCGGGCGCAGCAACACCAGCGGCCGCATGATTGGCCTGCGCGCCGACATGGACGCGCTGCCCATGACCGAGCACAACGACTTCGCCTGGAAGTCGGCCCGTCCCGGCATGATGCACGGCTGCGGCCACGACGGGCACACCACCATGCTGGTGGGGGCGGCGCGCTACCTGGCCGAAACGCGGCAGTTCGATGGCATGGCGGTGCTGATCTTCCAGCCGGGTGAAGAGGGCTTTGCGGGCGCCAAGGCCATGATCGAAGATGGCCTGTTCGAACGCTTCCCGGTGCAGTCGGTCTTTGGCATGCACAACTGGCCGCTGATGCGTCCGGGCATGGTGGGGGTGAACCCGGGACCGATGATGGCATCGGCCGACCGCATCACCATCGAAGTCACCGGCAAGGGCGGCCATGGCGCGCACCCGTACCAGACCGTGGACCCGGTGCTGGCCGCGGCCCACATCATCACAGCGGTGCAGAGCATCGTTGCGCGCAACGTGCGCGCGATCGACAGCGCGGTCATCAGCCTCTGTGCCATGCACGCGGGCGACATGGGCGCCTTCAGCGTGATGCCGGGCAAGGCCACGCTGGTGGGCACGGTGCGCACCTTCAATCCCGAGGTGCAGGCCATGGTGGAGAAGCGCCTGCAAGAGGTGTGCTCCGGCGTGGCACTGGGCCTGGGCGCCACCGCGCATGTGAACTACGAACGCATCTACCCCGCCACCATCAACACGCGCGACGAAGCCCGCTTTGCCGCGGACGTGGCGCAGAAACTGGTGGGCCACGACCACGTGGACCGCAACATGGACCCGAGCATGGGCGCGGAAGATTTTTCTTTCATGCTGCAGGTCAAACCCGGCGCGTACCTGCGCCTGGGGCAGGGCGCCGAGAACGGTATTGGCAGCTGCGTGTTGCACAACAGCCGTTACGACTTCAACGACGAGGTGTTGCCGCTTGGCGCGGCCTTGCACGCCAGTCTGGTGGAGCAGGGCATGCCCCTGGCAGGCGATGCACACACTGGCCACACCCGAACCCATTCCACCACCACAAACGCATCAAGGAGCGAAGCATGAAGAGCATTCGGAAGACGCTGGCGGCCACTTTGGTGGCGACCGCTCTGGTCGCCATGGGCAGCGCGTCGGCGCAGACGATCCGCATCGGCAACCAGGGCGATGCCTTGTCGATGGACCCGCACTCGCTCAACGAATCGCTGCAGCTCAGCGTGACGAACAACGTGTACGAGCCGCTGGTGGGGCGCGACAAGAACCTGAAGCTCGTGCCCGCGCTGGCCACCAGCTGGAAGCAGACCTCGCCGAGCGTGTGGCGCTTCGAACTGCGCAAGGGCGTGAAATTCCACGACGGCGCGTCCTTCACGGCCGATGACGTGTTGTTCACCTTCGCTCGCGCTTCGGGCGAGGGCTCGGACATGAAGAGCTACACCAACGACGTGAAGGAAGTCCGCAAGGTCAACGACTTCACGGTCGACATCGAGACCAAGGGACCGTTCCCCATCTTGCCCGATGTGCTGTCGCTGCTGTTCATCATGAACAAGAAGTGGGCCGAGGACAACCAGGCCACGCGCCCGGTGGACCGCCGCAAGGGCATCGAGAACGCGGCCTCGTTCCGCGCCAATGGCACCGGGCCGTTCCGCCTGCGCGAACGCCAGCCCAACGTCAAGACCAGCTTTGTTCGCAATGGCAACTACTGGGGCAAGATCGAAGGCAACGTCACCAACGTGGAGTACACGCCCATCGGCAACGACGCCACGCGCGTGGCTGCGCTGCTCTCGGGCCAGGTCGACGTGATCGAGCCCGTGCCGCTGCAGGACATCGCGCGCATCAACGCGAGTGGCAAGAGCAAGGTGATGCAAGGGCCGGAGCTGCGCACCATCTTCCTGGGCATGGACCAGAAGCGCGATGAGCTGCAGTATTCGAACGTCAAAGGCAAGAACCCGTTCAAGGACAAGCGCGTGCGCCAGGCCTTCTACCAGGCCATCGACATCAACACCATCCAGCGCGTGGTGATGCGCGGCGCGTCCAAGCCCATGGCGCTGATGGTGGGCCCTGGCATCAATGGGTACGACGATGCCATGAACAAGCGCCTGCCCTACGACGCGGATGCGGCCAGGAAGCTGCTCGCGGATGCCGGTTACCCGAACGGCTTCGAAGTGACGATGAATTGCCCCAACGACCGCTATGTGAACGATGGCGACATCTGCCAGGCGGTGGCGGCCAACCTCGCGCGCGTGGGCGTCAAGATCAACCTGCAGGCCGAAACCAAGGGCACTTATTTCCCCAAGGTTCTGCGGCGCGACACGAGCTTCTACATGCTCGGCTGGACGCCCGGCACCTACGACGCGCACAACGCCCTGAATGCGCTGATGCGCTGCGTGGACGACAAGGGCAGCGGCCAGTTCAATCTGGGCGCGTACTGCAACCCGAAGGTCGATGAGCTGACGGTGAAGATCCAGTCCGAAACCGACAAGGCCAAGCGCGACGCCATGATCGCGGAAGCCTTCAAGCTGCACACCGACGACATCGGCCACCTGCCGCTGCACCAGCAGGCCCTGGCCTGGGGCGTTTCCAACAACGTGGAACTGGTCCAGCTTGCCGACAACTTCATGCCGTTCCGCTTCATGTCCGTGAAGTCGCCGAAGTAAGGCGATGCCGGAGTGCCGCCAGGAGACCTCGCGTCTCGCGGCGGCCACTCCGCTGACAACAAGGTTCCCCACGTGATCAGCCTCATCAAAAGAGGGCTCGACAGCGATGTCGGCCACAGCTTTCGCTCATCCCCCACCGCCATCGTGGCGGCGGTCATCGCTGTCATTTGCGTGTTCTGTGCGGTGTTCGCGCCGTGGGTGGCGCCGCACAACCCGTTCGATCTCGCCACGCTCGAACTCTCCAACGCACGCCTGCCTCCCGCCTGGCATCCCGAAGGCTCGAGCAATTTCCTGCTGGGCACCGACGACCAGGGCCGCGACATCCTCTCCGCGCTGATGTACGGCGCACGCATCTCGCTCGCGGTGGGGTTGGCGTCCGTGCTGCTGTCGGTCGTGATCGGGGTGACGTTTGGCTTGCTGGCCGGTTTTCTCGGCGGCTGGATCGACGGCTTTCTCATGCGCTTGTGCGACGTCATGCTGTCCTTTCCCGCCATCCTCGTCGCGCTGTTGATCGCGGGCGTGGGCCGCGCCCTGTTTCCCAATGCGCACGACGCGTTGGCGTTTGGCGTGCTCATCATTTCCATCACGCTCACGGGCTGGGTGCAGTACGCGCGCACGGTGCGCGGCTCCACGCTGGTGGAGCGCAACAAGGAGTACGTGCAGGCCGCGCGCGTGACCGGCGTGGCGCCACTGCACATCATGCGCAGCCATGTGCTGCCCAACGTGATGGGCCCGGTGCTGGTGCTCGCCACCATCCAGGTGGCCACGGCCATCATCACCGAAGCCACCTTGTCCTTCCTGGGGGTGGGCGCGCCACCCACCTCGCCGTCGCTGGGCACGCTGATCCGCGTGGGCAACGACTACCTGTTCTCCGGCGAATGGTGGATCACCATTTTCCCGGGCGCCATGCTCGTGCTGATTGCACTGAGCGTGAACCTGCTGGGCGACTGGCTGCGCGACGCTTTGAACCCACGACTGCGCTGAACATGAGCCTGCTTCAAGTCAAGAACCTGGTCGTCGAATTTCCGCACCGCCGCGGCACGCTGCGCGCGCTGGACGACGTTTCCTTCGATATCGCCCCGGGCGAAATCCTCGGTGTGGTGGGCGAGTCGGGCGCGGGCAAGTCGCTCACCGGCGCGTCCATCATCGGCCTGCTGGAGCCGCCAGGCCGCGTGGCGTCGGGCGAGATATTGCTGCACGGCCAGCGCATCGACAACCTGCCGTACGACCAGATGCGCAAGGTGCGCGGTCGAAAGATCGGCGCGATCTTCCAGGACCCGCTGACCTCGCTCAACCCTTTGTATTCGGTGGGCCGGCAGCTCATCGAAACCATCACCACGCACCTGCCGGTGAGCCACGCCGAGGCGCGCCGGCGCGCGATCGATCTGCTCAAGGACACGGGCATTCCCGCGGCCGAGCAGCGCATCGACCACTTCCCGCACCAGTTCTCTGGCGGCATGCGCCAGCGCGTCGTGATCGCGCTCGCGTTGGCGGCCGAACCGCAGCTCATCGTGGCCGACGAGCCCACGACGGCGCTGGACGTGTCCATCCAGGCGCAGATCATCACGCTGCTCAAGACCATCTGCAAACAGCGTGGCGCGGCGGTGATGCTGATCACGCACGACATGGGCGTGATCGCCGAAACCTGCGACCGGGTGGCCGTGATGTACGCCGGCCGCATTGCCGAGATCGGCCCGGTGCACCAGGTGATCAACCAGCCCGCGCACCCCTACACCGCGGGTCTGATGGCCTGCATTCCCGACATGAGCCAGGACCGCGAGCGCCTGCACCAGATCGATGGCGCGATGCCGCGGCTCAATGCCATTCCACAAGGTTGTGCCTACAACCCGCGTTGCCCCCGTGTCTTCGACCGCTGCCACACGCAGCGCCCCGATCTCCTGCCTGCGGGCGCCACGCGCGCGGCCTGCTGGCTGCACGCCGACGAGAAGAAGGCGGTGGTGGCATGAGCGCGGACATGATCGAAAAAGCCGTGCGGGCGCAACTGGCGCGCGAGCGCCCACCCGCAACCACCGAGCCCGACGTGGCCGCCCAAGCGCCACAGGCGCCACTCGTGCGCGCGACCGATCTGGCCAAGACCTTCGACGTGTCCGCGCCCTGGCTCAACCGAGTGCTCGAACGCCAGCCGCGCCAGTTGCTGCGTGCGGTCGATGGTGTGTCCTTCGACATCCCGCGCGGCCAGACGCTGGCGCTGGTGGGCGAGTCGGGTTGCGGCAAGAGCACTGTGGCGCGCCTTCTCGTGGGGCTGTACGAGCCCACGCGCGGCGGCTTCGAGTTCGATGGGCAGGATGCGCACGCTGCGTTCAAGACGCCCGAGGGCCGCAAGCTGCGCCGCCGCATCCAGATGATCTTCCAGGACCCCTACGCGAGCCTGAATCCGCGTTGGCGTGTCGAGGACATCATTGCCGAGCCCTTGCGCGAACACGAGATTGAAACCGAGCCGGTGGCTCTGCGCGCGCGGGTCGATGAGTTGCTGAAGTCGGTCGGCCTGTCGCCGCTGGACCGCGTGAAGTACCCGCACCAGTTCTCCGGTGGTCAGCGCCAGCGCATCTCGATCGCGCGCGCGCTGGCCACGCAGCCCGAATTTCTGGTGTGCGACGAGCCCACGTCGGCGCTGGATGTGAGCGTGCAGGCGCAGGTGCTCAACATCATGAAAGACCTGCAGCGCGAGCGCGGGTTGACCTACCTCTTCATCAGCCACAACCTGGCCGTGGTGCGCCACGTGAGCGATCAGGTGGGGGTGATGTACCTGGGCCGGCTGGTCGAGCTGGCGCCCAAGCACACGCTGTTCAGCCATCCGCGCCACCCGTATACGCGCATGCTGCTCGACGCGATTCCGAAGATGCACGATACCGGTCGGGCGCGCACGCCGGTGTCGGGGGAGGTGCCGAATCCGCTGAATCCGCCGAATGGCTGCGCGTTCAATCCGCGTTGCCCGCACGCGAACGACCGTTGCCGCAGCGAGCGGCCGAATCTGTTGGACATCGAAGGCATCCGCATCGCTTGCCATGCGGTGGAGGAGGGGCGGATCTGACGCGGTGGGGGTTGGCGTTGGCGCCGGACCACGGGCGCTCCCCTCCGCGACTGTCCTCTGGCGGCTGGAGCCGCCTCCCCCTTTACGTCGCTGCGGGGAGCACCCGTGGTCCTGTGGTCATGTCTGTGCGCGTACTCATTTCGTTGATGCGCAATGCACCTTCAGGCGTACCGTTTGCTCTTCAGGTTGTTCTTCATTTCCTTGAGCAGCGGCTGCAGCTTGTGGCCCCCGATGCGCAGCGCCAGGCACGTGGCCACGATGTCGATCACCATCAGGTGCATCAGGCGCGAGGTCATCGGGCTGTAGCGGTCGTAACCCTCGGGGTGGTCGGCCGAGAGGTGGATGTGCCCGCTCTGCGCCAATGGTGAGCCGCTGGTGGTGATCACGATCACCGTCGCGCCGTGCTTGCGCGCGATGTCGGCCGCGTCCATCAGGTCGCGCGTGCGGCCCGAATTGGAGATGATCACCACGCAGTCGCCCGGGCCGAGCAGCGAGGCGCTCATCACCTGCATGTGACCGTCGCTGTAGGCAATCGCGTTGATGCCCAGGCGAAAGAACTTGTGTTGCGCGTCCTGCGCCACGATGCCCGAGTTGCCCGCGCCATAGAACTCGATGCGCCCCCGGTTCTTGTACGTGGCCACCAGCGCGTCCACGGCTTTCTCAATCGCGTGGCTCGACGCGTCGTTGCGGTACTTCAGGAACGCCGCCACCGTGTTGTCGATCACCTTGACCAGCACGTCGCTGGTCTTGTCGTCCACGTCCACGCTGCGGTGGATGAAGGGCACGCCCTCGCTCACGGTGCCCGCGAGCTTGAGTTTGAAATCCGACAGACCGTCATAACCCATGCTGCGGCAGAAGCGCACCACCGTGGGTTTGCTCACGTGCGCGCGATCGGCCAGTTCGGTCACGGGCAGGCTGGCGAAGGTGCGCGGGTCCAGCAGCACGAGCTTGCCCACGCGTTGCTCGGCGGGTGCCAGCGAAGGCAGAGAGGCTTTGATGCGGTCGAGCATGGTGGTGTGATCCCTGGTTACATACGTCCTGCGGAAGAGTGAAATTTTATTACGTGTTCTGTCCGATAATTCGCCCATGAACCAGCTCAATGCCCTCAAACAGCACACCACGGTCGTGGCCGACACGGGTGACTTCAACCAGATCGCGGCCTACGCGCCGCACGACGCCACGACGAATCCGTCGCTGATCCTCAAGGCGGTGCAGAAGCCCGAGTACGCCCATCTGTTGAAAGACGCGGTGGCGAAATACGGCGCGCAAGGCCTGGACGAGGTCATGAACCGCTTGCTGGTGCGTTTCGGCTGCGAAATCCTCCAGCTCATCCCGGGCCGCGTGTCCACCGAGGTGGACGCCCGCCTGAGTTTCGACACCGAGGCCACCGTGACCCGCGCGCGCCGCATCGTCGAGCTCTACCAGGGCGAAGGTGTCCACGTCGACCGCGTGTTGATCAAGGTCGCTTCCACCTGGGAAGGCATCCAGGCGGCGGCCAGACTGGAGCGCGACGGCATCCACACCAACCTCACGCTGTTGTTCTCGTTTGCCCAGGCGGTCGCCTGTGGCCAGGCCAAGGTGCAACTGATCTCACCCTTCGTGGGCCGCATCTACGACTGGTACAAGAAGAACGCCGGCAGCGCGTGGGACGAGGCCGCCATGGCCGGTCCCAACGACCCGGGCGTGCGCTCGGTGCGCAGCATCTACGAGTTCTACAAGAAGCACGGCATCGCCACCGAAGTGATGGGCGCGAGCTTTCGCAACGTCGGGCAGATCACGGCGCTGGCCGGTTGCGACCTGCTCACCATCAGCCCGGACCTGCTGGCCCAGCTGGCCGCCAGCGAAGCGCCGCTGACCCGCGCGCTGGACCCCAACGCCGCCAAGGCGCTGGACATCCCCTTTGTGACCCACGACGAAGCCAGCTTCCGCTTCGCGCTCAACGAAGACGCCATGGCGACCGAGAAACTGGCCGAAGGCATTCGCGCCTTCGTGGCGGACACGATCAAGCTGGAAGGCTTGATGAAGTAAAAGCAGCGAAGCAAAAAAACAAAAAGCCCCGCGAGAAATCGCGGGGCTTTTTGTTTTGGCTTGCCGTCAGAGCGCCAAGAAGCATTCCGACGCTGCATGAGGGTGCATGGCAAGGCGCAGACGCGCTGACAGTGGCATCGCCACGGCAAGCGGCTGCAACGCCGCCATGCGCCCTCAGGCAAGGAGCAATTACATGCCCATGCCGCCCATGTCGCCCATGCCACCCATACCGCCGCCCATGCCGCCAGCAGGTGCGTCATCCTTCGGGGACTCGGCCACCATGCATTCGGTCGTCAGCATCAGGCTGGACACCGAAGCGGCGTTCTGCAGCGCGGTGCGGGTCACCTTCGTCGGGTCCAGAATGCCCATTTCGATCATGTCGCCGTAGGTGTCGTTGGCGGCGTTGAAGCCGTAGTTGCCCTTGCCAGCCAGGATGGCGTTGACCACCACCGACGGCTCGCCACCGGCGTTGGCCACGATTTCGCGCAGGGGGGCTTCGATGGCCTTGAGCACCAGCTTGATACCGGCGTCTTGGTCAGCGTTGTCGCCCTTGATGGTGCCAGCAGCCTGACGGGCGCGCAGCAGCGCCACGCCACCACCGGCCACGATGCCTTCTTCCACAGCAGCGCGGGTCGCGTGCAGGGCGTCTTCCACGCGGGCCTTCTTTTCCTTCATTTCGACTTCGGTGGCAGCGCCGACCTTGATCACGGCAACACCGCCGGCCAGCTTGGCCACGCGCTCTTGCAGCTTTTCGCGGTCGTAGTCGCTGGTGGCTTCTTCGATCTGCACACGCACTTGCTTCACGCGGGCTTCGATGTCAGCAGCAGCGCCGGCGCCGTCGATGATGATGGTGTTTTCCTTGCTCACTTCGATGCGCTTGGCGGAACCGAGGTCTGCCAGGGTCACTTTTTCGAGCGTCAGGCCGACTTCTTCAGCGATGACCTTGCCACCGGTCAGGATGGCGATGTCTTCCAACATGGCTTTGCGGCGGTCGCCGAAGCCAGGGGCCTTCACAGCCACAACCTTCAGAATGCCGCGGATGGTGTTGACCACCAGCGTCGCCAGGGCTTCGCCTTCGACGTCTTCGGCAATGATCAGCAGCGGACGGCCAGCCTTGGCGACTTGCTCCAGCGTGGGCAGGAGGTCACGGATGTTGGAAACCTTCTTGTCGTACAGCAGCACGAAGGGGTTGTCCAACAGCGCCGACTGCTTCTCGGGGTTGTTGATGAAGTAGGGCGACAGGTAGCCGCGGTCGAACTGCATGCCTTCGACGACTTCGAGTTCGGATTCCAGCGACTTGCCGTCTTCGACGGTGATCACGCCTTCTTTGCCAACCTTGTCCATCGCATCAGCAATGATCTTGCCGATGGTTTCGTCGCTGTTGGCCGAAATGGAACCAACTTGGGCGATTTCCTTGGAGGTGGTCGTGGCCTTCGAAGCCTTCTTCAGCTCGGCGACCAAAGACGTGACCGCCTTGTCGATGCCGCGCTTCAGGTCCATCGGGT
Organism: Hydrogenophaga sp. 2FB; assembly: GCF_005503365.1. Lineage (GTDB taxonomy): Bacteria > Pseudomonadota > Gammaproteobacteria > Burkholderiales > Burkholderiaceae_C > Hydrogenophaga. Next base: position 12,950 of record NZ_SCML01000006.1, read on the forward strand.
TCATGCCGGCGGCCACGTACTTCATGCCTTCGCGAACGATGGCTTGTGCCAGCACGGTCGCGGTGGTGGTGCCGTCACCGGCGTTGTCGGAGGTCTTGGAAGCGACTTCCTTGACCATCTGAGCGCCCATGTTCTGGAGCTTGTCCTTGAGTTCGATTTCCTTGGCCACGGACACACCGTCCTTGGTCACGGTGGGGGCGCCGAACGAGCGCTCGAGCACCACGTTGCGACCCTTGGGGCCCAGGGTGACCTTGACCGCGTTGGCCAGGATGTTCACGCCTTCAACCATGCGTGCGCGGGCTTCGCCGCCGAAAATGACGTCTTTTGCTGCCATGATGTTTCTCCGAAAAAATTAAGATTAGTCAGTTGAGGACAGAGCGGCCGGGCGCACAGCGCGTCGGCCGGTCAGTCCCGCAAAATTACTTGGATTCGACCACGGCGAACAGGTCGTCTTCCTTCATGACCAGCAGTTCGTCGCCGCCGACCTTGACGGTCTGGCCGCTGTACTTGCCGAACAGAACGCGGTCACCGACCTTGACGTTCATGGCGGACAGTTCGCCCTTGTCGTTTTTCTTGCCGGGACCGACCGCCAGGACTTCGCCCTGGTCAGGCTTTTCGGCGGCGGCGTCGGGGATGACGATGCCGGAGGCGGTCTTGGTTTCGCTGTCAATGCGCTTGACGATCACGCGATCGGCGAGAGGACGAAGGTTCATTGCATCTCCTGGGGTATGGGAACGGATTGGATTTTCAGAACGGCGGAGCCCCCTGAGCAGGGAGCGGAAACCGCTGATCGACTTGGGGTTGCGTGTTAGCACTCAACCCCAGCGAGTGCTAATCATAAGGGCACCCCCGTCGCTTTTCAAGCTGGAGCGCTTTATTTATGGCGCGCCAGGCCGAGAAAAGGCGTGGCAGAGGGTGCCTCCTAGAATACCCGCCGGGTGTATTTCGCCGCACCCCCACCCAACCCCCATCGCCGGATATGGTTCGATTTCGCTGGAATGACCCGTGGGTCTTGCTGTTGTTGAGCCTGTGGCTGGCCTGCTGGCCCGGCCGGGCCGGGGCGGCCACGCCCGGCGAAGCCGACGTCACCTTGCAGGCGCAGCATTGGGTCGATGCCTCTGGCGCTCTGGGCATCGACGAGGTGGTGAGCCGCTCCGCCGAGACGTTCCAGCCCCTGGACCGCTACCGCAGCTTCGACCTGGGCTCTGGCGCGTTGTGGCTGCGACTGGAACTGCCCGCGCAGGACACCACGCACCGCTGGTTCCTTATGTTGAGTGCCGCGGCCTTCACCAACGGTGCCACCTTGTACACATCCGGACCCGATGGCCGCTGGACGCCGCAGCACGCGGGCGATCACCTGCCCGTGGCGCAATGGACGCACCCTGACCAGACGCCGGTGTTCGCGCTCGACCAGACCCTCGGGCCGGTGTGGTTGCGCCTGGAGAATGCACCAGCACCACTGAGCCCGCGTCTGGTGTTGCTGACCGAGCAGCGTTTGCAGGAGACGCGCTCCTGGACCTACCTGATGGTCGGCGGCTACCTGGGCTTCGGTCTGCTGGTGCTCTTCCTCGGTTGGGTGCACGCGCGGCTGTATGCGGACCGCGCGTTCATCGCCTATTGCTGCTATGTGGCGTGCATGCTCGGTTTCCAGGCCGCGTTCACCGGTGTGGGCGGCCTGTTTTTCTGGCGCGACTGGGCGTGGTGGAACGATGCCGCGCCCGCCGTGTTCATGCTCTGGTTGACCGCGTCGGGCATCTGGTTCGTGCGCGAGGCCTGTGCGATCCAGCGCCACCACCGTGGGGTGGACCGTTTCGTCCTCGGCTGGTCGGTGTTCGGTTTGCTGTACCCGATCGTCTATCTGTGGGCCATGAACACGCCGGCCTTTCTGCTGCTCAGCCTCTACGGCCTGCTGTCGGTGTTCCTGAGCATCTCGTTGTGCCTCTGGACCTGGCGCCGGGGCGAGACCTATGCCGGCTGGCTGGCGCTGGGCTTCCTGCCGGTGCACCTGACGTACCCGTTCCCGGCGCTGCGCAGCGCCGGGGTGCTGCCCGATGGCTGGGCGACGCAGTACGCCTTGCTGATCGGATCGGCGATCGAGATTCCCTTGCTGCTGTACATCCTGCACCGCCGCGCCAAGGAGTTCAACGAGAACCGCGCGCGCCGGCGCGCCATCGACAGCACCGACCCGTTGACCGGTCTCACGCTGGCGCCGGTGCTCATGCTGCGCTTGCGCGATGCCATGCGGCGCTCGCGCCGGTATGGACACCGTTGCGGCCTGGTGCTCGTGGAGTTGTCCAACCACCGCGAGATCGTGGGGCGCGAAGGTCGCGAAGCGGGCGAGCGCGTGCTCGTGGTGGCGGCCTCGCGGCTGTCGCGGGTGGTGCGTGACGTGGATACCGTGAGTCGCATCGCCGACACGCGCTTTGCCGTGTTGGTCGAAGGGCCGGAAGACCTCAAGCTGGTGGCCCAGCACATCATTGCCAAAGGGCTGGGGCGCGTCGCCATGCTCCCCAGCGACCTTTCGCTGCGCTTTCGCCTGGTGTCGGCGTCGCTGCCTCTGGCGGGGGAGGATGAGGTCGACGATGCGCAACTGCTGCAGCGCCTGCACAGCGCGCTCGACCAGTTGGTGAATGAGCCGCGCAAGGTCGTCCAGCATTTGCAGGCAGGCGCTCGGTTACCCACAACGGCCTGAGTGTTGTCGCAAATCTGTAGCCTCTCGCGTTCACCCTTTGGCCTTGTGCTTCCAACTTACTGGAGAGGATTTGACATGAGTGGATTCCAGATCGGCGTGATCGTCGGCAGCCTGCGGCGCGACTCCTTCAACCGCCAGCTCGCCACCGCGATCGAAAAGTTGGCACCTCAGGACTTCTCGTTCAAGCAACTCGAGATTGGCGATCTACCGCTGTACAACCAGGACGATGACGGCAACCAGGCCGCGTCCGTGAAGCGGTTGAAGTCCGAGATCGGTGCGTCCCAAGGGGTGCTCTTCGTCACTGCCGAATACAACCGTTCCATTCCTGGCGTGCTCAAAAACGCGATCGACCATGCATCGCGCCCGTACGGGAAGAGCGCGTGGGCGGGCAAGCCAGCGGGCGTGATCGGCGTGTCGGTGGGCGCTATCGGCACCGCCCTGTCTCAGCAGCATTTGCGCAATGTGCTCGCTTATCTGGATGCACCGACGCTGGGGCAGCCAGAGGCCTTCATCCAGGCCAAGGAAGGCCTGTTCGACAAGGACGGCGGCATCGGCGCCGACAGCAAGGAATTTCTGCAGAAGTGGGTCGATGCCTACGCGGCCTGGGTGCGCCAGCACGCGGGCTGAACGGCGTCGGCGCCGCCAACAAGGCGTTCCTGCGAAAGCAGGTCGTCTTGTCCCTCGGCTAGAAGTGCGCCAGGTAACCGCCGTCCACCGCCAGCACGTGACCGGTGATGTAGCTGGCGGCGGGTGATGCGAGGTACACCGCGGCGCCGCCGATTTCGTCGGGATGGCCCCAGCGGCCCAGCGAGCTGCGCTGCTGCAGCCATGCCGCCGTGCTCACGTCTTCCACCATGGCGGTGTTGGCCTCGGTGGCGAAGTAGCCCGGCGCGATCGCATTGACGTTGATGCCGTGCGGCCCAAGCTCGGCCGCCAACGCACGCGTCAAGGCTTCGAGCGCGCCCTTGCTGGTGGTGTAGGCCGCATCGCCCGCGCGCGCGATCGGCCCGGCGATGGAGGTGACGTTGATGATGCGGCCGAAGCCCTGCGCGCGCATGGGGCGCGCGGCTTCGCGGCACAGGTGCCAGGCCGAGACCAGATTCGCTTCCAGCAACGCGCGCAGGGCTTGGGCGGGCAAGGCGTCGAAGGGTTCGCGCCGGCGTTGGCCGACGTTGTTGATCAGAATGTCGAGCCGCCCACTCTCGGCGACGACCTGGGCCACGGCGGCGGTGGCGGCGGTTTCATTGGTGACATCGAACGGCAGCGCGCGCGCCGTGCCGCCCGCCGCTTTGCCTGCGGCCTGTGCTCGCTCCAGGGCATCGGCCAGCCCCGCACCATCCCGGCCGTTGAGCCACACGGTGGCCCCGTGCGCGGCCAGCGCGCACGCCATGGACAAGCCCAGGCCGCGGCTGGCGCCGGTGACCAGGGCCACGCGGCCCTGCAGGGAAAACAGCGAAGTGGGGATGGAAGCGGCGGTGTGCACCGGTCGATTATCGACCGGGCACTTCGCGCCGCGGCTCAGACGTTCAGACCGAGAGCTCGGTCAGCGACGATGCGGGAAAGGCCATCTCCGGCTCCAGGCCATCGAACGGCAACGTGAAGTAGAAAGTACAGCCTTCACCCACGGCGGTCTCGGACCAGATGCGCCCGCCATGGCGTTCGATGATGCGCTGCGACAGCGCCAGGCCCGTGCCCGTGCCTTCAAAGTCCATCGAATGGTGCTGGCGCTGGAACATCACGAAGAGGTTGTGCGCCTTCTCCAGATCGAAGCCGACGCCGTTGTCGGCAATGAAGAACGTACGGCCGCCCACGGGGTTGACCTTCCAGCCCACTTCGATGCGCGCCAGGTCGCGCGGCCGGGTGTACTTCACGGCGTTGTCCAGCAGATTGCCCAGTGCCTGGGCCAGCAGCATGGCGTCGCCGCGCACCACCGGCAGGTCGTTCTCGATCACCCATTCGATGCGGCGGTCCGGGTTTTCCTGTTTCAGGTGCGCGATCACACCGTGCAGCAGTTGCGCCATCGGCACGGCCTGCGGGGTGATGGTCACGCGCCCCAACCGCGCGAATTCCAGCAGGCCTTCGATCATCAGGCTCATGCGCCTGGAGGCCTTGGCGATCGAGTTCTGGTACTGCAGCGCCAGTGTGTCGCCCGAATCGCCCATCTGCTCCTGCAGCAGTCCCACGAAGCCGGCGATGTGGCGCAGCGGCGCGCGCAGGTCGTGCGAGACCATGTGCGAGAACACGTCCAGGTCCTTGTTGGCCGCCACCAGCTGCCGCGTGCGCTCGGCCACGCGTTTTTCCAGCTCGCGGTTGAGGTCGTTCATCACGTCCTCCAGGCTCTTGGCCGCCGTCATGTCGCGCGTGATGCTGGAGAGGCCTTGCAACTCGCCCGCTTCATTGCGCAGCGCGGTGAGCACGGTGTGCGCCCAGAAGCGCGAGCCGTCTTCGCGCAGCCGCCAGCCGCGCGTCTCCCATTGCCCGTGGGCCTTGGCCAGGCGCAGCACCTGGCCCGGATCGATCTCGTCTTCACCAGCGTTGTCGGCGGACAGCAGCACCTCGTAGGAACGCCCCATGATCTGCGAGCGGGTGTGGCCGTGCAGGCGCTGCGCGCTTTCGGTCCACTCGGTGATGCCACCGTTTTCGTCCACGAAGTAGATGCAGTAATCCTGGATGGCGTCCACCATCAGGCGGTAGCGCTGCTCGCTGGCGAACAGCTCGGCCGAGCGTTCGCGCACGCGTTCTTCCAGGTCGTGGTTGGCGTGCAGCACGAACTCTTCGGTGCGGCGGCGCTCGGTGATGTCGTGCAGCTCGATGAAGATGCCTTCGACCGCACCGTTCTGGAAGTCGGGGATGTAGTGGATCTCGAAGTAGTTGCGTTGGCCGTCGGTGGCCATGCGCTCGGCCTCGAAGGTCTGAGTCTGGCCCGAGAGCGCCTGCGCCACGCGCGGCAGGATGTCGGGCAGGATCTCCGGGCGCACCACCTGGCTCAAGGGCGAGCCCACCAGCTCGGCCGGCGTCTTGCCGTAGCGCACGGCGTTGGCCTGGTTGGAAAAGCGGCAGATCAGGTTCTTGTCGTAGTACGCCAGGCGGGCCGGGATGCGGTTGGTGATGCTCAGCAGAAGGCTGTCCGAGGTGCCGGACGATGCGTCCGCGCTCGCTTGCTCGTCGAGTCGCGTCAAGGCGGCGTTGCCATGCAGGAAATGGCCTTCGGCGTCGAACATGGGCGTTGACACCATGCGCACGCGCAGCGCCCGGCCGTCCGCGCGCAGCATGTCCAGCTCCAGCGGTTCGCTGTGGCCGCTTTGGCGCAGCGACTCCGCATGGGCGCTGATGGCGTCGTGCCAGGCCGGTACAACCAGGTCGTGCAGGTGCCGCGCCGGTTCGGTGCGGCCCAGCCAGCCGAGCAAGGTCTGGTTGACGTGCACGCAGTGTTGCGCGGCATCGAAGGTGAGCAGGCCACAGGGCGCGCTGTCGCTCAGCGCTCGCGCGCTGTCCAGCGCGGCTTGAAGTTCTTGCGTGCGCAGGGCCAGCAGGTGATCGAGCGCCAATTCAGCGGTTTCCATCCCTTCGGAGGAGCTGGGAGTGTCCATGGTTCAAAACTCCAGTTCGTTGTTGTGCAAACCAGAAAATGGGCTTGTACTCCCATATCGGACGGTGCGGCAAAAAATTCAGGGCTGTGCGAGTGGGGAAAATGCGGTGGATTAAGAAGAAAGAAAGAAAAAAACCCCGGAAAACCGTGGTTTCCGGGGTTTTGGGTGGGTTTGGTGAATATTCACCAGCGGCGACAGAGCGCCGCGCGGTCTTATTTCAACCCGGCCGCAGCGCGCAGTGCGGCAGCCTGGTCGGTGCGCTCCCAGGTGAACTCGGGCTCTTCGCGGCCGAAATGGCCGTAGGCGGCGGTCTTGGTGTAGATCGGGCGCAGCAGGTCGAGCATCTGGATGATGCCCTTCGGACGCAGGTCGAAGTGCTCGCTGACCAGCGCGGCGATCTGCTCGTCGGAGATCACGCCGGTGCCTTCGGTGTACACCGTCACGTTCATCGGACGCGCCACGCCAATGGCGTACGCCACCTGGATCTGGCACTGCTTGGCCAGGCCGGCGGCCACGATGTTCTTGGCCACGTAGCGTGCGGCATAGGCAGCCGAGCGGTCCACCTTGGACGGGTCCTTGCCGGAGAACGCGCCACCGCCGTGCGGGCAGGCGCCGCCGTAGGTGTCGACGATGATCTTGCGGCCGGTCAGGCCGCAGTCGCCTTGCGGGCCGCCGATGACGAAGCGGCCGGTCGGGTTGATCAGGTACTTCGTGTCCTTGAGCCACTCCTTGGGGAGCACGGGCTTGATGATCTCTTCGATGATGGCTTCGTTGAACGAGGCCTTCATCTTGTGCGGCGTCTCGCTCTGGTCGGGCGAGTGCTGCGTGGAGAGCACCACGGTGTCGATGCTGTGCGGCTTGCCGTCCACGTAACGCATGGTCACCTGGCTCTTGGCGTCGGGGCGCAGGAACGGCAGGCGGCCGTCCTTGCGCAGCTGGGCCTGGCGTTCCACGAGGCGGTGCGCGTAGTAGATCGGCGCGGGCATGAGCTCGGGCGTTTCGTCGCAGGCGTAGCCGAACATCAGGCCCTGGTCGCCAGCGCCGGTGTTCAGGTGGTCGTCGGACGCGTGGTCCACGCCCTGGGCGATGTCGTTGGACTGCTTGTCGTAGCAGACCATGACCGCGCAACCCTTGTAGTCGATGCCGTACTCGGTGTTGTCGTAGCCGATGCGCTTGATGGTGTCGCGCGCAACCTGGATGTAGTCGACGTGCGCGTTGGTGGTGATTTCACCGGCGAGCACCACGAGACCGGTGTTGGTCAGGGTTTCGGCGGCCACGCGGCTGCGCGGGTCCTGTTCGAAGATCGCGTCGAGAATCGCGTCGGAAATCTGGTCGGCGACCTTGTCGGGGTGGCCTTCAGAGACGGATTCGGAGGTAAAAAGGAAATCGTTCGCCATGTATAAACTCCACGTTGGTTGATCGGCGTTGCCGGTCTGTCGAGTTCGGCGAACGCTTTAGCGGAATTTGTGAATCGCCCCGCAATTAGTTCAGTAACTCGGCGATGGCGGCATTCTAAATCATGCCGACGCACAAGTCCCTTTCCCCATCCGCCCGTGGCCCTACTGATCCACTGCCTTTTTCGCGCGCTGAGCTGGTTGCCGCTGCCTGTCCTGCACGCCCTGGGCTGGGTGATCGGCTGGCTGAGTTTCGGATTGTCCAGCCGCTACCGGCGGCGCCTGTTCGCCCATGCGGCGCAGGCCGGCTATCCACGCCGCTTGGCGCTGGCCACGGTGGGTGAATCGGGCAAGCTGGTGGCCGAACTGCCGCGCCTGTGGCTGGGTCGGCCGGTGCGGGTGGCATGGGCCGGCGCAGAGCACATCGACGCCACGCTGGCGCAGAACGCGGGCGTGCTGTTCCTGACGCCTCACCTGGGCTGCTTTGAAATCACGGCGCAGGCCTATGCGCAGCGCTTTGGCGCAACGCATCCCATGACGGTGCTGTTTCGCCCCGCGCGCAAACCCTGGCTGCGCGACCTGGTCGCGGGCGCCCGCCAACGCCCGGGCCTGTTCGCCGCGCCCACCACGCTGGCCGGCGTCAAGCAGCTCATCAAGGCGCTCAAGGCCGGTCAGGCAGTGGGTCTGCTGCCCGATCAGGTGCCACCCGAGGGGCAGGGGGTATGGGCGCCGTTCTTCGGGCGCGATGCGTACACCATGACGCTGTCGGCCCGCCTGGCCCAGGCCGGTCGCGTGCAGATCCTGCTGAGCTGGGGCGAGCGCCTGCGCTGGGGCCGTGGCTACCGGGTGCATGTGCGGCCCTTCGACACCCTCAACGGCGGTCCGCTGTCGACCGATGCGGACGAGGCTGCGCGGCAGATCAACCGGGCGATGGAGGCGCTGGTGCGAGAATGCCCGGCCCAATACCTCTGGTCGTACGACCGCTACAAGCAGCCGCACCGCTCGGCGCCCCCGTCGCCTTGATGCCCTGATGTCTTCATTGCCCCCCACTTCCGAACCACAGCCACTGCCACGCGGTGGTCTGGTCAACCGACTCGGCGTGGCCTTCATGCACCTGCTCGCCATCCTGCCGCTGTCCTGGGTGCGGGGCCTGGGTTGGCTGTTGGGTCAGGCGCTGCATGCCTTGGCGCTCAAGCGCCGGCGCATCGCGCACGTCAATTGGCGTCTGTGTTTCCCGCAAGACAGTGCGGCCGAGCGCAAGCGCGCGGTGCGCCGGCACTTCGTCTACTTCGCGCAGGCCTGGCTCGATCGGGGCTGGCTCTGGCAGGCACCACTGGCCACCGTGCAAAAGCGCCTCACGCTGACCGGCGACCTGCAGGCGCTGCAGGGCAACGAGCCCACGGTGCTGTTCGCCCCGCACTTCGTGGGCATGGACGCGGGTTGGACCGCGCTCACCGCGCACCTGGAGCGGCGCTTCTGCGGGCTGTACGCCGAACAAGCCAATGTTGGCCTGGACAGCTGGATGGCAGAGGGTCGCCAGCGGTTCGGGCAGCCCCATGTCGTGGCCAAGCGCCAGGGCATCAAGCCCTTGGTGGCGGCGATGCGCCAGGGTCTGCCGCTGTATCTGTTGCCCGACATGGACCACGGCATGCGCGATGCGGCCTTCGTGCCTTTTTTTGGCGTGCAGACCGCTACGCTCATGTCACTTTCCCGTCTGGCCCGGCTCGGGCGCGCGCGCGTCGTGCCGGTGGTGAGCCGGCTCACGCGCGAGGGCTACGAAGTGACGGTGATGTCGCCCTGGCCCGACTACCCGACGGACGATGCCGAGGCCGATACCGCCGAGATGAACCGCTACCTGGAAGGCTACATCTGCAACGCGCCGGAGCAGTACTACTGGGTGCACAAGCGCTTCAAGACCCGGCCGGGCACCGAGCCCTCGTTCTACGCCGACATCTGATGCCGCCTCAGTCCAGCGCGGGCGGCTCGTCGTCGAGCGGTGGTTGGACCATTGCAGGAGCCGCTTTGACCTCGTCGTGGGCCCAGTTCCAGAGCAGCATCGCCACATCGTCCAGCCCCTTCTTCTTCAAGGCCGAGAAGAGCATGGCGTGACCGCCACCGGACTGCAGGCGCGCAATCGACAGCGCCTTTTGCGACTCGGCGTGGTTGAGCTTGTCGGACTTGGTGAGCAGCACCAGGAACTTCAAGCCGGCCTCGACCCGAGGGCGGATCACCTCCAGAAGAATTTCATCGAGCTCGGTCAAACCCAGGCGCGGGTCGATCAGCAGCACCACGCCCTTGAGGTTTTCGCGCGTGAGCAGGTAGTTGCCCATCACGCGCTGCCAGCGCAGCTTGGCTTCGCGCGGCACGGCCGCGTAGCCATAACCCGGCAGGTCGGCCAGCACCGCGTCGGTGACGCCTTGTTTGCCGAGCGAGAACAGGTTGATGCTCTGCGTGCGGCCCGGCGTCTTGGACGCAAAGGCCAGGCGCTTCTGTTGCGTCAGCGTGTTGATGCAGGTGGATTTGCCGGCGTTGGAGCGTCCGACAAAGGCGATTTCGGGCACCTCCAGCGGCGGCAGGTGCTCGAGTTGCGGCGCGGTGGTGAGGAAGCGGGCGGTGTGGAGCCAGCCATGTGCCACTTTGGCGTCGGGCTTGAGATCGGTCAGGGGTTTTCCAGCGTGGGGTGGTGGGGCTTTGAGGCCCGTGGCGTCGTGTGACGGCGAAGCGGTCTTGGGGGCTGGAGTGGGGCGTTGGGTCATTTGGGGGTTTTCCCGGTGGGACATTGTAAAATCGATCGGCTTTGTCCACGCAAAGCGCGAAATTCCATAAACCGAACCCGTCGCACCGACGCCCGCCCCGTCATGAAATTGTCCGTCTCTTTCCTTTGCGCCGCTGCTGCCGCAGCCCTGTCGTTCACTGCCCAGGCGCAATCGGTCAAGCCTGATCTGGCCAAAGGAAGCGCCCTCTACGGCCAGACATGCGTGGCCTGCCACGCGGCGGATGGCAATTCGACCACGCCGGCCAACCCGAAGCTGGCGCAGCAACACCCCGAGTACCTCGTCAAGCAGTTGCAGGAATTCAAGTCGGGCAAGCGCGACAACGCCATCATGAAGGGTTTCGCCTCGGCCCTGTCCGACGCCGACATGCGCAACGTGTCTTATTGGCTCGCGAGCCAGAAAGACAAGGGCGGCGCCGCCACCGACAAGGACCTGGTGAAACTGGGTGAGCGCATCTACCGCGGTGGCATTGCCGACCGCCAGATCGCCGCCTGCGCCGGTTGCCACAGCCCCAATGGCGCTGGCATTCCCGCGCAGTACCCGCGCGTGTCGGGCCAGCAAGCCGAGTACACCGCCGCCCAGCTCAAGCAGTTCCGCGATGGCACCCGCAAGAACAGCGTGCAGATGAGGGACGTGGCCTCCAAGATGAACGACCACGAAATCAAGGCGGTGTCGGACTACATCGCCGGCCTGCGCTGAGCCGCAAACCCCCGCGCTGCGGGTTGACATATAAGAATGTGTTGATATTTGCCGGCACAATGCAATAAACCTCGCCGGGCGCTGAACCGCCAGACAAAAAACACATCACATGAGGGCGCGTTCCGGGAACACCGGAGCCGCCCTTTTTTGTTGCACCGTTCCCCACTGATCCGTCCATGACCGTTTCCACCCAAGGCCTGCACATCCGCACCGGCTCTCCCATCGTCAGCGGCACGGTGGAGTTGCTCTCGTCCATGCGGTTTGCGATTTCGTTGCTCTCCGTGATCTGCATCGCGTCGGTGATCGGCACCGTGGTCAAGCAGCACGAGCCCTTCATCAACTACGTCAACCAGTTCGGGCCGTTCTGGGCCGACGTGTTCGCCAGCGCCCACCTGTTCTCGGTCTACAGCGCGTGGTGGTTCCTGCTGATCCTGGCCTTCCTGGTGATCAGCACCAGCCTGTGCATCGCCCGCAACACGCCCAAGATCCTGGCGGACTTCAAGGCCTACAAGGAAAACATCCGCGAGCAGAGCCTGAAAGCCTTTCCCCACCGCGCCGAAGGCGAACTGGGCGAAACCCCGGAGGCCGCGGCCAACCGCATCGGCCAGACGCTGCTGGGTTCGGGCTGGAAGGTCAAGCTGCAATCGCGCGTCACGCCGACGGGCACGGGCTGGATGGTGGCGGCCAAGACCGGTACGGCCAACAAGATCGGTTACATCGCCGCGCACAGCGCCATCGTGCTGGTGTGCATCGGCGGCCTGCTCGATGGCGATCTGATGGTGCGTGCGCAGACCTGGTTCCTCGGAAAATCCCCGTTCATGGGCGGCGGCCTGATCGCCGACGTGCCGGCCCAGCACCGCCTCTCGGCGAACAACCCCACCTTTCGCGGCAACCTGCTGGTGACCGAAGGCACGACGGCGGGCACCGCGATCCTGGCCCAGCCGCAGGGCGTGCTGCTACAGGATCTGCCGTTTGGCGTCGAACTCAAGAAATTCATCGTCGAGTACTACGACACCGGCATGCCCAAGCTGTTTGCCAGCGAGATCGTGATCCACGACAACGAGACGGGTGAGAGCAAGGAAGCGCGCGTGGAGGTGAACCACCCCGCCAGCCACCGCGGCATCAACATCTACCAGTCCAGCTTTGACGACGGCGGCTCGCGCGTGAAGCTGCAGGCCGTGCCACTGAACCGTCCCACCGCGCCCTTCGAGGTCGAGGGCACGATCGGCAGCACGACCGCGCTGAGCAATGGCGACGACAAGTTGACGCTGGAGTACACCGGCCTGCGCGTGATCAACGTGGAGAACTTCGCGGGCTCCAGCGCCGGCGCGGCCACGGACGTGCGCAAGGTGGACCTGCGCAGTTCAATCGAAAGCCGGCTGGGGTCGGGCCACAAGACCGTGACCGAAAAGACGCTGCGCAACGTGGGGCCGAGCATCACCTACAAACTGCGCGACGCGGCCGGGCAGGCGGTGGAGTACCACAACTACATGCTGCCGGTCGAGATCGATGGCGCGCGCGTGTACCTGCTGGGCCTGCGCGAGACGCCGTCCGAGCCGTTCCGCTATCTGCGCATCCCCGTGGACGACAAGGACGGGATGGACGGCTTCGTGGGCCTGCGCGCCGCGTTGGGCGATCCCGCGCTGCGCGAGCAGGCGGTGCGCCGCTATGCGAAGGCGGCGGTGGAAGATGGCCGACCCGAGCTGGCCGAGGCGCTGGCCGCATCGGCCACGCGGGCGCTGGGCCTGTTTGCCGGTGCGGAAGCGGTGAACGCGCCGGTGGCGAATGGCGCGCCAGCCGTGCGCGGTGGTTTGCAGGCGGTCTCGGCATTTCTGGAGAGCAACGTGCCCAAGGCCGAGCGCGAACGTGCCAGCGACGTGCTGGTGCGCATTCTCAATGGCACGCTGTTCGAGTTGATGCAGCTCAGCCGCGAACGCGCCGGCCTGCCGCCGCTGGCGCAGAGCGAGGCCACGCAGCAGTTCATGTCGCAGGCCGTGATCAGCCTGAGCGACACCTTCTTCTACCCCGCGCCCATGACGTTCCAGCTCAAGGACTTCACGCACGTGCAGGCCAGCGTGTTCCAGGTGGCGCGCGCGCCGGGGCAGAACATCGTCTACCTGGGCTGCCTGTTGCTCATCCTGGGCGTTTTTGCCATGCTCTATGTCCGCGAGCGCCGCCTCTGGGTGTGGCTCTCGCCATCGCGCGACCACCACGCGCAGGCCCGCATGGCCTTGTCGACGAACCGCAAGACGATGGAAGCCGACCGCGAGTTCGACCTGTTGAAGACCCAATTGCTGAAGGTGCAACCATGAATACCGCCGCCGCGTCCTCGCACACCATCGAGTTGAAGAAAGGCCAGCAGGGCCAGGGACTGGAGCCCCACTACTTTGCCCGCCGCAACGTGTGGGACTGGCTGTTTGCCGCGTTCGTGATCGCGGGCGCGGCCTGGGCCTTCATGCGCTACAACGCGGCCATGGATGGGTATGAAAAGGCCATCCTCGTGGGCACGGTGCCGGCCATGATCTGGCTGGGCTGGTTCTGGCGTCCGCTGCGTGCATTGACGGTGGTGGTGGCGGCGCTGGCGCTGCTCGCCATCTGGCTCTACCAGACGCCCACGGGCGCCGACCTGGCGCGTGCCGACCAGGCGTTCCTGCTCAAGTACTTCATCTCCAGCCAGTCGGCCATTCTGTGGATGAGCGTGCTCTTCTTCATGAGCACCCTGTTCTATTGGGTGGGCATGTTCAAGCGCGCGGGCGACACCTTTGAAGTGCTGGGCTCGCGCCTGGCCTGGGTAGCGGTGACGCTGGCCCTGGTGGGCTCCATGGTGCGCTGGTACGAGAGCCACCAGATCGGCCCCGACATCGGCCACATCCCGGTGAGCAACCTCTACGAGGTGTTCGTGCTGTTCTGCTGGATGACGACGGCGTTCTACCTCTACTACGAAGACCAGTACAAGACCCGCCGCATGGGCGCGTTCGTGATGCTGGTGGTCAGCGCCGCCGTGGGCTTCCTGCTCTGGTACACGCTGGTGCGCGAGGCGCACGCCATTCAACCGCTGGTGCCTGCGCTCAAGAGTTGGTGGATGAAACTGCACGTGCCGGCCAACTTCATCGGCTATGGCACCTTCGCCATCGCGGCCATGCTTGCGTTTGCCTACCTGATCAAACAGAGCGCGAGCGAGAGCCGTTGGTACAAGCTCGCGCCGCTGTGGTTGCTGGGCGTGGTGCTGTGCTTCGAACCCATCGTGTTCCGCCAAACGGCAGCGGAGAACGGTGGCAGCTACTGGTTCGTGTATTTCGGCGTATCTGCGCTGATCGTGGGCACCATCCTGTTCGGCCGCCGCCGCATTGCCGAGCGCTTGCCCAGCTTCGAGGTGCTGGACGACGTGATGTACAAGGCCATCGCGGTGGGTTTTGCCTTCTTCACCATCGCCACCGTGCTGGGCGCGCTGTGGGCGGCCGAGGCCTGGGGGGGCTACTGGAGCTGGGACCCGAAGGAAACCTGGGCGCTGATCGTCTGGCTGAACTACGCGGCGTGGCTGCACATGCGCCTCATGAAGGGCTTGCGTGGCACGGTCTCGGCCTGGTGGGCGCTGGTGGGGCTGGCGATCACGACCTTTGCTTTCATCGGCGTGAACATGTTCCTCTCCGGCCTGCACAGCTACGGCGAGCTCTGATAACGGCGCGGGCGCCGGAACTTTGCAAGAATGGCGTCGGTCTCATGACTGACGAAGCCCGCGCGGCATCCTCCGCGGCAGGGCCCCATCCACCAAGGACAGCGCCATGAATTTCCGCACGCGCGACGACGGCTTCAACCACCCCCTGCCCAGCGAGATCACGTCGCAGTCGGTCTATCAGAACCGACGGCAATGGCTGCTCACCGCGGCAGCAGTTGGCGGCGGCATGACCGCCTGGGCCGGGCGCGATGCGTGGGCGCAGACGCCAGGCGCTACGCCCAAACCCGGCAAACTTGCGGCCCTGCCGGGCAAGCGCTCCGCGGTCGATGGGGCGATGACGATGGAGCCGCTGACCTCGTACAACGACGCCAGCTCGTACAACAACTACTACGAGTTCGGCACCGACAAGTCCGACCCCGTGGACAACGCCAGGACGCTCAAGCCCAGACCCTGGACGGTGAGCGTGGAAGGCCTGGTGAACAAGCCCGGCACCTTCGATCTCGACACACTGCTCAAACTCAGCCCGATGGAAGAGCGCATCTACCGCCTGCGCTGCGTCGAAGGTTGGTCGATGGTGATTCCCTGGGTGGGCTACTCGCTCAGCGAGCTCATCAAGCAGGTGCAGCCGCAAGGCAGCGCGAAGTTCGTTGAGTTCGTGACCTTGGCCGACCCCAAGCAGATGCCCGGGCTGCGCTCCAACGTGCTCGGTTGGCCGTACGTGGAAGGCCTGCGGCTGGACGAAGCGATGCACCCGCTGACCTTGCTGGCGTTCGGTATGTACGGCGAGGTGCTGCCCAACCAGAACGGCGCGCCGCTGCGGCTGGTCGTGCCCTGGAAGTACGGCTTCAAGAGCGGCAAGTCGCTGGTGAAGATCCGCTTTACCGACAAAGAGCCACGCACCGCGTGGAACGTGGCCGCGCCCCAGGAATACGGCTTTTACTCCAACGTCAACCCCGAGGTGTCTCATCCCCGCTGGAGCCAGGCCACCGAACGCCGGATTGGCGAGGGCAGTGGCCTGTTCGCCAAGCGCCGCCAGACGCTGATGTTCAACGGCTACGCGGCCCAGGTGGGGCAGTTGTACGCCGGCATGGATCTGCGCAAGCTGTACTGAGCGGCAAAGACCCTACCGTGCCGTCTTCATCCTCATCCAGCGCATCCGTCCGCCTGCGCCCGCCGCTGACCGGCGGCTCGCGCATCAACCGCTGGCTCGGGCACCGCGCGGCCAAACCTGTGGGCTTTGTGCTCGCTTGCCTCCCCTTCGCCTGGCTGGTCTGGGCGGCATTCAGCGACCAACTCGGCGCCAACCCCGCCGAGGCGTTGATCCGTTCGTTGGGCGACTGGACCCTGCGGTTTCTGGTGCTGGTGTTGGCCATCACGCCGCTGCGCGTGACGGCCGGATGGCCTGCGCTCGCGCGCTTGCGCCGCATGGTGGGGCTGTTCGTGTTCTTCTATGCCTGCATGCACCTGCTGTCGTACGCCTGGTTCGACATGGAGTTCGACCTGTCCGGCATCGCGGCCGATGTGGCCAAGCGCCCCTTCATCCTGGTGGGCTTCCTCTCCTGGTTGCTGCTGCTGGCGCTGGCGGCCACGTCGTTCAACCGCGCCATCCGCACCATGGGGGCGGCGCGTTGGCAGATGTTGCACCGCGCGGTGTATGTGATCGCCGGGCTGGCGGTGCTGCACTTCTTCTGGATGCGCGCGGGCAAGAACGATTTTGCGGAAGTGGCGGTGTATGCCGCGATCCTGGCGTCGTTGCTGGGCTGGCGCTTGTGGCGCCGCTTTCTGCGCAAGCCGTCGGCGTAAAACGCCCCCGCGTGTTCAGGTGGGTGGCAGCATGCGCTCGGTGCGGAACTGGTCGGCGGCCGTCTCGCGTTCGCGGATGAGTGTGGCCTGGGTGCCGTCCACCAGCACTTCGGCCGCGCGGCCGCGCGTGTTGTAGTTGCTGGCCATGCTCATGCAATAGGCGCCAGCCGACATCACCGCCAGCAAGTCGCCCGACTGCACCGCGAGCGCGCGATCCCGCCCGATCCAGTCACCGCTTTCGCACACCGGGCCGACCACGTCCCAGGTGGTCGTATCAACGTCGGGATGCGGTTGCCGCAGCGGCACGATGCGGTGAAACGCCTGGTACATGGCCGGGCGCGGCAGGTCGTTCATGGCGGCGTCGACGATCAGGAAGTTCTTGTGCTCGCCGGGTTTGAGGTACAGCACTTCGGTGAGGCACACGCCCGCGTTGCCCACCAGCGATCGACCTGGCTCGATGAAGATCTTGCGGTCACCGAAGCCCCGCGCGTCCATGCGCTGCAGCAGCTGAGCCCAGAGCGCGTCGGCCTCGGGCGGGGTGTCGCCCTGGTAGTCGATGCCCAGTCCACCACCGAAGTCGATGTGCTCGATCGAGACACCCTTGGCCTCGATGGCCTGCACCAGGTCCAGCACGCGGTCCATGGCGTCCAGGTACGGCCCGGTCTGTGTGATCTGCGAGCCGATGTGGCAGTCGATACCCACCACGCGCAACCCGCCGCAAGCCGCGGCGTGGATGTACGTGTCGATCACGTCTTCGTGCGCGATGCCGAACTTGTTGCCCTTGAGCCCGGTGGAAATGTAGGGATGGGTTTGCGCGTCCACGTTGGGGTTCACGCGCACGCTCACCGGCGCGCGCAGCCCCATGCCGCGAGCCACTTCGTCGAGCACGTCGAGTTCCGCGCGGCTTTCCACGTTGAAGCAACCGATGCCGACCGTCAGCGCCTGCCGCATCTCGGCGCGGGTCTTGCCCACGCCAGAGAAGATCACCTTCGCAGGTTCAACACCCGCGGCGAGCGCGCGCTCGAGTTCCCCGCCCGAGACGATGTCCAGGCCACAGCCCGCGCGCACCAGCGTCTGCAGAATCGCCAACGAGGAGTTGGCCTTCATGGCGTAACAAATCAGATGGGGGCGACCCGCCAGCCCGCGTTGATACGCCGCCAGCGCGTTCAGCATGGCGGCCTGGCTGTACACGAACAAGGGGGTGCCATGCTCACGGGCCAGTCGATCGAGCGGCACACCTTCGACCGTCAACTGCTGGTCCTGATAGGTAAAAAACGGCAAGAGTGCGGCAGCCGGCAGGCCAGATGGTGTGGTCATTCGAGACAGAGAAGAAGAGAGGATTCAGCGCTGAGCCGGAGGGGCTGGCGCGGGACGTGGCGTTTGATCGGCGGGCTTCTCGGTCGCGGGCTTGGGCGGCGGCAGATACAGCGGCCCCCGTTGGCCGCAAGCGCTCAGAAGCAGTGCGCCCGTGCACATCGCAGCGATGGCCATGCGACGCGAGGGGCCGGCAGCCCCACCTAGAATGCGTTTTGAACCAAACATCGGCGCATTGTAATGACGGACTCTGAATATCAGGACCACGCGGAAGCCTTGCTGAAGGCGGTTGAACTGGCGTGCGATCGCATCAACGACCACACCGACGCCGATATCGACAACCAGCGCGTGGGCGGCATGGTCACCATGACGTTTGCCAACGGCAGCCAGATCATCATCAACCTGCAGAAACCCCTGCAGGAGGTGTGGATGGCGGCCCGCGCAGGTGGGTTCCACTACAAGCACGACGGCAAGGTCTGGATGGACACCAAGGGGCAGGGCGAATTCTTCGCCCACCTGTCACGGTGCGCGTCCGAGCAAGCCGGCTTGAAACTGGCGTTCAGTTCCTGAACAGATCGAGGATGCTGCGGCGCTCCTCGATCGGCGCCACAGGCTTGGGCACGGGGGCACCGTTGGCATCGAGTTCGGAGGTGGGTGCCGCCGCACCGGGCATCGGGTCCTGCAAGCCCAAACTGTGCACGCCGCGCCCGGGGCCGTATTCTTCGTAGTACCACTCGTTGCCCACGTTGACCACACCCGCTGGCGGGGTGTACGTCGCCACCGGCACACCCTTGAGCGCCTCCGACATGAACGAAATCCAGATGGGCAAGCTCAAACCGCCACCGGTCTCGCGGCTGCCGAGGTTGCGCGGCGCGTCATAACCAACCCATGCGGCGGCCACGATGGAAGGTTGGTAACCGACAAACCACGCATCCACGGAATCGTTGGTGGTGCCGGTTTTGCCGTAGAGGTCAGGGCGCTTCAAAGTGGCCTGTGCGCGCGCGGCGGTACCTGTGCGTGTGATCTCCTGCAGCAAGCTGTTCATGATGAACGCATTGCGCGGCTCGATGGCGCGTTGGGTGTCGCTCAGCGTGGGTTCGGGTGCTTCGTAAAGCACCTTGCCCTTGTGGTCGCTCACGCGGGAGATCAGCACTGGGGGAACGCGGTAACCCCCATTGGCGAACACGCCGTAGCCGGTAGCCATTTGCATCGGGGTGACGGCGCCGGCGCCCAGTGCCATGGTCAGGTAGGGCGGGTGCTTGTCCGCATCGAAGCCGAAGCGAGACACCCACTCCTGTGCGCTTCGCGTGCCGACCATCTGCAATACGCGGATCGACACCATGTTCTTGGACTTGGCCAGCGCGCGGCGCACGGACATGGGGCCTTCAAACTGGCCGTCGTAGTTCTTGGGCTCCCAGGGTTTGCCCCCGGTTTCGCCGGCCGAATAGAACAGGGGTGCATCGTTGACCACGGTGGTGGGCGTCAAGCCCTTTTCCAACGCCGCCGAGTAGATGAAAGGCTTGAAGCTGGAACCGGGCTGGCGCCAGGCTTGCGTCACGTGGTTGAACTTGCTCTTCTGGAAATCGAACCCGCCCACCAGCGCGAACACCTTGCCAGTGTTGGGATCTAGCGCCACGAACGCCGATTCCACTTCCGGCAATTGCGTAATGCGCCAGATTTTGGGCGCGGTCTGCACGACCCGAATGACCGCGCCCGGTCGAATCTTGACGTTCGGGCCGGCCTTGTCCGACAGACCCGATTGCACCGGCTTGAGGCCCTCGCCCGTGATCTCGAACGGTTCACCATCCTGTCGCACGGCAACCACCCGCTTGGCGTTCGCTTCCAGCACCACCGCCGACAGCAAGTCGTCATTGTCTGGCCGCTCGTTCAGGGCTTCATCGATGGCGTCGTCCAGCGCCGGCCGCTCTTTCGGCAAGTCGATGAACAACTCCGGACCGCGGTAAAACTGCCGCCGTTCGAAGTCCAGTACACCCTGTCGCATGGCTTTGTAAGCGGCCCGTTGTTCGGCGGCCTTGAGCGTCGTGGTGACTACCAGACCTCTCGTGTACGCCTCTTCTCCGTACTGGGAAACGATGGATTGACGCACCATCTCCGCGACATACTCGGCGTGCAGTCGGTCGGACCCGCCCAGTGAGCGCAGCTTGAGCTGCTCGGACTTGGCCGCTTCGGCTTCCTCGGCGGTTATGAACCCGTTCTCGACCATGCGGTCGATGATGTGCAACTGACGGCTGCGCGCCCGCCGAGGGTTCTTCACTGGGTTGTAGGCCGACGGTGCCTGTGGCAGGCCCGCGAGCATCGCTGCTTCGGCGACCGTCACATCCTTGAGCGATTTGCCGAAATAGATCTGGGATGCCGCCGCAAAGCCGTAGGCACGTTGACCCAGATAAATCTGGTTCATGTAGATCTCAAGGATTTGCTCCTTGGTCAGCATGTGCTCGAGCTTGAAGGTCAGCAGCACCTCATAAATCTTGCGCGTGTAGCTCTTCTCCGCGGACAGGTAGACATTGCGCGCCACCTGCATCGTGATGGTCGATGCGCCCTGGCTTTTTGCCTGCCGCAAATTGGCCAGCGCCGCGCGGATCATGCCGCGGTAGTCGACGCCGTTGTGCTCGAAAAACCGCGCGTCCTCGATGGCCAGCACCGCGTTCTTCATCACCGCGGGAATCTCTTGAATGGTGAGCAGGTTGCGCCGTTCCTCACCAAACTCGCCGATCAATTGACCGTCGGCCGTGATCACCCGCAAGGGCAACTTGGGCCGGTAATCCGCCAATCCCGCCACCTCCGGCAGGTTGGGATAGGCCACTGCCAGCGCGATGCCGACGGCCATCAACACGCACGCAACACCCGCCGCCGCCAGTCCGGCCAGACCCACCACCAAGCGACCCAGCCAGATCAGCACAGGGTGCCCGGCCGATACTGGTACGTCAGAGGAGTGGGTTGAAGAAGTGTCTGTTTTGGGCATGCAGTCGTTCAGAGCCGTGGCCCTTGATTATAAAAATCCGCGAGCCGGCAACCGGTCGCGTCGGCGTATTGTGAGTCGTTGCGAAGTTCGCGGCCAACGCGCCGATAAAGCAATTCTTGATGGGCCTTGATGCGTATGCTTTTGACAACGTTTCACTTTGTCTCAAAGGCAAAAAATCTTTGCTGGACAATGGGCTTGCTGCTAGCATTGAAGTGAATTCTTAAGTTTGACGACACCTGTCGTTACCATTTTTGGGGGCCACCTTGATCTCATTGGGGTCGTTATTCAGCCGGGAACCGGCGCCCTTGTTGGGCATCGACGTCAGCTCCTCCAGTGTCAAGTTGGTGGAGCTTGGCCGCAACCGGTCGGGCGATCTGGTGCTGGAGCGTTGCGCCATGGAACCGCTGGAGCGGGGCTGGATCACCGATGGCAACATCGAAAAATTCGATGAGGTGGCGGAAGCGGTACGCCGTGTTGTGCGCAAGAGTGGCAGCAAGACAAAGAACGTGGCACTCGCGCTGCCGGCCTCGGCGGTGATCACCAAGAAAATCATTCTGCCGGGCGGCCTTTCAGACAAGGAGCTGGAAGCCCAGGTGGAGTCCGAGGCCAATCAGTACATTCCCTTTTCGCTGGATGAAGTGAGCCTGGATTTTTGCGTGATCGGACCCAGTGCAAGTTCGGTCGGCGATGTGGAAGTGTTGATCGCCGCTTCGCGCAAGGAAAAGGTGTCGGATCGGCAGGGCCTGGCTGAAGCCGCGGGGCTCAAGCCGGTGGTCATGGACGTTGAGTCCTATGCATCCCGCATGGCAGCAGGGCGCGTGATTGAAACGTTGCCGAACCAAGGCGTGGATTCTCTGGTGGCGCTGTTTGAAGTGGGTGCTCTGACCACCAGCATGCAGGTGATACGCAACGACGACGTGCTGTATGAGCGCGATCAGGCTTTCGGCGGTGCCCAGCTGACACAACTCATCGTCCGTCAGTATGGATTCTCGTCGGACGAGGCTGAGGCGAAAAAGCGCTCCGGCGACCTGCCCGACGACTACCGCGCGGCTGTGCTGGATCCGTTCATCGAGAGCATGGCCCAGGAAATCGGGCGAGCCCTTCAATTCTTTTTTACAAGCACGCCTTACAACAAACTCGACCACATTCTGCTGGCCGGGGGCAGTGCGGCATTGCCTGGACTCACGGAGGCGGTGACCCACCAGACCTCGTTCGCGTGCATGGTGATCAATCCGTTTGATGCGATGGAAATGGCCACCTCGATTCAGGCCCGAAAAATCTCTCGCGAGGCACCGTCGTACCTGACCTCCACCGGCTTGGCGCTGCGGAGGTTTTACCAATGATCTTGATCAACTTGTTGCCTCACCGCGAGGCGACCAGAAAGCGGCAAAAGGATCAGTTCTTCACGCAGTTGGGTTTGTCCGCACTGCTCGGTGGCGTGATTTGTGGTGCCGTCTTTACTTGGTATCAAGGCCAGATCGCAGAACAGCAGGAGCGAAACCAGTTTCTGCAGTCCGAGATTTCCAAACTGGAAGCAGAGATCAAGGACATTGCCAATCTGCAGCGCGAAATCGCGTCCTTGCGCGCGCGCCAGACGGCGGTGGAAAATTTGCAAGGCGATCGCAATCTTCCCGTGCATCTGCTGGACGAACTGGCCGAGCAGTTGCCCGATGGCGTCTACCTGACCAGCATGAAGCAAGAGAGCCAGAGCGTGCTCCTCCTGGGGGTGGCGCAGTCGCAAGAACGTGTATCGGATCTGCTGCGCAATCTCGGCAACAACAGCCCTTGGTTGGTCAAGCCTGAGCTGGTAGAGATTGTTGCGGCGAGGTTTGGAGAGGCGGGGCGCGAGCAACGCCGCGTTTCGAACTTCACGATTCGCGTTTCACTCAAGCGCCCATCTGCTGCGCCCGCCGTCGCCGCTCCCAGCAAAGGTTGATCCAGGACCGCGCACCATGGCCAAATCGCCCAGTATGAATGTGGATTTCAAGGGAATCCAGGACAAGCTCAAAGGCCAATTCACTGGCCTTGATCCCAATGACCCATCTCAGTGGCCGGGGCTACCTCGTAACCTATTGTTTGTCGCCGTGTGTGTGGCCGTGATCGCGGGCTTGTGGTTTGCATGGCTGAAGACATCCGATGAAGAACTGATTGCGGAGAAAGCGCGCGAAGAGCAGCTTCGCGAGGACTATCGCAAGAAGCTCGTACAGGCAGTCAATCTGGATGCTCTGCGCAAGCAACTTGAGCAGGTGCAGCAGTATGTGACACAGCTTGAGAAGCAACTTCCCAGTAAAGCGGAAATGGACGCGCTGCTGTCGGATATTAACCAGGCCGGGTTGGGCCGCAGCTTGCAGTTCGAGCTGTTTCGTCCTGGCCAAGTGAGCGTAAAGGAATACTACGCTGAACTGCCGATCGCGTTGCGCGTGACGGGCACCTACCACGACATTGGGCTGTTCGCGGCAGATATTGCCAACCTCTCTCGCATCGTCACGCTCAACAACCTCAGCCTGACCCCTGTCAAGGACCGTGAAGGCGTGCTGACCATGGACGGAACGGCCAAGACCTTCCGGTACCTCGATCAGGAGGAGGTTGCCGCGCAACAGCAGGCGGCGAAGGGAGCGAAGAAGTGATGCAGATTCGAGGGATATCCGTGGGCGGCACTCTGGTGCTGGCGTTCGCGTTGGCGGCGTGCACGTCGTCCGGTCAAGACGAACTTCAAGCCTGGATGCAGAGCGAACGCAATTCGATCAGGCCTTCGGTCGCTCCCATTCCCGAGCCGACCAAATTCGTTCCGCAAGCGTACGAAGGCGAGCGCCTGACGCCACCCTTCAGCAGTGAGAAACTGGCCAGCGCCTTACGTGGTTCTCAATCGGCGCCTGTGGTCAATTCGGCACTTATCGAGCCCGAACTTAATCGGCGCAAACAGCCCTTGGAGGCGTTTCCGCTCGACACGATGTCCTTGGTGGGCAGTCTGAATCGCGATGGTCAACTGGTGGCTTTGGTCAAGGTGGGCGAGTTGTTGTACCAAGTGAAGCCGGGCAGCTATCTGGGCCAGAACTATGGGCGAGTCACCCGAATTACCGAACGAGAAGTGGTGATGCGCGAGATCGTGCAGGATTCCGCTGGGGAATGGACGGAGCGCGCTGCGGCGCTGCAGTTACAAGAGGATGCTTCTAAATGAACAACAAGCCAAACAAGGCGACCGTATTCGCGGGTGTGCAGCGCGGAATGCTCAAGGGGGCCATGTTCGCATGCATGGCGTTGACCGCCGTTTGGGCGCATGCTCAGAACGCAATCCAGTCGGTGACAGGAGGCGTTCAAGGTGGCGTGGAGGTTGTTCGCATCAATACGACCGAGCCGTTGACCGCGTTGCCTACTGGTTTCACTGTTCAGGCGCCAGCGCGCATTGCGCTGGATTTCCCGGGGGTCGCCAATGCCATTGGTCGCAACGCAGTCGAGATCAATGAAGGCAATCTTCGGTCGGCCAACGTCGTTCAAGCCGGTGACCGAACGCGTGTTGTCATCAACCTGAAGCAGGCGGCCGCTTACGAAGCCAAGATCGAAGGCAAGACGTTGTTGGTGATCCTTGAACGTGCGCAGCCGGTGTCGGCACCCACCGCACCTCCGTCAGCGTTCGCCGAAAACCGGAATCGTGACGTCGCCGCCCTGCGTGACATCGATTTTCGTCGCGGTGTTGGCAACGCGGGTCGCGTGGTGGTCGAACTGGCCAACAACCAGGTCGGCGTGGACATTCGGCAGCAAGGTCAAAATCTGGTGGTTGAATTTCTCAAGACCTCCTTGCCCGAGGGCTTGCGCCGTCGCCTCGATGTCAGCGACTTTGGTACCCCTGTGCAGAGCGTGACGACGTCACAAACCGGGGATCGCGTGCGCATGGTGGTTACACCCACCGGCAATTGGGAGCACTCGGCCTACCAGAGTGATAACCAATTCGTGTTGGAAGTGCGTGAACAAAAGATCGATGCGTCCAAGCTCACGCAAGGTCCGGGGTACAACGGAGAGAAACTCTCACTGAACTTCCAGAACATCGAAGTGCGTTCGTTGCTGCAGGTGATAGCAGACTTCACGAACTTCAACATCGTGACGTCCGACTCGGTGACCGGCGCGGTGACGCTTAGACTCAAAGATGTTCCTTGGGATCAAGCGTTGGACATCATCTTGCAAGCCAAGGGCCTGGGCATGCGCAAATCGGGCAATGTGTTGTGGATTGCGCCCAAAGACGAAATTGCTGCGCGGGAAAAGCAGGAGCTGGAATCCAAGGCCTCGATTGAAAGCCTGGAAACGCTTCGCACCCAGGCCTTCCAGATGAACTATGCCAAGGCGGCCGACATTGCAGCCCAATTGACGTCAACGGGCTCGGGTAGCACCGGCTCGGGCAGCGCCAATGCTCGCATCCTCTCCAGCCGAGGCAGTGTGATCTCCGAACCGCGAACCAACCAGCTGTTCGTGACCGACATCCCGTCTCGTCTGGAACAGGTGCAGGAACTCATCAGCAAGCTCGATATTGCAATCCGTCAGGTGATGATCGAAGCGCGGATCGTGGAAGCCGATGACACCTTTGGTAAATCGCTGGGTGTGCGATTGGGCGGCGGTGTGCGCGGCTTTGGCGTGGGCTCCGTGAACGGCAATCAAGTGAATGGCAACTTCGGCTCGACCTATGGTGCTGTGTCGAGCGCGGCGGGTCCGACGCTGACGTCCGCCCCCTTCGTGAGCTTGCCAGCCAATCCAGGGTCTGCTGCTGCGGCGTCGTACGCGCTGTCTCTGTTCAGCCCGAATGCATCGAGATTTCTGAGTCTTGAAATATCTGCCCTGGAGTCTGACGGAAAAGGCCGTATCGTCTCTAGCCCTCGCGTGGTCACGGCCGATCAGGTCAAGGCTTTGATCGAGCAAGGCACGGAGTTTCCCTATCAGACGGCCACGTCCAGCGGCGCCACCGCCATCGCGTTCCGGAAGGCCAACCTCAAGTTGGAAGTGACGCCGCAGATCACGCCCGAGGGCAACATCATTCTGGATCTGGACATCAACAAAGACAGCCGCGGCGAGTCGACGCCAGATGGCATTGCCATCAATACCAAGCATGTGCAAACCCAAGTGCTGGTGGAAAACGGTGGTACGGTCGTGATCGGGGGCATTTTCGAGCAGACCGAACGAGACCAGGTCAACAAGGTGCCCTTGCTGGGGGATTTGCCGGGGGTCGGGAATCTGTTCAAATCGCGCGACCGTATCTCCAACAAATCCGAGTTGCTTATCTTCATCACGCCACGTGTGCTGGGGCGCTCGGCCATCAATTGAGCGTTTCATCGTGTTTTCTCGTCGGCCTGCCGGGCTCCGGCAAATCGACCGTGGGCCGACAACTTGCCCGTCGCCTCGCACTCCCCTTTGTCGACACCGACCACGTGATCGAGCAGCGGCTTGGCTGTTCGATCCGTGAGTTTTTCGAGCGCGAAGGTGAAGAGCGATTCCGCGACCTTGAGGCCGCGATCGTTGACGAGTTCACGCAGGGTCCCGTCGCGGTAGTGTCTACCGGTGGCGGTTCAGTGCTGCGATCCGAAAACCGGATGCATTTGCATGAGCGTGGCACCGTCTTCTACTTGAAGTCCGCGCCGGAAGAGCTGTTCCGGCGGCTGCGCCACGATCGCAACAGACCGCTGCTTCAGGTGGCGGATCCCTTGCAGCGGTTGCGAGACTTGTTCGACGCGCGCGATCCGCTGTACCGTACGGTGTCGCACTTCGTGATCGAAACTGGCCGCCCGTCCGTGGCGACACTCGTCAATATGATTGTGATGCAGGTGGAGTTGGGGCAAGCAGCCGCCGCGGTTCCATCAGAACGCGGTACCTCGGACCACTGAAGCGCGGACACCGAATAAACTCGGTGCCCATGACTTCACAGCATCCGGATTCGCAAACTCAGTGGGTAAACATCGATCTGGGCGATCGCAGCTATGGGATCGCGATTGGTGCGAATCTGCTGGGCGACGCGGCGAACTATGCGGATCTTCCTCGCGCAGCGAGCGCGATGATCGTGACCAATCCGACGGTGGCCGCGTTGTACGGCGATCGGCTGGCCAACGCGCTGAAGAGCCGCTTCCCCTCCGTGCATACGGTCGTGCTGCCCGACGGCGAGTCCTACAAGAACTGGGAGTCCCTCAACCTCATCTTTGATGCCTTGCTAGCCAACCGCTGTGACCGCAGCACGGTGCTGTTTGCCCTCGGTGGAGGGGTGGTGGGGGACATGACGGGCTTTGCCGCCGCCAGCTACATGCGTGGCGTACCGTTCGTGCAGGTGCCGACCACGCTTCTGGCCCAGGTGGATTCGTCAGTGGGTGGCAAGACGGCGATCAACCACCCGATGGGCAAGAACATGATCGGGGCGTTCTACCAGCCGCAGCGGGTGCTGTGTGATCTGGAAGTGCTCAAAACGTTGCCCGATCGCGAACTCAGCGCAGGCCTGGCGGAGATCATCAAGTACGGGCCCATCGCAGACGTGTCGTTCATGGACTGGCTTGAAGCCAACCTAGACGCGCTGTTGGCACGCGATCCGGGCGCGCTGGCCTTTGCGGTGCGCCGCAGTTGCGAAATCAAGGCCTGGGTCGTCGGCCAGGACGAGCGCGAATCCGGCGTGCGCGCCATTCTGAATTTCGGCCACACCTTTGGCCACGCAATCGAGGCCGGCATGGGCTACGGCGCGTGGCTGCATGGCGAAGCGGTGGGGTGCGGAATGGTCATGGCGGCGCGGCTCTCGGCAGCCTTGGGGCTGGTGGACCAGGCTTTCGTTGAACGATTGGCGCAGTTGGTGCTCCGCGCCGGTCTTCCCCTGGTGGCGCCGGTCCTGGACGAGCAAAACAACGTGGACCGCTATCTGGCGCTCATGCGCGTGGACAAAAAGGCCGAAGCCGGTGAGATCAAGTTTGTCGTGATCGACCCTATCGGTCACGCGTCGGTGCGCAGTGCGCCCGATGCGATCGTGGCCGCTGTGATCAACGCCAGTTGCCGGGTGTGATGGCTCCTTCGACCGCCGTGGCGCACAAGGGACCGTTGGCCTGCTTTGCCAGCGACCCGGCTGCCAGCCGTGGTCGACGTTATCCAGAGCCCGAAGCGCCGACCCGGACCGCGTTTCAGCGTGATCGAGACCGGGTGATCCATTCCACTGCGTTTCGACGTCTCGTCTACAAGACGCAGGTCTTCCTCAACCACGAAGGCGACCTCTTCCGCACACGACTGACCCATTCGCTCGAAGTCGCGCAATTGGGGCGCAGCATTGCACGGTCGCTGCGGCTCAACGAGGACTTGGTGGAAGCCATTGCGCTGGCCCACGACTTGGGCCATACCCCGTTTGGCCATGCTGGGCAAGATGCGCTCAACAGCAGCCTCAAGAGCTTCTCGGCAGGCCTCGTCTCTGAGGGCGGCGATGGCTTGGGCTTCGAGCACAACCTGCAAAGTCTGCGCGTGGTGGACGAACTGGAGGAGCGCTACCCGGCATTCGATGGCCTTAACCTGTGCTTTGAAACCCGTGAAGGCATTCTTAAACATTGTTCCAAGGCCAATGCGCAACGACTGGAGCAGCAAGAGCCCGGCGGTGTGGCGTCGCGATTCCTGAAAGGTGGATCGCCATCGCTGGAGGCCCAACTCTGCAACCTCGCCGATGAAATCGCCTACAACGCGCACGACATCGACGACGGTGTGCGTTCCGGCCTGCTTGCCATTGAACAGCTGGATGAGGTCGAGCTCTTTCGGCACTACCGCCAAGTTGCGGTGGACGCGCACCCATCGCTCATGGGGCGCCGACTGCTGTTTGAAACCATCCGTCTCATGCTCAGCGATCAGGTCTACGACGTGATTGCGACGACGCAGTCGCGTATCACGGCTACGGGTGTGGACTCGCCGGCTGCGGTGCGCGCGAGCCCGCCGCTGGTGGCTTTTTCTGACGGCATGCGCGAACGCTCCCAGACCTTGAAGACGTTTCTTTTTCGCAACCTGTATCGCCATCCGCAGGTGATGGAGACCACCGATCGGGCCCGTCGCGTGGTCGCCGACCTCTTCGAGCGTTACATGGAAGCGCCCCACGAGCTGCCCGAAGCCCACGGGCGCCGTCGGCTGCTGGCCCGTGCGGTGGCCGACTACATCGCTGGCATGACCGACCGCTTTGCGATTCGCGAGCACGAGCGCCTGTTTGGCGCGGTGCTGTTTCCGTGACAAGCCACGCAGACTCGGATCCGCGGCGTTTGGCCGCCCTCGTGGTGATGGTAGGTGTGACTTGCGCATTGCACGTGGGCAAGTTGCCCGTGGCCATCCCGGCGTTGACGGAGAGCCTGGGCGTGACGCTGGTGCAAGCCGGTTTTCTACTCTCGCTGGTGCAACTGGCGGGCATGACGCTGGGTCTGCCGGTGGGTCTCATGGCCGACAAGCTCGGCCCCCGCCGCGTCATGATGGCCGGCCTGCTGCTGTTGGCGCTGGGCAGCGCGCTGGGCGCCCTGGCGACCAATGTCATGGTGTTGCTGGCCACACGCGTCGTAGAGGGCATGGGTTTTTTGCTGGCGGTGCTACCGGCGCCGGGGCTGCTGCGCCAACGCGTGCATCACGCGCCCATGCTCTCGCGCTCCCTGGGTTGGTGGGGCGCCTACATGCCGGTGGGGACCGCGCTGGCGTTGCTGCTCGGCGTACCCTTGCTGTCTGCCATAGGCTGGCGCTGGGCGTGGGCCTTGCTGGCGCTGTTGTCGTTGCTGGCCGCGGCAGCGCTCGCGCAGGGGGTGACACCGGACGGGTCATTGCCGACGGTCTCTGAAAGGCGATCGGATGCTGCCGCATTGGGGGAACGGCTGCGGCGGACCTTGCATGCACCCGGTCCGTGGTTGTTGGCCTTGGCGTTCTTTCTCTATTCGGGGCAGTGGCTGGCCGTGGTGGGCTTCCTGCCCACGATCTACAGCCAGGCCGGGTATGCCGGGTCGGTGGTGGCCTCGCTCAGCGCACTCGCGGCAGGTATCAACATGGCTGGCAACATCGGCGCAGGTTGGTGGCTCGCGCGCGGCGCGCGGCCTGGCGCGGTGCTTGTGTTGGCCTACGTTGTCATGGGTCTGGGGGCAGGAGTCGCATTTGGTGCCGACGGACACCCGGTCCTGCAGTACCTCGCCGTGCTGGCGTTTTCCGGTGTCGGTGGCCTGATTCCGGGCACCTTGTTTGGACTGGCGGTGAAGCTCGCGCCCGACAGCGACACCGTGTCCACCACGGTGGGCTGGATGCAGCAGTTCTCCTCACTGGGTCAGTTTCTGGGGCCGCCCCTGGTAGCATGGGTGGCGACCGTGGTGGGTGGTTGGCAATGGACGTGGGTTGTGACGGGCGCGTCCTCGTTGTTGGGTGTGGCAATAGCGATTCGACTTCAGATGGTGTGGCGCACACATTCATAATCGGGGTCGGATTCCAATTCGGCGGCGTGGCCGCACGCCAACTCCGCACCATGGCCCGTCTTCCCCGCCTCACCGTCCCTGGCTACCCACACCACATCATCCAGCGCGGCAACAACCGCCAGGACATCGTCAAGAGCGATGCCGACCGTGAGGTCTTGCTGGATCTGTTGAGCGAAAACGCGCGCAAGCACCAGGTGGCGCTCCACGCCTACGTGTTGATGGACAACCACTTTCACCTGCTGCTCACACCCGAGAGCGCGCAGGGCGTGCCGCTGATGATGCAGGCCGTGGG
This sequence comes from Hydrogenophaga sp. 2FB, assembly GCF_005503365.1. GTDB lineage: Bacteria > Pseudomonadota > Gammaproteobacteria > Burkholderiales > Burkholderiaceae_C > Hydrogenophaga. The sequence continues at coordinate 43,583 of NZ_SCML01000006.1, forward strand.
GCGGCGTTATGTGCGCTATTTCAACGACCTGCACCACCGCACGGGCACGCTGTGGGAAGGGCGCTACAAGTCCACGCTCGTTCAGACGGAGCGCTATCTGCTTGCCTGCATGGTCTACATGGACCTCAACCCGGTGCGTGCAGGCATAGTGGTGGATCCGAAAAACCACCCTTGGTCCAGCCACCGTCACTACATCGGCCAGACGGCAGACCGACGCATCACGCCTCCATCCACCTATTGGGCGCTGGGCAACACACCCTTCGCACGCGAGGCGGCGTACACCGAGTTGGTGCGTGTGGGGCAGTCGGCTGCGCAGCAAGGCGTCATTACCGATGCCACCGTGCACGGCTGGGCGTTGGGCGACGCCGAGTTTTCCGCCGACTTGCAGAAGCGCACACCGCGCAGAACCACGCGTTCCCGCCCGGGACGCCCGGCGTCTGCGCCGGTGGAAAAGGACTGAGCAGCTCGCGGTCAAGCGGCCAAATTCGTTTCAATTTGATCTGTCCCCAATAAAATGTAGATTGAATTTGTCGGAATTTAAATGGAATCTGACCCCATTTAAATTGCTTGGCATTGTTGTTGCAATGCAATAAGCTCCACATCCGTTTTTGCATTTACGCCCCACGAACCGAGAAGGAAGCGCCATGAACACGGCAGCCGAGCAGCAGCATCTTCAACAACATGGTCTATACGACCCGGCCAACGAGCACGACGCGTGCGGCGTGGGCTTCGTGGCGCACATCAAGGGCGAGAAGAGCCATGCGATCGTGCAGCAGGGCCTGAAGATTCTTGAGAACCTTGACCACCGGGGCGCGGTGGGTGCCGACAAGCTCATGGGCGATGGCGCGGGTCTGCTGATCCAACTGCCCGACGCGCTGTACCGCGAGGAAATGGCTGCTCAAGGCGTGACGCTGCCACCCGCCGGTGAATACGGCGTGGGCATGATCTTCATGCCCAAGGAACACGCCAGCCGCCTGGCTTGCGAGCAAGAGATGGAGCGCGCGATCGCGGCCGAAGGCCAGGTGCTGCTGGGCTGGCGCGATGTGCCGGTGAACCGCGACATGCCGATGTCGCCCACGGTGCGCGAGAAGGAGCCGATCATCCGCCAGGTGTTCATCGGCCGTGGCAACGACGTGATCGTCCAGGACGCGCTGGAACGCAAGCTGTACGTGATCCGCAAGACCGCCAGCGCCCACATCCAGAGCCTCAAGCTGACCCACAGCAAAGAGTACTACGTGGTCAGCATGAGCAGCCGCACCGTGGTCTACAAGGGCCTGTTGCTGGCCGATCAGGTGGGCACCTACTTCCGTGATCTGGAAGACGAGCGCTGTGTGTCGGCCCTCGGCCTGGTGCACCAGCGCTTCTCCACCAACACCTTCCCCGAGTGGCCGCTGGCGCACCCATACCGTTACGTCGCGCACAACGGCGAAATCAACACCGTCAAGGGCAACTACAACTGGATGAAGGCGCGCGAAGGCGTGATGTCGTCCCCCGTGTTGGGCGCCGATCTGCAGAAGCTGTACCCGATCAGCTTCGCCAGCCAGTCCGACACCGCCACGTTCGACAACTGCCTTGAACTGCTCACCATGGCCGGCTACCCGTTGGCGCAAGCGGTGATGATGATGATCCCCGAGCCTTGGGAGCAGCACACCACCATGGACCTGCGCCGAAAGGCTTTCTACGAATACCACGCGGCCATGATGGAGCCGTGGGACGGCCCGGCCTCGATCGTGTTCACCGACGGCCGCCAGATCGGCGCCACGCTGGACCGCAACGGCCTGCGCCCCTCGCGCTACTGCATCACCGACGACGATTTCGTGATCATGGGTTCCGAGTCGGGCGTGTTGCCCGTGCCGGAAAACAAGATCGTGCGCAAGTGGCGCCTGCAACCCGGCAAGATGTTCCTGATCGACCTGGAACAAGGCCGCATGATCGACGACGAGGAGCTCAAGGCCAACCTCGCCAACAGCAAGCCCTACAAGCAGTGGATCGACAACCTGCGCATCCGCCTCGACGACGTGGAAACGCCCGTGGCTGGCGAGTCGGCACAGGAGCAGGGCATCGGCGCCACCGAGCCGCAAACCGCCGGCATGGAGCGCGTCGCGCCCGAGTTGCTGGACCGTCAACAGGCCTTTGGCTACACCCAGGAAGACATCAAGTTCCTGATGAGCCCGATGGCCGCCAACGGCGAAGAGGGCATCGGCTCCATGGGCAACGACAGCCCGCTGGCCGTGCTCTCCGACAAGAACAAGCCGCTCTACAACTACTTCAAGCAGTTGTTCGCGCAGGTGACGAACCCACCGATCGACCCGATCCGCGAAGCGATCGTGATGTCGCTGGTGTCCTTCATCGGCCCCAAGCCCAACCTGCTCGACATCAACCAGGTCAACCCGCCGATGCGGCTCGAGGTGAGCCAGCCCGTGCTCGACTTCGCCGACATGGCCAAGCTGCGCGACATCGAAGCCGTGACGCAGGGCAAGTTCCGCAGCCACACGCTGGACATCACCTACCCGGCGGCCTGGGGCCGTGAAGGCGTGGAAGCCAAGCTGGCCTCGCTGTGCGCGAGCGCGGTGGACGCGATCAAGGGTGGCAAGAACATCCTGATCATCAGCGACCGCGCCATCAGCGCCACGCAAATCGCCATTCCCGCGCTGCTCGCGCTCTCCGCCATTCACCAGCACCTGGTGCGTGAAGGCCTGCGCACCACCGCCGGTCTGGTGGTGGAGACCGGCACGGCGCGCGAGGTGCACCACTTCGCCGTGCTCGCGGGCTACGGCGCCGAAGCGGTGCACCCCTACCTGGCGATGGAAACCCTGGAAGCCATCAGCAAGGGGCTGCCGGGCGACCTGAGCGCGGACAAAGCGATCTATAACTACGTCAAGGCCATCGGCAAGGGTCTGTCCAAGATCATGTCCAAGATGGGCGTGTCGACCTACATGTCGTACTGCGGTGCGCAGCTGTTCGAAGCTATCGGCCTCAACAGCGAGACGGTCGACAAGTTCTTCACCGGCACCGCCAGCCGCGTGGGCGGCATCGGCGTGTTCGAGATCGCCGAAGAGGGCATCCGCATGCACAAGGCCGCTTTCGGCCACGACCCGGTGCTGGCCACCATGCTCGAAGCCGGTGGCGAATACGCCTGGCGCACTCGCGGCGAAGAGCACATGTGGACGCCCGACGCCATCGCCAAGCTGCAGCACAGCACGCGCGCGAACAACTGGAACACGTACAAGGAGTACGCTCAGCTCATCAACGACCAGAGTCGCCGCCACATGACGCTGCGCGGCCTGTTCGAATTCAAGATCGATCCGAGCACCGCGATTCCGATCGACGAAGTCGAGCCCGCCGCGGAAATCGTCAAACGCTTCGCTACCGGCGCCATGTCGCTCGGCTCCATCTCCACCGAGGCCCACGCCACGCTGGCCGTGGCCATGAACCGCATCGGCGGCAAGAGCAACACCGGTGAAGGTGGTGAAGACGCGCTGCGCTACCGCAACGAGCTCAAGGGCATCCCGATCAAGCAGGGCCAGACCATGTCCGACCTGCTGGGCAAGGACACCTTCGAGGTCGACTACGAACTTCAAGCGGGCGATTCGATGCGCTCGAAGATCAAGCAGGTGGCGTCGGGCCGCTTCGGTGTCACGGCCGAGTACCTCAACAGCGCCGACCAGATCCAGATCAAGATGGCGCAGGGCGCCAAGCCAGGCGAGGGCGGTCAACTGCCCGGTGGCAAGGTGAGCGACTACATCGGCAAGCTGCGCCACAGCGTGCCCGGCGTGGGCCTGATCTCGCCGCCGCCGCACCACGACATCTATTCGATCGAAGATCTGGCGCAGCTGATCCACGATCTGAAGAACGTCGCGCCGCACTCGAGCATCAGCGTCAAGCTGGTGTCCGAAATCGGCGTGGGCACCATCGCGGCGGGCGTGGCCAAGTGCAAGGCCGACCACGTGGTGATCGCGGGCCACGACGGTGGCACGGGCGCTTCGCCCTGGTCCTCCATCAAGCACGCCGGCAGCCCCTGGGAAATCGGCCTGGCCGAAACGCAGCAGACGCTGGTGCTCAACCGCCTGCGCAGCCGCATCCGCGTGCAGGCCGACGGCCAGATGAAAACCGGCCGCGACGTGGTTATCGGCGCCTTGCTCGGTGCCGACGAGTTCGGCTTCGCCACCGCTCCGCTGGTGGTGGAAGGCTGCATCATGATGCGCAAGTGCCACCTCAACACCTGCCCGGTGGGCGTGGCCACGCAAGACCCGGTGCTGCGCAAGAAATTCACCGGCAAGCCCGAGCACGTGGTGAACTACTTCTTCTTCATCGCCGAAGAAGCGCGCCAGATCATGGCGCAGCTGGGCATCCGCAAGTTCGACGATCTGATCGGCCGCGCCGACCTGCTGGACATGAAGCAAGGCATCGAACACTGGAAGGCGCGTGGCCTGGACTTTGGACGCTTGTTGGCGCAACCGATCGTGCCGGCCGATGTGCCCCGTTTCCACACCCAGAACCAGGAGCATGGGCTGGAGAAGTCGCTCGACAACATCCTGATCCAGAAGTCGCGCGCGGCCATCGACAAGGGGGAGCGCGTGCAATTCATCGAGGTGGCGCGCAACGTCAACCGCTCGGTGGGCGCGATGCTCTCGGGCGCCGTGACCAAGGTGCACCCCGAAGGTTTGCCCGATGACACCATCCGCATCCAGCTCGAAGGCACGGGCGGCCAGTCGTTCGGCGCGTTCCTCACGCGCGGCATCACGCTGTACCTGATTGGCGACGCCAACGACTACACCGGCAAGGGCCTGTCCGGCGGCCGCGTGGTGGTGCGCCCCAGCATCGACTTCCGCGGCGAAGCCGTGCGCAACATCATCGTGGGCAACACCGTGATGTACGGGGCCACCACCGGTGAAGCCTTCTTCAGCGGCGTGGCTGGCGAGCGCTTCGCGGTGCGCCTCTCGGGTGCCACCGCGGTGGTGGAAGGCACGGGCGACCACGGTTGTGAATACATGACCGGTGGCACCGTGGCCGTGCTCGGCAAGACCGGCCGCAACTTTGCCGCCGGCATGAGCGGCGGCATTGCCTACGTGTACGACGAGGACGGCGATTTCGCCAAGCGCTGCAACACGGCCATGGTCAGCCTGGAAAAAGTGCTGTCCACCGCCGAGCAGGAAGCCACGCTGGACCGCGCCATCTGGCACCGCGAGCTGAGCGACGAAGCGCAACTGAAGAAGCTGCTCGAAGACCACAACCGCTGGACCGGCAGCAAGCGCGCGCGCGAACTGCTCGACACCTGGGCGCAGTCGCGCGGCAAGTTCGTGAAGGTGTTCCCCAACGAGTACAAGCGCGCGCTGGGCGAGATCAACGCCCGCAAGGCCGCGACCGAAGCCACCGCCAAGGCCCAGGTCACGGCGAAAAAAGCCACCGTGCCCGCCAAATAAGCCGCACGCACGCACGCACGCAAGCAAACGAAGGAATCGCATCATGGGAAAAGTCACCGGCTTCATGGAATTCGAGCGTCTGGAAGAGGGCTACAAGCCCGTGCCGGAGCGCGTGAAGCACTACAAGGAATTCGTCGTCGGCCTCGATGAGCCGCAATCCAAGGTCCAGGCCGCGCGCTGCATGGACTGCGGCACGCCGTTCTGCAACAGCGGCTGCCCGGTCAACAACATCATTCCGGACTTCAACGACCTCGTGTTTCAGGGCGACTGGCAGAACGCCATCACCGTGCTGCACAGCACCAACAACTTCCCGGAGTTCACCGGCCGCATCTGCCCCGCGCCTTGCGAGGCCGCCTGCACGCTCAACGTGAACGACGACGCGGTCGGCATCAAGTCGATCGAGCACGCGATCATCGACCGCGCCTGGGCCGAAGGCTGGGTGCAGCCGCAGCCGGCGCGCCACAAGACGGGCAAGAAGGTCGCCGTGGTGGGCTCTGGCCCGGCCGGCATGGCTGCCGCGCAACAACTCGCGCGCGTGGGCCATGACGTGACCTTGTTCGAGAAGAACGACCGCGTGGGTGGCCTGCTGCGTTACGGCATTCCCGACTTCAAGATGGAGAAGAGCCACATCGACCTGCGCGTCCAGCAGATGGAGGCCGAAGGCGTGGTGTTCCGCACCGGCGTCATGGTGGGCGAGTTGCCCAAGGGCAGCAAGGTCACCAACTGGGCCAAAGAAACCATCACGCCGGCGCAGCTGCAGAAGGACTTTGACGCCGTGGTGTTGACCGGCGGTTCCGAGCAAAGCCGCGACCTGCCCGTGCCCGGCCGCGACCTGGACGGCATCCATTTCGCCATGGAGTTCCTGCCGCAGCAGAACAAGGTCAACGCCGGCGACAAAGTCAAAGGCCAGTTGCGCGCCGATGGCAAACACGTCATCGTGATCGGCGGTGGCGACACCGGCAGCGACTGCGTGGGCACCAGCAACCGCCACGGCGCGGTCAGCGTCACGCAGTTCGAGGTGATGCCGCAGCCACCCGAAGAAGAGAACAAGCCCCTGGTGTGGCCCTACTGGCCGCTCAAGCTGCGCACCAGTTCCAGCCATGAAGAAGGTTGCGTGCGCGAGTTCGCCATCTCCACCAAGGAATTCATCGGCGAGAAGGGCAAGGTCACCGGCCTCACCACCGTGCACGTCGAAATGAAGGACGGCAAGCTGGTCGAGATCCCCGGCACGGAGAAAACCTACAAGGCCGACATGGTGCTGCTGGCCATGGGCTTCGTGAACCCGGTCGCCACCATCCTTGACGGCTTCGGTGTGGAGAAGGACGCGCGCGGCAACGCCAAGGCCAGCACCGACTTCATCGACGGCTACGCGACCAACGTGCCCAAGGTGTTCGCCGCGGGTGACATGCGCCGTGGCCAGAGCCTGGTGGTATGGGCGATCCGCGAAGGCCGCCAGGCCGCCCGCTCGGTGGACGAGTTCCTGATGGGCTTCTCCGACCTGCCGCGCTGACACCGCTGGTAACGGATCGGGGGTTAAACCCGAATCCCGTATCATCCAAAAACCGGGCTCCGAACTGCCCGGTTTTTTGTTTGATGCCTACCGAGTCCAACACCCCTCTGGTCGAGCTGCGCAACCTGACCTTCGGTTACGGCCAGCGCGCCATCCTCGACAACATCTCGCTGACCGTGCCGCGTGGCAAGGTCACCGCGCTCATGGGCGCGTCCGGCGGCGGCAAGACCACCGTGCTCAAGCTGATTGGCGGGCAGATCCGCGCCCAATCGGGCCAGACCCTGTTCGATGGACAGGATGTCACCACCATGCGGGCCAAGGCCCTGTACGAAGCGCGCCGGCGCATGGGCATGTTGTTTCAGTTTGGCGCGCTGTTCACCGACATGAGCGTGTTTGACAACGTGGCCTTCCCGTTGCGCGAGCACACGCAACTGCCCGACGCCCTGGTGCGCGACATCGTGTTGATGAAGCTCAATGCCGTGGGCCTGCGTGGCGCACGCAACCTCATGCCCAGCGAGTTGTCGGGCGGCATGGCGCGTCGTGTGGCGCTGGCGCGCGCGATCGCGCTCGACCCCGAACTCGTGATGTACGACGAGCCCTTCGCCGGCCTGGACCCGATCTCGCTCGGCACCGCCGCACGCCTGATCCGCCAGCTCAACGACGCCATGGGGCTCACCAGCATCGTGGTGTCGCACGACCTGGACGAAACCTTCCACATTGCCGACCAGGTGATCGTGCTGGCCAACGGCAAGATCGCCGCGCAAGGCACGCCCGAAGAAGTGCGCCACAGCCAGGACCCGCTGGTGCACCAGTTCGTCAATGCACTGCCCGACGGGCCGGTGCGTTTCCACCACCCGGGCCCGGAACTCGCCAACGATTTCGGCCCGCAACCAGGCCGGGGAGCACGCCCATGAACGCCCTGCATCCCGCCCGTGTGGGCCGTGCGGCGCGCCTGCTGCTCGCCAGCATCGGCGACGGCACCCGCCTGTTCCTTCGCCTGCTGTGGCTGATGGGCGCGGCGATGCGCCGTCCTTCCCTGGTGCGCGACCAGATCCACTTCCTGGGCAACCACTCGCTGGCCATCATCGGCGTCTCGGGCCTCTTCGTGGGCTTCGTGCTCAGCCTGCAGGGCTATTACACGCTGCAACGCTACGGCGCGACCGAAGCGCTCGGCCTGTTGGTGGCGCTGTCGTTGATGCGCGAACTCGGCCCCGTGGTCACGGCCTTGTTGTTCGCGGGCCGCGCCGGCACCTCGCTCACCGCCGAGATCGGTCTCATGAAAGCGGGCGAGCAGCTCAGCGCCATGGAAATGATGGCGGTGGATCCGGTGCGCCGTGTGCTCGCGCCGCGTTTCTGGGCCGGCGTGATCACCATGCCCTTGCTCGCGGCCGTGTTCAGCGCCGTCGGCATCATCGGTGGCTGGGTTGTGGGTGTGTTGCTCATCGGCCTGGACAGCGGCGCTTTCTGGAGCCAGATGCAGGGCGGGGTGGACGTGTGGGCCGATGTTGGCAACGGCATCGTCAAGAGCGTGGTGTTCGGCTTCGCCGTGACCTTCGTGGCCTTGCTGCAAGGCTTCGAGGCGCATCCCACGCCCGAAGGGGTTTCTCGCGCCACCACCCGCACGGTGGTGGTGGCTTCGCTGACCGTGCTGGCGCTGGACTTCGTCCTCACCGCCATGATGTTCAGCATCTGATCTGGAGTGGTGAAAATGGACATGCAAACTTCCAAGAACGACGTCTGGGTGGGCCTGTTCGTGCTGATCGGCGCGGTTGCCATCCTGTTCCTCGCGTTGCAATCGGCCAATCTGCTGAGCCTGAATTTCGAGAAGACGTACCACGTGACCGGCCGCTTCGACAACGTCGGCGGCGTCAAGCCCAAGGCGGCGGTGCGCAGCGCGGGCGTGGTGGTCGGTCGCGTCGAATCGATCAGCTTCGACGACAAGACCTTCCAGGCCAACATCCGCCTGGAACTGCAGTCGCGCTACGCCTTCCCCAAGGACAGCTCGCTCAAGATCCTCACCAGCGGATTGCTCGGCGAGCAGTACATCGGCATCGAACCCGGTGGCGACGAACGCAACTTCGCCGACGGCGACGTGATCACGCAGACGCAGTCCGCGATCGTGCTGGAAAACCTCATCAGCCAGTTCCTGTTCAGCAAAGCGGCGGACGGCAGCAACAACAAAGAGGCGGAAGCACCCAAGTAATCCTTGTGGGGACTTTGCAACAGCGCGGGCCGGCTGCCTCGCGGGGCCGCAGAGAATGCAGGCTGATCACACAAAAACAGCCGGGCGCATGCCCAGGGAAACCCACACCATGACACGCACTCACCAACCTCCCACGGCCGCCATGTTGAAAGGCGCCGCGCTGGCGGTGGCCATCGCGCTCACGGCGGGCTGCGCCACCGGGCCGGACGCCAATCCGCGCGATCCGCTCGAGCCGCTCAACCGGGGTGTTTACCAATTCAACGACGCGCTCGACACGGCCGTGCTCAAGCCTGTGGCGACGGCCTACCAGAACGTCACCCCCAGCCCGGTGCGCACCGGCGTGGGCAACTTCTTCAACAACCTGACCGACCTGTGGTCGTCGGTGAACGCGGGCCTGCAACTGCGCCCCCGCGAAGCCACCGAAAACCTCATGCGTTTCAGCGTGAACTCCGTCTTCGGGCTCGCGGGCGTGCTGGACATCGCCACGGAAATGGGCATTCCGCGCACCCGCCTGGATTTCGGACAGACCATGGGCTTCTGGGGTGCGCCTGCGGGGGCCTATCTGGTGCTGCCATTGCTGGGCCCTTCGTCGGTGCGCGATGGTGCCGGCACGGTGGTCAACGCCTATGGCGATCCCGTGAACAGCATCGACCATGTGGCAACCCGCAACTCCCTCAGCGCGCTGCGCATCGTGGACACCCGCGCCACGTACCTCCGGGCGACCACTTTGCTGGAAGACGCCGCGCTGGACAAATACAGCTTCACGCGCGATCTCTACCTGAACCGCCGCCAAAGCCAGATCGACGACATGGTGGACCGTGGCATCGGCCTGGGTGACGGCGACAGCGACGGCGGCGACAAGCCCAAAGATACGAATCGCAACGATTGAAGGGGAACCCCTTCACAATCCCGGCCGTCCGATGCTTTAGTCTGCAATCACTGCAGCACGGCCGATGATGGCCTCGAAAGGAAACCACATGTTGAAACGCCGCTCCTGGCTCGCCGCCGCGACGATGGCCGTCGCCAGCCTCTCCCTGCCCGCCCTGGCGCAGGACGAAGCGCCCGATGCCATGGTCAAGCGCCTCTCCACCGAAGTGCTCAACACCATCAAGTCCGATGCCGCCATCCAGGCCGGCGACATCAACCGCATCATGGCGCTGGTGGACAGCAAGATCATGCCCAACGTGAACTTCACGCGCATGACCTCTTCCGTTGTGGGCCGCTACTGGCGCCAGGCCACGCCCGAGCAGCAAAAGCAGTTGCAGGACGAGTTCAAGACCCTGCTGGTGCGCACCTACTCCGGCGCGCTCGGCGAAGTGAAAGACCAGACCCTGAGCTTCCGCCCGATGCGCTCCAAGCCTGAAGACACCGAAGTGGTGGTGCGCTCGGAAGTGCGTGGCCGGGGCGACCCGATCCAGCTCGACTACCGCATGGAAAAGACGCCCACGGGCTGGAAGATCTATGACCTCAACGTGCTCGGCGTGTGGCTGGTGGAAACCTACCGCACCCAGTTCGCGCAGGAAATCAGCAGCAAGGGCATCGACGGCCTGATCGCCTCGCTGGTGCAGCGCAACAAGAGCAGCGCGGCCCCCAAGGCCAAGTAAACACCGCATGGCTCTCCTTGCCTTGCCCGACCGCCTGACCCTGGCCGAGGCGGATCTGACTCTGAGTCGTCTCGGTGACGAGCTGTCGCGCCAGCCCGGCGCCACGGTGGAGGTGGATGCCGGTTCGCTGCGGGTGTTCGACTCCTCGGCGCTGGCGGTCCTGCTGGAATTGCGCCGCTGCCTGCTCAGCCAGGGCAAGTCGCTGCGCGTCAGCGGCTGGCCCGGGCGCCTGGAAGAACTGGCGTCGCTCTACGGCGTGCGCGACCTGCTCGCCACCTGAACCGGGCTGGGGCGGGTGACCCCAGCCCAGCGCCGCAGGGTGGGGACGCATAAAATACCCGGTTCGCCGGCGGCGGCCAGATGTCCTGCGCCGTGGCCGGTGAGCCTTGGGTCCCGCCCGCGCATGTCAGCCGTTTCCTTCCAGCAAGTCTCCAAAACCTATGCGACCCCGCGCGGCGAACTGCACGCGCTGCAATCGGTCTCCTTCGACATCGAACCCGGCGAGTTCTTCGGTTTGCTGGGCCCCAACGGCGCGGGCAAGACCACCCTCATCAGCGTTCTCGCGGGTCTGGCGCGCGCCACCAGCGGTCGCGTGCTCGTGCACGGCAGCGACGTGCAGGCCGACTACGCCACCGCGCGCCGCAAACTGGGCGTCGTGCCGCAAGAGCTGGTGTTCGACCCCTTCTTCAACGTGCGCGAGGCCCTGCGCATCCAGTCCGGCTACTTCGGTATCCAGCGCAACGACGCCTGGATCGACGAACTGCTCGAAGGCCTGGGCCTGGCCGACAAGGCCACCGCCAACATGCGCCAGCTCTCGGGCGGCATGAAGCGCCGCGTGTTGATCGCGCAGGCGCTGGTGCACAAGCCGCCGGTGATCGTGCTCGACGAACCCACGGCCGGCGTGGACGTGGAACTGCGCCAGACGCTGTGGCAGTTCGTCTCCGACCTCAACAAGCGCCTGGGCAGCACGGTGCTGCTGACCACGCACTACCTGGAAGAAGCCGAGGCCCTGTGCGGGCGCATCGCCATGCTCAAGCAGGGCCGGGTGGTGGCGCTCGAAACCACGTCGGCGCTGCTGGCGCGCGCGGCCTCCAACGTGCTGCGCTTCAAGACCGACGCGGCCTTGCCGACCGACCTGGCCGTGCAGGCCCGCATCACCGGGCGCGTGGTGCAACTGCCCGCCAACGACGCGCTGGCGGTCGAACGCATCCTCGCGCGCTTGCGCGAGGTGGGCGTGTCGCCCGAAGACATCGAGATCCGCAAGGCCGATCTGGAGGATGTGTTCCTCGACCTCACCGGTGCGCAACCGCGCCCCGCCGCACCCGTGGAGGTCACGGTATGACCGGCTGGCAAACCCTGTTCTACAAGGAAGTGCTGCGCTTCTGGAAGGTGGGCTTCCAGACCGTCGCGGCACCGGTGATCACCGCCATCCTGTACCTGATGATCTTCGGCCACGTGCTCGAAGGCCGCGTGCGGGTGTACGACACGGTGAGCTACACCGCGTTCCTCCTGCCCGGCCTGGTCATGATGAGCGTGCTGCAGAACGCCTTCGCCAACAGCTCGTCCTCGCTGATCCAGAGCAAGATCATGGGCAGCATCGTGTTCCTGCTGCTCACGCCGCTGTCGCACCGCGCCTGGTTCGTGGCCTACGTGGGGTCCTCGATCGTGCGCGGCCTGGCCGTGGGCGTGGGCGTGATGGCGGCCACCTGGTGGTTCGCGCAGCCTTCGCTGGTGGCGCCGCTGTGGATTCTGGCGTTCGGCTTCATGGGGGCGGCTTTGTTGGGCACCCTGGGCCTGATCGCCGGGCTCTGGGCCGAGAAGTTCGACCAGATGGCCGCCTTCCAGAACTTCATCATCGTGCCCATGACCTTCCTCTCGGGCGTGTTCTACTCCATCCATTCCCTGCCCGATTTCTGGCAGCGCGTGAGCCACCTCAACCCGTTTTTCTACATGATCGACGGCTTCCGCTATGGCTTCTTCGGCGTGAGCGATGTCTCTCCGTGGATCAGCCTGGCGCTGGTGGGCGGCGCGCTGGCCATCGTGAGTGCGATCGCGCTGCACCTGCTCAAGACCGGCTACAAGATCCGGCACTGACCACCCCATGACCGCTGAAGAACTGCAATCCCTCATCGCCGCCGGCCTGCCGTGCGAGCACCTCGAAGTCTCGGGCGATGGCCGCCATTGGTCGGCCGTGATCGTCTCGCCCGCGTTCGATGGTTTGCGCCTGATCAAGCGCCACCAGGCCGTGTACGGCACGCTGGGCGGCCGCATCCAGACCGACGAGGTGCACGCCCTGTCGATGAAGACCTACACCCCCGCCGAATGGGCGGCCCAACCCCGAAACTGACGCGCCCCATGGACAAACTGCGAATCAACGGTGGCCGCACGCTGCAAGGCGAAGTCACCATCTCCGGCGCCAAGAACGCCGCGCTGCCCGAGCTGTGCGCCGCGCTGCTCACCGCCGAGCCGGTGACGCTGAACAACCTGCCGCGCCTGCAGGACGTGGTCACCATGCGCAAGCTGCTCGACAACATGGGTGTGCAGACGCAGACGCGCGCCGATCGCGGCGCCATCACACTGCATGCGGCCGACCCGATCAAGGCCGAAGCGCCATATGAACTGGTGAAGACCATGCGCGCGTCGGTGCTGGTGCTCGGGCCGCTGCTCGCGCGCTTCGGCCATGCGCGCGTGTCGCTGCCGGGTGGTTGCGCTATCGGCTCGCGCCCGGTGGACCAGCACATCAAGGGCATGCAGGCCATGGGCGCCGAAATCGCCGTCGAGCATGGCTACATGGTCGCCGGGCTGGCGAAGGGCAAGACGCGCCTGCACGGCGCGCGCATCACCACCGACATGGTGACCGTCACCGGCACCGAAAACTTCATGATGGCCGCCGCGCTGGCCGAAGGCGAAACGGTGCTGGAGAACGCCGCGCAGGAGCCCGAAATCGGCGACCTGGCCGAGATGCTGATCGCCATGGGCGCAAAGATCGAGGGCCACGGCACCAGCCGTATCCACATCCAGGGCGTGGAGCGTCTGCACGGTTGCACGCACCAGGTGGTGGCCGATCGCATCGAAACCGGCACCTTCCTCTGCGCGGTGGCCGCCGCCGGTGGTGACGTGGTGCTGCGGCACGGCCGCGCGGACCATCTGGACGCGGTGATCGAGAAGCTGCGCGAAGCCGGTGCCCGGATCGAAGCCGGCAAAGACGCCGGTGGCGACTTCATTCGCGTGCGCGCCTCGGGCCGCCTGAAGGCTCAGAGCTTCCGCACCACCGAATACCCCGGCTTTCCCACCGACATGCAGGCGCAGTTCATGACGCTCAACTGCATCGCCGAAGGCGCGAGCAAGGTCACCGAAACCATCTTCGAAAACCGCTTCATGCACGTCAACGAACTGGTGCGCCTGGGCGCGAACATCCAGACCGATGGCAAGGTGGCCTTGATCGAGGGCATTCCCCGCCTTTCGGGCGCCACCGTCATGGCCACCGACCTGCGCGCCTCCGCCAGCCTGGTGATCGCCGGCCTGGTGGCCGAGGGCGAAACCATTGTCGACCGCATCTACCACCTGGACCGCGGCTACGACCAGATGGAAGCCAAACTGCGCGGCATCGGCGCGGACATTGAACGCATCAAATGATCACGCTTGCTCTGTCCAAAGGACGCATCTTTGACGAGACCCTGCCGCTGCTCAAGGCCGCGGGCATCGAGGTGCTCGAAGACCCCGAGAAGTCGCGCAAGCTCATCCTGCCGACCAGCAATCCCGACGTGCGGGTGGTGCTGGTGCGCGCCTCCGACGTGCCGACCTACGTGGAGTACGGTGGCGCCGACCTCGGCGTGACCGGCAAGGACACGCTGATCGAACACGGCGGCCAAGGCCTGTACCAGCCGCTGGACCTGAACATCTCGCGCTGCCGCGTCAGCGTGGCGGTGCGTGCCGACTTCGACTACGCCTCGGCCGTGCGCCAGGGCTCGCGCCTGAAAGTCGCCACCAAGTACACCGCCATCGCGCGCGAGTTCTTCGCGAGCAAAGGCGTGCACGTCGACCTGATCAAGCTCTACGGCAGCATGGAACTGGCGCCGTTGACCGGCCTGGCCGACGCCATCGTCGACCTCGTGTCCACCGGCAACACCTTGAAGGCCAACCACCTGATCGAAGTCGAGCGCATCATGGACATCAGTGCGCGCCTGGTGGTCAACCAGGCCTCGCTCAAGCTCAAGCAGGCGGCCATCCGCCCCATCATCGACGCCTTCGCGCAAGCCATCGTCAAGTAACAACGCCCATGAGCCTTTCTGCCCGTCCCGTCCGCCTGTCCACCGCCGCCGCAGATTTCGAGGCGCAGTTCGCTGCCCGCCTGCATTGGTCGGACGAGACCGACGGTGCGATCGAGCAGCGCGTGGCCGACATCCTGGCCGACGTGCGCACGCGCGGCGACGCAGCGGTGCTCGAGTACACCGCGCGCTTCGACGGCCTGGCCGCGAGCGGCATGGCCGACCTGGAGCTGACGCAGGCCGACTTCAAGGCCGCGTTCGACGGCCTGCCCGCTGCCCAGCGCGAAGCCCTGCAAGCCGCCACGCGCCGCGTGCGCAGCTACCACGAGGCGCAGAAGAAAGCCGGTGGCGAGAGCTGGAGCTACCGCGACGACGACGGCACGCTGCTGGGCCAGAAGGTCACGCCGCTGGACCGCGTCGGCATCTACGTGCCCGGTGGCAAGGCGGCGTACCCTTCCAGCCTGATCATGAATGCCGTGCCCGCTCACGTGGCCGGCGTGCAGGAGATCATCATGGTCGTGCCCACGCCGGTGCGCGGCAGTGTCGCCACGGGGGGCAGCGGGGTCGCCACGGAAACGCGTGGCGAACGCAACAACCTGGTGCTTGCGGCGGCCTACGTGGCTGGCGTCACCCGAGCTTTCACCATCGGTGGCGCGCAGGCCGTGGCCGCGCTGGCCTATGGCACGGCCACCGTGCCCAAGGTCGACAAGATCACCGGCCCCGGCAACGCCTACGTGGCCAGCGCCAAGAAACGCGTCTTCGGCACGGTCGGCATCGACATGATCGCCGGCCCGAGTGAAATCCTCGTGCTCGCCGACGGCAGCACGCCGGCCGAATGGGTGGCGATGGACCTGTTCAGCCAGGCCGAACACGACGAACTCGCGCAAAGCATCCTGCTGTGCCCGGACGCGGCTTACATCGAGGCGGTGCAGCGCGAAATCGATCGCCTGCTGCCCACGATGCCGCGCGCGGCCATCATCGCCAAGAGCCTGAACGACCGCGGTGCGCTGATCCACACCCGCAGCATGGAAGAGGCCTGCGCCATCAGCAACCGCATTGCGCCCGAGCACCTGGAGGTCTCCAGCGCCGAGCCGCACCGCTGGGAGCCGCTGCTCAAGCATGCCGGTGCGATCTTTCTCGGCGCGTACACCAGCGAAAGCCTGGGCGACTACTGTGCCGGCCCCAACCACGTGCTGCCCACCAGCGGCACCGCGCGTTTCTCGTCGCCGCTGGGCGTGTACGACTTCCAGAAGCGCAGCAGCCTGATCGAAGTGAGCCAGGCCGGCGCGCAGGGCCTGGGCCAGATCGCCGCCGAAATGGCGTACGGCGAAGGCCTGCAGGCGCACGCGCGCGCGGCCGAGTTGCGACTGAACGACGTGCCGCCGATGCGAGAGGTCTCATGAGCCAGAACCCCTTGGGCGTGATCCGCCAGGACGTGCAGTCCATGCACGCGTACGCCATCCAGGACGCGGCCGGCATGGTCAAGCTCGACGCGATGGAAAACCCGTTCGCCCTGCCGCCGGCGTTGCAGGCCGAACTGGGCGCGCGCCTGGGCACCGTCGCCATCCACCGCTACCCCGGTGCCCGCATCGACGAACTCAAGCAGGCGCTGGCCCGCTACGTGGACCTGCCCGAGGGCTGCGGCCTGATGCTCGGCAACGGCTCGGATGAACTGATTTCGCTGCTCGCCATGGGCTGCGACCTGCCCGGCGCGTCCATCCTGGCGCCGCTGCCGGGTTTCGTGATGTACGCCATGAGCGCACAGCTGCAAGGCCTGAAGTTCGTCGGCGTGCCGCTCACGGCCGACTTCGAACTCGACGAAGCCGCCATGCTGGCCGCGATGCGCGAGCACAAGCCCGCTATCACCTACATCGCCTACCCCAACAACCCCACCGCCAATCTCTGGAACGCAGACACCATCCGCCGCCTGATCGCAGAAGTGGCGGGTTTCGGTGGCCTGGTGGTGATGGACGAGGCCTACCAGCCGTTTTCCAGCCGCAGCTGGCTCGACGAGATCCGGGCCCACCCGCAGGTCAACGCCCATGTGCTGCTCATGCGCACGCTCTCCAAGTTCGGCCTGGCCGGGGTGCGCATCGGCTACATGCTCGGCGCGCAGACGCTGGTGCACGAAATCGACAAGCTGCGCCCGCCGTACAACGTGAGCGTGCTCAACGCCGAGTGCGCCCTGTTCGCGCTGGAACGCGCCGAGGTATTCGCTGAGCAGGCCGCCCAGATCCGCGAGCAGCGCACCGTGCTTATCGACGCGCTGGCCCACATGCCGGGCGTCAAACCCTTCCCCAGCGAGGCCAACATGGTGCTGGTGCGTGTGCCCGATGCGCAACGCGCCTTCGATGGACTTAAGGCCCGGGGCATTCTGGTGAAGAATGTTTCTAAAATGCATCCTCTGCTGGCCCAATGCCTGCGACTGACGGTGGGCACGCCGTCGGAAAACGACCAGTTGATCCGCGCCCTTCAAACCTCCCTATGACCCAGCCGATTTCCGCTTCTTCCGTCGCCGACCGCGTGGCACATGTGCAACGCAATACCGCGGAGACACAGATCGGTGTGCGCATCAACATCGATGGCACGGGCGCGGCCCAGCTCTCCACGGGCATCGGCTTCTTCGACCACATGCTCGACCAGATCGCCCGCCATGGGCTGATCGACCTCGACATCCAGGCCAAGGGCGACCTGCACATCGATGGCCACCACACCGTGGAAGACGTGGGCATCACGCTCGGCCAGGCCTTTGCGCAGGCCGTGGGCGACAAGAAGGGCATCCGCCGCTACGGCCACGCCTACGTGCCGCTGGACGAAGCGCTGTCGCGCGTCGTCATCGACTTCTCGGGCCGCCCGGGCCTGCACATGCGCGTGCCCTTCAAGAGCGGTATGGTCGGCGGATTCGACACGCAGCTCGCGTTCGAGTTCTTCCAGGGCTTCGTCAACCACGCTGGTGTGACGCTGCACATCGACAACCTGCACGGCGAAAACGCCCACCACCAGGCCGAAACCGTGTTCAAGGCATTTGCCCGCGCTCTGCGCATGGCCCTGGAGCGCGACCCGCGCATGGGCGACGTGATTCCCTCGACCAAAGGCTCGCTCTAAGCGCTCCCTTCCGATGAAACGCAAGACAGTCGCCGTGGTGGACTACGGCAGCGGAAACCTGCGCTCCGTGTCGCAGGCCGTGCAGCACGTGGCGCGCGCCGAAGATGTGGAGGTGCTCGTCACCGCCGATGCACAGGCCGTGCTCGACGCCGACCGGGTGGTGCTGCCCGGCCAAGGCCACATGGGCGATTGCATGCGCGAGCTCGCGGCCTCCGGGCTGCTGAATGCCGTGCTGCATGCTGCGGCCAACAAGCCCTTGTTCGGCGTGTGCGTGGGCATGCAGATGTTGCTGGACCGCAGCGAAGAAGGCCCGACCGACGGCCTGGGCCTGATCCCCGGCGAGGTGGTGCGCTTTCAGCTCGAAGGCCGCTTGCAGGCCGATGGCAGCCGCTTCAAGGTGCCCCAGATGGGCTGGAACCCGGTGTTTCACGACCTTGGGCGCGGCCCGGCACACCCGTTGTGGGCCAATATCGGGGATGGCGCCTATTTCTACTTCGTGCACAGCTTCTATGCTCGGCCGGCCCAAGCCGCGCACTGCGTGGGCGAAGCAGACTACTGCGGGCGTTTTGCCGCCGCCATTGCCCGCGATAATATTTTTGCCACCCAGTTTCACCCGGAAAAAAGCGCCGATCAGGGCCTGGCGCTCTACCGCAACTTCCTCTCCTGGAACCCCTGAGTCCATCCGCCTTCCACCCACACCATCATGCTGCTGATTCCTGCCATTGATCTGAAAGACGGCCAGTGCGTTCGCCTCAAACAGGGCGACATGGACCAATCCACGGTGTTCGGCGACAACCCGGCGGCCATTGCCCGCAGTTGGGTCGACAAGGGCGCGCGGCGCGTGCACCTGGTGGACCTCAACGGGGCCTTCGCCGGCAAACCGAAGAACGAACAGGCGATCCGCGCCATCCTGAAAGAGGTGGGTTCCGAGGTGGACGTGCAACTGGGCGGTGGCATCCGCGACCTCGACACCATCGAGCGCTACCTCGACGCCGGCCTGCGCTACGTGATCATCGGCACCGCGGCCGTGAAGAACCCGGGCTTCCTGCAGGATGCCTGCACCGCGTTCGGCGGCCACATCATCGTCGGCCTCGACGCCAAGGACGGCAAGGTCGCCACCGACGGCTGGAGCAAGCTCACCGGCCACGAGGTGGTGGACCTGGGCAAGAAGTTCGAGGACTACGGCGTCGAAGGCATCATCTACACCGACATCGGCCGCGATGGCATGCTCTCGGGCATCAACATCGACGCCACCGTCAAGCTGGCGCAGGCGCTCTCGATTCCCGTCATTGCCTCGGGTGGGCTGTCCAACCTGGAAGACATCCGCGCGCTGTGCGCCGTGGAAGACGAGGGCGTGGAAGGTGTGATCTGCGGCCGCTCGATCTACAGCGGCGACCTGGACTTCGAAGCGGCGCAGAACCTGGCCGACGAGCTCAACGGATGACGCTGGCCAAACGCATCATCCCCTGCCTGGACGTGACCGGCGGTCGCGTCGTCAAGGGCGTGAACTTCGTCGAATTGCGCGACGCGGGCGACCCGGTGGAAATCGCGGCGCGCTACAACGAGCAGGGCGCCGACGAGCTGACTTTCCTGGACATCACGGCCACCTCCGACGGCCGCGATCTCATCCTGCACATCATCGAAGCCGTGGCCTCGCAGGTTTTCATCCCGCTCACGGTGGGCGGCGGTGTGCGCACGGTGGAAGATGTGCGCCGCCTGCTCAACGCCGGGGCCGACAAGACCAGCTTCAACTCCGCCGCCATCGCCAACCCGCAAGTGATCCGCGATGCGTCCGACAAATACGGCGCGCAGTGCATCGTGGTGGCCATCGACGCCAAGCGCCGCCAGGGCGACGACCTGGCCCAGCGCGGCGAAGGCTGGGACGTGTACAGCCATGGTGGACGCAAGAACACCGGTCTGGACGTGGTGGCGTGGGCGCGCCGCATGGCCGAACACGGCGCGGGCGAAATTCTGCTGACCAGCATGGACCGCGACGGCACGAAGTCGGGTTTTGACCTTGCGCTCACCCGCGCGGTGGCCGACGCGGTGACCGTCCCCGTGATCGCTTCGGGCGGCGTGGGCAACCTGGACCACCTGGCCGACGGCGTGCAACAGGGTGGGGCGGATGCGGTGCTGGCCGCCAGCATCTTCCACTACGGCGAGTTCACCGTGGCGCAGGCCAAGGCCCGCATGGCCGAACGCGGTATTCCGGTTCGGCGCTGAGCCTCGCCGTCAGGCGTGGTCGCCGCGCGCCGGGAACTGCCGCTCCAGCCGGTCTTCCAGTTCACCGACGGTTGCGCTCAGGCCATTGCCGGTCTGCTCCACCACCTGGGTCAGCGCGGCCTGCACCTGGTCCATCTTCAGGCTGATCCTGTCCGACAGCTCGCGTTCGCGCGCCGCGGTCGCCTGCAGCTCGTTCTGCAGGTACTGCCGCAGTTCCGTGAAGCGCGATGCCTCGGCCTTGTCGGCCAGCACGCGCTGATCGGCCGCCTCGCGCGTGATGCGCCGCACTTCCATCAAGTGAAGCGTCTGGTAATACACCAGCGCGCCGAGGAACACCACCAGCACCAGGGCCAGCATGCCCAGCAGCACCAGGCCCATGGGCGCCTGTACCTGGGTGACGCCGAAATTGATCGCGGTGGGTTGCAGGATCTGTTCGAAGTTCAGGGCCACGAAGCCTGCGATGAACAGGATGAACAGGACCAGGAGCAGGGTTCGAATTTTCATGGTGTTCCTCGTCGTTGAGCGGGCGGGGCCGCAGGTTGCCGGTCAATGGACCGATCCATCCTAACGGCATTCGCGGCGCAGGGGTGTCCAGGGCCGAGGCCCATGGTAGATTCCTCGAATGAACTGGCTCGACGAAGTGAAGTGGGACGCGCAAGGCCTGGTGCCCGTGATCGCGCAAGAGGCCGCCACGGGCGACGTGTTGATGTTCGCCTGGATGAACCGCGAGGCGCTGGCGAAAACGGCCGAGCTCGGTCGCGCGGTCTACTACAGCCGCTCGCGTGGGCGGCTCTGGTTCAAAGGCGAGGAATCCGGCCACGTGCAGACCGTGCACGACATCCGCATGGACTGCGACAACGACGTGGTGCTGCTCAAGGTGACGCAACTTGGGCACGAGCCCGGCATCGCCTGCCACACCGGTCGCCACAGCTGCTTCTTCCAACGCCTGGAAACCGACCGCTGGAACGCCGTCGAGCCCGTGCTCAAAGACCCCGAATCGATTTACAAGTGAATATGTCCACCAACGATGACCTGGCGCGCCTGGCCGCCGTGATCGAAGGTCGCAAGCCGGCCAACGGCGGCGATCCCGAGAAAAGCTACGTCGCCCGCCTGCTGCACAAAGGCCCAGATGCCTTCCTGAAGAAGATCGGCGAAGAGGCCACCGAGGCCGTGATGGCGGCCAAGGACCTGGACCACGGTGGTGACCCGCAGAAGCTGGTGAACGAAACCGCCGACCTGTGGTTCCACTGCATGATCGCGCTCGCCCACTACAACCTGAGCCCGGCCGACGTGATCGCCGAGCTGACGCGCCGCGAAGGACTGAGTGGCCTGGAAGAGAAGGCCATGCGCAAGGTGCTGCAGCGCGAAGCGGCTCCAGGCCCGCACACCGATTGAAAAGGAGTCCCTCATGAGCGACATCATCGACATCAAGGCCGTGGACAGCGAGAAGGCCCAGTCCCTCAAGACCGTGGGCTGGGTGAGTTACGTCCTGCACTTGCTGGTGGCCGTGGCCGCCGTCTTCCCTGGCGCGCAGGTCAGCCCGGTGCTGTTGATCGTCGCCCTGATCATCGATCTGGTGAAGAAGAGCGAGGCCGAAGGCACCTGGCAGGCCAGCCACTTTTCCTGGCGCATCCGCACGGTGATCTGGGCCGCGGTGCTGTACCTCGTGACACTGCCGCTGTGGCTGCTGTTCCTGGCGCCGGGCTGGATCGCCTGGTGCCTGATCTCGATCTGGTTCCTCTACCGCATCGTCAAGGGCATGGTGCGCATGAACGCCAGCCAGCCCATGCCCGACTGAACCTCCATTTCCTTGACCCCATGAGCGCACACGATCCCAACTGCATCTTCTGCAAGATCATCGCCGGCCAGATTCCGTCGAAGAAGGTCTACGAAGACGACGACATCTTCGTTTTTCACGACATCCACCCGTGGGCGCCGGTGCACTTCCTGATGGTGCCCAAGGAACACCTGCCCTCCATGGCCCAGCTCGGCCCCGAGCACGAGCGGCTGATGGGCCGCATGATGACCCTGGCCCCGCGTCTGGCGCAGGAGCAGGGCTGCAATCCGTACCCCGAAGGCGGATTTCGCATCGTGTGCAACAACGGCGCCGAAGGGGGCCAGGAAGTGCACCATCTCCATGTCCACGTCATCGGCGGTCCGCGTCCCTGGCTGCGCGGCTGATCACCCCTGCGCAAGGCCTTTGTATGGGGTCTTGCGAGCGGGCTGAACTCCTCCCCGGGCTTAGAATCCCAAGCAAGGCGACTACCGCTCTATTCCCTATCTGGAGAAACACATGGGTTCGTTTTCCATCTGGCACTGGCTGATCGTGCTGCTGATCGTGGTGATGGTGTTCGGCACCAAGAAACTCAAGAACCTCGGGTCCGATCTGGGCGGCGCGGTCAAGGGTTTCAAGGACGGCATGAAGGAAGGTGGGCAAAACCCCGCCGACAACGAGGCCGCACCGGGACAGGTTACGCAAGACACCCGCACCGACAAGAACACCATCGACGTCGAGGCCAAGCACAAAAGCTGATGACCCGGTTGCGCAGGGGCATCCCGTTTCGTGACCTCGTTGCACACACCTTCGGGTTGACGTCCGTCCACCCGACCTTGCCCGCAGAATGGCCGACACATGATTGATCTGGGCATTTCCAAACTTGCGTTGATCGGAGCGGTGGCGTTGATCGTCATCGGTCCCGAGAAACTGCCCCGCGTGGCCCGCACGGTGGGCGCCTTGCTGGGCAAGGCGCAGCGCTACGTGTCGGACGTGAAGGCCGAAGTCAGCCGTTCGATGGAGCTCGAAGAGCTCAAGAAAATGAAGGACACCATGACCGAGGCCGCGCGCGACGTCGGCGCCACGGTGCAAGGCGGTGTCAACGACTTCGAGAAGTCGTGGTCCGATGCCACGGCCGGGCTCGACGGCACGTCGACCTCGTACGACGCGAATGCCCCGCTGGGCTCGCTCGAGCCGCCCGTTTACAAACACCCCAAGAAGAACTGGCGCCTGAAGCAGAAGGCGATGCCCCAGTGGTTCAAAGCCCGCACCGGCGTGCGCACCCGCACCCAATCCGGTGCGGCCCGCGTGGCCCGGTTCCGGCCGCGCTCCTCTTCCGCCCCCCGTTGATGTCCGACCCCAAAGATTCCACCGACGAACTCGCCGGTACCGAGCAGCCGTTCGTCCAGCACCTCATGGAGCTGCGCGACCGGCTCCTGTACGGCATCATCGGTCTGGCCATCTGCATGGCCTTGTTGGCGTTCTGGCCCGGCCCCAGTGGCTTGATCGACCTGATCGCGGTGCCCATCCGGGCCCACATGCCGCCGGATGCCAAGCTGATCGCCGTCGGCGTGTTCTCACCCTTCTTCGTGCCGATCAAGGTGCTGGCCATGGCGGCGCTGCTGCTGTCCTTGCCGTGGTGGATGTACCAGGTGTGGGCCTTCGTGGCGCCCGGCCTCTACAGCCATGAACGGCGTTTTGCGATCCCGCTGATCATCCTGGGCAGTTTGCTGGCGTACGTGGGTATCGCCTTCGTGCAGTTCTTCGTGCTGGACAAGATGTTCGGCTTCATCCAGAAGTTCACGCCCGCCAGCGTGGCCGCCACGCCAGACATTGCCTCGTATGTCGAGGCCATCCTGTCGCTGTACCTCGCCTTCGGCCTGGCTTTCCAGGTGCCCATCGTGGTGGTGCTGCTGGTCAAGATGAAGATGGTGACGGTGAAGATGCTCAAGGAATTCCGGGGCTACTTCATCGTCGTGGCCTTCGTCGTCGCGGCGGTGGTCACGCCACCCGACGTGATTTCGCAACTGGCCCTTGCCGTGCCCATGTGCCTGCTCTACGAGCTGGGCATCTGGGGTGCGCAATGGTTCATCAAGTCGACCGCGCAGACCGACGAAGAAGCCAAGGAAGAGGAAGCCGCGTCGTCCTAACGCAGCAGCAGCGCCTCAGCGCGGGGCGGTTTGCTGGCGCGGCAGGTTGCGCCGACCGGGCGTCACTTCGATCTTCGCCTTGCCCTCGCGCCGCACCACATCCAGCGTGGCCGGCGTGCCGGGCGCCAGGTTGGCCACGGCCGACAAGAGTTGTGCCACCGTGGTGACCGGTCGACCGGCCACGGCCGTGATCACGTCACCGGGGCGCACGCCGGCTTGCGCGGCCGGGCCGTTCTGCAGAACGCCGCTGATGATGACGCCCGAGCCGGGCTGCAGGCCGAAGCTCTCGGCCAGCTCGGGGCTCAGGTCCTGAGGCTCCACGCCGATCCAGCCGCGCGTGACCTTTCCGTCTTTCACGATCGCTTCCATCACGCTGCGCGCGGTCGACGTGGGAATCGCGAACCCGATGCCCATGGAGCCACCCGAGCGCGAGTAAATCGCCGTGTTGATGCCCATCAACTGCCCGGCCACGTCCACCAGCGCGCCCCCAGAGTTGCCCGGGTTGATGGCGGCGTCGGTCTGGATGAAGTTCTCGAAGGTGTTGATGCCCAGCTGCGTGCGACCGAGGGCGCTCACGATGCCGCTGGTGACGGTCTGGCCCACGCCAAACGGGTTGCCGATGGCCAGCACCTGGTCACCGATTTCGAGCGCGTCCGAGTTGCCCAGCGTGATGACTGGCAGGTCGGTGAGGGCGATCTTCAGAATTGCCAGATCGGTTTCCGGATCCGTGCCAATGACCTGGGCCACCGCCTTGCGGCCGTCGTTGAGGATGACTTCGATTTCGTCGGCTTCCTCGATCACGTGGTTGTTGGTCAGCACATAACCCGCCGGGCTCACGATCACTCCCGAACCCAGGCCACTTTGCTGCTGCGACGGCGCCTGGTCGCCAAAGAAGAAGCGGAACCAGGGGTCCGCGCTTTGCGGGTTGTTGACCGGCGCCTTGCTGGTGTTGATGCTGACCACGGCCGCCGATGCCGTGCGCGCGGCGGCGCGGAAGCTGCCCGACCCCTCCGCCGCGGCCGCGGGCGCGCCCGATGGAGCCTCGAACACCGGCACGACCGACGAGCCCTGCCGCCCCAGCCACTGGGGTTGCAAGGTGCTCACCACGAACAGCGCGGCGACCAGGACGGTGACGGTTTGGGCAAACAGAAGCCAGAGACGTTTCATGAAGGGTGCCAACGGGTTGAGGGGCGGCCCGGCCAGGCCGTGTCACGTGGGATATTGTCCCGCATATGGGCGATGGTGGATGGTGTCACAGGGACCCGGATCGGTCCGCCGGGACCGCGCGCGACTGTCAGAATGGAGGGCCCCACTCGTCTTCGCTTTCATGCCCATGCCCGCCCAGCGCACCGCCCTGACCGACGCCTTGAATGACTTGCTGCAGCCCGCGCAGTTCAAGGACTACGGCCCGAACGGCCTGCAGGTGGAGGGGCGCGCCGAGGTGCGCAAACTCGTCAGCGGCGTGACCGCCAGCCGAGCCCTGATCGAGGCGGCCATTGCCGAGAAGGCCGATGCCATTCTGGTGCACCACGGCCTGTTCTGGCGCGGACAGGACGGTCGCGTGACGGGCTGGATGAAGCAGCGCCTGTCGCTGCTGCTGGCCCATGACATCAACCTGTTTGCGTACCACCTGCCGCTGGACGCGCATCCCGAACTGGGCAACAACGCGCAGCTCGCACGCCATCTCGGCGTTGCCATCTACCCCGATGCCCGCGGCCGCTTCGGCGAACAGGCCCTGGGCTTCATGGGCGAGCGCCGCTCGGACAGTGCGGCGGCACTGTCCGAGCACGTGAGCGAACGGCTGGGGCGCGCAGTCACGCTGGTGGCCGAGCCCGATCGTCCAGTGCAACACGTGGCGCTGTGCACCGGTGGGGCGCAGGGCTACTTTGAAGCGGCCATTGCGGCCGGCGCGGACGTGTTCATCACCGGTGAAATCTCCGAGCCCCAGGCGCACTACGCGCGCGAATGTGGCGTGGCCTACATCGCGTGTGGCCACCACGCCTCCGAGCGCTACGGCGCGCCGGCGGTGGGAGCGCACGTGGCGGCACAGCTCGGGCTTGAGCACGTGTTCATCGACATTCACAACCCCGCCTGAGACATCACATGCCTGCTTCTGTTGCGCTGCCCATCGTTCTGAGCATGGGCGATCCGGCCGGCATCGGCCCGGAGATCGTCGCCAAGGCATTCCGCGAACGCCCGGCCTTGCTGCGGCATGTGGTCGTCGCGGGTGATGTCGCGACCATGCACCGTGCGCTGCGCCTCACGGCCCCCGAAGCGGGGTCGGCCCGTGACGCCCTGGTTCTGGCCGAAATCGAAGACTTGCCTGCCTTGGCACATGTGCCGTCCGGCTGCATGGCCGTCGTGCAGGCCTGTGCCTTGTCGCAGCCGCCCGCTTTCGGCCGCATCGACGCCCGAGCCGGGCGCGCGGCCGCCGACTGCATCCAGTGGGCGGCGCAGGCTGCGCTGTGGGGCCGTGCTCGCGCCGTGGTGACCGCGCCGATCCAGAAGGAAGCACTGGCCGCAGCTGGCGTGGACCATCCCGGGCACACCGAGCTGTTGCAGTCGCTCGCGGCGGCGCACGCGGGCGTGTCGGTGCAGGCCTTGCCGGTGCGCATGATGCTCAGTTGCCCTGGGTTGAGCACGGTGCTGGTGAGCATTCACGTGTCGCTGCGCCAGGCCTTGCAGGCCGTGACGCGGGAGCAGGTGCTGCAGACGATCCGCATCACCCACGCGCATTTCCGGCGCGCCGGATTCGCCGCGCCGCGTATTGCCGTGGCCGGGTTGAACCCCCACGCGGGGGAGGGCGGCTTGTTTGGCCGGGAGGAAATCGAGGTCATTGCTCCGGCCATCGAGCTGACACGGGCCGAAGGCGTGCTGGCCAGCGGGCCTCACGCGCCGGACACGGTGTTCATGCGCGCGCGCCAAGGCGCCTTCGATGTGGTGGTGGCGATGTACCACGACCAGGGTTTGATCCCGGTCAAACTGCTGGGGCTGGAGCACGGTGTGAACACCACCCTGGGTTTGCCGTTCGTGCGCACCAGCCCGGACCATGGCACGGCGTTCGACATCGCCGGCACCGGCCAGGCCAGCGCCGCGAGTCTGTTGGCCGCGATCGACGCGGCCCTGGAGGCGGTGCCTAGCGTTGCTTGAGGCTGTCGCGGATTTCGCGCAGCAGCGCGATGTCTTCGGGCGTTGCAGGTGCCTCCACCGGGGCGGGCGGCGCTTCGCGCTTGAGGCGGTTGATCTGCTTGACCATGATGAAGATGATGAACGCCATGATGGCGAAGTTCAGCGCCACCGTGATGAAGCTGCCGTAGGCCAGTGTGGGCACGCCAGCGGCCTTCAACCCGGCCAGCGTCGCCGGCGTGCCTGCCGGCACGCTGCCCAGCGCAATGAACAGGTTCGTGAAGTCCAGGTTGCCAAACACGGCGCCCACGATCGGCATGATGATGTCGTCCACCATCGAGGTGACGATCTTGCCGAAAGCGCCGCCAATGATCACGCCTACAGCCAGGTCGATCACATTGCCCTTGACGGCAAATTCCTTGAACTCTTGCATCATGCCCATGTTGTTCTCCAGCGGTTGGGTTGTGTGAAAGTCAGATCAGCAGGCATGCCAAGGCACGGCCGCGAATCATTCTCACACAGCCCCCGTGTGCCACGGTGAACTCCTTATGAATTGTGCCGAGCCAATAGCCCAGTTCTCTTCTCCGACAAGCGGCAAAGCCCCGCAGTCGCTCCAGTACAATGCCGGGTTGTCCCTAGTGTCCCGTCTCGACTCTCATTGAAAGATCCCCATGAGTGAAGCAACCGCCGGTGCGACTGTTGATCGCGGCCGCAGAACCTGGCTGATCACCTCGTGCGCCATGGGTGGCGCGGGTGCCGCCGCCGTCGCCGTTCCCTTCGTGAGCACCTTCCAGCCTTCCGAGCGGGCCAAGGCCGCCGGTGCACCTGTCGAGGTGGACATTTCCGGCATTCAGCCGGGTGAAAAAATGGTGGTCGAGTGGCGCGGCAAGCCCGTGTGGATCCTGCGCCGCACGCCGGAGCAACTGGCTGCCCTGGAGACCATCGAAGGCCAGCTGGCCGATCCGAAGTCCGAGCGCACCAACTACCCCACGCCGGAATACGCCAAGAACCGCCATCGCTCGATCAAACCCGAGTACCTCGTCACCGTCGGCATCTGCACCCACCTGGGCTGCTCGCCCGGCGACAAATTCACCCCCGGCCCGCAGCCTTCGCTGCCGGACGACTGGAAGGGTGGCTTCCTCTGCGCTTGCCATGGTTCCACGTTCGACGTGGCGGGTCGCGTGTTCAAGAACAAGCCCGCACCCGACAATCTGGAAGTGCCTCCGCACTACTATGTGTCCGAAACCACCCTGCTGGTGGGTGAAGAAAAACAAGCCTGAGCCTCGGCGCTGGCAGGCAACGCAACGGATTACTGAGGCATCCCATGGCTGAATTCAAAGAAATATCCCCCGACGCGCCGATCGGTCAGAAAGCACTGAACTGGGTCGACAACCGCTTCCCGCTGTCCAAGATGTACAAGGAGCACCTCTCCGAGTACTACGCACCCAAGAACTTCAACTTCTGGTACTTTTTCGGCTCGCTGGCGCTGCTGGTGCTGGTGATCCAGATCGTTACCGGCATCTTCCTGGTGATGCACTACAAGCCGGACGCCAACCTGGCCTTCGCCTCGGTGGAATACATCATGCGCGACGTGCCCTGGGGCTGGTTGATCCGCTACATGCACTCCACCGGCGCCTCTGCATTCTTCGTCGTGGTCTACATGCACATGTTCCGCGGCCTGATCTACGGCAGCTACCGCAAGCCGCGCGAACTGGTCTGGGTGTTCGGCTGCGCGATCTTCCTGTGCCTGATGGCCGAGGCCTTCATGGGCTACTTGCTGCCCTGGGGGCAGATGTCCTACTGGGGCGCCCAGGTGATCGTCAACCTGTTCTCGGCGATCCCCTTCGTCGGTCCTGACCTCGCCCTGCTGATCCGAGGCGACTTCGTGGTGGGTGACGCCACGCTCAACCGCTTCTTCAGCTTCCACGTGATCGCCGTGCCGCTGGTGCTGCTGGGTCTGGTGGTGGCGCACATCATCGCGCTGCATGAAGTGGGCTCGAACAACCCCGATGGCGTGGAGATCAAGGCCAACAAGGATGCCTCGGGCAAGCCGGTTGATGGCATTCCGTTTCATCCGTACTACACCGTGCACGACCTGCTGGGCGTCTCGGTCTTCCTGATGGTGTTCTCGGCGATCATCTTCTTTGCGCCCGAGTTCGGTGGTTACTTCCTCGAGTACAACAACTTCATCCCGGCCGATCCGCTGGTGACGCCGCTGCACATTGCACCGGTCTGGTACTTCACGCCGTTCTATTCGATGCTGCGCGCCATCACCTCGGAAATGATGTACGCCCTCGTGGCCATCGTCGTCATCGCCGCGGTGCTGGGTGCCATCAAGGCCCGCGTGTCCGGCGCGATCAAGGCCGGCATCGTGATCGCGGCGCTGGTGCTGGTGGCGCTCATGCTGTCCATCGACGCCAAGTTCTGGGGCGTTGTGGCCATGGGTGGCGCGGTCATCATCCTGTTCTTCCTGCCTTGGCTCGACAACAGCCCCGTCAAATCGATCCGCTACCGTCCGAGCTGGAACTTCTGGCTCTACACCGTGTTCGTGATCAACTTCCTGATCCTGGGTTACCTGGGCGTGCAGCCGCCGTCGCCCATTGGCGAACGCGTGTCGCAGGTGGGTACGCTGTTCTACTTCGGCTTCTTCCTCCTGATGCCGTGGTGGAGCCGCATCGGCGAATTCAAGCCGGTGCCCGACCGCGTCACCTTCCAGCCTCACTGAACCCACGAGCCAATCCGGAGAGTCAAGCAAATGAAAAAAATCCTCGTGGGCTTCATGTTGGCCATGGGCTTGTCGGGCGCGGCCTTGGCCGCTGGCGGCGGCATTCCGCTGGACAAGGCGCCGCAGCGCACCAACGACATGGCGGCCCTGCAAAACGGCGCCAAGCTGTTCGTCAACTACTGCCTGAGCTGCCATTCGGCCGCGTTCATGCGCTACAACCGCCTGCGCGACATCGGTTTGAACGACAAGCAGATCGCTGAAAACCTCGTCTTCGCCACCGACAAGATCGGTGACACGATGAAGGCAACGATCGATCCGCGTCAGGCCAAAGCCTGGTTCGGCGCCAACCCGCCCGACCTCACCCTGGTCGCACGTTCACGCTCCGGCCACGCCGGCACCGGCGCCGACTACGTCTACACCTTGCTGCGCAGCTACTACCGCGACGACACCAAGCCGACCGGTTGGAACAACCTCGCCTTCCCGAACATCGGCATGCCGCACCCGCTGTGGCAACTGCAAGGCGAGCGCGCCCCGGTGCACGAAAAGGTCATGAGCCATGGCCACGAAGTCGAGCGCGTCAAGGGCTGGACCATGGTCAAGGCCGGCACGCTCAGCGAAGCCGCTTACGACGACAACGTGGGTGACCTCGTTGCCTACCTGCAGTGGATGGCCGAACCGGCGCAGAACTCGCGCGTGCGCATTGGTGTCTGGGTGCTGCTGTTCCTGGGCATCTTCACCGTCGTGGCCTGGCGCCTGAATGCGTCGTACTGGAAAGACGTCAAATAATCCGATCCGGCTGGGACGGGCTCATCGAAGACCGTCCCGACCGTTCCACAGTGGTTTGCAGTGCCTGCCGGGCATGGATGCAAACCACTGTTTTTTGCTTTAAGGAGACTCCCTCATGATGGTCTTGTATTCGGGCACCACCTGCCCTTACTCCCACCGCTGCCGTTTCGTGCTGTTTGAAAAAGGCATGGACTTCGAGATCCGGGACGTCGACCTCTACAACAAGCCGGAAGACATCAGTGTCATGAACCCGTATGGCCAGGTGCCCATCCTGGTGGAGCGCGACCTGATCCTCTACGAGTCGAACATCATCAACGAGTACATCGACGAGCGCTTCCCGCACCCCCAACTGATGCCGGGCGATCCGGTGGACCGTGCGCGCGTTCGTCTGTTCCTGTTGAACTTCGAAAAGGAGCTGTTCACCCACGTGTCCATGCTCGAGTCGCGCAGTTCCAAGGGCAACGAAAAGGCGCTGGAAAAGGCCCGTTCGCACATTCGTGATCGCTTGACCCAGCTCGCGCCGGTGTTCCTGAAAAACAAGTTCATGCTGGGCGACAACTTCTCCATGCTGGACGTGGCCATCGCTCCCTTGCTCTGGCGCCTGGATTTTTACGGCATCGAGCTCAGCAAGAATGCTGCTCCGCTGCTCAAGTACGCCGAGCGCATCTTCTCGCGCCCTGCCTATATCGAAGCGCTCACGCCTTCCGAGAAAGTGATGCGCAAGTAAGGTCTGGCGGGCACTTTGCCGTGATCACGTCCATCCAAACTCCATGAGCGCCTTCGAACAGGACACCCCTTCCACCCGGCCATACCTGATCCGTGCGCTGCACGAGTGGTGTGTCGACAACGGGTTTTCACCGTATATCGCGGTGCAGGTCGATGCGTCCGTGCGCGTGCCGATGGAGTTCGTGAAAAACGGTGAGATCGTGCTCAACGTCAGCATGGACGCCACCAGCGCGCTCCGGCTGGGCAACGATTTCATCGAATTCAAGGCGCGGTTTGGCGGCGTGGCGCGCGAGATCGTGGTGCCGGTGACCCATGTGATCGCGATCTATGCGCGCGAGAACGGGCAGGGCATGGCGTTTCCCGCGCCGGTTGCCAAGGGCCTGCAGGCGCCAGCAGGCGATGCGGTCACCGATGCCGCGGCGGGCGAGGTGGCATCAGAGGGTTCGGCGCGCGGCGGCGCATCGTTGCGTGCTGTCACCAGCGATACCGCGGCCACGGAGGCGGGTGAACCGCCGGAGTTGCCACCGAGTCCGGGCCGGCCAGGCGGCAAGCCCCAGCTGAAACGGGTCAAGTAAAATTTTCGGTCCGCCGCTTTAGCTCAGTTGGTAGAGCAATCGCCTTGTAAGCGATAGGTCGTCTGTTCGAGTCAGACAAGCGGCACCACCCACCGCATGCACGCGCCCAAGGCGCGCTTATCGTCCCGATGTTTGGACTTTGATGCGGATTGCGGTAACCTGCGCACCCCTTTGGGTCAAAGCGAGCTGCAGCGCGGGCACCAACTGCCGCAGCTTGGTCGAGGCCGCAGCGCTGGCCACCAGCAGGCACCATTCCTGGTCCTGCAAAGGTCCAGGCCGAACATGCGCTCGCATGCCGGCAGGTATCAGGTGTTGAACCTGATCAAGGCACCACCGGGATTCACGGATTCGCTCCTGCAGCGCGGCGAGTGATGGCGCCGCTCCCACCGCTTGTTCCAGCGTGAACGTGTTGTGGGATTTGGGGGCGGCAGGCATACGTTGACGGCGAAGTCGTCCGGCGTGGCCGAACAGACTTGGAAAGGTAGAACACAGTGCACATCATTATCACGGACGCCTGGCTGGCCAAGAGCCGGGCCATGCACCTCAGCGGGTTCAAGCTGATGGGCGTCGGCGTACTGGCTTCGGTGTTGTTGATGCTGGGTGCGATCACCACCTATCACTGGGTGTTTCTGGAAGGCGTGCGGCGGAGCTGGCCGGGCTTTGCCCCGGTGGCCCGGCTTGTGCATCAGAACGAAGCCAGCTCCCAGAACGCTTATCTGCGCGCCAACCTGGACGCCATGGCCCGACGGCTCGGCGAAATGCAGGCGCGCATGGTGCAGATCGACTCGTTGGGTGAGCGCGTGGCGGGGCTGGCCGGCCTGAACCCGGCACAGTTCAAGGCGCCGCAGGGGTCGGGTGGCGCGCTGGTGGGTGGGCGTGATCTGAGCATGGAAGAGTTGATGGCCGCCCTGGATCAGATCGACCAAACCAGCGGCTCACGCGTCGATTGGCTGACGGTGGTGGAATCGCGCCTGTTCGATCAGAAGATCCAGCGCACCATGGTGCCGACCGAAAAGCCCGTGGCGAACACGCCGGTGGGTTCGCCGTTCGGCTTTCGCATCGATCCCATCACGGGCCGCTCCGCGTTGCACACCGGCCTGGACTTTCCGGCCGAGCCGGGCACGCCCATTCTGGCGGCCGCCGGCGGCGTCGTGGTGGTTCAGGAGTACCACGCGGCCTACGGCAACATGGTCGAAATCGACCATGGAAACGACCTCATCACCCGCTACGCACACAGCTCCAAGGTGCTGGTGAAGAAGGGCGACATTGTGAAGCGGGGTCAGAAAATCGCGGAAGTCGGGACCACCGGGCGGTCCACCGGGCCGCATTTGCATTTCGAGGTCTGGGTCGCGGGCGTGCCGCAGGACCCGGGTCGCTTCCTGGCCGCTGGCGAAAATCTGGCCTCGGCCAAGCAAGCCGCGCCGGCTTCCCGCAAGCCCTGAGCCGGCCTGGGCGCGGCGGGTAAAATGCGCGCTTTGCTCTTGAAAGCGTTGCACTCGACTGCACATCACGGGTTGCCCCCGTCTTTTGCTTCCGGGTTCACCAGAGCCCTCCAATCTACATTTGCTTGCCCGGAACCCACAGGGTGTCCGGCGCAGGCCCGCACGTATGGCCACTAACTTCCTCACCAAAATCTTTGGTAGCCGCAATGACCGTCTCCTGAAGACGTATCGCAAGACGGTGGAGCGCATCAATGGTCTGGAAGCGAAGTTTGAACAACTCAGTGACGACGACCTGAAGGCGCAGACCGCGGCGTTCAAGCAGCGCCTTGCGCAGGGCGAGACGCTCGACGCGCTGCTGCCCGAAGCCTTTGCGGTGGTGCGCGAGGCCAGCAAGCGCGTGATGAAGATGCGCCACTTCGACGTGCAGCTGGTCGGTGGCCTGGCGTTGCACCACGGCAAGGTGGCCGAGATGCGCACCGGCGAAGGCAAGACGCTGACCGCCACGCTGCCGGTGTATCTGAATGCGCTGACCGGCAAAGGCGTTCACGTGGTCACCGTCAACGACTACCTGGCGAGCCGCGACGCGCAGTGGATGGGCCGCCTTTACAACTTCCTCGGATTGAGCGTCGGCATCAACCTGCCCCAGGCGCCGCGCGAGGACAAGCAGGCTGCCTATGGCGCCGACATCACCTACGGCACCAACAACGAATACGGCTTCGACTACCTGCGCGACAACATGGTGTACGAGGCGGCCGACCGTGTGCAGCGCGGCCTGAACTACGCCATCGTCGACGAGGTCGACTCGATCCTGATCGACGAGGCCCGCACGCCGCTGATCATCAGCGGTCAGGCCGAAGACCAGACGCAGGTGTACGTCGCCATCAAGCAACTGGTGCCCCATTTGACGCGCCAGGAAGGCGAAGCGGACCCGCGCACGGGTGAGGGCGTGACCAAGCCCGGCGATTTCACGGTGGACGAGAAGTCGCATGCCGTTCACATGACCGAGCAGGGTCACGAGAACGCCGAGCGCCTGCTGAGCCAGGCCGGCCTGTTGCCCG
The DNA here is from genome assembly GCF_005503365.1 of Hydrogenophaga sp. 2FB. Lineage (GTDB taxonomy): Bacteria > Pseudomonadota > Gammaproteobacteria > Burkholderiales > Burkholderiaceae_C > Hydrogenophaga. The sequence goes on from NZ_SCML01000006.1 coordinate 78,281, forward strand.
ATGGCGCTTCGCTGTACGACCCGGCCAACATTGCGCTGTTGCACCACCTGGTGACCTCGCTCAAGGCACACCATCTGTACCACCGCGACCAGCACTATGTGAACCAGAACGGCGAAATCGTGATCGTCGACGAGTTCACGGGCCGCCTGATGTCGGGCCGCCGCTGGAGCGATGGCCTGCACCAGGCCGTGGAGGCGAAAGAGGGTGTGGCAATCCAGCCGGAGAACCAGACACTGGCCTCCATCACCTTTCAGAACTACTTCCGCCTGTACAGCAAGCTCTCGGGCATGACGGGCACGGCCGACACCGAGGCGTACGAATTCCAGGAAATCTACGGTCTTGAGACGGTCGTGATTCCGCCCAACCGGCCGAGCAAGCGCGTCGACCAGCTGGACCGGGTCTACAAGACCACCAAAGAGAAGTACGTCGCGGCCATCGAAGACATTCGCGAGTGCCACGAGCGTGGGCAGCCGGTGCTGGTGGGCACGTCGTCGATCGAGAATTCCGAGATCATCGCGGGCCTGCTGCAGGCCGAGAACCTGCCGCACGAAGTGCTCAACGCCAAGCAGCACGCGCGTGAAGCCGACATCATCATCCAGGCGGGGCGCCCGGGCGCCATCACCATCGCCACCAACATGGCCGGTCGCGGCACCGACATCGTGCTCGGGGGCAACCTGGAGAAGATGGTCGATGCGGTGCAGCGCGACGAGGCGCTCGATGACGCGACCAAGGCCGCCCGAATCGAGGCGGTCCGCGCGCAATGGCAGCAGGACCACGAAAAGGTCAAGGCGTTGGGTGGCCTGCGCATCATCGCGACCGAGCGCCACGAATCGCGCCGTATCGACAACCAGTTGCGCGGTCGTTCGGGCCGCCAGGGCGACCCCGGTTCCTCGCGCTTCTACCTGAGCCTGGACGACTCGCTCATGCGCATCTTCGCGGGCGACCGCGTGCGCGCGATCATGGACCGCCTGAAGATGCCCGAGGGCGAGGCGATCGAGGCGGGCATCGTCACGCGCAGTATCGAGAGCGCGCAGCGCAAGGTGGAGGCGCGCAACTTCGACATCCGCAAGCAGCTGCTCGAGTACGACGACGTCTCCAACGACCAGCGCAAGGTGATCTACCAGCAGCGCAACGACATCCTGGACGCCACCTCGCTGCGCGCGCAAATCGACTCCCTGCGCGAGGGATGCTTCATGGACCTTGTGCACGAATACGTGCCCGAAGGCAGCGTGGAAGAACAGTGGGATCTGCCGTCGCTTGAGCGCGCGTTGCGCGAACAGTGGTCGGTGGAGGCGCCGGTCAACAGCTGGGTGTCGGACGCGGAATCCATCGACGTGGAAGAGATCGTCGAGCGCGTGCAGGCCGCCGCCAAAGCCGTGTTTGAGGGCAAGGTCGGGTTGGTGGGTGAAGAGAACTTCACCCAGTTCGAGCGTGTGGTGCTGCTGCAGACCATTGACAGCCAATGGCGCGATCACCTCTCGGCACTCGACTACCTGCGCCAGGGCATCCACCTGCGCGGCTACGCGCAGAAGCAGCCCAAGCAGGAATACAAACGCGAAGCCTTCATCCTGTTCGGACAGCTGCTGGACAGCGTGAAGAACGACGTCACCCGCACGCTGATGAATGTGCGTGTGCAGTCGGCCGAACAGATGACCGCGGCGGCCGAACAACTCGAAGAACGTGCCGAGCAGATCGCCAACGTCACCTACACCGCGCCGACCGAGACTGGCGAGGCGGAGACCATCGCGGATGCGGCCATCGCGGCCGCGGCCCGACCTGCGGGCGAGGTGCCGCGTGTCGGTCGAAACGATCCGTGCCCCTGCGGCAGCGGGAAAAAATACAAACACTGCCACGGCAAACTGGACTGACGGAGAGGCGCTGGCGCCGCATTGCAAAGAGGCCGCTGCCGCGCCGCCGTCAGGCATCATCATTCACGGAGTTCACATGCCTGTTCAACTCAACGCTCCTCTGGCCTCTGAACTGTTGCCGATCGCAGGCGTGCGCATCGGTGTGGTGCAGGCGGGCATTCGCAAGGCGAACCGCAAGGACCTCACGGTGTTTCTGCTGGACGACCATTGCGCCGTGGGTGCGGTGTTCACGCAGAACCGTTACGCCGCCGCGCCCGTGCAGGTGTGCCGTGACCACCTCGCCTCGGGGCAGTCGATCCGTGCCCTGGTGATCAACACCGGCAACGCCAATGCCGGCACCGGCGAACCCGGCCTTGCCAACGCGCGCCAGACTTGCACCGCGCTGGCCCGGTCGCTGGAACTGCACCACGAACAGGTGCTGCCATTCTCCACCGGCGTGATCATGGAGCCGCTGCCACTGGACCGGTTGCTCGCGGGTTTGCCGCAGGCGCTGGCCAACGCGGCGCAGTTGCAGACCGCGAGCGGCGAACAATGGCTGTCGGCCGCCGAAGGCATCATGACCACCGACACGCTGCCCAAGGCCTGCAGCCAGCGCTTCGAGCTTGACGGGCGCGCCATCAGCGCCACCGGCATCGCCAAAGGCGCGGGGATGATCCGACCCAACATGGCGACCATGCTGGGCTTTCTCGCCACCGACGCTGCGGTGGCGCCGGCATTGATGAATGCGCTGGCGCGCCGACTGGCCGATGCGTCGTTCAACCGCGTGACGGTGGACGGCGACACCAGCACCAACGACTCCTTCGTGGTGGTGGCCACAGGTCGTGCGGGCAACGCGCCCATCACCGATCTGGACAGCCAAGCGGGTCGTGTGCTGCTGACCGCGCTCACGACGGTGGCAAGGCAACTCGCGCACGCCATCGTGCGCGACGGCGAAGGCGCCACCAAGTTCATCACCATCCAGGTCGAAGGTGGGCGCACGGCGGCCGAGTGCTTGCAGGCTGCTTATGCCGTCGCGCACTCGCCGCTGGTGAAGACCGCGTTCTTCGCCAGCGATCCCAACCTGGGTCGCATCCTCGCGGCCGTCGGTTATGCGGGCATCGATGACCTTGATGTGAACACCATCGACCTGCACCTGGGCGATGTGCATGTGGTCAGCGCGGGCGGTCGGCACCCCGAGTACCGCGAAGAAGACGGTCAGCGCGTGATGAAGCAGGCGGAAATCCTGGTGCGCATCGGTCTGGGCCGCGGCACCGCTACCGAAACCGTGTGGACCTGCGACTTCAGCCACGAGTACGTGACCATCAACGCCGACTACCGCTCTTGAGCGCTTGACATGAACGAGCACTTCGAACGGCTGCTGCAACGCGCCGAGCAACTCATCGATCGCATTGAAGCGGTGCTGCCACAACCCATGTCCGCACCGGACTGGTCCACGGCGGTGGCCTGGCGCTACCGCAAGCGCAGCAGTGGCCATGGCGCGCTGGAGCCTGTGCGCCACGTGGGCGCCATGCGCCTGGGTGACTTGCAGGAGATCGATGGGCAGAAGGAAAAGATTCAGCGCAATACGCTGCAGTTTGTTCAAGGGCTGCCGGCCAACAACGTGCTGTTGACGGGCGCGCGCGGCACCGGGAAGTCCTCACTGGTGCGGGCCTGTCTCAACGAATACGCGCCGCAGGGTTTGCGCCTGATCGAGGTGGACAAGTCCGATCTGGTCGATCTGCCCGACATCGTGGAGGTGGTCGCCGATCGGCCCGAGCGCTTCATCGTCTTCTGCGATGACCTCAGCTTCGAAGACGGAGAGCCGGGCTACAAGGCGCTCAAATCGATCCTGGATGGTTCGGTGTCGGCCGCGAGCCCGAACGTGCTGATCTACGCCACCAGCAACCGCCGCCATCTGTTGCCCGAGTACATGAAGGAAAACCTCACCTACACGCACACCGCAGACGGCGAAGTGCATCCCGGTGAAGTGATCGAGGAAAAAATCTCGCTCTCGGAGCGCTTCGGTCTTTGGGTGAGCTTCTACCCCTTCAGTCAGGACGAGTACCTCACGATCGTGGCGCAATGGCTGTCTGCGTTGGGTGTGCCAGTGCCAGACATCGAGAATGCACGGCCGCAGGCCCTGGTCTGGGCGCTGGAGCGGGGTTCGCGCAGTGGCCGCGTGGCCTACCAGTTTGCCCGTGACTACGCGGGCACCCACGCCAAGCCAGCATGAGCGCGTCCGCCGTATTGGTCGTCGATGCCGACGAGGACGCGCCCCGTCCCACGGATCGGCCGGTTGTCGATGTGGCGGTTGGCGTGCTCATCAACCCTGATGGCGCCTTCCTCCTGACCTCGCGTCCGCCGGGCAAGGTGTATGCCGGCTACTGGGAGTTTCCAGGCGGCAAGCTGGAGGCGGGAGAAACCGTCGAGCAAGCGCTGCGGCGCGAGCTGCAAGAGGAAATCGGCGTCACGATCGGTGCGGCGCCGATCTGGAAGGTGTCGCTCGTGGACTACCCGCATGGCCTGGTGCGGTTGCACTTCTGCAAGGTGCGCGACTGGACGGGTGAGATGCACATGCGCGAAGGGCAGCAGTTTGGCTGGCACACCCTGCCGGTAGCATGCGCCCCGGTGCTGGCCGGAACCGTGCCGGTGCTGGAATGGCTGGCGGCCGAGCAGACCGCCGGTCGCACGAGATAGGCTGCGACCTCAGCTCTGCTCGAAGCCGGGATCGCTCTGGCCTTCTTTTTCCGGCAGGCTGAACTCCTCGTTCGCCCAGGCGCCCAGATCCATCTGCTTGCAGCGTTCGCTGCAGAACGGGCGGTACACATTGCTGGGCGCATAAACGCTCGGCCCGCCACATTGGGGGCAGCGGACCGTTCTGACGGGTGTGCTGGCGGCGCTGTCGCTCACGTCCGACCTCCTCAAGCGCAGAGCGTCAGTTCGAATGCGGCATCTTCCTGCGCGGGGTGCAGCCGGTCGTCTTCACCGTGGCGCATCAGGCGAACCGACAACATCAACCGGTTGCCGCTGATCTCGGGGATGAGGCCCGTCGACGGGTCGATGCGAAGGCGCAGCAAATGAAAGGTGCGGCCCTGGGGCAAGGTCAGCTGGAACTGCCCACCCGGCGCCACCACTTTTTGCGGCGAACCCGATTCGCGCAGCATCTTGAGCAATTGCACGATGGACTCGGCCAGCGGTGCCAGCGGCATCGACCAGCGGTGCAGGTCCGCGCGGCGTTCCTCGGCACCGTGGTGTTGCCAGTGGTAGTACGCAGGCAGGTCGAATTCGCAGGTGCCGCCGGGAATGCCGATGCGGCTGCGGATGCTCATCAACCAGTCGTTCTCGGTCAGCGCCTGGCCGGTCTTGCCGGTCATTTCGTTGAGTTGGGTGAAGCAACCGTCCAGTTTTTGAATGACATCTTCGAGCGCCTGCTCGGCAATCATGGGGTTGCCGCGGTAGCCGATGAGTTGCTGCTTGTGCCGATCCAGGTCCTTGAGCACGTCCGACTTCATGTCGGCCCGCGCCGCCACATCCATGATCTCGAAGATCGTCTGGATGGCGTAGTGGTGGTCCAGCGGATGGCTGCGCGGCACCAGTTCCACCATGCGGCGGAACAGCTGTTCAAGCCTCAGGTACGTGCGAATGCGTTCGTTGAGTGGGTAGTCGTACAGGATCACGGCAGCGGCAGATCGCAGGGCAGGGCGGCGGGGGATGTCTTCATCATAGCCCGAACTGCTTTGCCAGCGCGCTGGCGGCCTGCTCCAGGAGGCCGAGATCGTCCTCATCGTTGAAGACCACCAGGTCGGCGGCGGACAGTCGCGCGATGCGCGGGCTCTGGCTGCGCATCACCGATTCGATCGCCGCGACCTCCCAGCCATTGCGCGTCTGGACGCGGCGCACCTGCGTGGCTGGCGTGCAGTCGACCACCACCACGCGATCGAGCTGAGGGCGCCATCGTGGCGACTCGACCAGCAAAGGCACGTCGAACACCAGGCAAGCCGACCGTGATGCCATGGCCTGACGCCGAATTTCGGCCCCCACCAGCGGGTGCACGATGCGCTCCAGCGTCTGGCGCGCTTGCGGCACGGCGAAAACGTGATCGCGCATGCGCTGTCTGTCGAGTGCGCCGTCGGCCGCAATGAAGTCGGCTCCGAACGTCTGCGCAATGGCCGGCATTGCGCTGCCACCCGCTTCCGTGCTGCGGCGGGAGATGGCATCGGCGTCGATCACATCCGCGCCTTGTGCTTGCAGCAGGTGCGCCAGCGTGCTTTTGCCGCTGCCGATCCCGCCGGTGAGTCCCAGGCGGAACGCGGTGCGGTTGGTGGGCGGGTTCACAGGCCGATGGCCGCCAGGATGGCGGATGGCCCAAACACCATCGACGTCAGGCCCGCCAGCGCCAGGAACGGGCCAAAGGGCACATAGCCGCCCTCGCGCAGATGGCCCTTCAGTTTGATCGCAATGCCGATCACCGCGCCGATCAAGGACGCCATCAGGATCACCGGAATCAGGGCTTGCCAGCCAAACCAGGCCCCGAAGGCCGCGAAGAGCTTGAAGTCGCCGTAGCCCATGCCCTCCTTGCCCGTCACGATCTTGAAGGCCCAGTAGACCAGCCACAGCGACACGTAGCCCGCCACCGCGCCCCACAAGGCGTCGGGCAGAAGGGTGTCCGTGATGCGAAGGCCTGCGGCACACAATCCGGCCCAGAGCAAGGGCAGCGTGATGTCATCGGGCAAGAGGGTCGTGTCCCAGTCGATGCCGGCCAACGCCAGGACCGCAGCCGAGAAACCGCACCACGCCAAAGCCTCCCATCCCAGGCCGAAGTGCCAGCCGCACCAAGCGAACAGCGCCGCGGTAGCCAGTTCCACGGCGGGGTAGCGCCGGCTGATGGGCGCCGAGCACTGGCTGCACTTGCCCCGCAAGGCGAGGTAGCTGAACACGGGGATATTTTCGAACCAACGAATCTGATGCCCGCAGTGCGGGCAGCGCGAGCGGGGAAGCATCAGATTGAATGTTTCCGGTTCGGACGACGTTGACGCCGGTGTTTCATCCGAGGCCTGAAGCTCGGCACATTCGGCCTCCCAGCGCAATTCCATCATCTTGGGCAGCCGATGAATCACCACATTGAGAAAGCTGCCCACCATCAAGCCGAGCAAGCCCAGCAGCGCCGCTCCCGGCGCGCCCGCCTCGAGCATCAAACCACCTGGCCCAGCTTGAAGATGGGGAGGTACATCGACACCACGATGCCGCCGATGACCGTGCCCAACACCACGATGATGATGGGCTCCATCAGACTGGAGATGCCCGCCACCATGTCGTCGACCTCGGCTTCGTAGAAGTCGGCGGCCTTGCCCAGCATGTGGTCGATCGAGCCCGACTCCTCGCCGATCGCGCACATCTGCAGCACCATGGACGGGAAGACGTTGGCGTTCGTCATCGCGTTGGTCAGACTGGTGCCGGTGGACACCTCCTGCTGAATCTTTTCCGTCGCGATGGCGTAGACCGAATTGCCCGATGCGCCGCCGACCGAGTCGAGCGCTTCAACCAACGGAACGCCCGCGGCGAACATGGTGGCCAGGGTGCGGGTCCAACGCGCAATGACCGACTTTTCGATCAGCACACCAAAGATGGGCAGCTTGAGCAGCAGCCGGTCCATGAACTGTTGTACCTTCTCGTTGCGCTTCCACGCCTGCATGAAGAAATAAAGCCCGCCGCCAATACCGCCAAAGATCAACCACCAGTACTCGGTGAAGAACTCGCTCATCGCGATCACGAACAGCGTTGGGGCCGGGAGGTCGGCGCCGAAGGAGGTAAAGACTTCCTTGAACGAGGGGATCACGAAAATCATGATCACAGCCACGACCACAAAGGCCACGACGATCACGGCGATGGGGTACATCAAGGCCGACTTGATCTTGGATTTGAGTGCCTCGGTCTTCTCCATGTAGGTGGCCAGACGGTCCAGCAACTCTTCGAGAATACCGGCGGCCTCGCCCGCTTCCACCAGGTTGCAGTAGAGGCTGTCAAAGTACAGAGGGTGCCGGCGGAATGCCGCGCTCAGTGATGTGCCCGTCTCCACATCGGTGCGGATGTCATTGAGCAACTTGGTCACGTTCGGGTTCGGATTGCCTCGGCCCACGATGTCGAAGGCCTGCAACAACGGAACACCGGCTTTCATCATCGTGGCCAGCTGGCGCGTGAAGATAGCGATGTCCTTGGGTTTGATCCGCTTGCCCGAACTCATGCGGCGCTTTTTGATCTTGCTGGGCACAATGCCTTGCCGTCGCAGTGCCGCTTGCACCTGGTTTTCTCCGCCAGCTCGGGTTTCTCCGCGAACGGGCTTGCCATTGCGGTCCTTGCCTTCCCACTCGAATACGAAGTCCTTGACGTTCTTGGATACTGCGGTTGCCATGGTGTCCTCTAAAGCTGTTCTTGCCGCGACTGCATCATTCGTTGGTCACACTGAGCACTTCTTCCAGCGAGGTCATGCCCAGCTTGACCTTGAGAAGACCCGACTCGCGCAGCGTGCGAACCCCCTCCTTGCCAGCTTGCTGGGCAATATCCAGCGCACTTCCTCCGCGCAGGATGATGCGCTGGATTTCTTCTGAAATGGGCATCACCTGGTAGATGCCGACGCGGCCTTTGTAGCCGTTGTTGCACGCTGAGCAACCCACGGGTTTGTAGGGCGTCCAGGTGCCATCGAGATCCTCGGCTTTGAAGCCCGCATCCACCAAGGCCTTGCGTGGCACATCGAGGGGTGCCTTGCATGTGGCGCACAGGCGCCGCGCCAGGCGTTGTGCGGTGATCAGAATCACGCTGGATGCAATATTGAACGTGGGGATGCCCATGTTCATCATGCGTGTCAGTGTGGTGGGCGCGTCGTTCGTGTGAAGGGTCGACAGCACCATGTGGCCGGTTTGCGCGGCCTTGATCGAGATGTCCGCAGTTTCAAGATCGCGAATCTCACCCACCATGATCACGTCTGGATCCTGGCGCAGGAATGCCTTCAAGGCAGCGGCGAAAGTCAGCCCTGCTTTTTCGTTGACGTTGACTTGGTTGACCCCGGGCAAGTTGATTTCAGAAGGGTCTTCCGCTGTCGAGATGTTGATGCCTGGCTTGTTCAGAATGTTCAGGCAGGTGTAAAGCGACACGGTTTTGCCAGAGCCTGTGGGACCCGTCACCAGCACCATGCCATACGGCCGGCCGATGGCACTCATCAGCCGCTCCTTTTCCTCAGGCTCGTAGCCTAAGGCGTCAATGCCGACTTTGGCGCTGCTCGGGTCCAGGATCCGGATCACGATCTTTTCACCAAACAGGGTTGGCAAGGTGCTGACCCGGAAATCGATCACCCGATCAGGACCGATCTTGAGCTTCATCCGCCCATCTTGGGGTACGCGCTTCTCGGAGATATCCATGCGCGAGATCACCTTGATGCGGGACGCCAGCTTGTCCTTGATCGCGATCGGCGGCGATGCAATTTCACGCAGTTCGCCATCAACGCGAAAGCGGACGCGGTAGTTGTGCTCGTAGGGCTCAAAGTGCAAGTCCGATGCGCGCATGTTGAACGCATCGATCAACATCTTATGAAGGAACTTCACCACTGGCGCGTCGTCGACTTCGGAGGCCTTGTCGTTCGCGTCATTGACCGTCGTCTCGGCAGCCACCTCATCAAATTCGAAGTCGCCACCGATGATGTTGTCCATCGTGTCGTTGACGCTGGTGGTTTGTGTTTCCACCAGTTTGCTGAGCTTGTCGTACTCGGCAATCACCCAGTCGACGCCCATTTGGGTCGCGAACTTGATTTTTTCCGCGGCTTGTTGGTCTGCCGGATCCGCGGTGGCAACCATCAACCGGTTGTTGCGCTTGCTCAGGACGACGATGCGGTAGTCGGCGCAGATCTTGGGGTCGAGCAGACCATGAGGAAGGCGTTGAACGTCGATGGCGTCCAGATCCAGCAAAGGTGCCGCAAACGCCACGGACATCGTGTGAGCGAGATCCGAAGGGGAAACTGCGCCTGAGCCGGTCAGTTCCGCGATGAAACTGGTGCGGCCACTTTGCGCTTTGCGGTAGAGATCCTCAGCGGCCTTCTGGCCCAATTTTCCTGCCGACACCAGCGCGCGGCCCAGCCCGGGCAAGGCCATGGATGGAGTGTCTGGTGAGGCTGTTTCGATAGACGCCATAGGCCTGTAATCTATCGTAAATCAAGAACTTGCCCTTCGCAATTGAGGCAATTCGTATCGAAAATGCCGGCTCAACCGGATGCGGTCGTATCGGCGGTGCGAAATCGCGGTTGATCGGCACTACGCGAACATTGAACGTGCGCCGCGATACAGAAACTTGGTCGGGGTGAGAGGATTCGAACCTCCGGCCTCTACGTCCCGAACGTAGCGCTCTACCAGGCTAAGCTACACCCCGATGGACCGATTGGGTCGACCAAATGGCGGTTGAGAACCGCCCCGCCCGCCTAAGATCGCCGCTCAAGCAGGCCAGCCGCCAATTGTAGCAAAGCCTCGCTATAGGCATTCACAGGCAACTGCCTCGCTGCATCAATGGCGCGCTGGGCTTCGGCATGGGCGCTGGCTCTGGCCGCGTCGAGGGCGCCTGTTTGGAGAATGATGTCCCGGATCGCATCCAGGTGTGCAAGATCTCCCTGCTCGATCGCTTGTCGAATCAGTGTCTTCTGTGACTCGGTGCCGCTGCGCAAGGCGCAAATGATGGGCAATGTGACCTTGCCTTCCCGCAGATCATCTCCGAGGTTTTTGCCCAATTCGTCCGCGCTGCCTTCGTAGTCCAGCACGTCGTCAATCACCTGAAAGGCGGTGCCCAGGGCTTGTCCGTACTCGGCGCAAAGCGCCTCGGTCTGTGCATCCATTCCGGCCAAGATCGGCGCCAGCCGCGCACTGGCTTCGAACAGCTTGGCGGTCTTTGAACGAATGACACGCAGGTACGCAGCTTCATCAAGAGACGCGTCGCGCATGTTCATCAACTGCAGCACTTCGCCTTCCGCGATCACGTTGGTGGCGTCCGACAGAATCTGCATCACGCGCATGTCGTTGATGTCCACCATCATCTGGAACGCCCGTGAGTAAAGGAAATCGCCGACGAGCACGCTGGCAGCGTTGCCAAAGCGCTCGTTGGCGGTGGCTCGTCCGCGGCGCAGCGTGGATTCGTCCACCACATCGTCGTGGAGCAACGTGGCTGTGTGGATGAACTCGACCACCGCGGCAAGCGTGTAGCGCTTGGGGTCGTCGTTGCGAATCGCGCCGCTGACCAGGAGCAGCAGGGCCGGGCGCAGGCGCTTGCCTCCGGCTGAAATGATGTATTGGGCGACTTCTCGCACCAACGGCACTTCGGTGGTCAGGCGCTCGCTGATGACTTGGTCCACCCGCAACATATCGGACTGGATCAGCTCCAGGGGGCTGATAGTTTGAACAGTGGAGGTGGTCAAGATGGTGGGGGCGTTCGCGCGTCTCGGGTCGAAGGGTTGCGATTATAGAAAGGCGTGAAGACGGGGCTGACAACGGAAGGGGAGGCCTGCGGTTGCTGACTTGCTGCCATTGGTGGCGCATGCTACACTCGCGGGCTCGGCGGAATTTCGTCCTCCGGGCTTCCATTCGTGGAATTTTTTCAAGAGGTTCATATGTACGCGGTCATAAAAACCGGTGGCAAACAGTATCGTGTTGCTGCTGGCGAAAAAATTAAAGTAGAACAGATTGCTGCGGATGTGGGCCAAGAGATCGTGTTTGACCAGGTTCTGGCTGTCGGCAACGGCACCGAAATCAAGGTAGGCACTCCCTTGGTTTCCGGCGCAACGGTCACGGTCACGGTGTTGGCCCATGGCAGGCACGACAAGGTCAGCATCTTCAAGATGCGCCGTCGCAAGCACTACCAGAAGCGCCAAGGGCATCGTCAAAATTTCACCGAACTGCAGATCGCTTCGATCGCAGCCTGAGGAGTAGGTCAGCATGGCACAGAAAAAAGGCGGCGGCTCAACGCGAAACGGGCGCGATTCCAAGCCCAAGATGCTCGGCGTGAAGGCGTTTGGCGGCGAGTTGGTCAGCGCAGGCTCGATCATCGTTCGCCAACGCGGCACCAAGTTTCACCCCGGTTTGAACGTGGGCGTGGGCAAGGACCACACCATTTTTGCAACGGTCGATGGTCACGTGACGTTCGCTGTCAAAGGCTCACTGAACCGTCACACCATCAGCATCACGCCCGTCTGAACGGGGGCTCATTGCTGCTGGATCGAAGAATCCATGCGGCGCAATGAGCCAGAGTGGTGTTTGAATGCAGAAGGCCCGCCTGTGCGGGCTTTTTGTTTGGCTATTCTTTGTTGAAACTTTTGCTGGAAGAAACGCCATGAAATTTGTGGACGAAGCCACGATTGATGTTGCCGCGGGCGACGGTGGCAACGGCTGCGCGTCGTTCCGGCATGAGAAGTACAAGGAATTTGGCGGCCCAGACGGCGGTGACGGCGGCCGTGGAGGCCATGTCTTTGCGGTGGCGGACGCCAGCCTGAACACCCTCGTCGACTTTCGCTTCACCCGTCGCTTCGAAGCTCGCCGCGGTGAGCATGGCAAAGGCTCGGACATGTTTGGCGTCAAGGGCGACGACATCGTGCTCAAGATGCCGGTGGGCACCATCATCGCGGACGCTGAAACCGGCGAGGTGTTGCATGAGCTGCTGCAGCCTGGCCAGCAGATCACCATCGCCAAGGGCGGCGACGGTGGCTTTGGCAACATGCATTACAAGAGCTCGACCAATCGCGCGCCGCGTCAGAAAACACCGGGCTGGCCGGGTGAGAGCCGCACGCTCAAGCTGGAACTCAAGGTGCTGGCCGACGTGGGGCTGCTGGGCATGCCCAACGCCGGCAAGTCGACGCTGATTGCCGCCATTTCCAATGCGCGCCCCAAGATCGCTGACTATCCCTTCACCACGCTGCACCCCAACCTCGGTGTGGTCCGCGTCGGACCGGAGAAGAGTTTTGTCGTGGCCGACGTGCCAGGATTGATCGAGGGTGCCTCGGAGGGAGCGGGCTTGGGGCACCAGTTTCTGCGCCACTTGCAGCGCACCCGCTTGTTGCTGCACATGGTGGATGTGGCGCCGTTTGACGACGGTGTCGACCCCGTGGCGCAGGCCAAGGCCATCGTGGGCGAGCTCAAGAAGTTTGATCAGAAACTGTACGACAAGCCGCGTTGGCTGGTGCTCAACAAGCTCGACATGGTGCCGGCCGACGAGCGCGAGGCTCGGGTCAAGGACATCGTGAAGCGCTTGAAGTACAAAGGCCCTGTCTTTGAGATATCCGCTCTCACGCGCGAGGGCTGCGAATTTCTGGTGCAGAAGATATACCAGCACATCGCGCAGGTGCACCAGTCGCAGCAGGCACCGGTGGACGTGGATCCGCGCTTCGCAGGTGACCCCGACATTCACTGACCCAAGACTTTCCATGGACACCGTGCACCTTGACGAATCGTTGAACATGTCCGGCACGACCCCGGTCGCTGTGCTCAAGACGGCGCGGCGCATTGTGGTCAAGGTGGGCTCCAGTCTCGTGACCAACGACGGGCGCGGCCTGGACGAAGAGGCCATCGGGCAATGGAGTCGACAGCTGGCGGCCCTGGTGCAACAAGGGCGCGAGGTCATCATGGTCAGCAGCGGCGCGGTGGCCGAGGGCATGAAGCGGCTCGGCTGGAAGGTTCGACCCAAGGAGATCAACGAACTCCAGGCTGCGGCCGCGGTGGGGCAAATGGGCCTGGTGCAGATGTACGAGACCAAGCTCCGCGGTTGTGGGGTGGGCAGTGCCCAGGTGCTGTTGACGCACGCGGATCTGGCCGATCGCGAGCGTTACCTGAACGCCCGCTCGACCTTGCTGACCTTGCTGCAGTTGGGTGTGGTGCCGGTGATCAACGAGAACGACACCGTGGTCAACGACGAAATCAAATTCGGTGACAACGACACGCTGGGTGCGCTGGTGGCCAATCTGGTGGAGGCGGACGTGCTGGTGATCCTCACGGATCAGCGCGGCCTCTACACCGCCGATCCGCGGCGCGACCCATCGGCGCAGTTTGTACAGGCGGCACGTGCTGGGGATGCGCGTCTGGAGGCCATGGCCGGCGGCGCGGGCAGTGGCATTGGCAAGGGCGGCATGATCACCAAGATCCTGGCCGCCAAGCGTGCTGCGGGTTCCGGTGCGTCGACCGTGATTGCCTGGGGTCGTGAGCCGGACGTGCTGCTGCGACTCGCCGAAGGCGAGGCCATTGGCACATGCCTGGTGGCCCAGACGCCGAAGAACCAGGCCCGCAAGCGCTGGATTTCGGACCACTTGCAGTTGCGCGGCGCTGTGGTGGTGGACGACGGCGCGGTGGGCAAGATCGTGGGCGAGGGCAAGAGCCTGCTGCCCATCGGCATGACCGGTGTCGAGGGCGAGTTTTCCCGGGGCGACGTGATCGCGGTGCGCGATGCGCGGGGCGTCGAAGTGGCGCGCGGCCTGGCCAACTATGCGAGCAGCGAAGCCCGGCTCATTTGCCGCAGGTCATCCGGTGACTTCGAGCGCCTGCTGGGCTACGTGGCCGAGCACGAAATGATCCACCGCGACAACCTGGTGCTTGCGCGGGCTTAAGCAGCCCCACGAACCCTAGCTCCGCTAGTGGATGTCTTTGGGGCGTCCGTTCTTCAGCGTGCGCAGGATGTTCTGGGCATGGCCATTCACGGTTCGGCCGTCGCAAATGCCCGCGCGGGCCAGCGCCATGGCCGGCTGGGTGAATCCTCGGGACGAGAGTCTCTGCCAACTGTCCTTGGAATCCGTGTTCCAGCTGGCCTTGTTGTCCCAGCGCCCATAGGTTTTGACTTCCCCCGTTTGGCAGCGCAGGCCTTGGTACAAGGCGTTGAGAGCGCCGCTGCCGCTGCGCGCCACAAGCACGTACCGCACCACGCCGTCTGCTCCCACGGTCAAGGTGTTGGGGTCAATGCCGTAGGTCAACGAAGTGCCTTGACCCACGTCGAAGGTCTGCAGCTTGTCGACGCTGAATGTTGCCGGTGGACTTACCTGGGCTTCCGTCCAGGTTTCGGCGTCCGGATCTTCGGTTTGCGCCTGCGTGCCCCAGCTCAGGCAGAGGGAACAGATCGTGGCGCTGACGATGAGAAGGCGGCGCGGGAGTCGGCAAAAGGCGAGGGTCATTTGGGCTGGGGCTGCGCAGCGTGTGTGCTGCGTTGCGGATCGGGATCGAAGCTCGCGCCGGGTGGCAGTTCGAGACCTCGCGGATTGTCGGTGTGTGTCGAGTGTGCGTCCGCACCCTCGTCATGGCGGTGGCGTGCGCCCCCACGCAGATAGCGGTTGCGGTGATCGTTCTTGGGCAGGTAGCGGGCCAGCTCGGTGAGCGCCATTTCGTAGACGCCACGCTTGAACTCCACGACGACGTCCAGCGGCACCCAGTAGTCGTGCCAGCGCCAGGCGTCAAACTCCGGATGGCTGGTGGCGCGCAGGTTCAGGTTCCAGTCGTGTGCCACGAGACGCAGCAGGTACCAGATCTGTTTTTGACCTTTGTAGTGGCCGCGCGCGTCGCGGCGAATGAAGCGGTCCGGCACCTCGTAACGCAACCAGTCCCGCGTGCGGGCCACGATGCTCACGTGTTCGGGCATGAGGCCCACTTCCTCATGCAGTTCGCGGTACATCGCCTGCTCAGGTGTCTCGCCCCTGTCGATGCCACCTTGCGGAAATTGCCAGGAGTGCGAGCGGATGCGTTTGCCCCAGAACACCTGGTTTCGCTGGTTGAGCAGAATGATGCCGACATTGGGCCTGAAGCCTTCTCTGTCAAGCATAATCAACCCCAAATTTTTAAACTGTGTTCATTATGCATCGCGCCGCGCGAGTTGCGAAGTGATCACACACCTGTTGCACCCCTGGGCACAGGAGGCGCACTCCAGCATCTGGAATACGCTGTTCTCCGGGTCCCAACATCGTTCTCTCCACCTGCCCAACGGCAGAACCCAGCTCGCCCATGAAAGCCTCTCAGTTCCTGATTTCCACCCTCAAGGAAGCGCCGGCCGACGCAGAAGTCGTCAGCCACCAACTCATGACGCGCGCCGGCATGATCAAGAAGCTGGGCGCCGGCATCTACAGCTACATGCCGATGGGTTTGCGCGTGGTTCGCAAGGTCGAAGCGATCGTTCGGCAGGAAATGAACCGCGCGGGCGCGGTGGAGTTGCTGATGCCGGTGGTGCAGCCCGCCGAGTTCTGGCAGGAGACGGGGCGCTGGGACAAGATGGGCCCGGAACTCATGCGCGTGAAAGACCGGCACGAGCGCGATTTCATCATCCAGCCGACCAGCGAAGAGGTGGTGACCGACATCGCCCGGCAAGAGCTGCGCAGCTACAAACAACTGCCGCGCAACCTGTACCACATTCAAACGAAGTTCCGCGACGAGCGCCGGCCGCGCTTCGGTGTGATGCGCAGCCGCGAATTCATCATGAAGGACGCGTACAGCTTCGACCGTGACCTCGATGGCGCCAAGGCGAGTTACCAGGCGATGGCCGTGGCCTACCGCCGCATCTTCGACCGCTTCGGCTTGCGCTACCGTGCCGTGGCAGCCGACAGCGGTGCCATCGGCGGTGACTTGAGCGAGGAATTCCAGGTGATCGCGGCGACCGGCGAAGACGCCATCGTGTACTGCCCGAACAGCGACTACGCGGCCAACATCGAAAAGGCCGAGGCGCTGGCGCCCGCGGGCCCACGTCCGGGGGCGTCCAACCCGATGGTGAACACGCCCACGCCGGGCAAGAGCACGTGTGCGGACGTGGCGGCGTTTCTGGGAGTGCCACTGGCCACCACGGTGAAGTCGCTGGTGCTGGCGACGGACGAACTCAACGAGGCCGGCGAAATCGTCAAAAGCCAGGTCTGGCTGCTGCTGCTGCGTGGCGACCACGACATGAATGAGGTCAAGGCGGGGAAGGTGCCCGGCCTGGACAACGGCTTCCGCTTTGCGACCATGCCGGAAATCCTGGCGCACTTTGGCACCAAGCCGGGTTATCTGGGCCCGGTCGGCCTGAAGCAGCCCGTGAAGATCGTGGCCGACCGCGAAGTGGCGGTGATGGCCGACTGGATTTGTGGCGCGAACGAAGAGGACGCCCACTTGACCGGCGTGAACTGGGGGCGCGACCTGCCAGAGCCGGATGCGGTGGCCGATCTGCGCAACATCGTCGAAGGCGATGCCTCGCCCGACGGCAAGGGCACGCTCGCGATCGAGCGCGGCATTGAAGTTGGTCACATCTTCGTGTTGGGCACCAAATACAGCAAGGCGATGAACGCGACCTTCCTGGACGAAGGTGGCAAGCCGCAATTCCTGGAGATGGGCTGCTACGGCATCGGCATCACGCGCCTGCCGGCCGCGGCGATCGAGCAGAACCACGACGAGCGCGGGATCATCTGGCCGGACGCGCTCGCGCCGTTCACCGTGGTGGTGTGTCCGATCGGCATGGACCGCAGTCCCGAGGTGAAGGCCGCTGCCGAACAGCTGTATGCCGATCTGATGGCCGCCGGCGTGGACGTGATCCTGGACGACCGGGGCGAGCGCCCGGGTGCGATGTTTGCCGACTGGGAGCTGATCGGCGTGCCGCACCGCGTGACCATTGGCGACCGTGGCCTCAAGGCCGGGCAGGTGGAGTACCAGCACCGCCGCGATGCCGCCGCCACGCCCGTCGCGGTGGGCGAAGTGCTGGCCCTGCTGAAGGGCAAGCTCGGCGCATGAGGCCGACGGCCTGGTCGCGCCGCGACTGCCTGCTGGCCGCAGGCACGCTGGGGCTGGGCTGTTGGCCCCCGATGGCGCATGCGGGGGGCCAACTGGAAGAGCCGTTGGCCGATTCGGTGCGCGGCGCCCTGAGCGCGGCGATTGCCAACAGCGCGCCGCCCGTGCCCGAGTTCGGCGATTTTCAGAAGCGCCTGGCCTATTTGCGCTGGCTGGGTGCGAGCAGCGACCGCTTGCACAAGCGCAAGCCCGATCTGCAGACGCGCATCGAATTCCTGCAGACCATCTGGTACGAAACCCGGCGTGCGGGGCTGGACACCACGCTGGTGCTCGGCCTGGTGCAGGTCGAGAGCGCGTTTCGCAAGTTCGCCATCTCGCGCGTGGGCGCGCGGGGCTACATGCAGATCATGCCGTTCTGGTCGCGCCTGATTGGTGACGGCGACCCGAGCCGCTTGTTCAACATGCAGACCAACCTGCGCTTTGGTTGCGTGATCCTGCGCCACTACCTCGACCGCGAACGCGGCGACACCTTTCTGGCGCTGGGCCGTTACAACGGCAGCCGTGGCAAGGCCGAGTACCCGAACGCGGTCTACGCGGCCGCCAAAAACTGGATCCACGCCGACGCTTGAGGGCCGGCGGGGCGCGCGGCGCTACTGCAGGAAACCGATGCGGCTCTTCCCGGCACCTGCCCGCGGCAGGTCATCGGGTTCGATGCGGTAGCGGTTGTCCAGCCGCGCATTGCCGAAGGCCGTGACCAGCGCGCGCCGCATCTCGCGGGGCGCCAGTGCGGCCAGCAAGTCGAGCACATCGGCGGGCGGTTCGGGCTCGAAACGTTGCCCCCAGTCATGCTCGCCCAGGATGCCGCGGTAGAGGTGCGCCGCGATCTTGCGCGCAGCCCCGGGCGAGGGCGCTGCGATCTCGTAGACGTTCATGCGGTTCATGATCGGCTCGGGAATGCTGCGTTCGTCGTTGGCGGTGGTGACCCAGATCACCTGGCTCGCATCGATCGGCACCTCGGCGAACTCGTCGACGAAGCTCTGCGCCGTGTCGTGCTCGAGCAGGCTGTAGAGCGCGCCCAGCGGGTCGTACTGCGCATCGGCGCTGGCCTTGTCGATCTCGTCGATCACGATCACCGGGTTGGCGTACTGGCCATCGACCAGCGCCTCGAACACCTTGCCCGGCTTGGCGCCTTTCCATTGGGACGAGGAGCCTGAGAGCAGCCAGCCCGCGGTCATGGAACTCATGGGCACCAGGCTCATGCTGGTGCCCAGCAGGTCGGCGAGCTGGCGCGCGAAGTGGGTCTTGCCCACACCGGGCGGGCCGAGCAACAGAATGGGCGTGACTTCCAGGCTGTCGCGGCTGTCCTGGCTGAGCGCGACGTGGCGCTTCACGTCGTCGAGCACATCACCAAAGTTGGGCAGCAGGTCGTAGAGCGAGGCCATGTCGGGCACGCCGGAGGGCTTGACCGCGAAACGTTGAGGGCCCCGTTCGAGCATGCGTTGCCAGGTATTGCGCAGACTTTCGTAGTCGCGCTCGTTGCCGCTGGCTTGCAGATGGGCCAGCTTGCGCTCGACATCGTCGGCGCAAAACACGCTGCGCATCTGGGCGATGGGCAGACCGAGGGAGGTTGAAGCGACCAGGCTGCGTGAGCTCATGCGGTTCTCCTTGGGTTTGCGACGATTTCATTCAAGCACAAGACGTGCCTGAGCGCCAAACCAAAAAGCAACACGAAATGACCGCAGATGGAAAGATCCATCGGCGTCGTGCGAAAAGACGCGAAACCGTACGCACCGCGCAGAAAGCACAAAGCCACCCGAAGGTGGCTCTGCAGGGAGAAAAACGGGGTCAGGCTTCGCCGTTGATGACCTGTTGCAGTTCGCCCGACTGGTACATCTCCATCATGATGTCCGAGCCGCCAATGAACTCGCCCTTGACGTACAGCTGCGGGATGGTGGGCCACTGGCTGTATTCCTTGATGCCCTGGCGGATGCCGTCGTCTTCGAGCACGTTGACGGTGGTCAGCGTGCGCGGCTCGACGCCGCAGGCCTTGAGGATCTGGATCGCGCGGCCGGAGAAGCCGCACATGGGGAAACTCGCGCTGCCTTTCATGAACAACACGATGTCGTGGGATTTGACCAGCTGGTCGATTCGGGTTTGTGCGTCGTCGCTCATGGCTGAAAGTCCTTCTGCGGAACAGGTCTGGTCGACCCGGAAACGGCCCACATTATCGCGCTTGTGGCCACTGGCCGCCGCTGCAGCGGGCAATGCCCGCGAGGTCGTCGCGACTGCCGACGTGTTCGAATCCGGCGGCCTGAAGCAGGGCACAGACCGCCACCGCCTGGTCGTGGCCATGTTCGAGCAGCAGCCAGCCGCCCGGTTGCAAGGCCTCGGGCGCGTTGGCGACGATGGCGCGCAGATCGTCCAGGCCGTCGGCGCCTGCGGTGAGGGCCGAGCGGGGTTCGTGCCCGAGCGCGGCCATGTGCGGGTCGGCGTCGGCGATATAGGGCGGGTTGCTGGCGATGAGGTCGAAGCGCTGGCCCGGCACGGCTGCCAGCCAGGCGCCGGCATGGAAGCTCACGGTCAGGCCCAACCGTTGGGCATTCGCTTGCGCCACCTGCAGGGCGTCGTCGCTGGCGTCGGTGGCGAACACGGCGGCCGCTGGGCGTTCGGCCTTGATGGCCAGCGCGATCGCGCCGCTGCCGGTGCCCAGATCGAGCACGCGGGCGGGCTGTGGCATTTGATCCAGTTGCTCGATCGTCCACGTCACCAGCGTTTCGGTGTCGGGGCGCGGCACGAGCACGCGGGCGTCGACCTGGAGCGTGAGGCCGAAGAACTCCTGGTCGCCGCGCAGGTAGGCCATGGGCTCGCCGCGTTGGCGGCGTTGCGCCAGATCGCTCAGGCGTTGAGCGGCATCGGCGGTCAATGTGTCGGCATCGTGTGCCATCAGCCAGGCGCGATCGTACGGACTGTGCTGCAACGCCAGCAACAACAGCATGTGCGCGTCGGTGCGGTCTATGCCGTCGCGCTGCAGTTGCGCGAGGGCGTCACGCAGAGAGGTGGACGTCATGCGCCGTTGCGCTGTTCGAGCTCGGCCAGCAGCTCGGTGCCGCGCGCCACCTGCAGCGCATGGATCATTTCGTCCAGATCACCCTCCATCACCTGCAGCACTTTGTAGAGCGTGAGGTTGATGCGGTGGTCGGTGATGCGGCCTTGCGGGAAGTTGTAGGTGCGGATGCGGTCGCTGCGGTCGCCGCTGCCGATCAGTCCCTTGCGCGTCGCGGCTTCTGCCGCGGCGCGTTCGCTGCGGTCTTTCTCCTGCAGGCGCGCGGTGAGCACTTGCAGTGCCTTGGCCTTGTTGCTGTGCTGCGAGCGGCCATCCTGGCATTCGGCGGTGATGCCGGTGGGCAGGTGGGTCACGCGCACGGCGGAGTCGGTCTTGTTGATGTGCTGGCCGCCCGCGCCGCTGGCGCGGTAGGTGTCGATGCGCAGTTCGCTCGGGTTGAGCTGCACCGCCTGGGTTTCGTCGGGCTCGGGCATTACGGCGACGGTGGCGGCGCTGGTGTGGATGCGGCCCTGGGTTTCGGTGGCGGGCACGCGCTGCACGCGGTGGCCGCCGGACTCGAAACGAAGCCGCCCATACGCGCCGGGGCCGGCCACGCGGAGCACCACTTCCTTGTAGCCACCGAGTTCGCTGGGCGATTCGCTCACGGTCTCCACCTGCCAGCGCTGCTTTTCCGCGTAGCGCGTGTACAGGCGCGCGAGGTCGCCGGCGAACAGGGCCGATTCGTCGCCGCCCGTGCCGGCGCGAATTTCCACGAACGCGTTGCGCTCGTCGTCCGGGTCCTTGGGCAGCAGGAGTTGCTGCAGTTCGGTGTCGAGCTGTTCCATGTCGGCCTCGGCGGCGTGGATTTCCTCCTGCGCCATGTCGGCCATGTCCGGGTCGCTCAACAACTCCTTGGCCGAACTCAGATCGGCCTCGCGCTGCAGGTAGCAGTTGAACACCTCGACGATGGACGATGCCTCGGCGTGCTCGCGGCTGAGCGCGCGAAAGCGGTCCATCTGGTCGACCACGTCGGGCGCGGACAAGAGGGCATCGAGCTCGTGCAGGCGGGCTCGCTGGCGCAGCAGGGTGTCACGGACGAAGGGTTTCATAGGGGATCAACGGCCCGGCACGGCGGCACGGGTTCGCGCCCGCACGCCACCGCAGCGGGCCAGCTCAGCTAGTTGTGCGCGTCGCGCGGGGGTTTGGGCAGTTCGTCGCGCAGGAACAGGCGCGAGACGGTCTGCGCGGTGGCGGCGCGCGTGGCGACGTCTCCGGTGTGCAGTTCGGCCAGGGTGCCGTGCAGCATCTTCTGCGTGAGGCCGCGCGAGAACGCTTCGAGCACGGCCTCCACCGGTTCACCCTTGGCGAGCAGCCGGCGCGCGCGCGCCATTTCGGCCGCGCGCCACACGTCGGCCTGGGCGTTGATTTGCTGGATCAGCGGCACCACGCCGTGGGCGGGGTCGCGCTGCTCCATCCAGTGCATGAAGCTGAGCACGCCCGCATCGATGATGGCTTCGGCCTGGGCCACGGCGGCCTGGCGGTGTTCCTTGCCGGTCTGCACGACCGTGGCCAGGTCGTCCACGGTGTACAGATACACGTCGGGCAGGTCCTTGACTTCGGCCTCGATGTCGCGCGGAACGGCCAGATCGACCATGAACATCGGGCGATGGCGGCGCTTCTTCAGCGCGCGCTCGACAGCGCCCAGACCGATGATGGGCAAGGTGCTGGCGGTGCAGCTGATGACGGCGTCGAATTCGTGCAGGCGGTCCGGCACATCGGCCAGGCGCATGACCTCGGCGCCCAGGCGGCCGGCGAGTTTTTCACCGCGTTCCAGCGTGCGGTTGGCGATGGACATGCCCTTGGGGTTCTTGGCCGCGAAATGCGTGGCGGCCAGCTCGATCATGTCGCCCGCGCCGACGAACAGCACCTTGATGTCGCGCAGGTCTTCGAACAGTTGCGAGGCCAGCCGCACGGCGGCGGCGGTCATGCTGATGGAATGGGAGCCGATTTCGGTCGAGCTGCGCACTTCCTTGGCCACGGCGAACGAGCGCTGGAACAACTGGTGCAAGGTGGTGCCCAGCGCGCCCGCATCGCTGGCGGCGCGCACGGCGTCTTTCATCTGGCCCAGGATCTGCGCTTCGCCCAGCACCATGCTGTCCAGCCCGCTGGCCACGCGAAAGGCATGGCGGGCGGCTTCGTCGTCGCGCAGCACGTAGGCGTGGTCGCGCAGCACGTCGCCGCTCACGCCACCGGTCTGGGCCAGCCAGTCGAGCGTGGGGCCCACGGCCGACTGGTCGCCCGCGCCATAGAGTTCGGTGCGGTTGCAGGTGGACAGCAGCGTGGCCTCCAACTGGCGCGAAAGGCTTTGGCGGTAGCCGTTGAGCGTGGGCTGGATCTGGTCGAGCGCAAACGCAAAGCGGCCCCGCAGATCGAGCGGCGCTGTGTTGTGGTTGATGCCGAGGGCCCAGACAGACATGGGGGCGATTATAAAATTGAACGCTTATGCACGCCCTTGCCCTTTTCGAATGACACCATTGGCCTTCCTGGGGCACATCGCCGGCTTCATCGCCCCCGCTCTATTCCTGGCGCTGATCCTGTGGACCGTGCCGCGCCTGCGCCGCGCTGGCCGGGCCCGGCAGGGCGCCCGCCTGGAGGCTTTCATGCTGGTCGTGGCCGGTGTGGTGGTGCTGCTGGCGGGGCTGGTGTTCTTCGAGCGCGACGGCAAGATCGCGACCTATGCGGCCCTGGTGGCCGTGCAAGGCACGTTGGCTTGGTGGTTGCACCGACGCTGAGCGCACCCCGCCGTCAGCCGCGGCTGGGTCGGAAGAGGTCGACGCGGTCGGTGATGATGCCGTCCAGGCCCAGGTTCAGCAGCCGTTCCGCGGCCCATTCGTCGTTCACGGTGTAGGCCAGGGTGCGCAGGCCTGCGGCCTTTGCCTGGGCCACGGTGCTCGTGTCCCACAGCGCGTGGTTGCACACCACGGCCACGCAGCTGAGCGACTGCGCCACGCCCATCCAGCCGTCCCTCAACGTGTCCAGCAGCAACCCGCGCGGCAGGTGCGGCGCGGTTTCCTGTGCGCCACGGAGCGCGTCGGGCTGGAACGAGGTGAGGAACGGGGCGTGTGCGGCATCGTTCGCCCACAGCCGCGCCGCAGCCTCTGCCACGGCGCAGCCGGTGGCGAGTTCGGTACCCGGCGTGGGTTTGATTTCGATGTTGAGCCAGTGGCCGTTGGCCTGGCAATGGCGCGCCACGCCCTCCAGCGTGGCCAGCGGCTCGCCCGCGTAGGCCCGCGAGTGCCAGCCGCCCGCGTCGAGCTGGCTCAGGGTGCTCCAGGGCTGGTCGCCCGCCGTGCCCGTGCCATTGGTGGTGCGCTCCAGCGTGGCGTCGTGCAGCAGGAAGACCACGCCATCGGCGCTGAGCTTGGCGTCGCATTCGTACATGCGGTAGCCATGCGAGGCGCCTAGGCGAAAAGCGGCGAGGGTGTTTTCGGGGGCGAGTTTGCCGGCGCCCCGGTGCGCAACCCAGCACGGGTAGGGCCAGTCCCCGCTCATTCCCGGCGGCCCGTCTCGGCGTTGAACCAGTGCTGGCGGTCTTCGCGCGGCTTGGCGTGGATGGTGCTGCCGATGGCGGGTGCGCCCTGGTCTTCGTGGGTGCGGATGATCAGCGCCTCGTCGCCCAGCCGCGCGTGCACCAGGCGCTCGGCGCCCAGCAGTTCCACGGTTTCCACTTGCAACGCCCAGCCTTCGGTGCCGATGTCCAGGTGCTCGGGCCGGATGCCCAGGATGCTGCCGGGCCGCCCACCGGGCGCGTGCTTGAGCAGGTTCATGGGCGGCGAACCGATGAAACTCGCCACGAAGGTGGTGGCGGGTTTCGAATAGATCTCTTCGGGCGTGCCGAACTGCTCCATGTTGCCGGCATTCATGACGATCATGCGTTCGGCCAGTGTCATCGCCTCCACCTGGTCGTGCGTGACGAAGAGCGAGGTGATGCCGAGTTCGCGGTGCAGCTTCTGGATTTCCAGCCGGGTCTGGGCGCGCAGCTTGGCGTCGAGGTTGGAGAGTGGTTCGTCGAACAGGAAGACCTGGGGCTGGCGCACGATGGCGCGGCCCATGGCCACGCGCTGGCGCTGGCCGCCCGAGAGCTCGCGCGGCTTGCGGGCGAGCAAATGGCCCAGCTCCAGGATGCCGGCGGCCTTGTCCACGCGCTGCTTGATCTCGGCTATCGGCACCTTTTTGATCTTCAAACCGTAGGCCATGTTGTCGAACACGGTCATGTGCGGGTAGAGCGCGTAGTTCTGGAACACCATCGCGATGTCGCGCTCGGCTGGTTCCAGCTGGTTGACCACGCGGTCGCCGATCCAGATCTCGCCGCCGCTGATCTCTTCCAGGCCGGCCACCATGCGCAGCAGGGTGGACTTGCCGCAGCCGGAAGGGCCGACGATGACGATGAACTCGCCGTTGCTGATTCCGGCATTGACGCCGTGGATGACCTGCAGTTCCTGCTTGCCCTTGCCGTACTTCTTGACGACGTTTTTCAGTTGAATAGATGCCATTTTTCTTCTCTTACTTTTCCGTATCGACCAGGCCCTTGACGAACCACTTCTGCATCAGCATTACCACGATGGCCGGCGGCAGCATCGCCAGGATGGCGGTGGCCATCACCACGTTCCACTCGATGTAGACCTCGCCGAAGATCAGGCGCTTGATCCCCATGACGATGGGGTACATCCTTTCGTCGGTGGTCACCAGCAGGGGCCACAGGTATTGGTTCCAGCCGTAGATGAACTGGATCACGAACAGCGCGGCCATGGACGTCTTGGACAGCGGAAGCAGCACGTCCTTGAAGAACCGCATCGGCCCGGCGCCGTCGACGCGTGCGGCCTCCACCAGCTCGTCAGGTACCGTCATGAAGAATTGCCTGAACAGGAAGGTGGCCGTGGCCGATGCGATCAGCGGAATAGTCAGGCCGGACATGCTGTTGAGCATGCGCAGGTCCGAGACGACCTGGTACGTCGGCCCGATGCGCACTTCCACCGGCAGCATCAGCGTGACGAAGATCATCCAGAACACGATGTTCTTGAACGGAAAGCGGAAATACACGATGGCAAATGCCGACAGCAGCGAGATGGCGATCTTGCCGATGGCGATGATCAACGCGCTGGCCAGGCTGATGCCCATCATGGGCAGGGCCGGGGCTACGGTGGCGCCGGCCTCGGTCTTCCCGCCGAACAGCGCGAACCGGTAGCTTTCCACGATGTTGCTGCCGGGCAGCAGCGAGATCGGGTTGCTGCTGAGGATCTGCTCGGCGGTCTGGGTCGAGCCGATGAAGGTGACGTAGATCGGGAAGAACACGACGACCACCCCGAGGATGAGGATCGCGTGCGAGATGAAATCGAGGATGGGATTGCGCTGGATCATTTCAGTAGTGCACTTTTTTCTCGACGAACTTGAACTGGATCACCGTGAGCGCGACGACGATCACCATCAACACCACCGACTGCGCGGCCGAGCCGTTGATGTCCAGCGCCTTGAACCCGTCGTAGTAGACCTTGTAGACCAGGATCGATGTGTCCTTGCCCGGACCGCCGTTGGTGGCGGCGTCGACGATGGCGAAGGTCTCAAAGAACGCGTGCACGACGTTGATGACCAGCAGGAAGAACGTGGTGGGCGACAGCAGCGGGAACACGATGCTCCAGAAGCGTTTCCAGGGCGACGCGCCGTCGATGGTGGCGGCCTCGATCAGCGAATGGGGAATCGACTGCAGGCCGGCAAGGAAGAACAGGAAGTTGTAGGAGATGTACTTCCAGATGGACGCCATGACGATCAGCGCCATGGCGTGGTTGCCATTGAGCAGGTGGTTCCATTCGAAACCCATCTCGATCAAGGCATACCGGATCACGCCGTAGGGCGAGGCGAACATCATCAGCCACAACACGCCGGCCACCACGGGCGCGACCGCGTAGGGCCAGATGAGCAGCGTCTTGTAGATGCCCGCCGCGCGCACGACACGGTTGGCCATGACTGCCAGCAGCAGCGCCAGCGACAGCCCGCCGACGGCGACCAGCGCGGAGAAGATCGCCGTGACGCGGAACGAGTCCAGGTAGGCCGGATCGGAGAACAGGCGGCGGAAGTTGTCCAGGCCGACGAATTCGCGGGTGGCGCCAAAGGCGTCTTCCAGCAGCACGCTCTGGTACAGCGCCTGGCCGGCAGGCCAGAAGAAGAACACCAGGATGATCGCCATCTGCGGCGCGATCAGCACCCAGGGCAGCCAGGCGGATTTGAAGAGAACTCGTTTTTCCATAGGAGGCTACAAAAGCAATAGCTGCTCACACCAGCACCATGTGGGTCAGCAGCTATTTTGTCAAACGAAAAGCGGCCCTTCAGAGGGCCGCCGGCCGCTAGGCCTGTCTCAGGACTTGTTGGCTTTCTCGAAGCGCTCGAGCTGTTCGTTGCCGCGCTTGACGATGTTGTCCAGCGCCGCCTTGGGCTCCTTGCTGCCTTGCCACACGCCTTCGAGTTCCTCGTCGATGATGGTGCGGATCTGCACGAAGTTGCCCAGTCGAACGCCGCGCGACTTATCGGTCGTCTTGCGGATCATCTGGTTGACCGACACATCGGCGCCCGGATTCTGCTTGTAGAAGCCGGATTTTTCGGTCAGATCGAACGAAGCCTTGGTCACGGGCAGGTAGCCGGTGCGCTGGTGGCTGGCGGCCGCTACTTCGGGCTTGGACAGGTAGTTCAGGAAAGCGGCCACGGCCTTGTATTCCTCGGGCTTCTTGCCGGCCATCACCCACACGCTGGCGCCGCCGATCACGGTGTTCTGGGGCGCGCCCGGAACGTCGGGGTAGTAGGGCAGCGTGCCGGTGCCGTAGCCGAACTTGCCGTTGCGCTTGACGCTGCCGGCCAGGGCCGACGAGGCGGTCGCCATGGCGCATTCGCCGGACACAAAGGTGGCGTCAGCCTTGTTCTCGCGGCCCTTGTAGACGAACAGACCGCTCTTGGCCATGTTGGCCAGGTTTTCGATGTGGCGCACGTGCAGCGGCGTGTTGATCGCCAAGCGCGTGTCGGTGCCGCCGAAACCGTTGTTCTTGGTGGAGTACAGCACGTTGTGCCAAGCCGAGAAGGACTCCAGCTGGGTCCAGCTGATCCAGCTGGTGGTGAACGGGCACTTGTGCCCCGAGGCCTTGAGCTTGGCTGCGGTCAGCGCCACTTCGGGCCAGGTGGTCGGTGGCTTCTCCGGGTCCAGGCCGGCGGCCTTGAACGCGTCCTTGTTGTAGTGGAAGACGGGCGTGGAGCTGTTGAACGGATAGCTCAGCATCTGGCCGTTGGGGGCCGTGTAGTAACCCGACACGGCCGGCACGTAGACGCTGGGGTCGAATTTCAGGCCGGCGTCGGTCATGACCTTGGCGACCGGAATGGTGGCGCCCTTGGCGGCCATCATGGTGGCCGTGCCCACTTCGAACACCTGGATCATGTGCGGCGCGTTGCCGGCGCGGTAGGCAGCGATGCCGGCCGTCATGGACTCGGCGTAGCTGCCCTTGAAGGTCGGGGTGACCTTGTAGTCCTTCTGGCTGGCATTGAAGTCCTTGGCCAGGTCATTGACCCACTCGCCGAGGGCGCCGCCCATGGAATGCCACCATTGGACTTCTGTCTGGGCATGGGCCGGGCCGCTCATCAAGACGGCGAACGCCAGGGCGCTGGCCAGAGGAAGTAAACGCTTGTGCATGGGTGCTCCTTGTGGGTATTGAAAACAGGCAGCGTAGGGACGGGATATGTCAAAACCATTGCACATGTGTTCACGGCATGTGACAACAGGGTTTCCACAGGGGGACGGGGGGTATGTTGCGCTGCGGTACCATTCTGGGATCGCCGCTGTCATGCAGGCGACTGATCCCCACAAATGAACGCACCCACTCCGCTTTCGCTGCTCGCCACCCCCACCGATGACGCGCCGCGCTTGCGCGAGATTCCCTACAACTACACCTCCTTCTCCGACCGCGAAATCGTCCTGCGTCTGCTGGGCGAGCGGGCCTGGAGCCTGCTGGACGACCTGCGCGGGGAACGCCGCACCGGGCGCTCGGCGCGCATGCTGTACGAGGTGCTGGGCGACATCTGGGTGGTGCAGCGCAACCCCTATCTGCAGGACGACCTGCTCGACAGCCCCAAGCGCCGCCAGCAGCTGGTGGATGCCTTGCACCACCGCCTGGGCGAGGTGCAGAAGCGCCGCACCCCGAACGACGACGCGCTGCGCGACGGTCTGGTGGAAGAGCTGCTGGTCGCAGCCCGTGCGGCGGTCGACCAGTTCGCCCGCTCGTTTGAAGACATGGCCGCGCTGCGCCAGCGCGCCACCAAGGCCCTGCGCAAGCTGACCGCCAAGGACAACATCAAGTTCGACGGCCTCTCGCGCGTTTCGCACGTGACCGACGCGACCGACTGGCGCGTCGAGTACCCCTTCGTGGTGCTCACGCCCGACACCGAGACCGAAATGGCCTTGCTGGTCAGAGGCTGCTTCGAGCTCGGCCTGACCATCATCCCGCGTGGGGGCGGCACCGGCTACACCGGCGGCGCGATCCCGCTGACCTGGAAGAGCGCGGTGATCAACACCGAAAAGCTCGAGGCCATGACCGAGGTGGAATGGGTGCAGGTGCCCGGGCACGACAAGCCCCTGCCCACCGTCTGGACCGAAGCCGGTGTGGTGACCCAGCGCGTGGCCGACGCCGCCGAGCGTGCGGGCCACGTATTCGCGGTCGACCCGACCTCGGCCGAAGCCTCGTGCGTGGGCGGCAACATCGCCATGAACGCCGGCGGCAAGAAAGCCGTGCTCTGGGGCACGGCGCTGGATAACCTGATTTCGTGGCGCATGGTTACGCCGCAGGCCCAGTGGCTGGAAGTCACGCGCCTGGACCACAACCTGGGCAAGATCCACGACGCCGAGGTGGCCACCTTCGAACTGAAGTACTTCGAGTCCGACGGCAAAACCCCGGTGCGCACCGAACAGCTCGTGATCCCCGGCAAGACCTTCCGCAAGGAAGGACTGGGCAAGGACGTGACGGACAAGTTCCTGAGCGGCCTGCCCGGCATCCAGAAGGAAGGCTGTGACGGCCTCATCACCAGCGGCCGCTGGCTGGTGCACCGCATGCCGGACCATGTGCGCACGGTGTGCCTGGAGTTCTTCGGTAACCCGAAGGATTGCGTGCCGTCCATCGTCGACATCAAGGACTTCATGTTCGCCGAGATGAAGCGCCCCGGCGGCGCCATCCTGGCCGGCCTGGAGCACCTGGACGACCGCTACCTCAAGGCCGTGGGCTACGCCACCAAGAGCAAGCGCGGCACCCTGCCCAAGATGGTGCTCGTGGGCGACATCGTGGGCGACGACGCCGACGCCGTGGCGCGCGCCACCAGCGAAGTCATCCGCCTGGCCAACTCGCGCAGTGGCGAAGGCTTCGTGGCCATCAGCGCCGAAGCACGCAAGAAATTCTGGCTCGACCGCAAGCGCACCGCGGCCATCAGCAAGCACACCAACGCCTTCAAGATCAACGAAGATGTGGTGATCCCGCTGCCGCGCATGGGCGAGTACACCGAGGGCATCGAACGCATCAACATCGAGCTCTCGCTGCGCAACAAGATCAAGCTGGCCGACGCGCTGGAGTCGTTCTTCGCCAAGGGCAACCTGCCGCTGGGCAAGACCGACGACGCCAACGACATTCCTAGCGCGGAACTGCTCGAAGACCGCGTGCAGCAGGCCTTGTCGCTGGTGCGCGAGGTGCGCGCGCAATGGGCCGGCTGGCTGCGCGACGTCGACACGCTGTTCCCGCAGTTGCAGGACCACCGCCTGCGCGCGAGCTGGAAGGCGCAGATCCGCGCGCCGCTGCAAAACCTCTTCACCGGTGCGGCCTTCGGTCCGCTGCTGGCCGAAATCAGCGCCATTCACAAGCGCGTGCTCAAGGGCCGCGTCTGGGTGGCGCTGCACATGCACGCCGGCGACGGCAACGTGCACACCAACATCCCGGTCAACAGCGACGACTACGAAATGCTGCAGACCGCCCACGAGGCGGTGGCGCGCATCATGGTGCTGGCGCGCAGCCTGGACGGCGTGATCTCGGGCGAGCACGGCATCGGCATTACCAAGCTGGAATTCCTGACCGACGAGGAGCTGCAGCCGTTCGCCGACTACAAGCAGCGCGTCGACCCGGAAGGCCGCTTCAACAAGGGCAAGCTGCTGCGCGAAGGGCCGGCCGGCGACCCCAGCCTGCGCAGCGCCGACCTGACCAACGCCTACACGCCCAGCTTCGGGCTGATGGGGCACGAGTCGATCATCATGCAGCGCAGCGATATCGGCGACATCGCCGACAGCATCAAGGACTGCCTGCGCTGCGGCAAGTGCAAGCCGGTGTGCGCCACGCATGTGCCGCGCGCCAACCTGCTGTACTCGCCGCGCAACAAGATCCTGGCGACCTCGTTGCTGGTCGAGGCCTTCCTGTACGAAGAGCAGACGCGGCGTGGCATCAGCATCAAGCACTGGGAAGAGTTCGAGGACGTGGCCGACCACTGCACGGTCTGTCACAAGTGCCTGAGCCCGTGCCCGGTCAAGATCGACTTTGGCGACGTGACCATGAACATGCGCAACCTGTTGCGCAAGATGGGCCAGAAGAGCTTCCGCCCGGGCAATGCCGCGGCCATGTTCATGCTCAACGCGACCAACCCGGAAACCATCAAGCTGGCCCGCAGCGCGATGGTGGGCGTGGGCTTCAAGGCCCAGCGCCTGGCGCACGATTTCCTCAAGGGCTTCGCGAAGAAGCAGACCGCCGCGCCGCGCGCCACCGTGGGCACCGCGCCGATCAAGGAACAGGTGATCCACTTCATCAACAAGAAGCTGCCCGGTGGTCTGCCCAAGAAAACCGCGCGCGCCTTGCTGGATATCGAAGACAAGGACTACGTGCCGATCATCCGCAACCCGGCCGCGACCAACGCGGAAACCGAGGCGGTGTTCTATTTCCCGGGCTGCGGCTCGGAGCGCCTGTTCAGCCAGGTCGGCCTGGCCACGCAGGCCATGCTCTGGCATGCCGGCGTGCAGACCGTGTTGCCACCGGGCTACCTGTGCTGCGGCTACCCGCAGCGCGGCAGCGGCCAGTTCGACAAGGCGGAGAAGATGATCACCGACAACCGGGTGCTCTTCCACCGCGTGGCCAACACGCTGAACTACCTCGACATCAAGACCGTGGTGGTGAGCTGCGGCACCTGCTACGACCAGCTCCAGGGCTACGAGTTCGACAAGATCTTCCCCGGCTGCCGCATCATCGACATCCACGAATACCTGCTGGAAAAGGGCATCACGCTGCCAGCCGGGCAGGGTGGTTACCTGTACCACGACCCCTGCCACACGCCCATGAAGCTGCAAGACCCGATGAAGACGGTCAAGGCGCTGATGGGCGACAAGGTGATGGAGAGCAAGCGCTGCTGCGGTGAATCGGGCACGCTGGGCGTGACCCGGCCCGACATTTCGACCCAGATCCGTTTCCGCAAGGAAGAGGAAATCCAGAAGGGCGAGGCCGCCCTGCGCGAGTCGGGCGCCGTCGGCGCGAACGACAACGTGAAGATCCTCACCTCGTGCCCGAGCTGTCTGCAAGGCCTCAGCCGGTATGGCGACGACCTCAAATCGGGGCTGCTGGAGGCCGACTACATCGTGGTCGAGATGGCGCGCCAGATCCTCGGCGAAGACTGGATGCCGGACTACGTGGCGAAAGCCAACCAGGGTGGCATCGAGCGCGTGCTGGTCTGAAGGGCTGAACGAAACATCCCCGCCGCGCGTTGCACCGCGTGGGGAACTGATACGCTCCCTCCATGGCAGGACTTAACAAAGACACCCCCACGCCGCTGTCGATCACGCTGCACCAGCAGTCGCGCGTGCTGGAAGTGGGGTTTTCCGACGGCAGCGAGTTCAGGATCCCGTTCGAACTGATGCGGGTCTACTCGCCGTCGGCCGAAGTCCAGGGCCACGGCAAGGGCCAGGAGGTGCTGCAGACCGGCAAGCGCGGCGTGGACATCGTGGCGCTGGAACCGGTGGGCAACTACGCGGTGCAGCCCACGTTCTCCGACGGCCACAGCAGCGGTATCTTTTCCTGGGACTACTTGTATTTCCTGGGGTCGAAGCAATCTGAGTTGTGGGCCGACTACGACGCGCGCCTGAAGGCGGCCGGCGTCGAGCGCGATGCCCCCATGCCGGAAAAGGGCGGTTCCGCCTGCGGCAGCCACTGACGTCAGGACATCATCACACCATGGCCTCCACCCACTTCGGATTCAAGAACGTCGACGAAAGCGAGAAGGCGCGGCGCGTGCGCGGCGTGTTCGACTCGGTCGCGCCCAAGTACGACGTGATGAACGACCTCATGTCGGCCGGCCTGCACCGCATCTGGAAGCGCTACACGCTCACCGTGGCCAACCCGCAGCCGGGCGACCAGGTGCTCGACATCGCGGGCGGCACCGGTGACCTCTCGCTCGCCTTTGCCCGCAAGGTCGGCCCCAGCGGCCGCGTGGTGCACACCGACATCAACGAAGCCATGCTGCGCGAAGGCCGCACGCGCCTGCTCGACCTGGGCGTGGTGCTACCCACGATGGTGTGCGACGCCGAGAAGCTGCCCTTCGCAAACGAATCGTTTGATTTTGTGTCCGTGGCGTTTGGTCTGCGCAACATGACGCACAAGGAACTTGCGCTGGCCGAGATGCATCGGACCCTCAAGCCCGGCGGCAAATTGCTGGTGCTGGAGTTTTCCCGGGTAGCGAAGCCGCTCGAAAAGGCCTATGACTGGTATTCGTTCAACGTGCTGCCCAAACTGGGCAAGCTGGTGGCCGGCGACGAGGAGAGCTACCGCTACCTCGCCGAATCCATCCGCATGCATCCAGGGCAGGAAGAACTGAGGCAGATGATGCGCGGGGCCGGCTTCGGCCACGTGGATGTGCACAACCTCAGCGCCGGTGTGGTGGCGCTGCATGTGGGCATCAAGTGTTGAAGTTGAAGTGTGTTTGTTGGGATTGGTTTCAATATCTGAAGGAGGCAATGAGATGAACAAGTTGTGGTCCGTGTTGCTGGTGTGCGCGATGGCACTGAGCGCCCAGGACGTTTTCGCCAAGCGCATGGGTGGTGGTGGCTCGTTCGGTAAGCAGTCGGGCAATGTGACGCAGCAGCGCAGCAGCACGCCGCCGACACAGAATGCCACCCCCCAGCAGTCCCCGACCCAGAATGCCGCTGCCCGTCCCGCCACGGCCAATCCGGCTGCTGCCGCGCCCAAGCGCCCTTGGGGCGCCATGCTGGGTGGCCTGGCCGCTGGCCTTGGCCTGGCCTGGCTGGCCAATGCGATGGGCTTCGGCGAAGGCTTTGCCCAGTTCCTGATGTTCGCGCTGCTGGCCGTGGTGGTCATGGCCGTGATCGGCATGGTGATGCGCCGACGGACGCCGGCAGCTCCCACGATGGCCTACCAGGGTCAAGGCGCGGGCCAAAGCCAGTTCAACCCGCTCACCCCCCAGGGTTACAAGGAGCACAACGTCGGCAACGACGCGTCGGCCCGGCCCTGGGAGCGCAGCGGTCCGGCCGGGCTCGACCACCGCGCGGGTGGCGGCTCGATGATTGGCGCCGCTTTGCAAGGCAGCCAGTCCTGGGGCGTGCCCGAGGGCTTTGATGCCGAGGGTTTCCTCAAGGCATCCAAAGGCAACTTCGTGAGCCTGCAAGACGCCTGGGACCGTTCCGACATTCCCGCGCTGCGGGCCATGATGACCGACGACATGCTTGAGCAGATCCGTGGCCAGTTGGCCGAGCGCGAGCATGCGGGTGGTTCGAACAAGACCGAAGTCGTCATGCTGGAAGCGAAACTGCTCGGCATCGAGGAACTGCACGACGAGTACATGGCCAGCGTGGAGTTCTCCGGCATGATCCGTGAAGACGTGTCCGCCGGCCCCAACCCGTTCCGCGAGGTCTGGAACATCACCCGACCCAAGAACGGTCCGGGTGGCTGGCTGGTCGCGGGCGTGCAGGCGCTGCAGTAACGCCGACACAGGGCGGCCTTGGCGCCGCCCATCGCTTTATCCGTCAAAATCGGGTGGTCATGAAAAATGCACCACCCGATTCTTCTTCCGGGCCCGGCACGGCCGCTCCTGTGAACTTCCTGCAATCGCTCCTGGGTGCGATCCGCCCGCCCGAATGGATGGTCGATGAGTTGCAGAACCGCGTGGTTCTCTTTCTCAACCACGTGCTCATGCAGGAGAAGGCCGCCCAGGACCGCCTGCGCCGCCAGAAAGGCAAGCCCGTGCGCATCCAGTGGGGCGACTTTCACCTCACGCTCGCGCCCACCGCGGCCGGCCTGCTGGAGCGCTGCGCGCCCGGTGCGACACCCGAGCTGAGCGTCACCCTCACCCAAACCTCGCCCCTGGCGATGGCCCAGAGCGTGCTGGCCGGGCAGAAACCCGGCGTGGACATCCAGGGTGACGTGCAACTGGCGGCCGAGGTGGCCTGGCTGGTGGACAACGTGCGCTGGGATGTCGAGGAGGACCTCTCGCGCATGGTGGGCGACGCGCCCGCGCACACCTTGGCGCGCTTTGCCCGCTCGGCGGCGGAGGCGGTCAAAGCCTTCGTGAGCCGCCTGCCCGCGCGCCCCGGTGCCGCCGCACCGACCAGCCCGACGACCGCGCCCCCGCCTGCGGACGGGTCCGCGGCATGAGCCGGCTCTTTCGCGGCGTCTACATCGTCTGGGTGGTTTTGCGGTACGGCCTGGACGAGCTGGTGCTCTCCAGCTTCGAGCGTCCGGCCCTGCGCCTGCTGACGCGCATCGTCTCCATCGGCCGCAATCTCCATGCGCCCCGCGGCGCGCGCCTGCGCGAGGCACTGGAGCGGCTCGGCCCGATCTTCGTGAAATTCGGCCAGGTGCTCTCGACCCGGCGCGACCTGCTGCCGCCCGACATCGCCGACGAACTGGCCATGCTGCAGGACCGCGTGCCGCCGTTTCCCAGCGCCGTGGCGGTGGCCACCATCGAGCGCGCTTTCGGCAAACCCCTGTCCAGCGTGTTCCTGCACTTCGACCAGGTGCCCGTGGCCAGCGCCTCGGTGGCCCAGGTGCACTTCGCCACCCTGCTGGATGGTCGCCACGGGGGGCGTGAGGTCGCGGTGAAGGTGCTGCGGCCCAACATGCGGACGGTGATCGACAAGGACCTCAGCCTCATGCGCATGATGGCCGGCTGGGTGGAACGGCTGTCGGCCGACGGCAAGCGCCTCAAGCCGCGCGAGGTGGTGGCCGAGTTCGACAAGTACCTGCACGACGAGCTCGACCTGCTGCGCGAGGCCTCGAACGCGGCGCAACTGCGCCGCAACATGCAGGGCCTGGAACTCGTGCTGATCCCGGAAATGCTCTGGGACTATTGCCACACCGACGTGATGGTGATGGAGCGCATGGACGGCATCCCGATCAACCGGGTGGGCGACTTGCGCGACCTGGGCGTGGACATTCCCAAGCTCGCGCGCGACGGCGTCACGATCTTCTTCACCCAGGTGTTCCGCGACGGCTTCTTCCACGCCGACATGCACCCCGGCAATATCCAGGTGAGCACCGCGCCGGCCACCTTCGGGCGCTACATCTCGCTGGACTTCGGCATCGTCGGCACGCTCACCGAGTTCGACAAGGAATACCTGGCGCAGAACTTCACGGCGTTTTTCCGGCGCGACTACAAACGCGTGGCCGAGCTGCACATCGAGTCCGGCTGGGTGCCGGCCGAAACGCGGGTGGACGAGCTGGAGTCGGCGATCCGCGCTGTGTGCGAACCTTACTTCGACCGGCCGCTGAAGGAAATCTCGCTCGGCATGGTGCTCATGCGCCTGTTCCAGACCTCGCGGCGTTTCCACGTGGAAATCCAGCCGCAACTGGTGCTGCTGCAGAAAACGCTGCTCAACATCGAAGGACTGGGGCGCCAGCTCGACCCCGAGCTCGACCTCTGGAGCACAGCCAAGCCGTTTCTCGAAAAATGGATGGTCGAACAGATCGGCCCGCAAAAGCTGCTGGAGCAGCTCAAGGCCGAAGCCCCGCAATACGCCAAGCTGCTGCCCGCGCTGCCGCGCCTGCTGCACGACTACCTGCAGCACAAACCGCACGAGCTGCGGCGCGAACTCAACACCCTGCTGACCGAACAACGCCGCACCAACCGCCTGTTGCAGGGCATCGTCTACGGTGGCGTCGGTTTTCTGCTGGGCCTGATCGTGATGCAGGTGCTGCTGCGCGTGCGGCTCTGGTAGGTCCGCAAGGGGCGGGGACGCGCCGACACCTGGCGCACAGGGGTCACCCCCTCAATTTATAATGCCCGGTTTTGTTCCACGTCCCGCACGGGAACGCCCGGCGCCGCCCGGAATCCGATTCTCCTGCGGCGCTCCAGCCCTCATTCCGGTCCACGCCATGCCTATTTACGCCTACAAGTGCGAGTCCTGCGGCCATGCCAAGGACGTGCTGCAGAAAATGTCCGACGACCCGCTCAGCGTCTGTCCGGCCTGCGGTCAGGCCAGCTTCAAGAAGCAACTGACCGCCGCCGGCTTCCAGCTCAAGGGCTCGGGCTGGTACGTCACCGACTTCCGCGAAGGCAACAAGCCAGCCGCCACCACGCCCGCAGCCGGCGCGGCAGAAACCGCCAGCAAGCCAGCAGGCGATGCCGCGGCCCCTGCCGCAGCGAGCCCGGCGCCCGCGCCGGCCGCTGCAGCCCCTGCTGCTGCCGCGCCGCCGTCTTCGGCCTCCTGAGCGCCGCCACATGCCCTCTTTGCGCAAATGGCTGTTCTCGGGCCTGCTCGTCCTGGTGCCCCTGATCATCACGCTGTGGGTGCTGGAGTGGGTGGTGAGCACGCTGGACCAGACCCTGCGCATCCTGCCCACGAGTTGGCAGCCCGACCAGTTTCTCGGCATCCACATTCCCGGCCTGGGCGTGGTGTTCGCGCTGGTGGTGGTGCTCTCGATCGGCGCGCTGGCGTCCAACATCATTGGCAACAAGCTGGTGAGCTGGTGGCACGCGCTGCTGCACCGCATCCCGGTCGTGCGTTCGATCTACTCGGGCGTCAAACAGGTGTCCGACACGCTGTTTTCCGAGAAGGGCAATGCCTTTCGCAAGGCCTTGCTGGTGCAATGGCCGCACGACGGCATGTGGACCATCGCTTTCCTGACCGGTGCGCCGGCCGGCGAGGTGCTGGAGCACCTGCAGGGCATGCCCGGTGCGGGCGAGCACGACGAATTTCTCAGCGTCTACGTGCCCACCACGCCCAACCCCACGGGTGGCTACTTCGTCATGCTGCGCAAAAGCGCGTGCGTGGAGCTGGCCATGAGCGTGGACGAAGCGCTGACCTACATCGTGTCCATGGGCGTGATCGTGCCCGGTGGCCCCAAGAACGTCCAACTCAAGGTGGCTGCCGATGGCGCCATCACCTCCCTATCCTGACGACGAAAGAAGAATCGACATGGCGATGCGTACCCACTATTGCGGTCTGGTGACCGAAGCCCAACTGGGCCAAACCGTTCAGCTGTGCGGCTGGGTCAACCGCCGCCGCGACCACGGTGGCGTGATCTTCATCGATCTGCGCGACCGCGAAGGTTATGTGCAGGTGGTGTGCGACCCCGACCGCGCCGACATGTTCAAGACCGCCGAGGACGTGCGCAACGAGTTCTGCGTGCAGGTTACCGGCCTGGTGCGCGCGCGCCCCGCCGGCACCACCAACGACAAGCTCAAGAGCGGCCAGATCGAGGTGCTGTGCCACGAACTCAAAGTGCTCAACGCCTCGGTGACGCCGCCGTTCCAGCTCGACGACGAAAACCTGTCGGAAACCACGCGCCTCACGCACCGCGTGCTCGACCTGCGCCGCCCTTACATGCAGAACAACCTGATGCTGCGCTACCGCGTGGCCATGGAAGTGCGCAAGTTCCTCGACGCCAACGGCTTCATCGACATCGAAACGCCGATGCTCACCAAGAGCACGCCCGAAGGCGCGCGCGACTACCTCGTGCCCAGCCGCGTGCACGACGGCCACTTCTTCGCGCTGCCGCAGTCGCCGCAGCTGTTCAAGCAGTTGCTGATGGTGGCCGGCTTCGACCGCTACTACCAGATCACCAAGTGCTTCCGCGACGAAGACCTGCGCGCCGACCGCCAGCCCGAATTCACGCAGATCGATATCGAAACCTCGTTCCTGACCGAGGAAGACATCCGCGACATGTTCCAGGGCATGATCAAGACGGTGTTCCAGAACACGCTGGGCGTGGACCTGGGCGAGTTCCCGATCATGGCGTACAGCGAAGCCATGCACCGCTTCGGCTCCGACAAGCCGGACCTGCGCGTCAAGCTCGAGTTCACCGAACTCACCGACGTGATGGCCGACGTGGACTTCAAGGTCTTCTCCGCCCCCGCCACCATGAAGGGGGGCCGCGTGGTGGCCCTCTGCGTGCGCGGCGGCGCCGACATCAGCCGCAGCGAGATCGACGCCTACACCGATTTCGTCAAGATCTATGGCGCCAAGGGCCTGGCCTGGATCAAGGTCAACAACGTGGCCGAAGGCCGCGACGGCCTGCAAAGCCCGATCGTGAAGAACCTGCACGACAAGGCCGTGGCCGACATCCTCTCGCGCACCGGCGCGCAGGACGGCGACATCATCTTCTTCGGCGCCGACAAGGCCAAGGTCGTCAACGACGCCATTGGCGCGCTGCGCCTGAAGATCGGCCACAGCGAGCTGGGCAAGAAGAACGGCCTGTTCGAAAGCCGCTGGGCGCCGATGTGGGTGGTCGACTTCCCGATGTTCGAACACGACGAGGAAGCCGACCGCTGGACGGCCGTGCACCACCCCTTCACCGCGCCGAAGGACGGCCACGAAGACTGGATGGTGACTGCGCCCGAGAAATGCATCGCCAAGGGTTACGACATGGTGCTCAACGGCTGGGAAATCGGCGGCGGTTCGGTGCGTATCCACACCGCTGCGGTGCAGCAGAAGGTGTTCGACGCGCTCAAGATCACGCCCGAAGAAGCCCAGCTCAAGTTCGGCTTCCTGCTCGACGCGCTGCAGTACGGCGCGCCGCCTCACGGCGGTCTGGCCTTCGGCCTGGACCGCATCGTCACGCTCATGACCGGCGCCGAGTCGATCCGCGACGTGATCGCCTTCCCCAAGACCCAGCGCGCCCAGTGCCTGCTGACCCAGGCCCCGAGCCCGGTGGACGAGAAGCAGCTGCGCGAGTTGCACATCCGTCTGCGCAACGTGGACCTGGCCAAATCCGCCTGACGCGAACGGTCTGTCAGACGATTCTGAAAGGGGCGCCGGAAGGCGCCCTTTTTTCTTGTCTCAAAGGGTCGCTTGCGCACAGCTGGCGGCCATCTGCCGCACCCCCTTTGTTACCATGAACTTTTAAAAGGAGTGCCTCATGCCCAAGATTCGTGAACATACCCTGGCCGACAAAGACAAACTCGTGGCCGACCTGCAGCGCGTGATCGGTGATGCGGAGGAACTCATGCAAGCCACCGCCCACCAGACCGAAGGCAAGGTGGTTGAGTTGCGCGAGCGCATCAGCGAAAACCTGCGCGAGGCGCGCCACAAGCTGGCGGACGCCGAGGCCGTGATCAAGGAGCGCACGGCTGAAATGGCGCGCGCCACCGACGACTACGTGCACGATCACCCCTGGTCCGCCATCGGCGCCGCCGCCGGTGTGGGCCTGCTGGTCGGCATGCTCATCAGCCGCCGCTGAGCCGGGCGAACGCCTCCATGGCCACGCCGCAGCGCCTGTCGTCGTCCCTCAAGGGGCTGGTGTCCACCGTGCTGGAAATGGCGCAGCTGCGGCTGGAGCTGTTCAGCATCGAAGCCCAGGAGGAGGTGCTGCGTGTCGGCGCCCTGCTGGTCTACGGCGCGGTGGCGGTGGCCTTTCTCAGCCTGGGCGTGGTCTTGCTCGCGCTCTTCATCACCGTGGCCTTGTGGGACACCCACCGCCTGCTGCCGCTGGGCATCTTCACGGCGCTGTTCCTCGGCTCGGGCGCGATCGCTGCCTGGCTTGCACGTGAGCGCGTGCGCTCGGGCACGCGGCTGTTCTCGGCCAGCGTGGAAGAACTCAAGCAGGACCGCGAGAGCCTGCGCGCGGCGAAAGAGGAGGACGTGTGAACCCACCCCGCGCGGACCTGCTGGCGCGGCGGCGCGAACGGCTGGTACAGCGTTCGGCCGTGCTGCGCGAGCTGATCACCGAGGAACTGCGGGGCGTGCAACCGGCGCTCACCTGGATCGACCGCATTCAGGACGGCTGGCTCTGGCTGCGCAGCCATCCTTTGGCGGCGGTCGCGGCTCCCTTGCTGCTGACCCTGTGGCGGCCGCGACGCGCGGTGGGCCTGGGCATGCGACTGTGGTCGGCGTGGAAGCTGGTGCAGCGTTTGCGCGCCCCACGGGCCGTGTCGCCGCCACCGCCGTCGGCCCGCCGCCGCCGTTAAACCTGCCCGTTCCGTGAAGATCCCGCAATCGGTGCTGGTGGTGATTCATACCCCGGCCCTGCAGGTGCTGCTGATCGAGCGCGCCGATGCGCCCGGCTACTGGCAATCGGTCACCGGCTCCAAGGACACCGAGGACGAGGCCTTTGAAGCGACCGCGGTGCGCGAGGTGATGGAGGAAACCGGGCTGGACGCGAGCGCGCCTGGCCACGTGTTGACCGACTGGGCGCTGGAAAACGTGTACGAGATCTACCCGCAATGGCGGCACCGGTACGCGCCCGGCATCACGCACAACACCGAGCATCTCTTCGGCCTGTGCATTCCCCAGGCCGCACCGGTGCGCCTGAGCCCGCGTGAGCACCGTGACCAGCTGTGGCTGCCCTGGCGCGAGGCGGCTGAACGTTGCTTTTCGCCGTCGAACGCCGAAGCGATTGCCTGGCTGCCCCGCCTCGGTGGCACGCCGGCGCGCTGACCGGTTGGTGGCATGATTTGCCCATGAGCAGCATCCTGCGGATCGCGACCTACAACATCCACAAAGGCGTGCAGGGCCTGGGGCCTGCGCGCCGGCTGGAAATCCACAACCTCGCACACGCGGTGGAACAGTTCGACGCCGACATCGTCTGTCTGCAGGAAGTGCGCCGCCACCACCGCAAGTTTGAAAAGCAGTTCACCCGCTGGCCCGACCTGGACCAGGCCGGTTACCTCTCGCCCGAGGGCTATGAGTCGGTGTACCGCACCAACGCCATCACGCGCCACGGTGAGCACGGCAACGCATTGCTCTCGCGCTGGCCGGTGATCGACACCCAGCACTCCGACGTCTCCGACCACCGCTTCGAGCAGCGCGGCCTGCTGCATGTGAACCTGCTGGTGGATGGGGTCGAGGTACATGTGATCGTGGTGCATTTCGGCCTGATGCACGCAGGCCGCGAGCGCCAGGTGCAGCGCCTGGGCCAGTACATCGCCACCGCCGTGCCGCCCGAGACGCCGCTGGTGGTGGCGGGCGATTTCAACGACTGGGGCGCGCAGCTGCTGCGGCCCATGGCGACGCTGGACCTGCACACCTTCGAAGGCATTCGGCTGGCCACCTACCCATCGCGCCTGCCGCTGCTGCACCTGGACCGCATTTTCGTGCGCGGCCTGCGGCTCGTGTCGGCGCACGTGCCGCACGGGCGGGTGTGGTCGCGCATGTCGGACCACCTGCCCCTCATCGCCGAGATCGAACTGCGGTGAGCGCGGCGCCTCCTCATTCCAGAAGCGCGCGCCACCCGCCCATGCGGCCGGGCCACCAGCTCCTGTTGCTCAACGGCGGCGCGGAATTTTTCCCCGCCCTGGTGGATGCTATGGACGCCGCGCGCACCGTGGTGCACCTGGAAACCTACATCTTCGAATTCGCCGGCTCGGCGCTGTGCGTGGCCGAGGCGCTGGAGCGCTCGGCGCGGCGCGGCGTGGTGGTGCGCTTGCTCATCGACGGCGTGGGCACGCCTTATGTACCCGACGAGTGGACGCGGCGGTTTGCCGATGCCGGTGTGACCATGCGCATCTACGCGCCGCTGGGCCGGCTGGGGCTGCTGCTGCCGCGCAACTGGCGCCGGCTGCACCGCAAGCTGTGCGTGATCGATGGTGTGCTGGGCTTTTGCGGTGGCATCAACGTCATCGACGACCAGGACGACGTGGCGCTCGGCCGGCTCACCGCGCCCCGGCTTGATTTCGCGCTGCGTGTGGCCGGCCCGCTGGTGGACGACATGGTCGACACCATGGAAACGCTCTGGTGGCGCACGCTGGCCGCGCGCCGCGCGCGCCAGCGCGAATTCAAGGCCGCGTGGGACGCGTTGCGGGCCTCGCGCCCGGTGGGCGACTTCACGCGCCTGCTGCAGCAGATCGAGAGGCATGCGTCGCTCGATACCGCGGGCACCGAGGAAGAGACTTCGCCGTTGCCGCTGGGCGTGGACGGCGCGCGCGCCACGCTGCTGCTGCGCGACAACGTGACGCACCGGCACGACATCGAGCGCGCCTACCTCAAAGCCATTGGCGAATCGCGCCACGAGATCGTGATCGCCAACGCGTACTTCATTCCCGGGCGCAAGCTGCGCCGCGCGCTCACGCTGGCGGCCGAGCGCGGCGTGCGCGTGCGCCTGCTGCTGCAAGGCCGGTACGAACACTTCCTGCAGTACCGCGCGGCGCGCCCGGTGTACCAGCGGCTGGTGGACGCCGGCATCGAGATCCATGAGTACGCGCCCAGCGCGCTGCACGCCAAGGTGGCCGTGGTGGACCAGCGCTGGTGCACCGTGGGTTCCACCAACCTGGACCCGTTGTCGATGTTGCTCGCGCGCGAGGCCAACGTGATGACCACCGACCGGCGCTTCTGCCGCCTGCTGCACAGCTGCCTCGACGATCTCGTGCTGCACGCCAGCCATCTCGTGGATGCGCAGGTGATCGGCCGGCGTCCGTGGGCGCAGCGCTGCCTGGACCGCATCGCGTTCGCAATCATGCGCGGCACGTTGTTCGTGACGGGCCATCGTTATTGACGCCATGTCCGACGACCTGATCGTGCAGCGGCCTGAAGGGCTGTACTGCCCGCCCGGTGATTTCTACATTGATCCCTGGCGCCGCGTGGAGCGCGCCGTCATCACGCACGCGCACTCGGACCATGCGCGCACCGGTCATGGCCATTACCTGGCGACGGCGGTGTCCGAGGGTTTGCTGCGCGCACGACTGGGCGACGGCATCGCGCTGCAAGGCCTGGCCTATGGCGAAACGGTGGAGCACCAGGGCGTGCGCATCTCGCTGCACCCGGCCGGGCATGTGCTGGGCTCGGCCCAGGTGCGCGTGGAGCACCAGGGGCGCGTGTGGGTGGCCAGCGGCGACTACCGCACCACCCCCGCCGGGGCCATGCCCGACCGCACCTGCGCACCCTTCGAGCCGGTGCGCTGCGAGGTTTTCATCACCGAATC
The DNA here is from genome assembly GCF_005503365.1 of Hydrogenophaga sp. 2FB. Lineage (GTDB taxonomy): Bacteria > Pseudomonadota > Gammaproteobacteria > Burkholderiales > Burkholderiaceae_C > Hydrogenophaga. Next base: position 122,316 of record NZ_SCML01000006.1, read on the forward strand.
GACCTTCGGCCTGCCGATCTACCGCTGGCGATCCGATGCCGAACTGTTTGGCGAGATCAACCGTTGGTGGCACGACAACGCCGAGACCGGCCGCGCCAGCGTGCTCACCTGCTACAGCCTGGGCAAGGCGCAGCGCATCCTGGCAGGGGTGGACGCGTCCATCGGCCCCATCGTGTGCCACGGCTCGGTCGAGCCGCTGAACCGCGCGTACCGGGCCGCGGGCGTCGACCTGCCCGAGACGCTGCAGGGGAGCGAGTTCGGCGATCCGACCACCTTGCGCCGAGCGCTGGTGCTGTGCCCGGGCTCCGCATTGGGCACGCCATGGATCAAACGCTTCGGCGACATCTCCGACGCCTTCGCCAGCGGCTGGATGCAGGTGCGCGGCTGGCGAAGGCGCGGCGGGCACGACCGTGGCTTCGTGCTCAGCGACCACGCCGACTGGCCCGGTCTGCTCGGCGCCATCGAGTCCAGCGGCGCCCAACGCATCATCGTCACGCACGGGAGCATTCCGGTGCTGGTGCGCTACCTGCAGGAACAAGGCCTGCAGGCCGAGAGCTTCGACACCGAATACGGCGACGAGGCAGAGGAGGGCGCATGAAGCGCTTCGCGGCCCTGTTCGACGAACTCGACGCGACCACCGCCACCAACGCCAAGGTCGCCGCGCTGCGCCGCTACCTGGCCGAGGTGGACGACGCCGACGCGGCCTGGGCGGTGTACTTCCTCGCCGGTGGCAAGCCGCGCCAGCTGATCAAGACCGCGCAATTGCGCGCCCAGGCGCTGGCCGACTCGGGCCTGCCCGACTGGCTGTTCGAGGCCAGCTACCAGGCGGTCGGCGACCTCGCCGAAACCATCGCGCTCGTGCTGCCCACGCCCAGCGATGGTGCGGGCCTGCAGACCCGGCTGAGCGAATGGATGGAAGAGCGCCTGCTGCCCCTGCGTGGCCAGAGCGACGAAGCCGTGGCGCAAGCCCTGGGCGGCTGGTGGCGCGAGCTCGATGCCACCGGGCGCTTCCTGCTCGTCAAGCTGGTGGGCGGCGGCTTTCGCGTGGGCGTGAGCAAGCTGCTGGTGCAGCGTGCGCTGGCCGCGCACGCCGGCATCGACGCGAAGCAGATCGCTGCCCGCATGATGGGCTACACCGACAGCAAGCGCGCGCCCACCGCCGGGCTGTACCGCGCCCTTGTCGCACCGGCTGGCACCGGGAACGCCGAACAAGGCGACCCGAGCCAGCCCTATCCGTTCTTCCTGGCCAGCGCACTGGGTGCCGAGCCCGGTGACGATCTGTTGGCCATGGAACTCGCGAGCGCGGGCACGGCCGACACCATGCAGGCACGCCTGGGCCCGGCCAGCGGCTGGCTTGCCGAGTGGAAGTTCGACGGCATCCGCGGCCAGATCGTCAAGCGCGCGGGCCAGGTGTGGGTGTGGTCGCGTGGCGAAGAGCTCATGAGCGAGCGCTTTCCCGAGCTGCAGGCGCTGGCGCAGCGCTGGCCCGATGGCACGGTGGTGGATGGCGAGATCCTGGTGTGGGACGACACCGCACCTTCCTTGCCCGGCTGCGACCGCCAGGGTGGCCCCGCGCCCTTCGCCTTGCTGCAGCAACGCATCGGCCGCAAGACGCTCGGCCCCAAGGTGCTGGCCGACGCGCCCGTGAGCTTCATGGCCTACGACCTGGTGGAAGCCGGCTACGAGGACCTGCGCCACACACCGCAACACGAGCGCCGCGCACGGCTCGAAGCCCTGGCCGCCACACTCCACGAGACGCCCGGGCCACGTCTGTGGCGCTCACCCCTGTTGCCGGGCGACGACTGGAACACGCTGGCCAGCTGGCGCGCGCAGGCCCGCGCCCTCGGCGTCGAAGGCCTGATGCTCAAGCACCGCGACAGCCACTACGGCACCGGCCGGCAGAAGCGCGGCGACGGGTCCGCGCCGCTCGCGTGGTGGAAGTGGAAGATCGACCCGCTCTCGATCGACGGCGTGCTGATCTACGCCCAGGCTGGCCATGGCCGCCGCGCCTCGGTCTACACCGACTACACCTTCGCGGTCTGGAACCGCCCGCCGAAGAACGCGGCCGAAGCGCAGGCGGTGGTCGAGGCCATCGCGCAGCGCCGCCCGGCCGACCCGGACGGCCTGCAGCTCGTGGCCTTCACCAAGGCCTATTCCGGCCTCACGGACGAACAGTTCAAGGCGGTCGATGCGGTGATCCGCAAGGACACACTGGAGAAGTTCGGCCCGGTGCGCAGCGTGCGGCCCACGCTGGTGTTCGAACTGGCCTTCGAGGGCATCGCGCGCAGTACGCGTCACAAAAGCGGCGTGGCGCTGCGCTTCCCGCGCATGCAGCGCATTCGCTACGACAAGCCCTTGCACGAGGCCAATACCCTGCAAGATCTGGAACAATTGCTCGGCGGCTGAGAAAGCCCCAGGGGGCGTACGCCCGGGAGGTCCGGTGTTAGCATGCCCCAATGCTGACGAAAACCGCATCCGACATGACATCCGCCGCCCCCCCCGACGACGACATCGGCGTGCCCGTGTCGGTCAAGATCCGAGAGCGTGTGAAGGCCGCGCGCCAGCGTTTCCACTCCAACGACAACATCGCCGAGTTCATCCAGCCCGGCGAGCTGGAGCAGCTGCTCGACGAGGTGGCCGACAAGATGCAGGGCGTGCTCGACGCCATGGTCATCGACACCGAGAACGACCACAACACCGGCGACACCGCGCGCCGCGTGGCCAAGATGTACATCAAGGAAGTGTTCAATGGCCGCTACGTCAAGGGCCCGAGCATCACCGAGTTCCCCAACGCCGAACACTTGAACGAGCTGATGATCGTCGGCCCGATCACCGTGCGCAGCGCCTGCAGCCACCACTTCTGCCCGGTCATCGGCAAGCTCTGGATCGGCGTGATGCCCAACGAGCACACCAACGTGATCGGCCTGTCCAAGTACGCGCGCCTGGCCGAATGGATCATGGGCCGCCCGCAGATCCAGGAAGAGGCCGTGGTGCAGCTGGCCGACCTGATCCAGGAAAAGACGCAGCCCGACGGCCTGGCCGTGGTCATGGAAGCCAGCCACTACTGCATGGCCTGGCGCGGCGTGAAGGACATGAACAGCAAGATGATCAACTCGGTCATGCGCGGCGTGTTCCTCAAAGACCCCAACCTGCGGCGCGAATTCCTCTCGCTCATCCCCCGTCAATCCTGAGGCCCATCATGCTGGTACGCCTGCTCTACGTCAGCCGCGCAGTCGACAAGGACTGCTCCAAGGCGATCGACTCCATCCTGGAGGCCTCGCGCCTGCACAACATGGGCAACGGCATCACCGGTGTGCTCTGCTACGGTGGCGGCGTGTTCCTGCAGGCCATCGAAGGCGGACGCGGCGCCGTCAACAAGCTCTACAACCACATCGTGGCCGACCCGCGACACACCGAAGTGGAACTGCTGGAATACGAAGAAATCACCGAACGCCGCTTCGGTGGCTGGACGATGGGGCAGGCGAATCTGTCGAAGATCAACACCTCGATCGTGCTCAAGTATTCCGAGCGGCCCGAGTTCGATCCGTATGCGGTATCGGGCCGTGTTTCACTGGCGCTGCTTGAAGAACTGATGGCCACCGCCAGCATCATCGGCCGCGCCTGAATTTCCCTGTGGGCCGTGAAGCCGCAGCCAGCCCGTCGGGCGCTGCGGCTTTTGCCATTTTTTTGCCACCATGTCCCTGACCGCGTTCAGTCTCATCGTTCTCGCCGGCCTGATCCACGCCTGCTGGAACATCGCCGCCAAGAAGGCCGCGGGCGACGCGCGCTTCGCCTTCTTCACGTCCTTTCTCATGATGCTGTTCTGGGCGCCGCTGGGCTGGTGGCTCGGGCGCGAAGAGGTGCCGCGCTGGGGCGCGACCGAGTGGGGTTTCGTGGTCGCCAGCGGCGTGCTGCACGTCATCTACTACGTCATCCTGCTGCGCGGCTACCGCAAGGCCGACCTCACCGTGGTCTACCCATTGGCGCGGGGCTCGGGGCCGCTGTTGTCCTCGTTGATCGCCATCGTGTTCCTGGGTGAGCGCATCTCGGCCCTGGGTGCCTTGGGCATCGTGGGCGTGGTGGGTGGGGTCTTTCTCATCGCCGGGGGCCCCGGTTTGCTGCGCGCCGCGCACGACCCCAAGGCGCGCAAGCGCGTGCACAAGGGCATGGTCTACGGCGTGACCACGGGCGTCTTCATCGCGGCCTACACGGTGGTCGACGGTTACGCCGTCAAGATCCTGCTGATGTCCCCGATCCTGATCGACTACATGGGCAACTTCGTGCGCGTGGGCCTGCTCGCGCCCAGCGTGCTGCGCGACTTGCCCACCGCCCGCCAACTCTGGCGCACACAATGGCGCTATGCCTTGCTGGTGGCGGTGGTCAGCCCCGTGGCCTACGTGCTGGTGCTGTACGCCATGCGCGAGGCCCCGCTGTCGCACGTGGCGCCCGCGCGCGAGGTGTCGATGCTGTTCGCCGCGCTGATCGGCGGCCACCTGCTCGGCGAGGGCGATCGCTTCGCGCGCATCCTCGGCGCGCTGTGCATCGCGGCGGGTGTGACGGCGCTGGCACTGGGATGAGCGGCTCCACCGCCCTCACCCTGCTGGGCTGCGACTTCACCAGCGCGCCCAGCCGACGCAAGCCGATCACCCTCGCAATGGGGCATGCGGACCGGGGGCGTGTGGTGCTCAACGCGGTGGAACGCTTCGAGACGCTCGACGCCTGGAGCCAGCGCATGGCCGCGCCCGGCCATTGGGTGGGCGGCTTCGACCTGCCGTTCGGCCTGCCGCGCGAACTGGTCACCCAACTGGGCTGGCCCACCGAATGGGCCGCCTGCATGGCGCACTACGCGGCGCTGTCGCGCGAGTCCATTCGCGACAGCTTCGCCGCCTTTTGCGATGCGCGCCCGGTCGGTGGCAAGTTCGCCCACCGCGCCACCGACGGCCCGGCCGGCTCCAGCCCGAGCATGAAGTGGGTCAACCCGCCCGTGGCCTTCATGCTGCATGCCGGTGTGCCGCGCCTGATCGCCGCGGGTGTCACACTGCCCGGCCTGTTCGAGGGCGACGGCACCCGTGTGGGTCTGGAGGCCTACCCGGGCCTGCTCGCGCGCAGCGTGCTCGGCACGGTTTCGTACAAGAGCGACGACAAGGCCAGACAGACGGCCGATCGGCTGATCGCGCGCAAGACCCTCATCAACGCAGTGGAAAACGGCCAGGCACCCATCCTGCAGGCCGTGGGCCTGCGCCTGCGGCTCACACATGCCCAGCGCGACACACTGGCCGACGACCCCAGCGGCGACAGCCTGGACGCCGTGCTGTGCCTGCTGCAGGCGGCCTGGGCCGAGCAGCGGCACCGGGCCGGCCAGCCGCGCTGGGGCCTGCCCGAGTTCGATCCGCTCGAAGGCTGGATCGTCACGGCGTGAAGGGACATCAACCCGCGCGACAGCGTGGGAACCCGGCACTGCCTAGAATGCGCTGGTTCCGGTTTCGTGCCGGACACAAGCGTTCTCAGGGCGGGGTGCAATTCCCCACCGGCGGTGATGGCGGCGTGGCGACACGACCGCACAAGTCCCGCGAGCGCCCACGCGCCGGCCATGTCGGCGCATGGGGTCAGCAGACCCGGTGAGATCCCGGGACCGACGGTCACAGTCCGGATGAAAGAGAGCGCGAGCCATGCACTCCCGTGCGCCCCTGGCGTGTCGGTGGCGCGTGCGCTTGTGCGCCCTGATTTGTTGGCCCCTCCTTTTTCTGAGGACACCATGAATCAGACCGAGTCTTCCCAGCACCTCCACCTCCCCGCCACCCTGCGCTTCGCGTTCGTCGAAGCGTCGTGGCACGCCGACATCGTGCACCAGGCGCGCGATGCCTTCTTCGCCGAAATGGCGCTCGCCGGCTTCGGCGCCGACAGCATCGACGTGTTCGACGTGCCCGGCGCGTTCGAGATCCCCCTGCACGCGCAGCGCCTGGCGCGCTCGGGCCGCTACGCCGCGGTCGTGGGCAGCGCGCTCGTCGTGGACGGCGGCATCTACCGCCACGACTTCGTGTCGCAAACGGTGGTGCAGGCGCTTATGGACGTGCAGCTGGACACCGGCGTGCCGATGATCTCGGCCGTGCTCACGCCGCACCACTTCCACGAACACGCCGAACACCGCAAATACTTCCTGCGCCATTTCGCCGTGAAAGGCACCGAGGCGGCGCAGGCCTGCCTGCAGACCGTCGCGGGCCTGCGCCGGCTCGACGGCGTGCTCAGCGCCGCCTGATGCACGCGCCTTGAGCGCGCGGTGGCGATGGGGTACAACCAGCGTCACCATGTCGCTCCTGCGCTTGCCTTCGCCCGCCTTGCGTCCCTTTGTGGCGCAGGTCTGGGCGAGCGACGATTCCGTCATCGGTGAAGGGACCACATCGCCCTGGCGCGAACACGCGCTGCCCAGTGGCGCGATGCACCTCGTCTTGCGGTTGACCGACAGCCCGCTGCACATCAACGCGCAGCGGGTCGCACCGTCGCTGGTCGGCGGCATGCGTTCGCGTTTCTATGTGCGGGAGTCGCGCGAGCCGTCGTGCTCCGTGGGCGCGGTGCTGAGGCCCGGCGCGGCCGCCTGCCTGTTCGGCGTGAACGCGGGCGAACTGGCCGAGCGGCACACGTCCCTGGAGGACCTCTGGGGGTTGGCCGCATGTCATCTGCGCGACCGTTTGCTCGCGCTGCACCGACCCGAAGACCGCCTGGCGCTGCTCGAAGCCGAGCTCGCGGCGCGCCTGCCGCGCGTGCACGGGCTGCACCCCGCCGTGGCCAACGCGCTGGCGCAATTCCAGGCCGGTGCCTCGGTGGCCGCTGCGGTGCGCCACGGCGGCGTGAGCCACCGCCGTTTCATCGAACTGTTCCGCCAGAGCGTGGGCCTGGCGCCGAAGACGTTTCTGCGCGTGCAGCGTTTTCAGCGCGCCTTGCCGGCCTTGCGCGCGGGCCCGTCCCTGGCGGCCGTGGCGGTGGACCTGGGCTACAGCGACCAGTCGCACTTCAACCGCGAATTCCTGGCGTTCAGCGGGGTCACGCCGCTGGCCTATCGCGAGAGCAGCGGGGCCGAGATGAACCACCTGCCCGTGAAAGGCGGTTGAGGTCAATTTTTTTCTATACCCCGGCACGATCCGTGGGGAAGATGTGTGTTCCCTCCATCCGTTTGTCCACGAGGTGACCCATGAAGATCGAAGAAGTCTTTGCCTATCTCTGCGTGTCCGACGCGAACGCCGCCATCGCGTTCTACCAACGCGCTTTCGGTGCCACCGAGAAATTCCGCCTCACCGAACCCGGCGGCCGCATCGGCCATGCGGAGATGGCCTTCGGCCCGATGACCATCATGCTGAGCGAGGAGTACCCGGAATACGGCATCCGCTCGGCCTCCACGATCGGCGCCACGCCCGTGTCCATCCACCTGCACGTCGACAACGCGGACCGCATGATCGAACAGGCCCTGAACGCCGGCGCCACGCTGGAGCGCGCCGCGCAGGACGCGTTCTATGGCGAGCGTTCAGGGGTTGTGCGCGATCCTTTTGGCCACCGCTGGCTGATCGGGCACCACATCGAGGACGTCAGCACCGACGAAATGCAGCGCCGCTACACAGCCGTGATGAACTCGGGCGAGCAGGGCGCGGGCTGACGCCGCGGGATTCGATAAATCTTCAGCGGGGTATCGACGCCGACCGGCAGGACGGGCACCATGCACGGGTCTCATCCACCCGGCGTTTGTATGTCCCTGCTCCCGCGCGTTCTTGCTTCGGTTTGCCTGCTCGCCATCGCCGTGGGCCTGTTCGCGGGGTGCACGGCGCACTCCAGTGAATCGAACCGCCCTGCCTCCGCCCAGCGCGGTGACGACGGCCTGTTTCGCAACCCGCCCGACCCGAGCGACCGGCCCACCCAAGGCACCTGGACCATCTGGAGCCGCTTCCTGTTCGAAACCCAGGAGGGTGCCGAGCCGCGCGATGCGATTCCCGTGCGCCGCATCGATCGCGCCACGCTCGACGCGCTGGACCCGGCGGCCAACCACATCGTGCGCCTGGGCCATTCCTCGCACCTGCTCAAGTTGCGCGGCCAGTTCTGGTTGATCGACCCGGTGTTCAGCGAGCGCGTCTCGCCCGTGCAATGGGCCGGCCCGAAGCGCTTCCACGCGCCACCCCTGTCGCTGGAAGAACTGCCGCCCATCGAAGGGCTGATTCTTTCGCACGACCACTACGACCACCTTGACGAGGCCACCATCGCCTACCTGCGCGAACGCGTGCAGCGCTACTTTGTCCCGCTGGGGCTGCGCGCGAGGCTGCAAGAGATGGGCGTGGACCCGCAACGCGTGGAGGAGTTCGACTGGTGGCAGCGCGGCAGTCACGCTGGTGTGCAACTCACGGCCGCGCCCGCGCACCATTTCTCCGGCCGCACGCTGTGGGACCGCAACAGCACCCTGTGGGCCTCGTGGCTCATCCAGAGCGGTGAGGAACGCATCTACTTCAGTGGCGACTCGGGCTACTTCGAAGGCTTCAAGACCATCGGCGAACGCGCTGGGCGCATCGACATCGCCCTGCTGGAAAACGGCGCCTACGACAGCTACTGGCCTTCCGTGCACATGTCGCCCGAGGAAACCGTGCAGGCGTTCAAGGACCTGCGGGCGCGGCAGCTGTACCTGGTGCACAACAGCACCTTCAACCTGGGCTTCCACCCCTGGTCCGAACCCATGAACCGTGTGGCCGACATCGCCGAGCGCGAAGGTCTGCCGCTGGCCACACCGGCCATTGGCGAGGTGCTCACGGTGGGCCAGCCGCGCCAGAACGAGCGCTGGTGGAAAGGCTTGCGCTAAGCTGCGCTCGAGATCTCAGGAGGAGGATGCACATGTTCCCTTGGCTCTTTCTGTGGGCGCCGCAGCTGCAGCTGCCCTTCAGCGGCGATGTCGCGCAGCGCATCGAACCCCGCACGCAATGGTTCTTTGACGGTATCGACACGGCGTCCGGCGACCCGGTGATCGAGCGCAAGGCCTTTGAGGTCGCCACCTACGGCCGCCAGCTCGGCTTGATCACCGAGTTGCTGCTCGACATGGCGGCGCAGACACCGCCGCGCACCAAGGCCGGCCGAGCGTCGCGCCAGCGCTTGCTGGCCATCCAGGCCGAGATCGAGCGCATCAAGACCGAAGACGCGGCGAGCCAGGTGCAGATGGTGGAAGCCGGACTGCGCCGCCTCAAGACCCACCACAAGGCCGAATACGAGGCGCTGCGCGCACGCTTGCAGTTGGCGCTGGGCTAGTGGTGCATCATGGCTGCCTGCGTTGCACCGTCGGCAGTCGGGCCGGGCGGTGGCAGCGCAGCCATTGGAGAGAATCCCCATGAACGCAGCCAGATTGGTCGGTATCGTCCTCATCGTCGCCGGTGTGCTCGGCCTCGTGTACGGCAGCTTCAGCTACACCAAGGACACCGAAGCCGTGAAGCTGGGTCCGCTGGAGCTGTCGGTGAAGCAGAAGGAAACCGTCAATGTGCCGGTGTGGGCCGGCGTCGGCGCGATCGTGATCGGCGCGGCGTTGCTGGTGTTGGGCGGCAAGAAAGGGTGATGCGGGCGCACGACTGCAGCCGCACCCTTCGTGGCGCAATCCTGGTGCTGGCGGGCGCGTGCGGCGGCGTGTTCTCTTCGGGCATCGCCGCGGCGGACGAACCGCCCGCGGAGACGGTCTACGCCGCGCGCGTCAGCCGCGTGTTCGATGGTGACACGTTGTGGGTCAAGCCCCTGGATGGCGGCCGGTACCGCAAGCTGCGCATCAACGGCATCGACGCGCCCGAAATCTGCCAGAACGGTGGTGCCGCGTCGCGCGATGTCCTGGCCAGGCGCGTGCTGAACCAGGTCATCGAGGTGCGTGAGCGTGGGCACGACGACTACGGTCGCGGCATCGTGAAGCTGAGGCACCAGGACGAGGACATCGCCGCCTGGATGGTGGTTCAAGGCCAGGCGTGGTCGTACCGCTGGGGTCGCAGCATCGGGCCGTTCAAAAAAGAAGAAGCACAGGCCCGGCAGGCGCGCAGAGGGCTGTTCGCCGATGCGTCGGCGGAGTTGCCGCGCGCGTTCCGCCAGCGCCACGGGCCCTGCCCCATGCCGGGGCCCTCGCGCTGAGAACAGCGCTCAGTGCGGCTGGCCGCACACTGCGCACTGCGGGTTCTGCGGCAGCGCGATCGAGGTGAACGCAAGATCGCGCCCATCGATCATGAGCAGGCGGCCCGTGATGCGCGAACCCAGTCCCGTGAGCAGCTTGAGCGCCTCGGCCGCCTGCATGGTGCCCACGATGCCGACCAGCGGCGCGAACACGCCCATGGTGGCGCACAGGGCTTCTTCCACGCCGGCGTCTTCGGGGAACACACAGGCGTAACACGGGTTGCCGGGGGTCCTTGAGTCGTACACGCCGAGCTGGCCGTCCATGCGGATCGCCGCGCCCGACACCAGCGGTTTGCGGTGCGCCACGCAGGCGCGGTTGATGGCGTGGCGGGTGGTGAAGTTGTCGGTGCAGTCGAGCACCACGTCGGCTTGGGCCACCAGCGCATCCAGCAGCGCGGCGTCGGCGCGTTGCACCACGGGCGTGACCACCACGTCGGGGTTGATCGCGGCAACCGCGTCGCGCACCGACTCGGCCTTGGCGTGGCCCACGCGCGCGAGGTTGTGGGCGATCTGGCGCTGCAGGTTGGTCTCGTCGACCGTGTCGTGGTCCACCACGGTGATGCGGCCCACACCCGCGCTGCCCAGGTACAGCGCCACGGGTGAACCGAGGCCGCCCGCGCCGATCACCAGGGCATGCGAGGCCAGCAACGCCTCCTGGCCTTCGACGCCGAGTTCGTTGAGCAGGATGTGGCGCGAGTAGCGCAGGAGCTGAGCGTCGTCCAAGGGTCGCGCCGCGGGTTTGGGGTACGCCGTACCCCAAACCGCGGGTTCCGTCAGTTTTCTTTTTTCTCTTCGGTGCGCACTTCCAGCGTCTTGCTGACCACCACCGGGCGGCCTTTGAGCTGGTTGAGCGCCTGCTGGAGCTGGAAGTCCTTGTCGGTGCCGAACTCGGGCACCAGGCGCTGGTTCGGGTTCCGCTTGGCTTCTTCCTCCAGGCGCTTGCGAGCGGCTTCGCGGGCTTCATCGCGCTGCTGTGCGGCCGCACGTTCGGCATCCGTCAGGGCCGCGCCGTTCTTGCCGGGTTCGGGGCCGTTTTCCAGGTGCTTCTGCAGGTCGGCCTCGCGGGTGCGCAGGGCGGCGAACACGTTGCCTTCGAGCGTTTCGTCCACCATCACGTCGGGCACGATGCCCTTGGCCTGGATGGAGTTGCCCGATGGGGTGTAGTAGCGTGCGGTGGTGAGCTTCACGCCGGTGTCGGGGCCCAGAGGGCGCACCGTCTGCACCGAGCCCTTGCCGAAGGTCTGGCTGCCCAGGATGGCGGCGCGCTTGTGGTCTTGCAGCGCACCGGCCACGATTTCGCTGGCCGAGGCGGAGCCTTCGTTGACCAGCACCACCAGTGGCACCTTCTTGAGCGCGCCCTTGGTGACGTCGTTCAGGCGCTTGACGGGGTCGCTCCCGGCACGGCGCAGGTAGTGCTGCGGAATCGCCTTGTAGACGAACTTGCTGTCTTCCAGCTGCCCGTTGGTGGACACCACGGTCACGTTCTCGGGCAGGAACGCCGCCGAGAGCGCCACGGCCGCGTCGAGCAGGCCGCCGGGGTCGTTGCGCAGATCGAGCACCAGACCCTTGAGGTTGGGGTCGGCCTTGTACAGGTCTTCCACCTTGCGGGAGAAGTCCTCGATCGTGCGTTCCTGGAACTGTGACACCCGGACCCAGGCGTAGCCAGGTTCCACCATGCGCGATTTGACGCTCTGCGTCTTGATCTCTTCGCGCATGATCGTGACCGGGAAGCTGCGGTTCTCGTCCTTGCGGAAGATGTTGAGCAGCACCTTGGTGCGGGGCTCGCCGCGCATGAGCTTGACGGCGTCGTTGATGGACAGGCCCTTGACCGCCGTGTCGTCGATCTTGGTGATCAGGTCATTGGTCTTGAGGCCGGCGCGGAACGCGGGCGAATCCTCGATCGGCGAGACGACCTTGACCAGACCGTCTTCCATCGTGATCTCGATGCCCACGCCGACGAAGCGACCGGAGGTGCCTTCGCGGAATTCCTTGAACGACTTCTTGTCGAAGTACTGGGAATGCGGGTCGAGGCTGGCGACCATGCCCGTGATCGCCTCGGAGATGAGTTTCTTCTCGTCAACGGGTTCGACATAGTCGCTCTTGACCATGCCGAACACGGCCGCGAGCTGCTGCAGCTCTTCCAGCGGCAAGGGGGCGAGCGAGCCCCGTGCAACCGCCTGCAATTGCACCGTGGTCAAGGCCCCGGCGATCGCGCCAGCAGCCACCCAGCCAACGATCTTGAGCTTGTGGCCCACCTGTTTTGCCATCGAAATACCCCAGTAAAAAAGCCCGTGCAGGGCCTGCGAGACCCTGTCGGGTCAATATACACCTTGGAGCTTTATGAAGTGCTTCGGTTCCCTTGTGTCCACGTGCTGCAATTTCCGCAGCGCGTGAACAAGGTCCGCTTCAGGCCTTGCCTTGGGCCGCCACGGCGGCCGCGGCTTTTGCGGCCGCCGCCGCATCACCCAGGTAGTAGTGCTTGATCGGTTTGAGCTCCGCATCGAGCTCATAGACCAGCGGAATGCCGTTGGGGATGTTGAGGCCGACGATGTCGCTGTCGGAAATGCCGTCGAGGTACTTCACCAGCGCGCGGATGCTGTTGCCGTGCGCGGCCACGACCACGCGCTTGCCGGCCTTGATGGCAGGGGCCATGGCCTCGTTCCAGAACGGCAGCACGCGTGCCACGGTGTCCTTGAGGCACTCGGTCAGCGGCACATCCTCGGGCTTGAGGCGGTCGTAACGGCGGTCGCCGCGCTCGCTGCGCGGGTCGGTGGGCTCCAGCGCGGGTGGCGGCGTGTCGTAGCTGCGGCGCCAGACCAGCACCTGCGCGTCACCGTATTGCTTGGCCATGTCGGCCTTGTTCAGGCCTTGCAGAGCGCCGTAATGGCGCTCGTTCAGGCGCCAGCTGTGCACCACCGGCAACCAGGTGCGGTCCATCTCGTCGAGGGTGTGCCACAGCGTGCGCGTGGCGCGCTTGAGCACGCTGGTGTAGGCCAGGTCGAAGTCGTAGCCCCCGTCCTTGAGCAGGCGGCCGGCGTTTTTGGCCTGTTCCAGACCGGTGGCGGTGAGGTCCACGTCGGTCCAGCCGGTGAAGCGGTTTTCCAGGTTCCAGGTGGATTCGCCATGGCGAATCAGGACGAGTTTGTGCATGGCAGGGGAGCGTGCGTTGAAGGGCGGAGGGGAGATGAAAGTGGATGCGCTGGCGGGAAGACCCGGCGCGACGCAACCGGGCATTCTAAAATCCCGGGCTTACTCGAAAGGTGTATCTGTGAGTTTCTTTATCGACAACTGGGTTTTGATCGCCGTGGCCCTTACCTCCGGGGCCTTCCTGCTCTGGCCGCTGGTCGCCGCGGGCGGGCGCGCCGGCTCCCTCAACACGACGGAGGCCGTGCAGCTCATGAACCGCGAAAAGGCGTTCGTGGTGGACGTGCGCGATGCCGCCGCTTTTGCGGAAGGCCATGTGATCGGCGCGAAGAACGTGCCACTGGGCGAGCTCGAGGCCAAACTGCCGGGCACCATCAAGAACAAGGCCGCCAAGCTCGTTTTCGTGTGCGCGAACGGCGCTGCGGCCAACCGGGGTGTGGCGATCGCGAAGAAGCTCGGTTACGAGAACGCGCAATCCCTGACCGGCGGCATGGGCGCTTGGGTCAAGGCCAACCTGCCGGTCGAAAAAACCTGATCATTGCGGCTGTTTTTTTTTCAGCCCGTCGGGTTTTTCACATGGCAAAAGTCAAGATGTTCACCAGTGCGTATTGCCCGTATTGCAACAGGGCCCGGGCCTTGCTCGATCGCAAGGGCGTGGTGGATCTCGAAGAGATTTTTGTCGATGGCAAGCCCGAGTTGCGTGCCCACATGACCCAATTGACCGGGCGCACCAGCGTGCCGCAGATCTTCATCGGCGACACGCACGTGGGCGGTTGTGACGACCTGCACGCGCTCGAAGGCCGCGGCGGGCTCGAGCCTTTGTTGCAGGCCTGAGCCGCCAACGTGTCTTGTCGGGCTGACATAATCGGCCCCGTGCCCGCCGCAGGGACTTGATCTCCGGCGGGTTTGTTTTTGCTTCCATCTTTTCGAGACACCACCATGGCAGAAAACCAGGACCCCATCTTCCAGATCCAGCGCGTCTACCTCAAGGAAGCCTCGCTGGAGCAGCCGAATTCCCCGGCGATCCTGCTCGAGCAGGAGCAACCCACCGTGGACATCCAGCTCGGCGTGGAAGCGGGTTCGGTGGCCGACGGCGTCTTCGAAGTCTGCGTGACCGCCACGGTGACCACCAAGATCAAGGACAAGACGGTGTTTCTGGTCGAAGCCAAGCAGGCCGGCATCTTCGAGATCCGCAACCTGCCGGAAGACCAGATGGGCCCGATCATGGGCATCGCCTGCCCGCAGATCGTCTACCCCTACCTGCGCAGCAACGTGGCCGACATTGTTCAGCGCGGTGGTTTCCCGCCGGTGCACCTGGCCGAAATCAACTTCCAGGCGATGTACGAACAACAGCAGGCGCAAGCCGCTGACGACGCACCGCGCATCGTCACGCAATAACGCGCCGACCATCGGTTGCTGGCCCAACGCCCGATGAACATCGTCGTGCTCGGAGCCGGTGCCTGGGGCACCGCGCTGGCCATTGGCGCGGCTGCGCAGGGCAGTGACGCGCGCCGCGTCACGCTGTGGGCGCGTGACGCACAACAGGCCAGCGACATGCAGGCCCATCGCGAGAACCGCCGCTACCTGCCCGGCGTGGCGCTGCCCCCTTCGCTGAACATTCTTGCCGGATCGCTGGACAGCGCTGCGGCGGACCTGGCGCGTGCGGACCTCGTGGTCATCGGCACGCCCATGTCCGGCCTGCGCGGCATGCTGCAGGTGTTGGCCGAATATCCCGGGCCCGTGGCCTGGCTCTGCAAGGGCTTCGAGGCGTCGCTGGGCGACGGGTCGGTGGTCGGTTTGCTCGGCCATGAAGTGCGCGCCCAGGTGGCGCCCCGGCTCAAGGGCGCCGTGCTCAGTGGCCCCAGTTTTGCCCAGGAAGTGGCGAAGGGCCAGCCCTCGGCGCTGGTGGCCGCGAGCGAACATGCGGACGTGCGCGAGATGCTGGTGGCCGCGTTTCACAGCACGGCGCTGCGCGTCTATGCCAACGACGACATCGTTGGCGTGGAAGTGGGCGGCGCGGTGAAGAACGTGCTGGCGATCGCCACGGGCCTGTGTGACGGCCTGAACCTCGGTCTCAACGCGCGCGCCGCGCTGATCACGCGTGGTCTCGCGGAGATGACCCGTCTGGGCGTGGCCTTGGGCGCGCGCGTCGACACCTTCATGGGCTTGTCGGGCCTCGGCGACCTGGTGCTCACCGCGACTGGCGATCTCTCGCGCAACCGCAAGGTGGGTCAATTGCTGGCCCAGGGCATGAGCCTGTCGCAAGCGGTGGCGTCGCTGGGCCACGTGGCCGAAGGCGTCTACAGCGCGCGCACCGTGGTGCAGCGCGCGCGCCTGCTCGGGGTGGACATGCCCATCAGCGAGGGCGTGGTGGCGCTGCTGGAAGGGCGCTTGCAGCCCGCGCAGGCCGTGGCCGAACTCATGGGGCGCGACCCCAAGGACGAAGGCCTGTAGTCAGGCCGGTTTCGCCGCGCAGCCTTCGGGCTTGAACACCCGGTCGGTCGAGGCGGGGTTGCGCGCCAGCGCTGCCGCTGGCCGGCGCGGGCGGCGGACCAGTTCACCGCCGCAGTTGGGGCAGATGTGGTGCAACCGGACCTCGGCACAATCGCTGCAGAACGTGCATTCGAAGGTGCAGATGCGCGCCTCGGTGCTCTCATTGGGCAGGTCGCGGTTGCAGCATTCGCAATTCGGTCGCAGTTGCAACATGGCGTGTCCTCCCGGTGGTCAGACCTCGAAGTTGTCGATCAGGCGCGTCTTGCCCAGGCGCGCGGCGCCCAGCACCACCAGCGGGTCGCCAGCTTGCGGGGTTTGCAGGTCGATGCGGCGGCGCACGGTGAGGTAGTCCGGTTGCCAGCCGCGCGCGGCCAGGTCTTTCATGGCGCGTTCTTCGAGCGCCGGCAAATGGCGCGCCAGACCATCGGCGGCGGCCAGGGCGTCACGGCCCAGCGCGCGCAGCGCGAGGGAAAGTTGCACCGCTTCGGCGCGCTCGCTCTCGCTGAGGTAGCCGTTGCGCGAACTCAGCGCCAGGCCATCGGCCGCGCGCTGCGTGGGCACGCTCACGATCTCGATGGGCAGCGCGAACTGCCGCACCATGCGCCGGATCACCATCTGTTGCTGGTAGTCCTTCTGCCCGAAAACCGCGTAGCGCGGCCCTTTGGCCTCGGTCAGCGCGCACTGGAACAACTTCATCACCACGGTGCACACGCCCATGAAGAAGCCGGGGCGGAAATGGCCTTCCAGGATGTCGGCCAGCTCGGTCGGTGGCTGCACCTTGAAGCCCTGAGGCTCGGGGTACAGCTCTTTTTCCGACGGCGCAAACACCACGTCGCAGCCCTCGGCGGCGAGCTTGTCGCAGTCGGCCTGGAGCGTGCGGGGATAGGTGTCGAAATCTTCGTGCGGCGCGAACTGCAGGCGGTTGACGAAGATGCTGGCGACCGTCACGTCGCCCAGGGGCTTGGCGGCGCGCACCAGGTCGAGGTGGCCGGAGTGCAGGTTGCCCATGGTGGGCACCAGGGCCGGTGCGTTGAAAGGTCGCAGCGCGGCGCGCAGCTCTTCGATGGTGTGAACGAGTTTCATGCGGTGATCAGGTTGGGCCGCAGCGGCCGGCCGGGTGAGATTATCGCCGCGCGCCGATGGCCGCCGCCATGGGCGGCAACGGGTATGTACGGTGGCTTCCGTGGTTCTGCCCGAGGTGGGGGGAGGATCGTCGGGCCGGATACGGGGGAACCGTACTCACCCCCTGGTTACTTAACGACTTGTAAGCGATGGATGGCGCCCGCCGGTCCGTTGGACTGCCGTTGTCCCGCAAGTTGAAGAAGGACCGTCCATGAGCACCTTGAACAACAAGCCGATTGCGCCACTGAGCAACCCCGTTTCTCCACCGAGGCCGCAGACGAGCGCACCCGATATCAATACAGTGACTGGCAATTCGGGTGCCACGCAGGTCCCACCGAGCAGGCCACGCGCCGCAGGCGGCGGGAATCTTGGCCTCACACCGCGGCTGATCAAAACCGAGACGGCCGAACCCGCTCGCGCCGCGTCGGTAGAGGCGCAGTGGAGGCAGAAAGCTCAGGACGTCGTTTTGGCCGCAGACAAGTGTCTGAACGATGTCATGGTTGCGCTGACGGATGGAGACTTCAAAGGTGTTCCGAAGGCGTGCAAGGCTGTGGCTAAAGCATTGGCGCCCATCGTCGACAGGAGAGCGAAGAAGGCGGAGGACGACTCCATGAACGCGGAGGCGGCTACAAGGAAGGCGGCGGAGTCCTCGAAAAAATCGCCGGATGCCGCAGAGAAAGCGGTGAAAGCCGCGCGGAAACTCGCTTCGTTCAGGCAGGAGCTGGGTATTGATGCAAAGACGCCGGGCATCGTGGAGTTCACAGCGGATGCGTGTGGCGATCGCTTGCATCACCAACTGCCCAAATTGAAGGACGGTCAACTCGCCGTTCTGAATGAAAACCTCGAAAAGTTTTTGGTGCTTGCCAAAGGCCCCCAGAAGGGTTCTTCCCCAACTTCGGCTCCAGAAGATGTTGTTCCCCATCAATTGCAGTTCTCGGTCAAGGCAGAACTTCTGAACCGCATGATGCAAAAGAACAAGGACAGCAGCGATGCGGGCACCATCAGCAAGTTCACCAAAGACGAACTTGTCGAGCTGCGCGATCTGACCACCTCACTCGATCGCATGGCGAGATCAGGCACGCCTGCCGAGGCCACGCTCCCTGGCACGCGGTTCACGTTGACCAGAATCCGGGACATTGACCAGCTTGCCCAGTCGCGCCTGGGCGCCATTCTCACGACAGAGGGTGCTATAGCCCGGGTAGAGGGCGCTGAGAAGCGCCTCAAGGGCAACGATCTGGCCCAGCTCAAGCGATTGAAAGGGGCGGTTGACTTCCTGGTCACCAACGGGGTCAAGCTCACAAACGTTTCTCTTGTGCAACTCCAAAAGGACGTCGGTGTCCGCATCCAACAAGTCGAACAAGCGAAAGCAGACGCGCTGATCACGCCCGAGATGCGAAAGGGCCCATCCGGCACGTTCAAAGCCAAGCTCCTGAGCGATGAGGTACTGATGAAGCTCATGGGTGCGTTTCTGCTGGAAGACGACCTGACGCCAGAGCTTGAAGATGCCAAGAAAGAGGTGGAAGACATTCTCAACATGCGCCGGTCCAACGTTGCAGCCGATTTCAGTGATGCGCTCCTTGACGCGTTGGACGCCGCGGGAACAGCTCAGTCCATGATGAAACTGCTGAAATCTATGGTCGTCGCTGAAAAGTCTTTGGCCACTTTCAATGCGTTGAACTGGGACAAGAGCGATGTACGCGTCTCCCAGTGGATGGGAGATGTGGTTCGTGGCCCCAAACAGCCTGCAAAACGCGTCGGCCCGAATCCATTCAACGCGGCGGAGGTCGCCGCTTACGTTGTCCCGAAGAACCCAGAGCCCAAACTGGCCTCCGTCCCGCCAGTCCGCGACAGGGAGGGAATGGTGTCCTTGCTCGACGATTTGACGAGTGGGGATGGCCGGATCATTCGGGATTTGTTGGCGGCCAGTCAAGTCGACGTGAGCGGGCCAGCCGTCGCCTACCTGGACTTGTTGACCCACACGTTCAACCTGCTGTTGGGCGACCGAAGTACGCCGTCGACGCCACGCGCCGTGAAGGCAGCAGACTTGACACCTGCAGGCCTCGCTGCACTTCAATCCACGCTGAATCTGACGGTAAAAAGTGGTCGACTCGTCGAGTTCAAGGCCGTTGCCCAGCCCACCACAACGCCGCGGCCACAGAAGAGCTGACGCCAGGCCGTTAAGCCTGCCGCTTACCAGGCGTGCAGGCTGTCGTCCGGAAAACTGCCGTCCTTCACCGCGGCCACGTAGGCCGCCATCGCGTCGCGCACGCTGCTCGCGCCGTCCATGAAGTTGCGCACGAACTTCGGGTTCTTGCCGAGGTTGATGCCGAGCATGTCGTGCATCACCAGCACCTGGCCCGCGGTGCCCTTGCCCGCGCCGATGCCGATGGTGTGGCAGTGGGGCAGTTGGGTCGTGATTTCGGCCGATAGCGCGGCCGGCACCATTTCCAGCACCAGCATGGTGGCGCCCGCGTCTTGCAATTCGAGCGCGTGGCGCTTGAGGATGAGCGCGGCCGCATCGCCACGGCCCTGCACGCGGTAGCCGCCCAGGGCGTGCACGGTCTGGGGCGTGAGGCCCAGGTGCGCGCACACCGGAATGCCGCGCTCGACCAGGAAGCGCACGGTCTCGGCCGTCCAGCCGCCGCCTTCGATCTTGATCATGTGCGCGCCGGCATGCACCAGTTGCGCCGCGCTGCGCATGGCCTGTTCCTTCGACTCGTGGTAACTGCCAAACGGCAGGTCGCCCAACAGCCAGGCGGTGCCTTGCACACGGCGCAGGCCGCGCGCCACGCTCTCCACGTGGTAGGCCATGGTTTCCAGCGTCACGCCCGCGGTGCTGGGCAGGCCCTGGCAGACCATGCCGAGCGAGTCGCCGACCAGAATGCATTCCACGCCAGCCGCGTCGGCCACGGCGGCGAAGGTCGCGTCATACGCGGTGAGCATGGTGATCTTCTCGCCGCGCTCGCGCAATTCGTTGAGCCGTGGCAGGCTGACCGGCTTGCGCCCTGGCAGGGGCGAGGCCGCGGGCAGTGTGCCGTAAGGGGTGGCCATGGGCGTCGAATTCGTGGGGGTGCTCATGTGGGTTTCCGCAGTGCGGGAAGGGGGTGGGTGAGAATGCGGCACTATAGACCAAACCGATATGCTTGCGGCCCATGAAACAACCCCCTGAATTCACGCTGTCCCAACTGCAGGAACTGGCCCGCCGCGATGTCGAGCGTGCCCTGGACGAAGACGTCGGCACGGGCGACCTGACCGCCGCGCTGGTGGACCGCGAACGCCCTGCGCGGGCGCGCATCCTCGCGCGCGAGGCGGCCGTGGTGTGTGGTGCGCCGTGGGTGGAAGCGGCGGTGCTCGCGCTCGACCCGCAGGCCACGTTGACCTGGCATGTGCGCGAAGGCCAGCGCTGCGAAGCCGAGCAGACCGTGCTCACCATCGAAGGCCGTGCGCAGCCCTTGCTCACCGCCGAGCGCACCGCGCTCAATTTCCTGCAACTGCTCTCGGCCGTGGCCACCCGCACCGCCACCTTCGTCGACGCCGTGGCCGGCACGCGCGCACAGATCGTGGACACGCGCAAGACGCTGCCGGGGCTGCGCCTGGCGCAGAAGTACGCGGTCAAGACGGGTGGCGGCGTGAACCACCGCATCGGCTTGTACGACGCGGTGCTGATCAAGGAAAACCACATTGCCGCCGCCGGTGGCGTGGCCCAGGTGCTGCAGCGTGTGCGCGAGACCGCGCCGGCGGCGAACTTCGTCGAGATCGAGGTGGAAACCCTGGACCAGCTCGACGAGGCCCTGGCCCGCGGCGCCACGATGGTGCTGCTCGACAATATGGACTTGTCCACACTGCATGAGGCCGTGCGCCGCAACGCCGGCCGCGCGGTGCTTGAAATTTCGGGCGGCGTGAACATGGACACCGTGCGCGCCCTTGCAGAAACCGGGGTTGACCGCATCTCCATCGGCGCGCTCACCAAAGACATAAAAGCCACCGACTTCTCCATGCGTTTCCAGACGCTCTGAAGCACACGAGACATGACTACCCACGATTCCAGCGACGTGATCGACGTCGAATACGAGCAACCGGCCTGCCCCACGCAGCATGCCTGGGCGCGCGTGCCGGTCGAGCCCGGCCCGAAGCAGCGCGCCGCGCTGAAAGAGCGCATCCGCCAACTGCTCAAGGAGCGCAACGCGGTGATGGTGTCGCACTACTACGTGCACCCGGACCTCCAGGACCTGGCCATCGAGACCGGCGGTATCGTGAGCGACTCGCTGGAAATGGCGCGCTTTGGCCGCGACCACGCCGCCACCACGCTGGTGGTCTCGGGCGTGCGCTTCATGGGCGAGACCGCCAAGATCCTGAGCCCGGAAAAAACCGTGCTCATGCCCGACCTCGACGCCAACTGCTCGCTCGACCTGGGCTGCCCGATCGACGAGTTCAGCGCCTTCTGCGATGCGCACCCGGACCGCACGGTGGTGGTCTACGCCAACACCAGCGCGGCCGTGAAGGCGCGGGCCGACTGGCTGGTCACGTCCAGCTGCGCGCTCGACATCGTGAGCGCGCTCAAGGACAAGGGCCACAAGATTCTGTGGGCGCCCGACAAGCACCTGGGCGCCTACATCGAGCGCGAGACGGGTGCCGACATGGTGATGTGGTCGGGCTCCTGCATCGTGCACGACGAGTTCAAGGCCTTCGAGCTCGAAGCGCTCAAGAAGGAACACCCGAAGGCCAAGGTACTGGTGCACCCGGAGAGCCCGGCCGACGTGATCGCGCTGGCCGACGCCGTGGGCTCGACCTCGGCCATTCTCAAGGCCGCGCGCACGTTCGACGCGCCCGAGTTCATCGTCGCCACCGACAACGGCATGATGCACATGCTGCGCCAGCAGAACCCCGGCAAGGTGTTCATCGAAGCGCCGACCGCCGGCAACAGCGCCACCTGCAAGAGCTGCGCGCACTGCCCCTGGATGGCCATGAATGGCCTGGCCGGCGTGGCGCAGATCCTGGAGAAGGGCTTGAACGAGATCCACGTCGACCAGGCGCTGATCCCGCGCGCGCGCTTGCCGATCGACCGCATGCTGGCGTTCACCGGCGCGCAACGCAACGGCCAGAACCCGGGCGCGCTGGTGCCGAACATCGGCGCTGCGTGAGTCCGGTGCATGCCCGCCTCGCGTTCGAGGCGAGCGGTCTGGCGTCGCATGGCGCCTTGCAACTGGATTTCGGCGCGCCGCGCGCGGTGCTGCGGGCCGACAGCGGGTCCGACGTCCGGCGCGTGATCGAGGCCGCCGAAGCCGCCGCACAACGCGGTGCGTGGGTGGTCGGCTGGTTGTCGTATGAAGCGGCGGGCGCGTTCGACGCGGCCCTGCCCACGCAAGTGCCCGACGGGCCGCTGGTGTGGTTTGGCGTGCACGACGCGCCACTGGAACACGATGCAACGGCGGAAAACGGCGCGGCGCGCGCGACCTGGGCCGACGCGCCCTGCGCGCGCACCGACTTCGACGACGCCCTGGCCGCATTGCGGCGCGCGATCGAGGCCGGCGAGGTGTACCAGGTCAACCACACCGCGCGCTGGCAGGGCGAATTGCAGCAAGGCAGCGCGTTCGATCTGTTCAACGCGCTGCGGCGCGAGCAACCCGCGGCTTACGCTGCGTACATCGACAGCGGTGAACAGCAGGTGCTCAGCGTGTCCCCGGAACTGTTCTTCGACTGGGATGGCGAGCACGTGCTCACGCGACCGATGAAAGGCACGGCGCCACGCGGTCTTGGTGCGCGCGACGATGCCGCGCTGGCCGCGCAACTGGCGTCCAGTCCGAAGGAGCGCGCCGAGAACGTGATGGTGGTCGATCTGCTGCGCAACGATCTTTCGCGCGTGGCGGTGCCGGGTTCGGTGACGGTGCCCAGCTTGTTCGATGTGCACCCCTTGCCCACGGTGTGGCAGATGACGTCCGATGTGCGTGCGCGCACGCGAGCGGGCACGCGGCTGTTCGACCTGCTGCAGGCGCTGTTTCCTTGCGGCTCTGTCACCGGCGCCCCCAAGCGCCAGGCCATGCGGCGCATCGCGCAACACGAGCCCGATCCGCGCGGTGTGTACTGCGGCGCGGTGGGCGTGTTGCGCCCGGGCGGCGGGGCCACGTTCAACGTCGGTATCCGCACGGTGGTGGCGCGCGGCAACAACTTGAGCCTGGGCGTGGGCAGCGGCATCACCTCGGGTTCGAGCGCGCGGGCCGAGTGGCGCGAGTGGCACCACAAGGCAGCCTTCGCCGCGCGCGCAGGCGAACCGTTTGAATTGCTGGAGACGCTGGCGCTCGACTACGGCCAATGGCGGCACGAGCCGCGCCACCACGAGCGCATGGCGCAGTCCGCGCGGTACTTCGGTTTTGCGTGGACCCCACAGGCTTGGCACGAAGCCTTGCACGCGCTGGTGCTCGCGCACCCCGACGGCGCGTGGCGCGTGCGTGTGCTGTGCGCACGCGATGGCCGCTTGCAGGCCACGGCGCACGCCATGGGGCCCACACCCGCGCCGGTGTGCCTGGTGCTGGCTCGGCAGCCCTTTGCGTCCGCGCACTCGGCCTTCGTGCGCCACAAGATCACGCGCCGCGCAGCCTACGAAGCGGCAGAGCGTGTCATGCCCGGTGCGTTCGACACGCTGCTGTGGAACGACGATGGCGAGTTGACCGAATGCACGCGCGGCAATGTGGCCTTGCGCTTCGAAGGTGAGGAGGGCTGGGTGACGCCGGCGCTCGACTGTGGCTTGTTGCCCGGCATTGGCCGGCAGGTGGCGCTGGACGAAGGCCGTGTGCGCGAGGCGGTGGTGCCCATCAATGCATTGGCGCAGGTGCGCGAGATCGCGTTCTTCAACAGCCTGCGGGGCTGGCTGCCTGCGGTGCTCGACACCGCGGCATAAAAAACTCAGCGTGCCTGCGGCACCAGAATGGTCGGTTTGGCTTCGGGCAGCAGGTTGGGGTAATCGCGGCTGAAGTGCAGGCCGCGGCTTTCGTGGCGCAGCTTGGCCGAGCGCACGATCAGGTCGGCCACCTGCACCAGGTTGCGCAGCTCCAGCAGGTCGCGCGTGACGTGGAACTGCGCATAGAACTCCTGGATTTCCGACTGCAGCAGCTCGATGCGGTGCGCCGCGCGCTCCAGGCGCTTGTTGGTGCGCACGATGCCCACGTAGTCCCACATGAAGCGGCGCAGTTCGTCCCAGTTGTGCGAGATCACCACGTGCTCGTCGGCATCGGTCACGCGGCTGTCGTCCCACAGCGGCAGGGCCGGCGGCGTGGTCGCGGCGGGCGCCGTGCGGATGGCGTTGACCGCGCCTTGCGCGAACACCATGCATTCCACCAGCGAGTTGCTGGCCAGGCGGTTGGCGCCGTGCAGGCCGGTGCAGGTGGTTTCGCCCACCGCGTACAGGCCGGCAATGCCGGTGTGGCCGGCCAGGTCGGTCACCACGCCACCACAGGTGTAGTGCGCGGCGGGCACCACCGGAATCGGCTCTTTCGTGATGTCGATGCCCAGCTCGGCGCAGCGCGCCAGGATGTTGGGGAAGTGGTGCTGCAGGAACTCGGGGCTCTGGTGCGAGATGTCGAGGTGCACGCAGTCCAGCCCGTGCTTCTTCATCTCGAAATCGATCGCGCGCGCCACCACATCGCGCGGTGCGAGTTCCGCGCGCGGATCGTGGTCGGGCATGAAGCGGTGGCTGCCCAGGTGCGGCGGCAGCTTGAGGTGGCCGCCTTCGCCGCGCACGGCCTCGGTGATGAGAAAACTCTTGGCGTGCGGGTGGTACAGGCAGGTCGGATGGAACTGGATGAACTCCATGTTGCCGACCTCGCAGCCTGCGCGCCAGGCCGCGGCGATGCCGTCGCCGGTGGCCGTGTCGGGGTTGGTGGTGTACAGGTAGACCTTGCCCGCGCCGCCCGTGGCCAGCACGGTGTGCGTGGCGCTGAAAGTGACGACCTCGTCGCGCACCGTGTCGAGCACGTAGGCGCCGTGGCAGCGCGGCGCCTTGCCACCGTCGTCGTGCAACTGGCGGTCGGTGATCAGGTCGACCAGCATGTGGTGCTCGAACAGCTGAATCTCGGGCGTGGCGCGCACGCGTTCCATCAGCGTGGCCTGCACCGCCGCGCCGGTGGCGTCGGCCGCGTGCACGATGCGGCGGTGGCTGTGGCCACCCTCGCGCGTCAGGTGCAGTTCGCCGTCTTCCAGCGAGAACGGCACGCCGAGTTCCCGCAGCCAGGCGATGGCGGCGGGTGCGTTCTCCACGGTGAACTGCGTGGCTTCGAGGTCGCACAGGCCGGCGCCGGCCACCAGGGTGTCTTCGACGTGCGAGTCCATGCTGTCGCCATCGGCCAGCACGGCGGCGATGCCGCCCTGCGCCCAGTTGCTCGAACCATCGCTCAGCGCGCGCTTGGTGATGACGGCCACGCGGTGGCTTTGGGACAGGTGCAGCGCGGCGGTGAGCCCGGCCAGGCCGCTGCCGATGATGAGAACGTCGAAGCGGTGCAGGTCGGTCATGGTGTGGACGGTGAGAGGGGCGGGCAGATGGCTGCCTGGCGGGCGATCAGCTGGGCGTGTAGGCCAGCCGCACGTAGATGGGGGCGAACGCCTCGGCCTGGGTCAGCTCGATCAACGTTTCCTTGGCGAGTTCGAGCATGGCGATGAAGGTGACCACCAGCACCGGCGAGCCTTTTTCGACGTCGAACAACTCGCCGAACTCCACGAACTTGCGGCCCTGCAACTGGCGCAGCACGATGCTCATGTGCTCGCGCACCGAGAGTTCTTCGCGGCTGATCTTGTGGTGCTGCACCAGCTTGGCGCGCTTGAGGATGTCGCGCCAGGCGCTTTGCAGGTCGAGCGCGCTCACGTCGGGGAAGCGCGGCGCGAGCGCCTGTTCCACGTAGACCTGTGCGCGCAGGAAGTCGCGGCCGTACTGCGGCACTTCCGACAGGCGCTGCGCGGCCAGCTTCATCTGCTCGTACTCGAGCAGGCGGCGCACCAGCTCGGCGCGTGGGTCTTCCGCTTCCTCGCCCTCGGCCGTCTTCTTCGGCGGCAGCAGCATGCGCGACTTGATCTCGATCAGCATCGCCGCCATCAGCAGGTACTCGGCCGCCAGCTCGAGGTTGCTGGCGCGGATTTCGTCGACGTAGGTGAGGTACTGGCGCGTCACCCCCGCCATGGGGATGTCGAGGATGTTGAAGTTCTGCTTGCGGATCAGGTAGAGCAACAGATCCAGCGGGCCTTCAAACGCTTCGAGAAAAATCTGCAGCGCGTCGGGCGGGATGTACAGGTCGCGCGGCATGGTGAACAGCGGTTCGCCATACAACCGCGCCAGGGCGACATGGTCCACGACCGACGGCAAGACCTCGTCCAGGCCTTGCGGGGCCTCGTTGAGCGTGTGGACCTCGCTCATGCGGCCGATTAGGTGAAGTCGGAGCCGGTCTGGTAGACGTAAGGCTTTTGTGGCACACGCGCCGCCTCGGCCTTGGCCTGGAATTCGCGGTCGATCTGCTTGTCCCAGAGCAGCGCGCGGCCCTGGCGCTGCGACGCTTCCAGCCCCGGCCGGCCTGCCCTCAGCTGTTCGATGAACTGCGTCGTGTCGGATTGGTAGTCGGGGCGGCGGAAGAAGGGCATGGCGGGCTCGATGGGGGCGCGGAGGGAAAGAGGACGATTTTACTGGCAGGTGCTCAGCCGGGCCGCGAACCCCGAGCGTTCGATCAGCGAGCGAGGTTGGGCGTGCAGGCCCACGATGCCCAGATGCCCGCCGCGCTTGTGCACCGCCTTGTGCAACTGCTCCAGCGCGTCCAGGCCGGTGGTGTCGAGGGAAATCATGTGGCTGGCGTCGAGCATCACGTTGAGGGGGGTGGGCGAGCGCTCCACGTCGGCCACGATCGGGTCGATCTTGGTCACCGCGCCGAAGAACAGCGAGCCGGTCAGTTTGTAGGTGGCCTGCTGCTCGGTGCGCGCCACCGCCTCGGCGCTGAAAATCTCACTCTGCCGCCGCACGAACAAGACCACGGCCAGCACCAGGCCGAGTTCCACCGCCACCGTCAGGTCGAAGACGATGGTGACGAAAAAGGTCGACAACATCATCAGCCGGTAGTGGTTGCTGAACTGCTTCAGGCGCGCGAACTCGCGCCACTCGCCCATGTTCCAGGCCACGAACAGCAGCACGCCGGCCAGCACCGCCAGGGGAATGTGAAAGGCCAGCGGCGCGGCGAGCAGCACCACCGCGGCCAGCGTGATCGCGTGCACCATGCCGGCCACGGGCGATACCGCGCCCGAGCGGATGTTGGTCACGGTGCGCGCGATGGTGCCGGTGGCGGGCATGCCGCCGAAGAAGGGCACCACGGCGTTGGCGATGCCTTGCGCCATGAGTTCCTGGTTGGGGTCGTGCTTGGGCGCGTCGCTCAACTGGTCGGCCACGCGGGCGCACAGCAGCGATTCGATGGCGCCCAGCAGCGCGATGGTGAGCGTGGGCGTGACCAGCAGGCGCACGGTTTCCCAGGAAAAGTCGGGCAACTCGAAGGCCGGCACCCCTTGCGGAATGCCGCCAAAGCGCGTGCCGATGGTCTCCACCGGCAGGTCGAGCGCCCAGGCCAGCAGTGTGAGCGTGACCAGCGCCACCACAGGGCCGGGCAGGCGCGAGGTGGCCTTGATGGCGCTGACCTTGTCGAGGGTTTCAATCGCCGCGAGCCGGCGGCGGAACTGCGAATCCACCGCCCACAGGCGTGGCCACACGACCAGCCCCAGCACGCACAAGCTGCCGAGGGCAAAGGCGAAGGGGTTGAAGCTCTCGATGTGGCGGGCCATGGTGCCGACCTGGCCGAAGAAGCTGGCGGGCATGTGCGCGATCTCCAACCCGAGCACATCGCGCACCTGCGACAGGGCGATGAGGACCGCGATGCCGTTGGTGAAGCCGATCACGACGCTGACCGGCACATAACGCACCAGCGTGCCGAGCCGGAACAGGCCGAGCAGAAACAACAGCACGCCCGCGCTGGCGGTGGCGATCAACAGGTTGGCCACGCCGTAGCGCTCGACGATGCCATAGACGATGACGATGAAAGCGCCGGCCGGGCCACCGATCTGCATCGAGGTGCCACCCAGGGCCGAGATCAGGAAGCCCGCGATGATGGCGGTCCACAGGCCGGCCTCGGGCTTGAGGCCGCTGGCGATCGCGAAGGCCATGGCCAAGGGCAGCGCCACGATGCCCACCGTGGCGCCCGCTCCCACGTCGCGCGCCAGTGTGTCCCGGTTGTAGCCCCGCAGGTCGTTCAGCAGGCGGGGTCGAAAAGGTGCAAGGGGAGGCAGACCTTGGAACATGGGCCGATGTTACCTTTGGCTACCGTTCGAAAAGCGAGCGGATCAGGGGCATTGTGGACCCAGGTTTAGACTGGCCTTTTGACATGGAACAAGGATCGACATGCAAACAGCAACGGGCAAGGTGTGGCGCGGCGTGCGGGGTGTGCTGGCCCTGGTCGGCCTGGGCAGCCTGCTGGCGGCCTGCGATCCGGTGAACATCAGCGAGCTGGAGGAAGGCGTGTCCACCGAGGCCGATGTGCGCGAGCGCTTCGGTGCCCCGGAAAATATCTGGGAAGGCGAGGACGGCGCGCAGATCTACGAGTACAACCGCCAGCCCGAGGGCAACGTCAACTACATGATCACCATCGGCCCCGACGGCAAGATGGCCGCGCTGCGCCAGGTGCTCAACCCGCGCACCTTTGCGCAGGTGACGCCGGGCATGCCGATGGAGGCGGTGCGCCGCATGCTCGGCAAGCCCATGAAGATCACCAACTACACCCTCAAGGGCGAGACGCACTACGACTGGCGTTACCAGGAGCAGCCCGGTGTGGGCGAGACCAAGGTGTTCACTGTGGTCTTCGACAAAGACCTGAAGGTGGTATCGACCATGTCGGGCCCCGACATGGAACGCATCCGGAACTGACGCCGCGCCTCAGCGCACGCGCATGCCCGGCGTCGCGCCCGGCCACGGGTTGAGGATGTGGATGCCGCGCTGCGCCTTTTCGTCGGCGTGGCTGGCGGCCAGCACCATGCCTTCGCTCACACCGAACTTCATCTTGCGCGGTG
Organism: Hydrogenophaga sp. 2FB; assembly: GCF_005503365.1. Classification (GTDB taxonomy): domain Bacteria; phylum Pseudomonadota; class Gammaproteobacteria; order Burkholderiales; family Burkholderiaceae_C; genus Hydrogenophaga. The sequence goes on from NZ_SCML01000006.1 coordinate 151,314, forward strand.
CCAGGTTGGCCACCACCACGGTGAGCTTGCCCACCAGGTCTTCGGGTTTGTAGGCGCTGGCGATGCCGCTGAAGACGTTGCGCGTCTTGCCTTCGCCCACGTCGAGCGTGAGGCGCAGCAGCTTGGTGGAGCCTTCCACCGCTTCGCAGTTGACGATCTGCGCAATGCGCAGGTCGATCTTGGCGAAGTCGTCGATGGTGATGGTGTCGGCGATGGGTTCGCCGCCGGGGACGGGGGCCGCCTCCACGGGGGCCGGCGGCGGTTCGAACAAGGCATCGAGCTGCTTCACGTCCACCCGCTGCATCAGGTGCTGGTAGGGGTTGATGGCGTGGCCCTTGCCCAGCAGGCGTGCGGTGTCGGTGAATTGCAGCGGGCCACTTTGCAGGAAGGCCTCGACCTGGACCGCCAGCGCGGGCAGCACCGGCTTGAGGTACAGCGTGAGCAGGCGGAAAGCTTCGATGCAGGTGGTGCACACGTCGTGCAGCCGGCCATCCATGCCTTCTTTCTTCGCCAGTTCCCAGGGTTTGTTCTGGTCGACGTAGGCGTTCACACGGTCGGCCAACAGCATGATCTCGCGCAGCGCCTTGCCGTACTCGCGCTCGGCGTACAGCTCGGTGATGGACGGCGCGGCGCTCTGCAGGTGGTCGAGCAGCGCGTCGCCGTCGGCGGACACCTCGCCCAGCTGGCCGTCGAAACGTTTGGCGATGAAGCCGGCCGCGCGCGAGGCGATGTTGATGTACTTGCCGATCAGGTCGCTGTTGACCCGCAGCAGAAAGTCTTCGGGGTTGAAATCGATGTCTTCGTTGCGTGCCGACAGCTTGGCGGCCAGGTAGTAGCGCAGCCACTCGGGGTTCATGCCGAGTTGCAGGTACTTCAGCGGATCGAGACCGGTGCCGCGGCTCTTGCTCATCTTCTCGCCGTTGTTCACCGTGAGGAAGCCGTGCACGAAGACCGCGTTGGGCACCTTGCGGCCGCTGAACTTCAGCATCGCCGGCCAGAACAGCGTGTGGAAGGTGATGATGTCCTTGCCGATGAAGTGGACCTGCTCGGTCGTCGGATCGGCCATGAAGGCGTCGAAGTCGCGACCGGTCCTGTCGAACAGGTTCTTGAGCGAGGCGAGGTAGCCCACCGGCGCGTCCAGCCACACGTAGAAGTACTTGCCGGGCGCGTCCGGGATCTCGATGCCGAAGTAGGGCGCGTCGCGGCTGATGTCCCAGTCGCCCATCTTGGTCTTGCCATGCTCGTCGGGCTCGATCCACTCGCTGATCTTGTTGAGCACCTCGGGCTGCACCGCGCCGCTCTGCGTCCACTGGTCGAGGAAGGCCAGGCAGCGTGGGTCGGAGAGCTTGAAGAAGAAGTGCTCCGACTGCTTGAGGACGGGCTTGGCGCCCGACAGCGCGGAGTACGGGTTGATCAGGTCGGTCGGGCTGTAGACCTTGCTGCAGACCTCGCAGTTGTCGCCGTACTGGTCCTTGGCGTGGCAGTTCGGGCACTCGCCCTTGATGAAACGATCCGGCAGGAACATGTTCTTCTCGGGGTCGAAGAACTGTTCGATGGTGCGCGTTTCGATCAGGCCATTGGCCTTGAGGTCCTTGTAGATCTGCTGCGCCAGCACATGGTTTTCCGGGCCGTCGGTGCTGTGCCAGTTGTCAAAGCCGATGTGGAAACCGTCGAGGTAGGGCTTGCGGCCGGCGGCGATGTCGGCCACGAACTGCTGCGGTGTCTTGCCGGCCTTGTCGGCGGCGATCATGATGGGCGCGCCGTGCGCGTCGTCGGCGCAGACGAAGTTCACCTCGTGGCCCTGCATGCGCTGGAAGCGCACCCAGATGTCGGCCTGGATGTATTCCATGATGTGGCCAATGTGGAAATGGCCGTTGGCGTAGGGCAGGGCGGTGGTGACGAACAGGCGTCGCGGCTGGCTCATGGGAAAGGGCTTTCTGTCGGGGAACCCGCGATTTTACGGGCCGATGCCCTCATGGCGCCTGTGTGTATGACCCTCGGGGGGACGCGACGGTAGACTTGTTGGCCCCGCCGAACCATCCCTTTCCTGGAGACCCTTGCCCATGTCCGTTGATTCCCAGGCGCTGCTGACCGCGCTGCAAGCCGTGACCGATCCGAACACGGGCAAGGATTTCGTGTCCACCAAGTCGCTGAAGAATGTGCAGATCCAGGGCGGCGCTGTGTCTTTTGACCTGGAGATGGGCTACCCGGCCCGGAGCCAGCACCCGGCCTTGCGCGAAGCGCTCACGGCAGCGGCGCGTGCGGTGCCCGGTGTGGACACGGTGTCGGTGAGCATCAGCACCCAGGTGTTGGCCCACGCGGTGCAGCGCGGCGTGCAGTTGCTGCCCAACGTGAAGAATATCGTGGCCGTGGCCTCGGGCAAGGGCGGCGTGGGCAAGAGCACCACGGCGGTGAACCTGGCGCTGGCGCTGTCGGCCGAGGGCGCGAAGGTCGGCATTCTGGATGCCGACATCTACGGCCCGAGCCAGCCCATGATGATGGGCTTGGAAGGCCGGCCCGAGAGCGTGGATGGCAAGACCATGGAGCCGCTGGAGAACCACGGTGTGCAGGTGATTTCCATCGGTTTCCTGATCGACCGCGACGAAGCCATGATCTGGCGCGGCCCGATGGCCACGCAGGCACTGGAGCAGTTGCTGCGCCAGACCAACTGGAAAGACCTGGACTACCTGATCGTCGACATGCCGCCCGGCACGGGCGACATTCAACTGACCTTGTCGCAACGCGTGCCGCTGACCGGTGCGGTGATCGTGACCACGCCGCAGGACATTGCGCTGCTGGACGCGCGCAAGGGCATCAAGATGTTCGAGAAGGTGGGCGTGCCGATCCTGGGCGTGGTGGAGAACATGGCGGTGCACGTGTGCGAGAAGTGCGGCCATGTGGAGCACATCTTCGGCGCGGATGGCGGCAAGAAGATGGCCGCCGAGTTCGGCATGGACTACCTGGGGGCTTTGCCGCTGAACCTGAGCATCCGGGTGCAGGCGGACAGCGGGCGGCCGTCGGTGGTGGCGGACCCTGAAGGCGAGATCGCCGGGCTCTACAAGTCGGTGGCGCGGCAGGTGGCGCTCTCGATCGCGGCCAAGGCGAAGGACTTTTCCGCGAAGTTTCCTTCGATCAAGATTTCGAAGGACACCTGAGGTCTTTCGCGCGCGCTCTCTCTCTGGGAGGGGTTGGGGTGAGGGCGCGTTGACCAGCGACGTTTCTTCTCTGACGTGACGTGCTTTCTTTCGCTGCAAGCCGGGTCTCGGCCCGGCAGCCGAGGCACTTTTCTTTGCTTCGCCAAAGAAAAGTACCCAAAAGAAAGGCGAGCCGAAGTCCGGGCCCCTTCGGGGTTCCTTGCGCTGCTCGGTGCGCGGGGAGAAGTTCGCAAACTCGCTTCGCTCAAACACGCGAACTTCTTTTTCCCCGCACCCCTGCGCTGCTCAGCCCGGCCTGACGGCGGAAAGCGGGTACGGGGTCGGGGTCGGACTTCCCCTCTTGCTCCCTTCCCCTCTGGGGGAGGGCTGGGGTGGGGGCCGCCCGCCAAGTCCCAGCATCACCGCCTCAAACCGTGCCCACTTCGCGCTCGCGCAGCCGAAAACGCTGAATCTTCCCAGTGGCCGTCTTCGGCAGTTCGGGGAGGAACTCGATGAAGCGCGGGTACTTGTAAGGCGCGAGCTTTTCCTTCACGAAGGCTTGCAGTTCGGCTTCGGTCGCTTGCGCACCGGCCTTGAGCACCACAAACGCTTTGGTCTTGGTCAGGCCGTCGGCATCGGTCTTGCCGATCACCGCGGCTTCCAGCACGGCCGGGTGCTGCACCAGCGTGGCCTCGACCTCGAACGGGCTCACGTAGATGCCGCTGACTTTCAGCATGTCGTCGTTGCGGCCGGCGTAGGTGCAGTAGCCGTCGGCATCGCGCGTGTACTTGTCGCCTGCCTTGGTCCAGCCGCCCTGGAAGGTATCGCGGCTTTTGCTGCGGTTGTTCCAATACATCAGCGCCGCACTCGGGCCGCGGATGTAGAGGTCGCCGATCTCGCCATCGGCCACGGGCTTGCCGTCTTCGCCGCGCAGCTCGATCTCGTAGCCCGGCACCGGCTTGCCCGTGGTGCCGTAGCGCACATCGCCCGGGCGGTTGGAGAGGAACACGTGCAGCATTTCGGTCGACCCGATGCCGTCGATGATCTCCACACCGAAGTGGTTCGTCCAGCGCTGGCCGATGTCTTGCGGCAGCGCTTCGCCGGCCGATGAGCACAGGCGCAACGCGACGTCGCTCTTCTTCGGCAGGTCGGCGCTGGCGAGCATGCCGCCGTAGCCCGTGGGCGCGCCGTAGAACACCGTTGGCTTCTGCTCGGTGAAGCGCTTGAAGCAGGCCTGCGGTGTCGGCCGCTCGGCCATCAGCACCACGCTGGCGCCCACGCTGAGCGGGAAGGTGAGGGCGTTGCCCAGGCCATAGGCGAAGAACAACTTCGCGGCGGAGAACACCACGTCGTCCTCGCGCAGTTCGAGTACGCCCTTGCCGTACAACTCGGCCGTCCAGTACAGGTTGGCCTGCGTGTGCACCGTGCCCTTGGGGGCGCCGGTGGAGCCCGATGAGTACAGCCAGAACGCGGGCTCGTCGCCGTGCGTGTCCGCCGCCTCGGTGGCCGGCGCATGGCTGCCCACCAGGGTGGTGAAGTGGTGCACGCCCGCGGGCAGCGCGTCGGTGGCGCGGGAGGCAATGAGGTGCTTCACCTCGTGGCCGCCTTGCGCGCTCAGCTTGTCCAGCGCGGTCTGCAGCGTGGGCAGCAATGCGGCCGACACCAGCGCGGCTTGCGCGCGGCTGTTGGCCATCATGTACGCATAGTCCTGCGCGGTCAGCAGCGTGTTCACCGCCACCGGCACCACGCCCGCGTGCAGCGCGCCGAGGAAGGCCACCACCCAGTCGTTGCTGTCGTGCATCAGCAGCAGCACGCGCTCTTCGCGGCGAATGCCGAGCGCGCTCAGCGCGCTGGCGAAGCGCCGCACCTGGTCGGCGAGTTCGCCGTAGGTCAGCATGCCCTGGTCGTCGATCAGCGCGGTCTTGCTGGCGCGCCCGGCGTTGAGTTCGAGCAGGTGGCGCGCGAAGTTGAAGCGCTCGGGAGGCGCGGCGACGGTGGCGTGGGGGCTCATGTTGTGTCTCCTCGGTGATGGGCGAATTTCAATGGTTCTGTCGTCGCGAAAGGGCGCTTGTCCAGAACACCGCGGAACCGGCTTTGCCGGGCCGCTGGTGTTGCCCCTGGGGGAGGCGCCGAAGGCGCTTCGGGGAGGGCCTACTTGAACGGTACGGCAGAAACCGCCAGCGCGTCCAGTGCGGCGCTGCTGGCCTGCACCGCGCTGCGGCGGTGGTAGAAGCCCAGCGCGCGCAAACCGCCGAGTTCTTCGCCGCCACCGGCGCGGCCGGGGCCGCCGTGCAGCGACATGGGCATCACGTTGCCGTGGCCGGTCTGGCTGGCCGCCACATCGGGCGAGATCGCGTGCACGCGGCCGTGGGCCGAGCCGAGTTCGAGCGCGGCGCTGGCGGTGAAAGCCGGATCGGCGCTGTAGACCGAGCAGACCAGCGAGCCTTCGCCGCGGCGGATGAGTTCGTAGGCCTGTTCGATGCTGTCGTAAGCCATGAGCGTGGCCACCGGACCGAACACCTCGACCTCGTGCAGCACTTGGGCCTTCGCGGGTTCGCGCGAGCCCAGCAGCACGGGCGCCACGCAGGCGGCGACCGAGGCGTCGGCATCCACCAGCGCCGCGCCACTGCCGTCGAACAACACCTCGGCCTCGCTGCGCAGCTTGGCGATGCCTTCGAGCACGCTGGCCTTCTGTTCCTGGCTCACCAGCGAGCCCATGCGCACGGTTTCGTTGCGCGGGTTGCCCACGCTGGTTTTCGCGAGCTTGGCGCCGATCGCCTGCGCGGCGGCATCAAACAGCGCGCGCGGCACGAAGACGCGGCGGATGGCGGTGCATTTCTGGCCGGCCTTCACCGTCATTTCGCGCACCACTTCGCTCACGAGCAAGGCAAAGGCTTCGCTGTCGGGGGTGGCGGCCGGGTCGAGCAGGGCGCTGTTGAGGCTGTCGGCCTCGATGTTGCAACGCACCGAGCGCTCGGCCACGGCGGGGTGGCTGCGGATGATGCGTGCCGTTTCGGCCGAACCGGTGAAGGAGACCACGTCGAATGGCTGCAGTTGGTCCATCAGGCCGGCGGACGAACCGCACACCACCGACAGCGCGCCCGCCGGCAGGATGTTGGCGTCGATCACGTCCTTCACCATGCGCTGCGTGAGCCAGGCGGTGGCCGTGGCGGGCTTGATGATCACCGGCACGCCCGAGAGCAGGGCGGGCGCGGCCTTTTCCCACAGGCCCCAGCTTGGGAAGTTGAAGGCGTTGATGAACAGCGCCACGCCGTGCGTGGGCTGCAGGATGTGCTGGGTCTGGAACACCGGGTCCTTGCCCATGCGGATGCGCTCGCCATCGAGCAAGGCGCGCGCGCTGCCCAAGGCCTCGCCCTGTTTGGCGTAGTAGCCCAGGGTGAAGATGCCGCCGTCGATGTCGACCGCCGAGTCCTTGGTGGTGGTGCCCGAGTTGGCGGTGGCGATGTCGTAGTACGCGTCGCGGTTGGCCTGCAGCACCTTGACGATGGCCGCCAGCAGCCCGGCGCGCTCGCCATAGCTCAGGGCGCGCAGGGCCTTGCCGCCTTGTTCGCGGGCGAAGTGGAAGCCGGCGGCAAGGTCCAGCCCGGCGCTGCTCACGCGGGCGAGTTCGGTGCCGAGCACCGGGTCGAACAGGGGCGTGCCCGCGCCGGAACCGGTTTGCCATTGGCCACCGAGGTAATTGGGGAGCAGGAAAGATGTGGTCATGGGATGGGGTCTCGGTTGTCGGTGGCGGCCCCTCGGCACTGGCCGTGGGGAGCGAATGGCGCTATAACTGCACTATCTTGCGTTTTGTAGATTGTGCATTAAAGTGCATGTTTTGATGCTTGGCAAGCCCGTCCAGCGTTTTTCTCTGCCCCGTTCCGATTGAAAGGCCAAGACCTCATGGACGTCGAAGACAACGGCGTGATCGCTCCCGGCGAGGCCAAGTTGCCTGTGGCCGAAGAGGAGCCGCGCCACCCCTTTCTGGTCGCCCTGGGCGAGCGCGTGCGCACCCTGCGCTCGCGCCGCGGCATGACGCGCAAGGCCGTGGCGGTCGCGGCCGATGTGTCCGAGCGGCACCTGGCCAACCTCGAGTACGGCACGGGCAACGCCTCCATCCTGGTGCTGCTGCAGGTGGCGCAGGCGCTGCAATGCTCGCTGACGGAATTGATCGGTGATGTGAGCACGAGCTCACCGGAATGGCTGCTGATTCGTGAGCTGCTGGAGAAGCGCGACGAGGCCGACCTGCGCCGCGCGCGCATCGCCATCGGCAGCCTGCTGGGCGGTGGTGCGGCAGCCGGTGACGATCCTCGGCGCAAGGCGCGCATCGCGCTGATCGGCTTGCGCGGCGCGGGCAAGTCCACCTTGGGCGAGCGCCTCGCCGACGACCTGGGTTTTGCCTTCATCGAGCTCAGCCGCGAAATCGAGAAATTCGCCGGCTGCAGCATCAACGAAATCCACTCCCTCTACGGCACGCCGGCCTACCGCCGCTACGAGCGCCGCGCGCTGGAAGAAGCCATCCAGATCTACCCCGAGGTGGTGATCGCCACACCGGGCGGCCTCGTGTCGGACGCGGCCAACTTCAACCTCCTGCTGTCCCACTGCACCACGGTGTGGCTGCAGGCCGACCCGGCCGACCACATGGGCCGCGTGGCCGCGCAGGGCGACATGCGCCCCATGGCCGCGAGCCGCGAGGCCATGGAAGACCTCAAGCGCATTCTGGCCGGGCGCTCGGCTTTCTATTCCAAGGCCGACATGGCCTTCGACACCAGCGCCTACAACCTCGAAGACGCTTTCCAGGCGCTGCGGGCCCAGGTGCGCGAGGCGATTGGACTGGGGGGATGAAGCATGCATAAAAGTGCATTGACGGTTTTGAGTTTGTGAATTATTATTCACATTACCAGGTTCGGACCGGCGTTTAAGTGCAGGTTGTCGAGCCTGATTCCGCCGCGGGTCTTGGCCTGCGGATGCCCCAGACCCCAGACACTGCCGGAGACTTCCCATGAGCGCCACCGCAACGCCCCCCGCCGTCGACTACCGCACCCAGCCTGACCAGTACCGCCATGTGAAGCTGGCCTTTGAGGGCGCCGTGGCGACCCTGTCCATCGACATCAACGAAGACGCTGGCATCCGCCCTGGCTACAAGCTCAAGCTCAACAGCTACGACCTGGGTGTGGACATCGAGCTGCACGACGCACTCAACCGCGTGCGTTTCGAGCACCCCGAAGTGCGCACCGTGGTCGTCACCAGCGCCAAGGACCGCGTGTTCTGCTCCGGCGCCAACATCTTCATGCTCGGCCTCTCCAGCCACGCCTGGAAAGTGAACTTCTGCAAGTTCACCAACGAAACCCGCAATGGCATTGAAGACTCCTCCAGATACAGCGGCCTGAAGTTCGTCGCCGCGCTCAACGGCGCCTGCGCCGGCGGCGGCTACGAGCTGGCCCTGGCCTGCGACGAGATCGTGCTGGTGGACGACCGCTCCTCCGCTGTTTCCCTGCCCGAAGTGCCGCTGCTCGGCGTGCTGCCCGGCACCGGTGGCCTGACCCGCGTGACCGACAAGCGCCACGTGCGCCACGACCTGGCCGACATCTTCTGCACCACCAGCGAAGGCGTGCGGGGTCAGAAGGCGGTGGACTGGCGCCTGGTCGATTCGATCGCCAAGCCGCAGCAATTCGCCGCGCACGTAAAAGAGCGCGCTGCCGCGCTGGCCGCGAAGAGCGACCGCCCGGCCGCCGGCAAGGGCGTGGCTCTGCCGCGCGTCGAACGCACCGAGAGCGCCGACGGCATTGGCTACACCCACGTGAACGTGGCCATCGACCGCGCCAAGCGCAACGTCACGCTGACCGTGAAGGCTCCCACCGGCGCGCAGCCGAAGGACATCGCCGGCATCGAAGCCGCGGGCGCCGCCTGGTGGCCGCTGCAGATGGCGCGCGAACTGGACGACGCCATCCTGTGCCTGCGCACCAACGAACTCGACATGGGCACCTGGCTGCTCAAGACCGAAGGCGACGCCGCCGCCGTGCTCGCCAGCGATGCATTGATGCTCGCGAACAAAGACCACTGGCTGGTGCGCGAAACGCTGGGCCTGATGCGCCGCACCTTCGCGCGCCTGGACGTGTCCTCGCGCAGCCTCTTCGCGCTGATCGAATCCGGTTCGTGCTTCGCCGGTTCGCTCGCCGAACTGGCCTTCTGCGCCGACCGCGCCTACATGCTGGCCCTGCCCGACGATGCGGACGCCGCACCCAAGCTGCAACTCGGCGAGTTCAACTTCGGTTACCTGCCGATGGTCAACGACCAGTCGCGCCTGCAGCGCCGCTTCTACGAAGAAGAGGCACCGATGGAAGCCGCACGCGGCGCGATCGGCAAGGCGCTCGACGCCGACGCCGCGCTGGCCCTGGGCCTCGTGACCGCCGCACCCGACGACATCGACTGGGCCGACGAAGTGCGCATGGCGATGGAAGAGCGTGCCGCCATGTCGCCCGACGCGCTCACCGGCCTGGAAGCCAACCTGCGTTTCGCGCAGAAGGAAAACATGGCGACCCGCATCTTCGGCCGCCTCACCGCCTGGCAGAACTGGATCTTCATCCGCCCCAACGCCGTTGGCGAGAAGGGTGCCTTGAAGGTCTACGGCAAGGGCGACAAGGCCACTTTCGACTTCAACCGCGTCTGATGGATTCATTCCCGCCAACAAAACCGAGGAAGCACACATGAGCACGATCAACTACAGCGAAAAGATCCCCAACAACGTCAACCTCTCCGAAGACCGCACGCTGCAGCGCGCGCTCGAAGGCTGGCAGCCGAACTTCATCAACTGGTGGGACGACGTGGGCCCCGAAGGCTCGACCAACTACGACGTCTACCTGCGCACCGCGGTCAGCGTGGACCCGCAGGGCTGGGCCCAGTTCGGCCACGTGAAGATGCGCGACTACCGTTGGGGCATCTTCCTGAACCCGGGCGATGCCGAGCGCAAGGTGCACTTCGGTGACCACAAGGGCGAGAAGGCCTGGCAGGACGTGCCCGGCGAACACCGCGCCAACCTGCGCCGCATCATCGTCACGCAGGGCGACACCGAGCCCGCGTCCGTCGAGCAGCAGCGCCACCTGGGCCTGACCGCGCCCAGCATGTACGACCTGCGCAACCTGTTCCAGATCAACGTGGAAGAAGGCCGCCACCTGTGGGCCATGGTCTATCTGCTGCACAAGCACTTCGGCCGCGATGGCCGCGAAGAAGCCGAAGCGCTGCTGCAGCGCACGTCCGGTGACCAGGACAACCCGCGCATCCTGGGTGCGTTCAACGAGAAGACGCCCGACTGGCTCGCCTTCTTCATGTTCACCTACTTCACCGACCGCGACGGCAAGTTCCAGCTCTCGGCGCTGGCCGAATCTGCGTTCGACCCGCTGGCCCGCACGACCAAGTTCATGCTGACCGAAGAAGCGCACCACATGTTCGTGGGCGAAAGCGGTGTGTCGCGCGTGCTGGCCCGCACCGCGCAGGTGATGAACGAACTCAAGACCGACGACGCGCAGAAAGTGCGCGCGGCCGGCGCCATCGACCTCGGCACCATCCAGCGTTACCTGAACTTCCACTACTCGGTGACCATCGACCTGTTCGGCGCCGACCAGTCGAGCAACGCCGCCATCTTCTACAGCTCGGGTCTCAAGGGCCGCTACGAAGAAGGCAAGCGCACCGACGACCACATCCTCAAGGGCCAGACCTACAAGGTGCTCGAGGTGAAGGACGGCCAGCTCGTCGAGAAAGACGTTCCCATGCTCAACGCGCTCAACGAAGTGCTGCGCGACGACTTCATCGCCGACTCCGTGGCCGGCGTGAACCGCTGGAACAAGGTGCTGGAAAAGGCCGGCATCCCGACGCGCTTGACCGTGCCGCACAAGGCCTTCAACCGCCAGATCGGCGCGCTCGCCGGCATCAAGATGTCGCCCGATGGCCGTGTGGTGAGCGAAGCCGAATGGGCCGCGAAGAAGAGCGAATGGCTGCCGACGCCGGAAGACTTCGCCTTTGTCGCCTCGCTCATGGGTCGCGTGGTCGACCCGGGCAAGTTCGCGGGCTGGATCGCACCGCCGGTGATGGGCATCAACCGCCAGCCGGTGGATTTCGAGTACGTCCGATTCGGTTGAAGGACTTTCACCTTCCCCCTCTGGGGGAAGGCGGGGATGGGGGCACGCGGCAGCGAGCGATGCTTCGTTCAAAGTGGCTGGGTTCACGAGCGGAACAGGCGCGAGTATTGGGTTTCATGGCGGGCGGAGAGGATGGCCAGCATCGGCGTGAAGGCCTGGCGTTCGCCGTCGGGCAGGGCCATGGCGTGGTCCACCGCATCGGGAATCTGTTGCGCCAGGCGCGCGAGCATGCGCTGACCCGAACTCTGGCCCAGCGGCACCGACTTGATGGCCGACTGCACCATGTTTTCGGCCCAGCCGAAGGCGTAGCCCACGAGGCTGTCGCGCACGCTCGCGTCGGTGCGTGCGGCGGCGCAGGCGCAGGCCACGGGGTAGGTGGGCGGCTGGAGTCGCGCGGCTTGCAGTTGCTCGAACACGCCCGCGCCCAGGTCGCCCAATTGGCGCGCCCATTCGAGCAGGGAGCGGCCCATCTGCTCGGTCTGCAGGCGGAACTCCAGGGTCTCGCGGGTCTGCAGCACCCAGTGGTTGAGTGCGGCGATGCGGGCGAGGTCGTTGCGGCGCCATGCGGGAATGGCTTGCGCAGCGACGGCGAGGTCGGCGCGCGCCAGGCCCAGGTGCAACTGGTCGATGAGCCAGGTGGCGGCGCTCGCCTCGTCGTGCACCAGGCCCGCGTCGACCGCGGCTTCCAGGCCTTCGGAGTACGAGAAGCCGCCCACCGGCAGCGCGGGCGAGGCGAGCCAGAGAATCTGCAGCAGGCTCGCGGCCGAGCGCGCGGGTGCCGTGGTTTCAGCCGTGGTCATGTCCATGGTGATGCCCGTGGTCATGGTGGTGATGACCATGCGCATGGCCCGCGCCTTGCGCGCCGTAGGCACCGCCCTCGGGCTCGAACGGTTCGCGCACTTCGTGCACCGTGAGGTGCATGGCGCGCAGCAGGTCGGCCAGCACGTGGTCGGGTTCGATCTTGAGGTGGTCGGGGCGCAGCTCGATCGGCACGTGCCGGTTGCCCAGGTGGTAGGCCGCGCGCATGAGGTCGAAGGCCTGGTCCTGTGCCGGATGGTCCGGGCACGCGGTGATGCGCAGCACCGATTGCGGCGCGGCCACCACGCGCAGCAGAGAACCATCTTCGGTGACCAGCACGTCGCCGCCCCGCACCACAGTGCCGCGCGGCAGGAACACGCCCACGTGGCGTTCGTCGGAGGCGACCGCGTCGAAGCGGCTTTTCTGGCGGATGTCCCAGTCCAGCACGACCTGCGCCGCACGCTGCACGAGCGGTTTGGCCAGGCCCTGGCCTTGAGGGATCAGCTTGGAGACTTGCAGCATGAAGGTCTCAGAAGAGGAAGTAACGCTGCGCCAACGGCAAACGGGTGGCGGGCTCGCAGGTCAGCAAGATGCCATCGGCACGCACGGCATAGGTCTGGGGGTCGATCTCCATCTTCGGCAGCAGCGCGTTGTGCACCATCTGCGCCTTGGTCACACCGCGCACGCCTTGCACGGCGGCCAGCGTTTTCTGCAAGCCGTAGCGCTCGCCCACGCCGGCTTTCAAGCCGGCTTGCGACACAAAGGTGAGGCTGCTGCGCGCCATCGCGCCGCCGAAGCTGGCGAACATGGGGCGGTAGTGCACCGGTTGCGGCGTGGGAATGGAGGCGTTCGGATCGCCCATCGCGGCCAGCGCGATGCTGCCGCCCTTGAGCACGATCGTGGGCTTCACGCCGAAGAACGCGGGCTTCCACACCACCAGGTCGGCCCACTTGCCGACCTCGAGCGAACCGACGATGTGCGAGATGCCGTGCGCGATGGCGGGGTTGATCGTGTACTTGGCGATGTAGCGTTTGACGCGGAAGTTGTCGTTGCGCGAACTGTCTTCGGGCAGCGTGCCGCGCTGGCTCTTCATCTTGTCCGCGGCCTGCCAGGTGCGGATGATGACCTCGCCCACGCGGCCCATGGCCTGGCTGTCGCTGCTCATCATGCTGATGGCGCCCATGTCGTGCAGGATGTCTTCGGCCGCGATGGTCTCGCGGCGGATGCGGCTCTCGGCAAAAGCCAGGTCTTCGGCGATGCCCGCGTCCAGGTGGTGGCACACCATGAGCATGTCCACATGCTCGTCGAGCGTGTTGACGGTGTAGGGCATGGTCGGGTTGGTGGAGGAGGGCAGGAAGTTGGCCTCGCCCACCACGCGCAGGATGTCGGGCGCGTGGCCGCCACCGGCGCCTTCGGTGTGGAAGGCGCAGAGGCTGCGGCCTTTCGTCGCTTCGATGGTGTTTTCCACGAAGCCCGATTCGTTGAGCGTGTCGCTGTGGATGGCCACCTGCACGTCGGCTTCTTCGGCCACGCTCAGACAATTGTCGATGGCCGAGGGCGTGGTGCCCCAGTCTTCGTGCAGCTTCAGACCGATCACGCCGGCGTTCACCTGCTCGTGCAGCGCGGCGGGCAGGCTCGCATTGCCCTTGCCGAGAAAACCGAGGTTCATCGGCAGGCCGTCCGCCGCTTGCAGCATGCGTTCGATGTGCCAGGGGCCGGGCGTGCAGGTGGTGGCGAAGGTGCCGGTGGCCGGGCCGGTGCCGCCACCGAGCATGGTGGTGATGCCCGAGGTGAGCGCTTCGTCCACCTGCTGCGGACAGATGAAGTGGATGTGGCTGTCGATGCCACCGGCGGTGACGATGTGGCCTTCGCAACTGATCACTTCCGTGCCTGGGCCGATGACGATGTCCACACCGGGTTGCGTGTCGGGGTTGCCGGCCTTGCCGATGGCGACGATGCGCCCGCCCTTCAAACCGATGTCGGCCTTGACGATGCCCCAGTGGTCGATGATCACCGCGTTGGTCATCACGGTGTCGACGGCACCTTCGGCGCGCGTGCGCTGCGACTGCGCCATGCCATCGCGGATGGTCTTGCCGCCGCCGAACTTCACTTCTTCGCCGTAGCCGCCAGCGGCCAGGGTGAAGTCCTTTTCGATCTCGATGAAGAGGCCGGTGTCGGCCAGGCGCAGGCGGTCGCCCACGGTAGGGCCGAACATGTCGGCATAGGCGCTGCGGGGGATGGTGGCCATGCTCAGAGCTTTCCTTGTGTCAGGGCGCGAAACCCGTACACGATGCGGTCGCCCGCGTAGTCGACCAGTTCCACCGTGCGTTGCTGCCCGGGTTCGAAGCGCACAGCGGTGCCACTGGCGATGTTCAGCCGCATGCCGCGCGCGGCGGCGCGGTCGAAATCGAGCGCGCCGTTGGTTTCGGCGAAGTGGTAGTGCGAGCCGACCTGAATGGGGCGGTCGGCGCCGTTCTTCACCACCAGGGTGAGGGTGCGCCGGCCGGGGTTGAGCGGGAGTTCGCCCGCGTCGGTGAGGAGTTCGCCGGGGATCATCGGATCACCCTGCGATCAGGGACCAGCCCATGTTCAAACCCATCAGCGCGACCACGCCGCCGGCCACGCGCGGCAGCCAGTCGTTGGCGCGCTTGAGACCCAGGCCCATGCCGATGCCCGCCACGTGCAGCGCCGCGGTGCCCAGCACCATGCCGGCCAGGGCCGCGCCGTCGGCCAGCTCCTGTCCGTGCGCCGCGCCGTGGAACAGCGCGAACGCGCCCACCAGCACCGCGCCCGACGCTTCGGGCAGCTTCACTTGCGCGGCCAACAGCAGGCCCACGACCAGCATCGAGGCCGCGATCATCGGTTCGATCGCCGGGAAGGCGACGCCGGCCTGTGCCAACAGCGCGCCGATCAACAGCAGCGCCGCGAACGACACCGGCGCGAGCCACAGGCGCCGCGTGGTCATGGCGCTCCACACCCCCACGGCCAGCATGGCGGCCAGGTGGTCCAGCCCGGTGACGGGGTGCAGGAAGCCGGTGAGGAAACCGCCGTGGTCGTGTCCGGCATCGCCGACGTGGGCGAGGGCAGAGACTGAAACGGCCGCGAGGACCAAGGGGAGCAGGTGTTTGAATTTCATGGCGCTTCAGGGAATGGGTTGGTGCACGGTCACGAGCTTGGTGCCATCGGGGAAGGTGGCTTCCACCTGGATGTCCGGAATCATCTCGGCGATGCCCTCCATCACGTCGTCGCGGGTCAACACGCTGCGGCCTTCGCTCATGAGCTGGGCCACGGTCTTGCCGTCGCGCGCTCCTTCCATCACGGCCGCGCTGATCAGCGCCACCGATTCGGGGTAGTTGAGCTTGAGGCCGCGGGCCTTGCGCCGCTCCGCCAGCAAGGCGGCGGTGAAAATCAGCAGCTTGTCTTTTTCTCGGGGTGTGAGTTCCATGGTGGTGCGTCACAGCAAGTCCCGTGCCCCCTGGTTGCATGCCCCACCGGGTATGGCATGAAAGC
>NZ_SCML01000070.1 GCF_005503365.1 Hydrogenophaga sp. 2FB
GCGCGGGGTCCTCGTGCACCTCGATCGGCGATGGTGTGTCGGGCACGGTTTCAGCGACAGCGACGGGCTCGGGGCTGGGCGCCTCGGTGGGTTCCACACGCGCCAGCGGCGCGGCGCGTGGGGTCGGCTTGGGTTTGGGCTTTGCCTTCGGTTTTGGCGCGGGCTCCGGGACCGCGACCGGTGTCGGCGCCGGCACGATCCAGCGCACGCTGCTCACGCGCACGGGCGATGCGTTCGGTGCGGTGGCGGTGCTGGGACTGGCGGGCTCGCCGCTCGCCGTGGTCGGTGACGCCGCAGCCGGTGGCGTGGCCAACGCGCCATCGGGCAGTTGCCAGCGGATGTCGCCGGCCAGCAGGACCAGGTGCGCGCCCAGCACCACCGCCACCAGCGTGGCCAGGATGGGCCAACGGGGCGAGGCCGACGGTGCGGGGTGGTGATCGGTCACGGGCGTGCGGTGCCGGGGCTGTGCCCCAGGTCGGCGCTGAGCTGGCGGGCGCAGCGCAGCAAGGCGGAGGCGGGTGCGCCGAGGTGGTCGGTGTCCAGTGTGGCCACCGAACCGAGCACCACCAGGCCCAGCGCGAGGCGGCCCTGGGCATCGAACACCGGGGCGCAGAAGCCGCCCACGCCGGGCAGCAGGCTGTGCACCACGCGGCCCATGCCGTGGCGGCGCGTGTCGTCCAGCATCGCCTGCACCTGCGCCATGTTCAGCGGCACATCGACCAGCGGCAGGTCGCTGTTGAGGGGCAGTTTTTTCAGGCGCGCGAGTTCGTCGCGCAGCATGGGCGCGATGCGCTGCGCGTCGCGCCCTTCGCTGCCCATGAAGGCGGCAAAACAACGGCCCGTGGCCGAGGTCAGCAGGGGCATCACGTCGCCCAGGCGCAGCGTGACCGGCACGGTCTGCGGGGCTTCGGTCCAGTGCACCATGGTCGGGCCCTGGTTGCCCCAGACGGCGATGGCCAGCGTGTGGCCGGTCTCGCCGAGCAGGGCATCGATGCGCTCGCGCGCGAGTTTCACCGCGTCGATGCGCGAGAGGCTGGCCAGCCCGATGCGCAGCGCGGCGGGGCCGAGGTCGTAGCGCGTGCTCACCGGGTCCTGCATCACCAGGCCCATGCGCTGGAAGCTCACGAGGTAGCGGTGCGCCTTGGCCGCGCTCATGTGGGCGGCGGCGGCCAGGTCGCGCAGCATCAAGGCGCCGGGCGCTTGTGCCAAGGCGTCGAGCAGTTCGAAACCGACTTCCACCGACTGGATGCCGGCGCGCATGGGTTCCGCGTCTTCGCGGGGTTCGACATCGGCAACGGGGCGTTGGGCAGCGGGCATGTGCAGGACGGTCACGAGGGGTTGGAGGTGCGGGGGCGCCTCAGGTTCCGCGGGTCGGCCATGCGGGGTTGTTGTGTGTGCCGCGCCGACCTTTGGTCTAGAATCCAGATTTTACGGTTAGGTGAATGAATTTCACTATTCGTAATTTCGGCGCAGGTCGGTCCTGTGTTGCTACAACCCCCTGAGAGCAGGAGATTTGCATGAAACTCGCCACGTACCGAGACGGCTCGCGCGATGGACAACTGGTGGTGGTCTCCCGGGACCTGAGCACGGCGCATTATGCGACCGGCATCGCCCACAAACTCCAGCAGGCGCTGGACGACTGGAACTTCATCAGTCCGCAGTTGCACGACCTGTACGTGACGCTCAACCAGGGAAAGGCGCGCCACGCCTTTCCCTTCGATCCGACCCAGTGCATGGCGCCGCTGCCGCGCGCCTACCAGTGGGCCGACGGCTCGGCCTATATCAACCATGTGGAGCTGGTGCGCGCGGCGCGCAACAGCGAAGTGCCGCCGTCGTTCTACACCGACCCGCTGATGTACCAGGGCGGCAGCGACGATTTCATCGGCCCGTGCGACGACGTGGTGGTGCCCAGCGAAGAGTTCGGCATCGACTTCGAGGCCGAGATCGCGGTCATCACCGGTGACGTGTCCATGAGCGCCACGCCCGAGCAGGCGCTGGATGGTGTGCGCCTCCTGATGCTGGCCAACGACGTGTCGCTGCGCAACCTGATCCCGGCCGAACTGGCCAAGGGTTTCGGTTTCTTCCAGAGCAAGCCGGCCACCGCGTTCAGCCCGGTGGCGGTGACGCCGAACGAACTTGGTGACGCCTGGCAGGGCGGCCGCGTGCACCTCACGGTGCAGTCGACCTGGAACGGCCGCAAGGTCGGCATGTGCGAAGCCGGCCCGGACATGACCTTCCACTTCGGCCAACTCGTGGCGCACATCGCCAAGACACGCAACGTGCGCGCCGGCTCCATCGTGGGCAGCGGCACGGTGAGCAACAAGGGCGTGGAAGTGGACGGGCGAAAGGACTGGCCCAAGGGCTACAGCTGCATCGCCGAGAAGCGCGCGATCGAGACCATCCTCGACGGCAAGCCGTCGACCGAGTTCATGAAGTTCGGCGACACCATCCGCATCGAGGTGAAGGGCAAGGACGGGCAGAGCGTGTTTGGCGCGATCGATCAGAAGATCACATCGCTCGACTGATCAGCTCCAGGCCGGCACCAGCCACTCCGGTTTGATATCCATGCCGAAGCCCGGTGCGTCGGACGGCACCAGCTTGCCATCGCGTGGCACGGCCACGCCCGGGATCTTCGCCGCTTCTTCCAGTGGCACACCCGGGTCCGATGCGAGCCAGAACTCGGCGAGCGACGCTTCCGGCATCGCGAAGTGGAAGTGCTGGCCGAAGGGCAGGCCGGCGCCCGAGTGCGGAAAGGTCGAGAGGCCCGCGGCCTCGCCCAGTGTGTAGATCTTCAGCGCCTCCGACAGCCCACCACCCCAACGCAACTCGGGTTGCAACACGTCGACACAGCGCCGGTCGACCAGTTCGCGAAACGCGTAGCGGCCCTTGTGGTCTTCGCCGGTGGCGATCGGCAAACTGGGCACCGCGCGCTTGAGTTGCGCCAGGCCATCGGTGTCGTGCGGCATGAGCGGCTCTTCGATCCAGCGCAGGTTGTAGGGCAGCAGGCGCTCCATCAGCCGCGCGGCGAACTCCACGTTGAACGACATCACCGGGTTGTACATGAGGTCCGCCGTCGGCCCCACGGTTTCGCGCGCCTTCGCCACCTTCTCGACAATGCGCTGCAAGCCTTCGGTGCCTTCCTCATGGAACACCGGGTTGCTGATCTTGAAGGCCTTGAAGCCCAGCTCCATTGACCAGTCGAGGTCGTCGCTGGTGCAATAACAATCGATGTGCGGCCGGCACGGCCCACCGATGAGGCTGTACACCGGCGTGTCGAGCAGCTTGCCCTTGAGGTCCCACAGCGCCAGGTCGATGCCGCTGCGCGCCACCATCGCCAGACCCGTGCCGCCAAAGCGCTGCGTCGAACGCCACATGAGGTCGTTGAGGAACTCGATCGCGAAGCAGTCGCGCCCCACCAGCAGCGGCGCGTAGTGCTCGCGCAGCAGCGGCGCGATCAGCGGGCCCCAGTGGCACACGCCCACGCCCCAGGTGCCGTCTTCGGCGGTCACCTTGATCCAGCATTCGTTGGCCACCTCGCCCGGGATCTTGCGCAACTGCCGCGGGAACTCGGGGTACTTGTTGATCGGGAACGCGCGCTTGGAGGTCTGGTTGTAGCTCGCGCGGCGCGGCGTGGTGCGTTGCGTGGGGGCGGGCAGCGCCAGCTTGCACAGCTCGATGGACTGGATCTTCATGTGGTTGGGCCTGGTGTATTTACAGAAGGTGGGCGATGAGCTCGGCCGCGCCGGTGACCTCGTGCGCCTGCGGCATCAGCAAATCGAGCGAACGGCCGCTCACGCTCACCGCGCCGACCGGAAAGCCGTCGCCGTCCAGGATGGCCGCCGCCACGCAGCTGGAAGTGGGCGTGTTCTCCGCGTTTTCGGTGGCGTAGCCGCGCTCGCGGATCGCCTTGAGTTCCTGCCGCATGCCCGCCATGGTGGTGATGGTTTGCGGTGTGCGCGCCGTCATCGGGTTGGCCTTGAGCAGGTGCTCGGCGCGCTCGGGTGGCAGGTGCGCCAGGATGACCTTGCCCATGCCGCTGGAGTGCAGCGGGATCGCGCGCCCGAAGCGCGAGTAGATGGTGGGCAGCGTGGGCTTCTCGGCGCCGCCCAGCAGCAGCACCTGCTCGCGGTGCAGGATGCCCAGGTTCGCGCGCGCATTCATCTTCAAGGCCAGGGCCTGCAGGTGCGGCAGGGCGCCCACGCGCAGGCGGTTGCGGTCCAGCACCTCGGCGGCCAGCGGCAGCACCGAGAAGCCGATGCTCCAGCGCGTTTCGTTCGGAATCTGCTGCAGAAAACCCATGGCGGCCAGCGTCTGCACCAGGCGGTGCGCGGTGGGACGCGAGATGCCCACGCTCAGCGCAAGCTCGCTGATGGTGGGTGGGTGCGGCATCTGCGCCACCGCCTCCAGCACCTGCAGCGCCTTGCCCAGTGTCTTGACCTCGGGTTCGGCCAGGGCGTCGGTGTACAGCGTGCGCGGTGTGGCGCCGGCGCGCTTTTTGGGGGCTGTTTTGCTCAGGGTATTCATGGATGAAAAGGCTCGTAAAGCTGGATTTTTTACGACGTGTCCAATATGTGGACACATCGTTTGACATGAAAAATTGTCGACCGTTTAATGAACGAGTCTATTGAAAATTGGATGGTTGTCCAAGCTTTATGAAAGCCTCTATGCGAATTGTTTTTGCCACCAAGGTCGCCCGCGCTCCCGTGTTGAAGGCGCTGGAATCGGCCCCGAACGTTGAACTCATTGCCTGTGACGACCTCGCCGAGGTGGCGTCGCACGTCCACGACGCCGATGCGCTGGTGATCTCCGATCCGCGCGGCCCCGATGGCAAGGCCATCTCGGACGCCTTGAAGCGCGACGGCTGCCGCGTGAAGTGGGTGCAGGCGGTGACGGCGGGCGTGGCCGGTCTGCTGGCCCACGGTGCGCCGGCGCACGTGGTGATCACCAACCAGGGCGGCGCGGTGGCGCCGGCGGTGGCCGAACATGCCATGACCATGGTGCTGACCATGGCGCGCCAGATCGGCGCGATCATGGTCCGCAGTGGCCAGCACCAATGGAACAAGGAGTTCGAGCCGCCCTTGATGTCGGTCGAGGCGCGCACGATGGTCATCGTGGGCTACGGCAACATCGGCCGCGAACTGGCCCAGCGTGCCAAGGGCTTCGGCATGAAGCTCATTGGCGTGTCGCGCTCGGGCAAGGGCGACGACCTGCTCGACGAGGCGCTGCCCATGGAGCGACTGCACGAGGCCCTGGCCAAGGCCGACGTGGTGGCGCTCACGGTCGCCTCCGCGCCCGCCACGCGCCACCTCATCAACGCCGAGGCCTTCGCCGCCACGAAGAAGGGCGCCTACTTCGTCAACGTGTCGCGCGGCGAGACGGTGGACCAGGTGGCGCTCAAGAGCGCGCTGGAGAGCGGCCAGCTCGCCGGCGCCTTCCTCGACGTGACCGACCCCGAACCCCTGCCGGCGAGCGACCCGCTGTGGGACGCGCCCAACCTGCTGATTTCGCCGCACACCGCAGGCGCCGGCAGCACGCAGACCGGCCTGCGCATCGCCCGCGTGGTGGTGGGCAATGTGCAGCGCTTCCAGGCGGGCGAGCCGCTGCTGCACACGGTCGACCGCTGACGTCGACACCCTTGAAAGACCCCCAGGACATCAGAAAGGAGACCACACCATGACCGCATCCCTCTACCGCATCGACCAGCGCCGCCGCCAGATCGCACTGGGCCTCGCTCTGTCACCCACGCTCGCGTTCGCGCAGGACGTCAAGCAGTCCACCATCATCGTGG
Source organism: Hydrogenophaga sp. 2FB (assembly GCF_005503365.1). Classification (GTDB taxonomy): domain Bacteria; phylum Pseudomonadota; class Gammaproteobacteria; order Burkholderiales; family Burkholderiaceae_C; genus Hydrogenophaga. The sequence goes on from NZ_SCML01000070.1 coordinate 5,789, forward strand.
GCTCGCCCGCCGGCGGTGCCACCGACAAGATGGCGCGCTTCTTCGCCGACGGCCTGCGCGGCTTGTATGCCGACAACGTGCTGGTGGACAACAAGCCGGGTGGTGGTGGCGTGATCGCCTACGAGTACGTGAAGAACAGCCGGCCGCGCGACGGTAGCCTGGGCTTCCTCTCGCCGTCCTACCCGATCACGGTCACGCCGCACATCGTCAAGAACCTGCCCTACAACCCGTTGACGGACTTCATTCCCGTGGGCATCACGGGCCGCTCGGGCATGGCCTATGTGCTTGGCCCCGGCACGCCGGCTGAGATCACCACGGTGGATGCGTACCTGAAGTGGGTGCAGCAAAACCCCAAGCTGGCGCTGTACGGCGCGCAGACCGGTTCCAGCCAGCATTTGTCGGGCGCCACGCTGGCGCTGGTGACCAAGGTGCCGCTGGAGAACGTGTCGTACAAGGGCGACGCGCCTGCGGTGAAGGACCTGGTGGGCGGCCACATCCCCGCCGTGATCATGCCGATCGCCAGTGCCTTGCCCCTGGTGAACAACAACCAGGCGCGCGTGTTGGCGGTGACGCGTCGCGAGCGCTCGCGCTTTCTGCCCAACGTGCCGACCTTCACCGAGCTGGGCTACCCGGCGGTGATGATGCAGGACTGGATGGGCATCTTTCTCCCCGCCGGCACGCCAGCGCCCATCGTCAAGAAATACAACGAGGCCATCGCCCAGGTGCTGCGGAATGAGCGCAGCAAGGAGGCCTACAACACCTTGGGCTTCGAGGCCGACGTGGTGTCGCACGAGCAGTTCGTCGAGATCCTGCAGGCCGACTACAAGCGCTATGGCGACGTGATCGCGCGCACCGGCTTTCGCGAAGCCTACGAGAAGGCACAAGGGGGTTCGAAGTGAGCGCCGTGATGGAGCGGCAGGCCGTCGGCATCGAGGTCGTCCCGGTCACCACGCACGTCGGCGCCGAGATCCGCAACATCGACCTGTCGCAACCGCAGTCCGCCGAGGTGATCCGCCAGATCCGCGCGGCGCTGGTGCAACACGGCGTGGTGTTCTTCCGCAACCAGTCGCTCGACTCGGCGCAGTACGAGGCGCTGGCGCACGCGTTTGGCAAACCGGTGCGCCCCAACAGCGGCATCATTCCCGCGCTCGCGGGCACGACCGTGATCGCCGAAGTCCGCAAGGACCCCGACATGGGCCGCAACGTGGGTGGCAGCTGGCACACCGACCAGGTGTACCGACCCAACCCGAGCTGGGGCACCATGCTGCTGTGCCGCGAAGTGCCGACCTTTGGCGGTGACACCTTGTGGGCCAGCATGTCCGCCGCGTACGACCGGCTCTCGCCCGGCCTGCAGAAAACGCTGCGCGGTCTGCGCGCGGTGCACTCCAACGCCAACGTGCAATCGCGCATGAACACCGGCCGCGCGCCCGACCCCGATGTGGTGCACCCGGTGGTGATCCGGCACCCGGAGAGCGGACGCCACATCCTCTACGTGAGCCCGAGCTACACGCGCCACTTCGAGGGCTGGACCGAAGAAGAGAGCAAGCCCTTGCTGGACTACCTGTACCAGCAGTCGCAGCACCCCGAGATCTTCTGCCGCTTCCACTGGGAGAAAGGCTCGCTTGCCTTCTGGGACAACTACCACACCTGGCACTTCGCCGTGAACGACTACGAGGCCGGTGAGCGCGTGATGCACCGCATCGTGGTCGAAGGCCCACCGTTTGACCGCGAGCTCGAGACCGGCGCATGAAGATCACCCGCATTGAAGACTTCCACGTCGATGGTGGATGGGACGTCTGGTCGTTCATCAAGATCAGCACCGATGAAGGCATCGTCGGCTGGGCCGAGTTCAGCGAGGAGCGCGCGCGCCAGGGTTTGACGGCGCTGGTGCGCGCCATGGGCAAGCAGCTCATCGGCGAAGACCCGCGCAACGCCGGCCTCATCTGCGCGAAGCTGCGCCAGACCACGCAGGGCGTGGGCATCGGCCTGCAGTCGCTGGCCATCGGCGCTTATGAGAACGCGTTGCTCGACATCCAGGCCAAGGCCATCGGTGTGCCGGTGCACGCGCTCTTCGGTGGCGCGCTGCGGCGGCGCCTGCCGCTGTACTGGTCGCACTTCGGCATGTACCGCGCCAAGAACCCGAAGATCTTCGAAGAGGTGGTGGGCGAGCCGGCGGTGCGTTGCCTCGACGACCTCAAGGTCGCTGCGGCCCTGGTGCCGCAGCGCGGCTACAAGGCGCTCAAGACCAACCGCCTGCTGCTGGACCCGGCGCGGCTGAAAGGCGCCACGCCCTCGGTGGCGCGCGGCGCCGGCCCGTTCGAACTCAACATCGAGCCGTGGATGGTGAGCGACATCGTGGACCAGCTCGAAGCGCTGCGCGAAGGCGCCGGACCGGATGTGGCGCTGATGATGGACCTGAACTTCAACTACAAGACCGAGGGCTTCCGCCGCATTGCCAAAGCGGTGGAGAAGTTCGACATGATGTGGCTGGAGATCGACACTGCCAGCGCCGCGGCGCTCTCGACCATCCGCCAGTCCACCAGCACACCGATCGCCTCGCTGGAGACCATCCTGGGCCGGCGCGCGCTGCTGCCGTTCGCGCAACAGCAGTCGGTGGACGTGGCCATCATCGACGTGGTCTACAACGGCCTCATCGAGTCCCTGCGCATGGCCTCGCTGCTGGAGGCTTTCGAGGTCAACGTGGCCGGCCACAACACCTTCAGCCAGCTCGGCACCGCCATCACCGCCCACTTCTGCGCGGTGATTCCCAACTTCCGCGTGCTGGAGTTCGACGTGGACGAAGTGCCCTGGCGCTCGGCGCTGGTCACGCGCCCGCTGGACATCGTCGATGGCGAGCTGCTGATCAACGACTTGCCCGGCTGGGGCATGGACATCAACGAAGACGTGGCGCGTGAACACGCGGTCGCGCGATGAGGGCAGAGGCCGCAACGATGAGCAACGCAGCAGAAGACACCGCCCACGTGGTGCAGGTGCAGGGCCTGGTCCGCCGCTACCGAGGCAAAGGGTCGGGCGGGCAGGCCAGCGTGGTGACCGCCGTGGACGACGTCAGCCTGTCGGTGAAGGCCGGCGAACTGGTGGTGTTGCTCGGCCCCAGCGGCTGTGGCAAGACCACTTTGTTGCGCAGCGTGGCCGGGCTGGACAAGCCGGACGCGGGATCGATCCGCCTGGGTGGCCGCACGGTGTTCGACGCAGCCAGCGGCGTGTTCGTGCCGCCCGAAGACCGGCACATCGGCATGATGTTCCAGTCGTACGCGCTCTGGCCGCACATGACGGTGGCGCAGAACGTGGCCTACCCGCTGAGCTCGGCGCGCGGACGCGCCAAGACCTTCGAGCCGCAGGTCAGCGCCATGCTGGACAAACTCGGCGTCGCGGGCTTGGGGCACCGCTACCCAAGCGAACTCAGCGGCGGGCAGCAGCAGCGCGTGGCCCTGGCGCGCGCGCTGATCGCCTCGCCCTCGCTGATCCTGTTCGACGAGCCGCTGTCGAATGTGGACGCCAAGGTGCGGCGCCGTTTGCGCGCGGAGTTGCGTGAGCTCAAATCGCGCACCCGGTTCGCCGGCATCTACGTCACGCACGACCAGGAAGAAGCCATGGAACTGGCCGACACGCTGGTGGTGATGGACGCGGGCAAGATCCGCCAGAGCGCCGCGCCCCGGCATGTGTACGCGCAACCGGCCTCGTTGTACGTGGCCGAGTTCGTGGGCGAGATGAACCGCTGGGCCGGCGTGGTGGAGGCGGGTGATGCCGTGTCCACCCCCGTGGGGCGTTTCGCGCTGCCGAGCGCCGCACGGGCCACGGCGCGTGCGGGCGATCGCGGCTGGCTCGGCATCCGCCCCGAGAACGTGGTGCTCACCACCGCGCCCGATGCGACGCTGAGAGCCACCATCGGCGACGTGATCCACCTCGGTGCGCGCATCGAATGTCGGCTGCACGTGGAGGAACACGAGATGGTGGTCTGGCTCGGCGCCGACGAGGCCGCTGTGCTACCGCTGTCGCCGGGCAACACCATCGGCGTGGCATTGCCGCAGGAGCACATGCGATGGCTGCCGAACTGAGCGAGCCTGCACCGGTCCAGAGCGGCATGGCCGCGACGCGCTGGCTCACCTACGCGGTGGCCGCCGGCATCGTGCTGCTGGCCTTCGTGCTGGTGTTCTACCCGATCGGCATCATGGTGCTACGCGGTGTGATGCCCGAGGGGCGTCTCGATCTGCGGCCGTGGATCGAGACCTTCGCCGACCCGGCGCTGCACCGCGCTGTGCGCAACACCAGCGTTCTCGCACTGGCCACCACAGCGATGTCGGTGCCCCTGGGCGTGTTCTTCGCCTGGCTGATCGAACGCACCGACGCGCGCTGGGGCTCGTTCTCGCGCCTGCTGCCGGTGATCCCGCTGCTGTTGCCGCCGGTGGCCATGGCCATTGGCTGGTTGTTCCTGGCCGATCCGCGAGCGGGTTTTCTCGCCAAGCCGCTGGTGGCCGCCTTGCAGGCCATCGGCATCGATATCGACCCGGACAGCATTGCCATCCAGAGTTGGACCGGCATGGTGTTTCTCTATGTGCTGTGGGGCGTGCCGCACGTGTACGTGGTGGCCGCCGCCGCGTTCAGCAACCTGGACCCGTCGCTGGAAGAGGCCGCGCGCATGAGCGGCAAGGGCCGGCTGCGCTGCTTCTGGGAGGTGTCGTTGCCGTCGATCAAGCACGCGGTGGGCGCATCGGTGCTGATCTGCATGATCTCCAGCGTCGGCCTCTACTCGATCGCCGCGCTCATCGGCTCGGCCGCGCGCATCGAGGTGCTCTCGGTCTACATCTACCGCTTGCTGCATTTCGCCTACCCGCCCAAGCTGAGCCAGGCGGTGGTGATCGGCCTGACCTTGATGGTGTTCATCGGTTTGTTGTGGATCTTGCAGCGCCACGTGGCTTCGCGTGGCGGTTCGGCGCAGATCGGTGGCATGGGCGTGCGGCCCAACCTGTTGGCCCTGGGCCGCTGGCGCTGGCCGGCGCGCGCGCTGATCGTGCTCTACGTGGTGCTTACCAGCGTGCTGCCGCTGCTCGCGCTGTTCATCGTCGCGCTGCAGCCGTACTGGCGTCCCACCATCGTGTGGGCCGACCTGAGCTGGGCCAACTTCGGCGAGTTGCTGCAGGCCGGCATTCCGCGCCAGGCCATCGTCAACAGCGCGGTGCTGGCGCTGCTCACCTCCACCGGCGTAGTGCTGATCGCCGGCCTGATCGCGGTGATGGCCAAACAGCTCGGCGGCCAGCTGGAGAAGTTCCTCGGCATCGCCACCAAGGTGCCCTCGGCCGTGCCGCACATCGTGTTCGCGGTCGGTGTGTTGGTGGCGTTCGGTTTCACGCCGTTTTCACTGTCCGGCACCTCGCTCATTCTGTTGATCGCGTATCTCGCGGTGTACCTGCCCTCGGCCACCATCGCGGCGGAGTCGTCCGTGCAACAGGTGGGCAACCAGCTGATGGAGGCCGCGCGCGTGGCCGGCGCGGGGCCGGGCCGCGTGTTCCGCACCGTGCAGCTGCCGCTGATCCTGCCCGGGCTCGCGGCCGGCTGGGCCTCGGTGTTCGCGCTCGTGCTGGGCGAGCTGAACGCGGCGGCGATTTTGTCGGGGCCGCACAACCCGGTCATCGGCTACCTGATCCTCACCCTGTTCGACAACGGCACCTATTCGCAGCTGGCGGCCGTGGGCAGCCTGATCGGCGTGGTCTCGGCCATCACGCTATCGGTCGTGCTGGTGTACGGCCGCCCGCGGTACGGGCACAGCGCTTAGCCATTCTGGATTCATCCCCACAACAAGGAGACATGCCATGACGATTCGCCTTTCTGTTTCTGCCCTCGCCAGTGTGTTGGCCCTGGGCGCGGTCCACGCGCAGCAGGAGCCGCCGGCCAGCCTGGTCACCGCCGCCAAGGCCGAGGGGGCGCTGATGATGTATTCGTCGGACGACGAGCAGCGCCAGAAGACCATGCTGGCCGGCTTCGAGAAGAAGTACGGCATCAAGGGTTCCTTCATCCGCTTCCCCACCGGACCGCTGATGCAGCGCTTCAACGTCGAGGCCGATGCCAACAACGTGCAGGCCGACATCGTGAGTGTGAGCTCGCCGATTCCGTTCGAGTCGAAACCCGAGCGCTTTGCCGCGCTCACGCCCGACGGCGTGCCCAGCCTGGCGCGCTGGCCCAAGGAATACATCAAGCCGAACTTCATCCTGCACACGCTGGACGTGGTGGCACTGGTCTACAACACCGAGCAGATCAAACCCGAAGACGTGCCGAAGACCTGGTCCGACCTGGCCGACCCGAAATGGAAGGGACGCTTCCTGCTGACCGACCCGCAGGTCGCGGACAACTACCTCGGCTGGCTCGACGCGGTCGAGCGCCGCCTGGGCATGGACTACCTGCGCAAGGTGTCGGCGCAGAACTACAAGGTCACGCAAAGTGGCGCCTCGGGCGTGCAGATGGTGGCCGCCGGTGCGGTGGCGTTCAACGCCCCGACCTTCACCGCGTTCTCCAGCGGCCTGATCGCCAAGAAGGCGCCGATCGCGGTCACCTACCCGAAAGACCCGTCGGTGATCTCCGCGCGCTCGTTCGGCATTCCGTCCAAAGCGCCGCATCCGAACGCGGCACGCCTGTACGCGAACTTCCTGTTTTCGGAAGAGGGCATGAAGCTGTACTGCAGCGTGGCGCCGACCTCGCTCGCGGGCGATCCGGAAGGCAAGCATGGCTGCGTGCCGGTGCGCGAGGGCGTGCAGATGCGCTTCGACGTGAGCGAACAGCGCAAGCAGGACATGGCCCGCGCGCTCGGTGTGGCGAAGTGAGGCCGCCATGACCGCGATCCACGACCACCCGATCGACCACCCCGCGGCCTGGACCGGTGCGGCCTTGCAAGGCAAGGAGGCCCTCGCGCGGCCATTGAGCGCTGTCGAACTCGCGGCGTTCGACAACGTGTTGAGGAACACCACGCACCTCGCGCCGCAGGCGGTGACGCGCGCCGAGGTGACGCAGCCCGCCATCGTGGGCCTGGCCAGCGAGCTGCGCCACGAGATCATGGAAGGGCGCGGCGTCGTGCTGCTGCGCGGCGTGACACCCGAGCGCTATTCGCCGCAGGACATGGAGCGCATCTACTGGGCCATCGGCACACACCTGGGAAAACCGGCGGTGCAGAGCCGCACCGGCGACAAGCTCGGCCGCGTCGAGCAGGACCCGAACGACCCCGTGTCGCGCGGCTACCGCAGCTCGGGTGAGCTGGTGATGCACACCGACTCGTACGAAGTCGTCGGCCTCATGTGCATCCGCCAGGCGAAGGAGGGTGGGCAGAGCGCGCTGGTGAGTTCGCTGGCGATCCACAACGCCATCCGCGCCGAGCGGCCCGACCTGCTGCCCGCGTTGTACGAAGGCGCCGTGATGGCGATTCCGGAGGCGCAGACCAGCCGCCACCCGCTGACCGCGACCGCCATTCCCGTGTTCTGCGATGTCGATGGCGTGGTGAGCTGCATGTATGCCGCGAGCTTCATGCGCGCGGCGGCCAAGCTCAAGGGCACCGAGCTGCCGCCCGCGCTGGACGAGGCCTTGAAGTTCTTCTCGCAGATCGCCGAGCGCGACGACTTGGCGCTGCGCTTCCACCTGGAGCCCGGCGAGATGCTGATCTGGCACAACTTCACCAACCTGCATTCGCGCACGCACTACGAGGACGACCCGGCGCACCCGCGCCTGCTGTTGCGCCTGTGGCTCACGGCGCACGAACCGCGCCCGGTGGTGCCCGAGTTCCGCGAGCGCGCGCGGGTGTACGACCTGGTGTATGCGGAGTACCGCGAGAAGGCAGCGTCTTAGCTCGCGTAGACCTGCTCGAGCGAGGCGAAGCCCTTGACCTCGATCGGGTTGCCGAACGGGTCGCAGAAGAACATCGTCCACTGCTCGCCGGGTTCGCCTTCAAAGCGCACCTGTGGCGGCAGCACGAAGTCCACACCCGCGGCCTGCAGCCGTGCGGCCAGCGCCTTCCATTCGGGCAACAACAGCACCAGGCCGAAGTGCGGCATGGGCACGAGGTGATCGCCCACGCGGCCGGTGCGCGCGGTTTTCAGCGGCTCGCCCAGGTGCAGCGAGATCTGGTGGCTGAAGAAATCGAAGTCCACCCAGGTGTCGGTGCTGCGGCCCTCGGCGCAGCCCAGCACGTCGCCGTAGAACCGGCGCGCGGCGTCCAGGTCGGTGACGTTGAAGGCGAGGTGGAACAGGCTGCGGGTTTGCAGGGTGGTGTGCGTGGGGTTCATGGGTGCCAGCATAGTGCGTTCGCGCACAATCGTCTGAACATCAACGACGCGCCAGGAGACCCGTATGACATCCGTGGACTACAGCCGCTACCAGACCCTCGCCATCACCCGCCGCGGCCCTGCCGTGGATGGCGTGCCCTCGGTGCTTGACATCCAGATGCGCGCCGACGGCCCCGGTGGCAACGGCAAGCTGCCCACGGCCGGGCACGAGGGCCATTGGGAGCTGAGCGAAATCTGGCGCGACGTGGGGCGCGACGACAGCGTGCGCTGCGCCGTGCTGCGCGGCAGCGGCATGGGCTTCTCCGGTGGCGGCGACCTGGCGCTGGTGCAGGACATGGCGACCGACTTCGAGGTGCGCACGCGCGTCTGGAAGGAAGCGCGCGACCTGGTCTACAACGTGATCAATTGCGACAAACCCATCGTGAGCGCCATGCACGGGCCGGCGGTGGGCGCGGGCCTGGTGGCGGGATTGCTGGCCGACATTTCCATTGCCGCGAAGAGCGCGAAGATCGTCGACGGCCACACCCGCCTGGGCGTGGCGGCGGGCGACCATGCGGCCATCGTCTGGCCGCTGCTGTGCGGCCTGGCCAAGGCCAAGTACTACCTGATGCTGTGCGACCCCATCAGTGGCGAAGAGGCCGAGCGCATCGGCCTGGTGTCGCTCGCGGTGGACGACGCGGTGCTGCTCGACAAGGCCTACGAAGTCGCCGACCGACTGGCCAGCGGCAGCCAGAGCGCGATCCGCTGGACCAAGTATTCGCTCAACAACTGGCTGCGCCAGGCGGGGCCCGCGTTCGACACCTCGCTGGCGCTCGAATTCATGGGTTTTGCCGGGCCCGATGTGCGCGAAGGTGTGGCATCCTTGCGTGAGCGCCGTGCACCCCGCTACGGTGTGGACGGCTGACGAAGAACCCACAGGAGACCTCCATGAGCGACGCCCCCGGCAGCGGTTTCGGCAAATTCGTCCCCGGTTTCGAGTTCCTGCAAAACCTCGCCGGCCAGGCCGCGGGCGGCGTGGCGCAGGGCATCAGCCAGAACATTCCCCAACTGCCCAACCTGGGCAACTGGGTGGCACCCACGTTCAACGTGGAAGACCTGGAGAAACGCATCGAGGAACTCAAGGCGGTGCATTTCTGGCTCGACCAGAACGCCAAGGCCTTGGGTGCGACCATCCAGGCGCTGGAGGTGCAGAAGATGACGCTCTCCACGCTCAAGTCCATGAACTTCAGCATGGGCGACGTGGCGAATGCGCTGAAGATCAAGGCCGCCGATACGCTGGCGGGCTTCACCGGTTCGGCCCCAACCGCGGCAGCGCCCGCGCCTTTTGCCGGGCTTGAAATTCCCGAGCGCACCTACGGAAAAACCGCTCCGGAACCAGAGCCCGCCGCCGAGTCCGAGCCGCCTCCGGAGCGCAAGCGCGCGCCGAGCAAGGCGGCCGCCAAAGCCGCGCCCGCCGCTGCCGGCGGTGTGGTCGACCCCGTGCAATGGTGGGGCGCGCTCTCGCAGCAGTTCCAGCAGATCGCCAGCAACGCGATGAAAGACGTGGCCAAACAAACCACGCTCGACGCCACGCGCCAGGTCGCGACCGGCCTGACCGACCGGGCGGTGAAAACCGCCACCGACATGGCCGGCAAGGCCGCGCGCAACCTCACCGACACGGTGGCGCGCAACGTGGGCACCGCCGCGGGCGTGGGCCGAGCGGCCGTGCGCGCCGTGAGTGAACGCCCGCCGACCGCCAAGAAAGCCGCTGCGCGCAAAGCGCCCGCCAAGAAAAGCGCGGTGCGCAAAACCACCCGCCGTTGAACCCTCCCGAGACGCACGCCCCCATCGCGTGCGCACCGCCATGAAACTCTTTCCCTACGCCCACGCCACGCATCCGCAATGGCGCATGGCCACCGCCCTGGTGCTGGCCCAATTGCGCGCGCAGATGGCGCTGCCCGACTTCGCCAAGTCGCCCTCGCTGGCACTGCTCTACATCACCGACCACTACGCCGATGAGGCCGAGGCCATCCTGGAGCACCTCAGCGCCGAATTGCCCGAAGTGACCGACTGGGCAGGCACCGTGGGCGTGGGCGTGGCGGCCAACAACGTCGAGTATTTCGACGAACCCGCGCTCAGCCTGATGCTGTGCGATCTCAGTCCCGACCAGTACCGCGTGTTCAGCGGCGTCGCGCCGCTCTCGGCCAGCGGACGCGCGAGCGGGACCGATGGTTTCGTCGCCCACACCGCCCTGGTGCACGCGGACGGGGGCACGCCCGAGTTGCCCGATCTGATCGCCGAAATGGCCGAACGCACGCGCAGCGGCTACGTGTTCGGCGGCCTGGCCAGCAGCCGCGGTCAGAGCGTGCAGTTCTCGCACGGCAGCGCCGGCAACCTCAGCGGCCAGGGGGCGGTCAGTGGCGTGTTCCATGGCGGCCTGAGTGGCGTGGCCTTCGGGCCCGATGTCGGCCTGATCTCGCGCGTCACGCAGGGCGCGCAGCCGGTGGACCGCGAGCGCACCGTGACCGGGTCCGACGGCAACCTGGTGCTCACGCTCGACGACGAACCCGCGCTGGACGTGCTGCTGCGCGAGCGTGTGATCTCGCTCGACGCGCCCGACGAGGCCATGCCGCGCTTGCGCGCCACCCTGGTGGGGCTGGCGCCGGCGGCGTCCGAACGCGGTGACGAAGCCGGTGCGCCGCGCGTGCGTGGCCAGTTCGGCGCCGAGGTGTTGGTGCGCCACCTCATCGGTCTGGACCCGGGCCGGCGTGGTGTCGCCATTGCCGATGTGGCGCCGGTGGGCACGCGCCTGGCGTTCTGCGAGCGCAACGTGAACGCGGCGCGCGCCGACCTCGTGCGCGTGTGCGCCGAGGTGCGCGAGGAACTCGAACCGGAAGAGCTCAGCCTGTCGGCGGCCACCGCGCTGGCCGCCTCCGACGTGGACGCCGGCCCCCACCCCGAGCGGCGCATCGCGGGGGCGGTGTATGTCAGCTGCTCCGGGCGCGGCGGCCCGCATTTCGGCAGCCCCAGCGCCGAGCTGCAGACGGTGCGCCGGGCGTTGGGCGACGTGCCGCTGGTGGGCTTCTTCGCCGGCGGCGAAATCGCCCACCACCGGCTCTACGGCTACACCGGCGTGCTGACCGTGTTCACCATGCCCTGAGTCTGTCTTCCCAGGCCCACTCCGCGCGCCCGGGCGCGCCGCAGCAGGAACACCACGATGCCGACGTTGAGCAGGTTGAAGCCGATGCCGTTGATGAAGGCGGCCTGGTAGGAGCCGGTGAGGTCGAAGATCGCGCCCGACATCCAGCCGCCCAGCGCCATGCCCAGCAGCGTGGCCATGAGCACCGTGCCCACGCGCACGCCGGCCTGCATCGGTGCGAAGTGCTCGCGCACGATCAGCGCGTAGCTCGGCACGATGCCACCCTGGAACAGGCCGAACATCCCCGAGATCAGGTACAGCGGCACCAGGCCGTCGAACGGCAGGAACATCAGCAGCGCTACGCCCTGCAACACCGAGCCCAGCAGCAGCGTGCGCAGGCCGCCGATGCGGTCGGAGATCCAGCCAGAAATCAAGCGGCTCGCCACGCCCATGCCCAGCATCACCGAGAGCATTTCCGCGCCGCGCGCGGCGCCGAAGCCCAGGTCGGTGCAATACGCCACGATGTGCACTTGCGGCATGGACATGGCCACGCAGCACGACACGCCCGCCACGCACAGCAGGGCCTGCAGCGTGCCGGGCGACAGACCGAGCGGGCGATCGGTGTGCACCGCAACGGAAGGGTTGGGCACGGCGGCCTGCACCACCGCCTCGGCAGGTGGTTGCCGCCGCAGCACCAAGGCCAGCGGCAGCATGGTGAGCAGGCAGAACCAGCCAATGAAGGTGTAGGCCTCGCGCCAGCCGCCGTTGTCGATGAAGTGCTGCGTCACCGGGGGCCACACGGTGCCGGCGACGTAGTTGCCGCTCATGCAGATCGCCAGCGCAATGCCCCGGCGGCGCGTGAACCAGCGCGAGGTATCGGCCACCAGGGGGGCGAAGGTCGCCGAGGTGCCGAGCAAGCCGATGAGAAGGCCCTGCGCGAGGCTGAACTGCCAGAGGTTGGTGGCCGCGCCCGCGGCGATGAAGCCCAGGCCCAGGCCGACGGCGCCGCCCAGCACCGGCACCATCACGCCGAAGCGGTCAGACAGCTTGCCCATGAGGATGCCACCGATGCCGAAACCCACCATGGTGAGCGTGTAGGGCAGCGAGGCGTCACCACGGTCGATGCCGAAATCGGCCTGGATGCGGGGCAGCACCACGGTGACCGAATACATGCCCACGCCGCCCAGCGTCATGAGCGCGAGCGAGACGACCAGCCGCCACCACGCGTAGGGCGATTCGGCGCTGGCCGTGGGTTTCATGTCTGCAGGCCCGCGCGGGCGCGCGCCCGCTCCAGGGTGCGCTGTGCTTCCTGTGCCGGCATGCCGTACATGTCGGCGAAGGCGTCCACCGTCTGCCCGCTGGCGTCGAAGGCGCGCAGCAGCGCGGCGTCGCGCGCGCTGCGGCTGGCGGATTCGGCCAAGGCGTCGGCGGTGATCGTATTGACCTCTTCGTCGCGTCCCCCCACCAGCGTGGCGTAGGCTTCACGGCCCAGGCCCGAGGCCTCGAACGCCTGCGCGATGCGCTGGCGCAGTTTGGGCCGCACGTCTTCCCTGGTGCGGCTCTGGCGGCGGCGGAAGACTTCGATCAGCGCGTGGTGCACATGCTCGGGTGCCAATGCTTCGACCGGCTGGCCGGCCAGATCGTGGCGCGCCTGGCCCGAGGCCACCACGGTGAGGTAACGCGTGGAACGCGTGTGTTGCGCCAGCGCGGCCTTCAGCGGCTCGCCTTCCAGCACGCCGGGGTGGGCGTCCAGCAGATCCTGGTAGATGCCGCGTTTCAAGGGCAGGGGCGATTCACCGAACAGCTGGGGGTGGAGTTCGGCCAACTGCTTGAGCACCGGGTGCTGCTCGCGGCCCGGGTTCGGGGCGCGCTGCTGGTTTCGCGGCGGACGCGCGCCGGACCGTTTTCTGGCCTGGGGTTGGGGCGAGGAGGCGTCTTGGCTTGGGGTGGAATCAGCAGGGCTCATGAGACGGTTGGGAAACTTGTCGGTCGGGCGTGTGTGAACACGGAAAGCGCGTCATCATGCCAGCCCGCGCGGAGCTGTGGTGTTCAGGGGTGCATCCACCAGGGCGCGCAAGGTGTGGGCGTCGACGGGTTTGTGGATGAGAGGGAAGCCGAGGACGGAGGCCTCCTGGATGCGTTTGGGCGAGGTGTCACCGGTGAGGATGTAGGTGGGCACCGTGCGCGGCAGGCAGGCGTGGACGGCCTGAATGGCCTCGACCGCCGTGACCACGCCGCCCAGGCGGTAGTCCGAGATCAGCACATCGATCTCGTGGCCGTGGTTGATGGCCATGAGCACGGCCTCATCGGGCGAGCCGGCGCAGAACACCCGGTGGCCCCAGACCGACAACACACTGTGCATGGCGCCCAGCACCTGCGCATCGTCATCGATCACCAGCACCCCCTGGCTGTGGGCGGTGCGCGCGTAAGCGGGCTCCTGCGCGGGTGCTGGCGCCACAGAGGGCGCGGCACACCGGGGTACGCGAATCGAAAACACCGACCCGCGTCCGGGCGCCGAGCGCACCTGCAGCGGCGCCTGCAGCAACTGCGCCGAGCGCTTGACGATCGACAAGCCCAGCCCCATGCCATGCGACTCGTGGTGCAGCGCCGTGGACTGGCCGATCTGATAGAACGCCTCGAAAATCGCCTCGCGCTGCCCATCGGGAATGCCGATGCCCTGATCCCAGACCTGAATCTCCACCTCCTGGCCCTGGGCTCGGCACCCCAGCAGCACCCGCCCGCGGTGCGTGTAGCGCACCGCATTCGACAGCAGATTGGCCAGGATGCGGCGCAACACCGTGGGGTCCGTGTCCACCCACAGCGGGCTGGGCGAGACCCGCAACTGCAAGCCCTTCTCCTGCGCCAGCGGGTGGAACTCCTGATCGAGCTCGGTGAACAGCTGGGCCAGGCTGGTCGGGCTGCGGGCGATCTCCACCGCGTTCGCATCCAGGCGGGAGACATCCAGCAGCATGTTGAGCAACTGCCCCAAGCCATCCAGGGAAGACTGCATGCGTCGGCAAATCACCCCCAGCTCGCTCGGCGGCACAGCCGGGGCCTGCGCCATGGAGCGCAGCGCGGTGAGGAACAGGCCCAGGGCGTGGATAGGCTGGCGCAGATCGTGGCTGGCCGCGGCCAGAAACACCGACTTGGCGCGATCGGCCGCCTCGGCCTTGTCCTTCTCGGTGCGCAGGCCCGTGATCAGCTCCTGGATGCGCAGCTGCGCCTCGCGGCGGTCGCGGATATCGCGAAACACGGCCATGCGCAAATGCTCGCCATTGCGCATCATCGAGCGCCCGATGATGTCGACTGGCAGGTGCGTGCCCTGGCGGGTGAGCAGCGCGCCCTCGTACGCGGTCTCGCTGTGCTGGGCGATGACGTGGCGGGCGTGGGCGCGGTATTGCGGGGCGAGGAACTGTATCGTCTGTTTGCCCAGCATCTCTTCGGCGGGCAGATCGAGCATGCGGCAGACGGCCGGGTTGATGTCGGTGATGACTCCATCGATGTGGAAGATCACCCCTTCGGCGCTGGCTTCCATGAACTTCGCCAGCCGGTCCTCCGACTCCCTCAATGCCTGTTCGGCTTCGTAGGCCTGGGTGACATCCAGCATCAGGACATACACGCCATTTTCCTTGCCGTCGGCACCGATGTCCGGAACCATCGTCACCTCCAGCCTCGGGCACCGTCCGTCGGACTGGGGCACGTGACATTGGAAGACCACCGTCTCCTGGTGTTCCAGGAGCGGTCTGGATTGCGCACGCACCTCCTTCAGCAGCACTTTGTCGAGAATCTTCGCCACGGGCCAGCCGAGGATCGACTTCTCGTTCATGCCGAGCGCGTGGGCGAATTTGGGATTGGCGAACATGCAGCGGCTGTCAGGGCGCGGACCGAAATACGCCACCATCACCCCCAGGTGCTTGAACACAAGGTGCAGGCGGTTGATCAGGACTTGCGCCTGTTTGCGCGCGGTTTCTGTGGCCGTGACATCGGCAAAAAAACAATCGTGGCGCTCCTGGGTCTGCGCCCACCAGCCCGAGCAGGCCAGCGAAACGGCTGCGCAGCCATCAAGGCTCGGCAGTTCCAGCGAGAGCTGGAAGTCGGCCGGCTGCTGCAGCGCGGACAGAAGCATGTCGCGCGATGAGGGCGCCAAGCGGTCCAACCAGGAAGCCGCGCTGGGGGTCAGGTCCAGCCGTTCAAGGAACGCCGGGGACGTGTCCACCATTGCGCCATCCGCGCGCAGAGAAGCCCCGAGGCCCGGCACAAGTTTCCAAGGAATCTTGGGGTTTGACGTCACGGTGTTTTGACGGGCTCGACTGGGGGCGTTGATGGTAGCGCATGCCCTGGTGACGTCACGCTGGGCAGCCCGACAAATAGTGCAATGGCGTTATTGATGCAGAGAGCACCCGATTGGACACTGCAGCCTCTACCGGGCGGGTCATTTTCATATGACCCATGCGATCCACCCACGCTATGACGCAGCGCTGTGGTCTCCGGGACCCTTTGAACCTCGGGAGCGTTGAGATGCTGGTGTTGTGCAGAGAGCCTGATCGTTTGGACGATGGCAAAAACAACCGCCGTACAGGCCGTTCGTTGTTCGCAGAGGGCCTTGCGCCTCAGCCATCTGTGGACATGCGTGCCGTATTGCAACTTGTCGCATTGGACGTGCGGGTGCGACAAGGAGGTATTGGCCAGCACACAGCCGACCACCTCAACGAGCGTCTTCTGAACACGCTCAAAGCGGCCTATCAACTGAACACGTCGCGGCTGCAATGGCTCAATGTGCTGGATGTGCAAACGTCGCTCGAGCGGTGGGTTCATGTTGTTCGTGCACGCAAGGACAGTACGCCGGCCCTGGATCTGCGCAAGCTCGAACAATGCATGATCGAGGTGCGTAGGACGGTGGTGCTGGCAGGGGCGGCCTGGAACCAGGCTGGACCGGCGTTCACACGTCTGACGCGGCTGTTGCCCGTGCAGCTTGAAGACGCGGCGCCCCACTTCGAACCAATCGAATTTGCCGAGATGGAGCGTCTGGCCCGCATTGGCGAGTCAACCCTTTCCGGAGGGCAGACGCTGTCACCATTTTCAAAGGCACGGGAGCGCTATCAGAAAGCGGCCGCCGAGGTCGCTATGGCCGTTGTCAAGGTCGAGCAGACCAGCAACGCGTTGCGATTCGCGGAGAACGCTTTCAGGGTGGGCGCGCGTGATGCGCATGAGTTTGCCTCGGCACTCATCGAGCACAACCAGCAGCGGCGTGAGTTGATGCAGAAATCGGCACGTGCATGTGTTGCAAGGTACGCACTGTATGCGTTGGCTCAACTGCTGCCCGAGCAGTTGGGTCTGAGGTGATCGGTTGAGCTGACCGGCGCCTGCATCAATGCATGGTGGCAGGAAACTCGTCCTGGTTCGGCGATGAGCGAAACCAGATGCCCGCGAAGCAGCTGTAGCGGGGCATGTCACTGCGGCGAATCCCGCGATCGATCATTTTCTCGATTTGCGGCATCTCGCTGAGGATGGCCGTCGTCGACATGTCCCAGCGCATCACCTTGACGAATGCGGCATAGATCTCCCGCCCGGAGGGACGCATCCCCACTGGACGCACGCTGATGGAAACATGGTCATCGGTGAGGCCCACACTGCGAAAACAATGGGAGATCAGTGTCTTGTAGTCGTCTGGAATCGAGAGCGGATTCAGCTCCGAGTCGATATCGTCGTGCGACTGCATCATTTCGTCGTGCTTGAAGCCCAGGCACTTGATAACACCCCGGGTCACTGCGTGCATCACTTTCATGGCTTGCCTCTTTTACTTTGTAAGTCCCGATCGCATCCACCGTACAAACCGGCGGGAGAGCGATGACCATGGACAAAGTATCGAGGGGGCGGATGCCGCGCTCAATAATGCGGGTGCACTATTTTTGGTTACTTTTTGCGGTGACCATTCGCGAGGGTCACGACGGTATGCGGCTAAAGGTTGCCGTCCACGTCCGGGGCTTCGGCGAGGCCCGATTTGATGGCGTACGCTGCGATCTCTGCGCCGTTGTGCAGGCCGAGCTTGATCATGACGTTTTGCCGGTGCTTGCGCGCGGTGAGGACGCTGATGTGCAGGGCATCCGCGATTTCCTGGTTGCTGCCACCTTTGGCAATCAAGCGCACGATCTGCTGCTCTCTGGGCGTGAGCATCTGGGAGGTTTCTGACCCCTCCGTCGAGCGGTTCGCTGAAGAGCCCATGGCTTTGGCGACTTGCGGGCTCACATACCGGCGGCCCGACAGCACCGCGCGAATCGCGTCCAGCAACTCATCGCCTTGTTCGTGTTTGAGCACGAAGCCATCGGCCCCCGCGGCGAAGGCATTGGTCACCGAGCCCGGATAGACATTGCCCGTGACGACAAGAATGCGGGTGGGCGGCACAGCGCGCTTGACCTTTCGGGCCACCTCGATGCCCGAGCTGTCGCCAAGAGCGAGGTCTAGCAGCAGCAGATCGGGGCGGTGCAGCCGCACAAGCGCCTCAACTTCGCTGCCCAAAGCGGTTTCCCCCACGAGTTTGAAGTCGCCATTGGCGCTGAGAAGCATGCCAATGCCCTGTCAAACCAGGGCGTGATCTTCAGCAACGACGACTTTGATCATGTGCGATATCCCGTGAGGGGTAAACGATCATTCCCTGACAAGGTGTTGATGTTGTAGCTCTACAGGGCTGTGCAAGCGGGCGTTCGGAACGGGCAGGCTTACACACAAGCACAAGTGGCGAGGGACCACTCGACTGTGATTGAGGATAGCCGATTCACGTCCCACGACCCTTTACGCTTTCAAGCGCCGCAGAAATCTCCCGCGCACAGCGTCGGACTTCCGTTGCAAAGCCTGCCTCGTCGAACTGCTTCAGTTCGAACACGAGGCTGACGCCCGCCACAACCTGTCCTTCCCAGAAGACGGGTGCTGCAATGCCGACGCGGCCCTGTGCGACTTCCGAATCGGTGCAAGCGACGCCGGCCTCGCGGATGGCCTTCATCTGTTTGGCGAAGTCCTTCCATCCCCCCAGACCAACGGATTCGCGGATCGCCTGTTCGTTATTCAGATACAGCTGCTTGAGCGCGCGGTCGCCGAGGTGCGCCAGGATGGCCTTGGATGTTGCACCTTTGAACATCGGCAGAGCGACACCGCGTTCATAGGTGGACGACGGGGGATGGTCGGTCCCCTTCACCTGGTGCACGCACATCACCTGGTCCCGAAAGCGACGACTGATCAGCGCTACCGCGTGCTGCGTGGTGCGCGACAAGAGGGCGAGCATGGGTTCCGACGCGGCCTTCAACAGCGGATCCCCCAGGCGCATCAGGAGGTCGTAGCGGATGAAGGCCGGGCCGAGCATGTATTCGGAACGCGCCGACAGCGCCAGAAACCCCAGGTTGCTCAATTCCTTGACGTCCCGGTAGGCGGAGCTGATGGACACGCCCATCTCGGCAGCGATCTCTTCCACGGTCCACAGCGTCCTCCGCTCGAACAGCTGAAGGATGTGCAGCGTCCGGTTGCGCGTACGGATGCCCGGGTCGGTATTCGAGCTGACATGTTTCGCACTATCTTCCATTTTGATATTATTCGCACTCATTGCAAAAATGTACTCGCTCCAGCTTGGTGCGATTTCCACTAGGAGGCACATTATGGGTTCCGATCGAGCGCGGATTCCGGTCGCTCTGCTGACGGGGTTCCTGGGCAGCGGCAAGACGTCCTTGCTCAACCGTTGGCTGCGCGACCCCGCACTGTCGAATGCCGCAGTGATCGTCAACGAGTTCGGCGACATCGGCATTGACCACAACCTCATTGCCAGCAGCAACGACAACACGATCGAGCTGAGCACGGGTTGTCTGTGCTGCAACGTCCAGGGCGATCTGGTCGAAACCCTTCGCGACCTGCTCGACAAGCGCAACCACGGCGCGGTTCGTCCTTTCGATCGGGTCGTCATCGAGACCACGGGGATGGCCGACCCCGGCCCGGTTCTCCAGGCCCTCATGACCTTCCCCGTGGCCACGGGCTACCGCCTGGCCCAGGTGATCACGACGGTGGACGGCGTCAACGGCGGTGCCACGCTGGACGGTTTCAGGGAGTCCACCAAGCAGGTGGCCGTCGCGGACCAGTTGGTCGTCACCAAGATGGACCTGGCCGGCCAGCAGCAGGCCCAGGCGTTGCTGCTGCGGCTCAAGGCGCTGAACCCGGGCGCCACGGTGAGCTGGGCCACGCAGTCCGAGGTGCCGTGCCTGGAGGTTTTGAGCGACCTGGACGTCTACGCGGCGGCCACGCCGGCCCCCGCGATCCGGCGTTGGCTCAACGCCGAGGCCCCTGCGGACCATCCGCGCTACCGCCCGATGGCCGCGGAAACGTCAGAGCGCCACAGCGAAGGCATCGAAACGTTCACGTTGATGTACGACGAGCCGCTGGTCTGGAAGGAACTGGCGGCCTGGCTCGATGCGCTGGTGATGGCACACGGCAACGACTTGCTGCGCGTCAAAGGCATCCTGAACATCGCCGGCGAGGCCCGTCCGATCGTGGTGCACGCCGTGCAGCACCTGTTCCATCCACCGGCGCCCCTGGCCGCGTGGCCTTACGAGGACCGGCGCTCGCGGCTGGTCTTCATCACCCGTGGGCTCGGTCGCGCATTCGTCGAGAACATTTTCGACGTCATCCGCGGCCGCGCCGCTGTTCCCACCCCTCTCGTTACCCACGCTCAAAAGGAGAGCATCGCATGGACACTTTGATCCGCAATGGACTGATCGTCACGCCCCAGGGGCGCCGCATCGCATCGATCGGCATTCAGGATGGCCGCATCGCCGGCATCTACGAGGTGGGCACCGAGCCCAATGCCAAGGAAGTCATCGAGGCCGACGGCCTGGCCGTTGTGCCCGGCGCCATCGACATGCATTCGCACCACCGCCAGGGCTCGCTGCCGGGCTTCGAATACAAGGACACCATCTACACCTCCACGCAGCAGTGTGCGGCCGGCGGCGTGACCACCAGCGTGGCCATGCCCAACGTGCAGCCCCCGCCGAACTCGCTGGAGTTGCTGGAGCGCCAGTACGACATCTACCGCAGCGATGCGATCGTGGACTGGAACTTCAATCCGGCGCCGACCATCAGCGAAGAGATGCCCGCCATGGCCGACACGGGCATCGCCGCGTTCAAGATTTTCATGGTCGTCGACACGGGCCGCGACTACCCGCACATGCCCGGCATCGGCGTGCACGACCACGGCAAGATCCTGGAGATCATGCAGCGCTGCGCCGAGCTGAACGTGCCGCTGATGGTGCACCCCCACGACCAGGCGCTGATGGACGTGATCGAGCAGAAGTTCTGGGACCGCGGCGAGCGCGACGCGCTGGCCTATGCCAAGGCCTATGCCGCGCACGACGGTGTGATCTGGGAGACGGCCATCGCCACGTTGCTGCGCCTGCAGCGCGCCTCCGGCTGCCACCTGCACATCCTGCACACCCAGACCGCCGGCAGTGTCGATCTGATCCGCCAGGCCAAGGCAGCCGGCCAGAAGGTGACCTGCGAGATCAACCCGTGGGCGCTCTTCCTGGGGTGCGAATGGGCAGCGATCCAGCGCCTGGGCTCGTACGCGCTGTCGTACTGGGTGCCTGAGAAGAATGTCCCGGGTCTGTGGGAAGGCCTGCGCGACGGCACCATCGACATCGTCGCGACCGACCATGCGCCGCACACGCGCGAGGAGAAAGAGATCGGCTGGAAGGACGGCTGGAAGGCCCACACCGGCACGCCTTCGACGCAGTTCTACTACAGCATGTTCATGACCGCCGCGCTCGAGGGCAAGATCAGCCTGGAGCGTGTGGTCGAGGCTTGCAGCGCCAAGCCGGCCGAGCTGTTCAAGCTGGAGAACAAGGGTGCGCTGAAGGTTGGCGCGGATGCCGATCTGGTGCTGGTCGACCTGGAAAGGGAATACGAGGTGCGCGACGAAGACGTGCTCAGTCTGATCGGCTGGAGCCCGTATGCCGGCCGCAAGCTCAAGGCCAAACCGGTGCGCACCGTGGTGCGTGGAACCACCGTTTACCTGAACGACAAGGTGATCGGTCAGAAGGGCTTTGGCCAGCAGGCCAAGGCGGTTCGCGAGCCGGTCGGCGCGCTGGCCTGAGCGGTCCCATCCAACGCCCATCAAGGATTTGCCATGAAACGACGTTCCTTCGTACAGAGCACCCTGTTGTTGCCCGCCGTGGGCGGCCTGGGTCTATCCAGCACCGCCGTACAGGCCCAGAGTTGGCCGGAGCGGCCCATCACGATGGTGGTGCCCTACCCGGCAGGTGGCAACACCGACTTCGTCGCCCGCATGACGGCCGATTACCTCAGCCGCGCGCTGAATGTGTCGGTGGTCGTGGACAACCGCGCCGGAGCGGGTGGCACGATCGCGTCGATGCAAGCCGCCAAAATGCCCGCCGACGGGTATTCGGTGTTCCTCGCTTCCATCGCCCAGATCTCGCTGGCGCCGTTCCTGTACAAGATCCGCTACGACCCCATCAAGGACTTTCTGCCCATTGCCAATGTGGCTGGCAATCCCCAGGTGGTGGTCGTGCCTGCCGCTTCGCCCCACAAAACGCTGAAGCAGCTGGTGGACCATGGCCGAGCGAATCCGGGCAAGCTCCTGATGGCGCATGCGGGCACCGGCTCGATGTCCTTCCTCGCTGGCGCGGCGTTCCTGAAACGCGCGGGTATCGATGCCGTCATGGTGCCGTACAAGGGCGGCGCGGCTGCCATCGCCGACACCATCGCGGGGATGACGGAGGTGTACACCGCCAACATCTCTGAAACACTGCCCTATCTGCAAAGCGACCGCTTGCGTCTGCTGGGCGTGACCAGCCCGCAGCCCGTGGCAATGCTCCCCGGTGTTCCCACCATCGCGTCCATGTTCCCGGGATTCCAGACGGAGACATGGAACGGCTTGTTCGCGCCGGCGGGGCTCCCGACGCCGATTGCCGAGCGTCTGGCGGCCGCGGTGGCCAGGATGTTCTCGGATGAGGCGGTTCTGGCCAGGATGTCCAAAGCGGGTCTCATTCCGCAGACCGGTCAACAGTCGCCCAAGGACTTCGCGCACCGGATCCAGAACGATATCGATCTCTGGCGACCGGTGATCAAGAGCATCGACGTCAAGCCCGAGTAACCGGCACATCGGGTTCCCCGCGCCCCTTCGCTCAAGCAAAGAAAAAGGCCCGCGCTCCCTGAGGAGCGCGGGCCTTTGTCCGCAAAAGCGTGTTTTGCCGACTTAGAACGGAATATCGTCGTCCATGTCGTCAAAGCCGCTGGACTGGCGCGCAGGCGCAGACGCCGCGGGCGCTTGCCGAGGGGCTGCGGGGGCTTGTGCCCGCGGTGCGGCCGCGGGGCGCGAATAGCCGCCACCGCCACCACCGCCTTCGTCGCCACCGCCCATGCCTTCGCGGCCGCCCAGCAGTTGCAACTCGGTGGCAATGATGTCCACCGTGTTCTTCTCGACACCGGATTGGTCGGTGTACTTGCCGTACTTCAGACGGCCTTCGACGTAGATCGGGCGGCCCTTCTTGACGTATTCGCCGGCGATTTCGGCCAGGCGGTCATAGAACGTGACGCGGTGCCACTGGGTGTCTTCGATCATCTCGCCGCTGTTCTTGTCCTTGCGGCGGCTGGACGTTGCCACGCTGACATTGGCCACGGCCTGGCCGGAGGGCAGGTAGCGGATTTCGGGGTCGCGGCCGCAGTTGCCGACGAGGATGACTTTGTTGACGGATGCCATGGTGGTGATGTCCTGAAGAGAGTGCCGGGGGCCCTGAGCGGGCGCGGCCGAGAAACAGCCTGACATTGTGCCGCAAGTGCCACGCAGATCGTTTCGTCACCCGACGCGATCTACCCAGCCGGAGGGGGAAGCTCAGCGCGTGCGCGTTGGTGCCTGCATCGGCCAGGCCACGACCAGCCATGCCAACGTGGCCACCGCACACACGGCAAACACGCCTTCGGCGCCGTGCGCCCGCGCCAGCCAGCCGCCCACCGCGCCGCCGGCGAAGAAGCCGACGGATTGCAGCGTGTTGTAAACCCCCAGCGCGGCACCCCGCGCGTGCGGCGGCGCCAGCCGGGACACCAGGCTGGGCTGGCTCGCCTCGAGCGTGTTGAACCCGACGAAGAACACGAACAGCAGCACACCCAGTGTCCACAGACCGGGTTGCGCGTCGGCGAACGCCCACAGCGCGAGCTGCACCGCGCCGATCAGGGCAATGGCGATCAGGAACGCGGTGCGCAAATGTCCTCGGCGTTCCATGGGGAAGAGCACACCGCCCATGACGAGCAGCGAAGCGGCCACGGCGGGCAGGTAGACGTGGCCGTGGTCCGCCTTGGGCAAGCCGGCGGACACCAGCATGGCCGGCACCGCCATCCACATCGCCAACTGCACCGCATGCAGCACGAACACGCCCAGGTTCAGGCGCAACAGGCCGCGGTGGCGCAGCACCTCGGCCAGGCTGGTGCGCCATTGCTGCAGCTCCGACGGCCGGTGTTCGCGCGGCTCGGGTGGCGCGACCCAGATCACCACGGCGATGGCCAGCAACGCCAACGCGCCCGTCATGGCAAAGATGCCCGACAGACCGACCCAGCTGGCCAGCATCGGCGCCAGCACGAGGGACAGCGCAAACATCAGGGCGATGCTGGCGCCCACCATGGCCATGGCCTTGGTGCGCACGGTGTCGCGCGTCACGTCGGCGAGGAAGGCCGTCACGGCGGCGGAAATGGCACCGGCGCCCTGCACCGCGCGGCCGATGGCCAGCCAGGTGAGATCGGGCGCCCAGGCGGCGATGCCGCTGCCCAGGGCGAACAGCAACAGGCCACAAACGATGACGGGCTTGCGGCCGAACCGGTCCGACGCCAGGCCCAGGGGAATCTGCAGAAAGGCCTGGGTCAGCCCGTACAGCCCCATGGCAAAGCCCACGCGGGCCGGGTCGTCCCCGCCGGGCAGGCGCGCTGCCTCCAGCGCGAACACGGGCAGAACGATGAACAGCCCGAGCATGCGCAAGGCAAACACCAGCGCGAGCGAGGCGCTCGCGCTGGTGTTTGCCTTGCGCATGCTCGGGCTGTTCCTGTCTC
>NZ_SCML01000071.1 GCF_005503365.1 Hydrogenophaga sp. 2FB
GCCAGAGGGCGGGCGGTTTGGTCCCTCGCTGCGGAGCCTTCCGGCAGATGACCGGAAGTCTGTTCGAGACTGGTTGCGGAAGTTCGCAGAAGAAATAGGGGCAATGAGAATCCAGCACGATGCAGCCGTTCAGGATTCCGAAGGCAATGACTGGTTTTCAGTTCTTACCGATCCTTGACGTGGCTTTATCCTGAATGGCTGGCGCACGCCTCGCCATGCGCCGCATACACCAGCTCGTCCAGAATGCCGCAGTGCCCTTCGTGCGAGCCCGAGCAGCGCGCCCGCAACTGCAGCAACTGTTTCTCCAGCGCCCGCATGCTCTTGAGCCGTGCGCGCACCCGCGCCAGCTGTTCATCCACCAGCATGTCCACGTCGCTGCAATCAGCCAGCGGCGCATCTACAAAACCCAGCAAACGGTTCACATCGGCCAGCGGCATGTCCAACGCCCGGCAGTGCCGGATAAAGGACAGACGCTCTAGATGCTGCGCAGCGTAGTCTCGGTAACCGTTGTCTCGCCGCGCCGGCTCGGGCAGAAGACCCTGCTTTTCGTAGTAACGGATGGTTTCAACATCCACGCCCGTGGCGCGGGAAAGGTCCTTGATCTGCATGTTGAAGCCCTCAGTTCAAACAAGTGATTGACACTGTAGCGGCTCCAGGGTTTCCAATGCAGGCATCGAAAGGAAAAACCATGTCCGCCCATTGCTGTGAACACGACACCCCCAAGGCCGAGTCCCTCGTCAACCTGCCGCGCTACCGCAAGATCCTCTGGATCGCGTTGATCGTCAACGCCGCCATGTTTCTGGTGGAGATTGGCGCCGGCTTCCAGTCGGGCTCGCTCTCGCTGCTGGCCGATGCGGTGGACTTTGCGGGCGACGCGCTCAACTACGCCGTGTCGCTCGCCGTGCTGGCGTCTGCCCTGGCCTGGCGCGCTCGCGCTGCCATGCTCAAGGCGGTGAGCATGATGGGCTTTGGCCTCTATGTGCTGGGTGCCGCGGTGTGGGCCATGTGGCAGGGCGGCGTGCCGCAGGCCGTGACCATGGGCGCGGTGGCGCTGCTGGCGTTGGTGGCCAATGTGGCTGTGGCGTGGATGCTCTACGCGTTTCGCGAAGGCGACGCCAACATGCGCAGCGTGTGGCTGTGCTCGCGCAACGACGCCATCGGCAACGTCGCGGTGTTCATGGCCGCGCTCGGCGTGTTCGGCACCGGCTCCGCCTGGCCCGACCTGTTGGTGGCCAGTCTCATGGCGGCTCTGGCGTTACACGGCGGTTGGACCGTGTTGCGGCAGGCCAGGGGTGAGCTTGGCGAGAGCAAAAACGAGGGAGGCGGCCATGGCCACGTCCACTGAAACGATGTCAGACCGTCAATGCGACAAAGACACCTTTGCTCGACTAGTCCATGCGGCGAAGATAGCTGAGTCCCCTCAGCAGGCGTGGCTGTACCTTGAGGCTGCGCATGTCGTGGGGCAGCTCCACGTTAAGCCGCATCTGCAGACGCACGCCCTGATGCTGCGGTTGGCATGGCGCACCCGCGACTTGGCAGAAGCTGCTGGGCAGGTACTCAGACTGGCTTTGGTGCCTTTGGGGCATTTGAGCGGGCGCTTGCCCTTGGGCAACCCGGGTAGATCAACCGTGAGCGCCTTCGAGCCGCTTCCCGTGCGTCAGGAACTGGCCGAGCTGATTGCTCAAGCAGCCCAGCCGCTGCGTTGAAGATCGTCCCGCGAAACCGCCGGCCAAAACGTGCGAATCGATGTTTCCACATTGCTTGACTGCTCGGTTGAGCAAGCGGTCGCCCATGCCAAGACAACGCAACTACTCAAGTTCGTTGCCCATCCGTTGGTTCACTTCTCACCGATCAACCCAAGCTCTTGGCCCGTGGAATGGTCCGAGGGCACCTTCTGGGTCGCAGTGCGACTACTGGGCTTCCTGCCTTTTGGCAAACAAGCCATCGTGATCTCCTTTCCTCAGTCTGGGGGCGGAGTCCTGCTCCGTGACAACGGCCACAGCGCCCTGGTCAAGGTTTGGGACCAAACCATCTCGATCACATCAAACGCCGGGCGAACCCGCTACAAGGATTCGGTAATCATCGATGCGGGCCTGCTCACGCTCCCAGTCTGGTTGTTTGCACAAGCGTTTTACCGGCACCGACAGCGCCGTTGGCGCCTGCTCGCTAGGCGGTTATCGATGGGCGAAGTGCTCCCGCCGTGAACTGCCACACATCAACTGGTCTATCCCACGGCCCTAAAATTCAACTATGCGTCTGTTCTTGGCTCTTTTGATGCTCACACTGCTGCCGTTGCAGTTCTCTGCCGCAGCGGATGCTGACTGCTGCGGCCATGGGGCGGCCTTCGAGCAATCTCCAACCAATCACCACCAGCCCATCCACCAGCCGGTGATTTCCGGCACGGACGGCATGGGCTCCGACGTTTTTGGGTTCGATCTTGACTGTGGCACCTGTCACGCCAACTGCACGGCCGCCGTGATGGCAACGACCGAGACCGTTGTGGACCCAGCTGGCATCGAGCGAGGTGAGCACCTCGTTGAACTTGTCTTGTTGCCCTGGCACGAGCAACCCTACAGGCCCCAATGGTCCGCCCCGCAAGGCTCGGGGATGAACGTTTTCGCCTGATGCGCTGACAGGCACCTCTTCCCCGATCCGCTGGCATCAAGTGGCCATCACCTCATGCGGTGGTCATCCCCGGATCGTTTTGGAAGGACTCTCTCATGAATACTCGCTGGACCCAGCGAAACCCGCGATGGACTTGGCTTGCTGCCGTCGCGGCTCTCTTGTTTGTTGATCAACTCAGTAAATCGTATTTCTCCACCATCCTCGAACTGGGTGAAGCGGTTCGGGTCACCGACTGGTTCAACTTCGTGCATGTGCTCAACGCAGGTGCGGCATTCTCGTTTTTGGCGGATGCCGGTGGCTGGCAACGCTGGTTTTTCATCGGCGTTTCGGTGCTGGTGGTGGGCTTCGTTTCAGTGGTAAGCCTCGCGCGGCAAGCCGAACCGATGGACCGCTGGCTGGGCGCCTTTGTGGCTGGCGGTGGTGGCGGCAACCTCGTGGACCGCGTCCAGATCGGCGCTGTGGTGGATTTCCTCGACTTTCACTGGCGCAACATCCATTGGCCGGCCTTCAATCTCGCCGATGTCTTCATCGTCTGCGCCGCGCTGACCTGGTGCCTTGCTTCATTGAAAGCGCCACCGCGCCAACCGACCCGCAAAACCCCTGAGGAGCTTCCTTCATGAAGCGTGGATGGTTCTGGATCCTGGGCGCCTGGGCCTTCGCTCTTGCGTCCACTCTCGGGGCGCTTTTTATCGGTGAAGTCATGGGCATGACGCCCTGTCTGCTCTGCTGGTATCAGCGCATCTGCATGTTCCCGTTGGCCATCATCCTGGGCATGGCCGCGTTCGCCGAAGACCGCCGCGGTGCGGTGTACGCGTTGCCGCTGGCCTTGGGTGGTGCCGCCATCGCGGGCTACCACACCGCGCTGATCGCTGGGTGGGTGCCCCAGTGGTGGGTGCCCTGCGGCGCCGGGCCTTCGTGCAGCGAACAGAGCCTAGAGATCCTGAACGGCATCCAGATTCCCTGGTTGTCTCTCCTGGCCTTCATCGCCATCGCCTTCCTGCTTTTTGTCTATTTGAGAAAGTCCCGTTCATGAACGCCAAAAAATTCACCGTCATCGGCCTGGTGGCCATCGTTGCCTTGTTCTTCTACCTGGGCATGAACGCCTATCAATCGCGGGTGCAGACCGCGCAGGACGTGCAGGTCAAGGCCGAGCAGACCCGCCTGGTGCGCATGCACTCACCGGTGTTCGGCCCGCAGAACGCACCCGTCACCATCGTCGAGTTCTTTGACCCCGCCTGCGAGACCTGCCGCGCGTTTTATCCCATCGTCAAGAACCTCATGGCCCAGTACCCCAACGACGTGCGGCTCGTGATCCGGTACGCGCCGTTTCACCAGGGTTCGGACGTGGTGGTCAAGCTGCTGGAGTCGGCCAAGAGCCAGGCCAAGTACCAGCCGGTGCTGGAATCGTTGTTGGCCGCGCAGCCCGCCTGGGCCGACCACGGTCAACCCAGCATCGAGACCGCATTCAAGGTAGCCGAGCAGGCCGGGCTGGACCTCGTCAAGGCGCGGCAGGACATGGAAAAACCCGGTATGCAGGCAGTCCTGCAGCAGGACATAGAAGACCTTACCGCGCTGCAAGTCACCAAGACGCCCACCTTCTTCGTCAACGGCCGCAGCCTGTCCAGTTTCGGGCCCGATCAGCTTGCCGCACTGGTAGCAGAAGAAGTGGCCAAGGTGAAGAAATGAGAGAGATGGCTCCCGTACGTCCTTTCAACCGACGCAAGGTGTTGGTGTTGAGCGCTTCGTGGTTTGCGTCAGGTGGTCTCCTGGCGGGCTGTTCGCCCCAGGCGCCCACCTTCAAGAGCACCGACATCACAGGGGCTGCTTTTGCACAGGACCTAAAGCTCACCGACCACACCGGGCAGGTGCGCACCATGGCCGATTTCCGCGGTAAGGCTGTGGTGGTGTTTTTCGGCTTCACGCAGTGCCCCGATGTGTGCCCCACCTCCATGACCACCCTGGCCGAGGTAAAACGCCTCATGGGCGATCAAGGCAAGCAGTTGCAGGTGCTCTTCATCACAGTGGACCCGGAGCGCGATACGTTGCCCTTACTCAAGGAGTACATGACCAACTTCGACCCGAGCTTTCTGGCGCTGCGCCCTGAACCGACCGAGCTCAAGGCCGTCGCTGACAGCTTCAAGATCTACTACCGAAAAGCCGAGGGCTCGACACCCACCTCGTACACGATGGACCATTCGGCGGGTAAGTACGTGTTCGACACCAACGGAGCCGTGCGCCTGTTTTCGAGTTACGGGACCGAGCCCGCCGTGATCGCCGAAGACATCCTGGCCCTGCTGAAATCCATGGACGCCTGACTACCCGTTGCCGGTATGAAAACACTGCTGCTCTACCTGGCCACCGCCATCGCCGAGATCGTGGGTTGCTACTTGCCGTTGTTGTGGCTGCGCGGTCAGGGGTCGGGCTGGCTGTTGTTGCCCGCAGCGGCCGTGAGCCTGGCCACCTTCGCCTGGCTGCTGACCCTCCACGCCGCGCCCTCGGGGCGGGTATACGCGGCCTACGGCGGGGTCTATGTGGCGGTTGCGCTGGCATGGCTCTGGTCGGTCGATGGCGTTCGCCCGTCGATCTGGGATGGGGTGGGCGTGGCGGTCACGCTGGCGGGCATGGCGATCATTGCGTACCAACCCCGAGCATGAAACAAGAGGGCCTGCTGACCATGAAAGAAGCCAATGCGTCTGCCTCTCACCGAGCGTCGGTATCAAACGCGTTGGGTGCCACTGCATGACCCGCCGCCACATTGTTTTCCTCTCGGCGCTGGCCGCCCTCGCGGTGTTTGCTGCCGCCGTCTTTCTTTATCAGCGACACACGCTGCAGCTTGCGGCGTTGCAGGCTTCAGAGCAGGCCGGCGCGATGGTGCGACCGCACTCGCCGATCATTGGTGCCGAGGATGCGCCGGTCACCATCGTCGAGTTCTTCGATCCCGCCTGTGAGGCGTGCAAGGCCTTCCATCCTCGCGTGAAACAGATCCTGGCGGCGTTTCCGCGTGAGACGCGCTTGGTGATTCGGTACACGCCGTTTCATAGGGAGGCGTCTGTGGAAGCGGTGAGGATTCTTGAAGCAGCGCGTGCACAGCGGAAATTTGAACCTGTGCTTGACGCCTTGCTGGACGGGCAGCGGGCGTGGACGGGTCAACGCACGAACGCCTCCTTGCGAGCGTGGGCCATTGCGCAATCGGTCGGCCTGGACGTGGAGCAGGCACGCCAGTACATCGCCGCTGGTTCGGTGGATGCCTTGCTGGCGCAAGACGTCGTGGATCTGAAGGCGATCGGGGTTCGAGCCACCCCGACCTTCTTCGTCAACGGTAAGCCGCTGTCTTCGACCGATCCGGATCAGCTCTTCGAGCTGGTCAAGAGAGAGGTGGAGCGCCTTCGGTAGTCGCCGTGAGCATGAGCGATTGCCTCGTGACTTTGGTGCGAGGGCGCAGCACTTGACGGCGATTTCTCGCGCATGGCGACGCATTGGACAGCGCGCGTTGGTTCTCAGCGCCTTTGGTCGCGCGCCAGTGCGATGAACCCTGTCTCTCGGAACACCACGCCGTCTTTTTTCAGCGTGGCAAAAGTGGGGTAAAGCGCCTAGTGGGTCACGGCCAGTTCGGTTACCACGGACTTCAGACCGGACCCGATGCGCAGGTGATCTCGACCTCGTGTATGCGCTGCACGAATAGTTTGACGCCCAACTCGCCGATCACGGCAAGGACGCCATGGCTGGCCATGCTGGGCACGGCGATATGAAGAAGCAGTGAGGCTGCTTCAGATCCGCAGGAGCCTCGCCTTCAACCCGAGCTCAAGCAGCTCCCCTAACCACCACACCAACATCCTCGCCGCCGTGGCTGCAATTGTTCTTCTGGTAGCCGTCGTGCTGCCAGCCGAATACGGCGTCGATCCCACCGACATCGGCCGCGTCTTGCGCATGACCGAGATGGGCGAGATCAAGCAGCAACTGGCGGCAGAAGCTGCTGCCGACGCTGCTGCTGTTCCAGCATCTCCCGCGCAGGCAGACGGCGCCGATGGCATAGCCACGGCCGGCGCTGCCCAGCCTTCGACTCCAGCACCCGCACCAGCGCCAGTAGCTGCCGCAGCCCCCAAGATTGATTGGCGCGCCGAAGTGCCCGCACCTTGACGCCTGGAGAGGGCACTGAGATCAAGCTGAAGATGGTCCAGGGTGCCAAAGCCGAGTATTCGTGGGTGGTCGAAGGTGGAGAGGTGAATTTCGACACGCACTGAGATGCATCGGGCAAATCGATCAGCTACGAAAAAGGCCGTGGGGTTGCGGCCGATAAAGGCGTGCTGGAAGCGGCATTCACGGGCAACCACGGCTGGTACTGGCGCAACCGGGGCCAGGCCAACGTCAAGGTCATCCTGCGCACGCGCGGTGACTACACCGACATCAAGCAAATGAAGTGAATGCAGGGCGCTGCGACTTTTGTTACAGCGCCCACTTCGAACACGCTTCAGGACTTACCCTCGGCGTTTCCAACCCCGCAGCAGCAGCGCGTTGCTCACCACACTCACGCTGCTCAGCGCCATGGCAGCACCCGCCACCACTGGGTTGAGCAGACCGGCCACCGCCAGCGGGATGCCGATCACGTTGTAGGCGAAGGCCCAGAACAGGTTCTGGCGGATCTTGCGGTAGGTGCGGCGCGAGATGTCGATCGCGTCGGCCACCAGCGCGGGGTCGCCCCGCATCAGGGTGATGCCGGCGGCGTGCATGGCCACGTCGGTGCCCGTGGACATGGCAATGCCCACGTCGGCCGAGGCCAGCGCCGGAGCATCGTTGATCCCATCACCCACCATGGCCACCGAGTGTCCACCTTCCTTGAGCCGGTTGACGATGGCCGCCTTGTCTGCGGGCAAAACCTGGGCTTCAATGTGGTCGATGCCGAGCGCGCTGCCAACCGCGGTTGCGCTGCCCTGGTTGTCGCCAGTGACCATCACGGTGCGAATGCCCAAAGCCCGCAGGCTCTGAATGGCGTTGATCGCGCTGGCCTTGGGGGCATCGCCAAACGCCAGCATGCCCACCAGCGCAGGTGCCTCCGTCACATCGGCAAGCCATGAGACCGTGCGTCCATCGCTTTCAAGCAGGCGCGCAGGCTCGGCCAGTGCCGAAGTGTCCACGCCCAGTTCCTGCATGTACCGCGGACTGCCCAGGCGCAATGCACGACCCTGCACCTCGGCCGACATGCCGCGTCCCGGCACGGCGCTCACCTTGGCGGCTGAGAGCAGCGCAATGCCGGCCTCTTCGGCGGCGTTCATCACGGCGCGTGCCAGCGGGTGTTCACTACCGGCCTGAATCGCAGCACTCCAGCACAGCAACTCAGCGTCATGGCCGGGGGCCGCCACAGCAGCCACCAGCGTCGGTTTGCCTTCGGTGAGCGTTCCCGTCTTGTCGAACGCGACGGTGTCGATGCGGTGCGCGACCTCCAGCGCTTCGGCATCCTTGATCAGGATGCCCTGGCGAGCGGCCACCCCGGTGCCCGCCATGATGGCGGTCGGTGTCGCCAGGCCCAGTGCACAAGGACAGGCGATCACCAGCACCGCCACCGCGTTCAAAATGGCCTGCTCCCAGTTTCCGGTGGTCAGGCCCCAGCCCAGCAGGGTGAGTGCGGCGATCAGCAGGACCACCGGCACAAAGATGGCGCTCACCCGGTCCACGATTCGCTGGATCGGGGCTTTCTTCGCCTGCGCCGATTCGACCATGCGCACGATACGCGAGAGCGTGGACTCGGCACCCACCGCCGTGGTCTCCACCAGCAGCAGGCCCTCGGCATTGACGGCGCCGCCGGTGACCTTGTCGCCCGCGTGTTTCGCCACCGGCAGGCTCTCGCCCGTGATCAGCGATTCGTCCACCTGGCTGGAGCCGATGGTGATGACACCGTCCACAGCGATGCGCTCACCCGGGCGGACCACGACGATGTCCCCGACCTTCACCTGTGAAATGGCGACGTCTACATCGCCATAGTTCATGCGCACGCGCGCCACCTCGGGCTTGAGGGCATTGAGGGCGGCGATGGCGGCCGTGGTCTGGCGTTTGGCGCGTGACTCCAGCCATTTGCCCAGCAGCACCAGCGTGATGATCACTGCTGATGCTTCAAAGTACAGGTGCGGCATGCCGTGTTCGGCGTGCTTGAACAGCAGATACACACTCAGTCCGTATCCGGCGCTGGTACCCAGGGCCACCAGCAGGTCCATGTTGCCGGCACCTGCACGCACTGCCTTCCAGCCCGCGCGGTAGAAGCGCGCGCCCAGCCAGAACTGAACGGGCGTGGCCAGCGCGAGCTGCAACCAGCCATTGATCGTCCAGTCAGAGCCGAACAGCATGGCAATCATGGGCAGCACCAAGGGTAGCGACAGCAAAGCGGCGAGCGCGACAGGCCACCAGGGCTCGCCTTTGCTTCTTGTGGGCTGTGCCCCCTGATCCACGCTGGGTTCCTTGCCCACGCTGTAGCCAGCCTTTTGCACCGCAGCCACCAGGCTGGCAGGCAGAGTGGAAGCAACGGCGTTCACCGTGGCCCGTTCGGTGGCCAGGTTGACGCTGACTTCCTTTACGCCGGCAACGGCTTTCAAGGCCTTTTCGACGCGGCCCACACAAGAGGCGCAGGTCATGCCTTCGATGGGAAACTGATGCTCGATGAGCGACAAGGTGGCGGTGTTCATGAGGCACTCCAAGGGTTGAGGGTGGAGCGAATGGTTGGCCTTGCCACGGTGGCAAGCGCAACGGCAGATGCGACTTGACATTGCCACCGTGGCAATGCCCACAGTGCGGGTTCCCTCAACCCTCTTATGGAGTCATCCATGCACGAATTCCACCTCCCCGACATGACCTGCGGCCACTGCGCTTCCAAGGTGAACGTCACCCTGAAACTGGTTGATCCAGCATGCGAGATACAGGTCGATCTTCCGCGACGTCTGATCACTGTGAAAAGCGGTGAAGACCGCGATGTTCTGGTCGAAGCGCTGGCTGACGCTGGCTATCCAACCCTTTGAACCCCGCTCCTCAGGGCTCTCCCGTGAGGGCCTTGACCTTCCCACCATGACAAGCTGCATCCTTCGACCCTTGGAGTCATTCAAACCCCGGAGCGCACCATGACCACTCTGATGAACATTGGCGAGGCGGCTGCCGCCGCAGGCGTCTCGGCGAAGATGATTCGGCATTACGAACAGATTGGTCTGTTGCCAGAAGCCGAACGCAGCGAGTCGGGTTACCGTCTCTATGGCGATCGCGAAGTTTCGGTGTTGCGGTTCGTCCGGCAGTCGCGCCACCTGGGGTTTTCGGTGGCCCAGATTGCCGAGCTCATCGGCCTGTGGAGCGATTCACAGCGCACGAGCCGCGAGGTGAAGGCCGTGGCGCAACGGCACCTGGCTGACCTGGAAGAGAAGCGGCGTGAAATCGAACAGATGATGGACGGGCTCTCGGTCTTGGTGAAGGCTTGCCACGGCAACGAACAGCCTCACTGCGCGATCCTGGACAAGCTATCGCGCGGCAGCCTGACCCAACACCAACCACATCAAAAGCCGCAGCTCAAGAAGTCCCGTGCTCAGGCAGAGGCAACCAGCACCGGCACCTCCAGCCCGATCGACCTCATGGCCTGGATGCGGGGCGTGCACGTTCACCATGACGCTCTCTGAGAGGACAAGCTGTCAATGCCATGGCCGTGACCCAGTGTGTTCGGTGACGAACCGACCACCATAAAACCAAGTCGCATACTGTTTCGACTTTAGATCGTGCATTGACCTGCTTTCTTGATCTGCATCAAGGCTGTTCACGCGCCCAGGGTTAGCCTTGGATCGTTGCCACTGTTCACCTGACTGATATGCATCTGTATCGCCGCTCGCTGCGCCATGCCACCTGGATGATCCTGGCGGTGTGGTTGTTTGCGTTGGGTGCAGGTGTGGCCAATGCATGCCTTTTGAACGAACCGAACAACGATCGTCACTCTTCGTTCACGGCGATGCCACAGGATGTACCCGTCGCCCAAACCCATCACGACGATCAATCCGACCCCGACACTGCCGGATGCTTGAAGTTTTGCGATGAAGCCTCGCTGGCCATCACCAAGGTGGACCAGCCCATCGCCGATGGCGGCCCAGGGTCAGTGGACGTGCCGTACCGGGCATCGGAGCCAACCATTGCCTCGGTAACCGCGGTTCAAGTCCGGGTGCACTCCACCAGACCCGCGCACCTGGCTCTGCCCATCGCTGCCCGGCCCCATCGACTGACCTTGTAGACCGCATCGCAGTCCATTGCGAAGAGCGCTCCTGCGTTCTGGCCGACCAGGATGGGCCCCGTCCTATTTTTGACTTCCGCCACCATATCGCCGCCCGCGGCGGCACCCCCACTCCTTCACAGAACACCACCATGAAAACCCTCCACACCATCGTCGCGATCTCTGCCGCCTTCTTGCTGACGGCATGCGCAAACCCAAGTGCACCAGGAACCGGCGCCGCGTCGGCAGCCAAAGCCGACGAACACAACGCCCATCAAGCCGCTGCGGCATCTTCTGCAGCACCTGCTGCCATGCCAAACGGCATGAAGGACATGCAGGCCATGCGCGACAAGATGATGAATGCCAAGACCCCAGCCGAACGGCAGGCCCTGATGAACGAGCACATGAAAACCATGCAAGAAGGCATGGCGATGATGAAAGGCATGAAGGGAATGGGCGGCATGCATGGCAAGGAAGGCATGCCAGGGATGTCCGGCATGAAGGAGTTGCCCATGGACATGGGCAAGCACCATCAGATGATGGAGATGCGCATGGACATGATGCAGACCATGATGGAAATGATGATGCAGCGCATGCCGGGTGCAGCCACCGCGCCCGCCAGCAAGTGACAAGCCATCAACGCTCAACCAGGTGCGATGGAACTGCGCATCGATCGCCAGGGGTGACACGTTCTCCCTCAACTCTCGCAGTCAACCCTGGCGGAGCGATTCAATGAACCCAGCCAACGACGAATCCAACGGGTCAACGTTCTGGCGCCGGCCTCCAGGCATGGTGCTGCTCACGGTTGCCTTGATCGCCGGCTTCTTTTTGCTGCGAGAGCACTGGGGTCATGTGCTGGGTTACTGGCCCTATCTGCTGCTGCTCGCTTGTCCGCTGATGCACTTGATGCACGGGAACGGCCACGGGGGGCATGGCAGCCATTCACAGGACTCCGGGCGTACCCACAACGACGAAAAATAGGCAGACGAACATGAATGCACACCAACATCACGGCAGCAGTGCCCCGTCGGAATCGGCCTCACCAACGGACCTGAAGGATCCCGTGTGTGGCATGACCGTCACGGCGCAGTCTGGTCATATGTTGACCCACGAGGGCCGGACCTTCTATTTCTGCAGTGCCAAGTGCCAGGGCAAGTTTGCTGCGAACCCGCTGCAATACCTCGCACCCGAGCCACCCGCAGAAACCAGTCCAGCTGTGACCGGTGCGATCTACACCTGCCCGATGCACCCGGAGATTCGCCAGGACCATCCAGGGAACTGTCCCAAGTGCGGTATGACGCTCGAGCCCTTGCTGCCCGACCTTGACGACGATGACAACCCTGAACTGCGCGACTTCCAGCGCCGCTTTTGGTGGACCTTGCCGCTCACGGGGGTGGTGTTCGTGCTCGCGATGTTTGGTCACGGCTTTCAGTGGTTCGACATGGGTACCCAAAGCTGGATCGAACTCGTGCTGGCGGGACCCATCGTGCTCTGGGCCGGGTGGCCATTCTTTGTGCGCGGCGCGCAGTCGGTGGTGAAGCGCAGCCCGAACATGTGGACCCTGATCGGCCTGGGCACCGGTGCCGCGTTCGCCTACAGCGTGGTGGCGACCGTCGCCCCGCAGGTGTTCCCGGACTCGTTCATCTCCATGGGCCGCGTCGCCGTTTACTTTGAAGCCGCCGCCGTGATCATCTCGCTGACGCTGCTGGGGCAGGTGCTCGAACTCAAGGCCCGTTCTCAGACCTCGGCGGCCATCAAGTCGCTGCTTCGTCTGGCGCCAAAAACCGCCCGGCGCATCCGGGAAGACGGCACCGAAGAGGATGTGCCACTGACCCATGTGCATGTAGGCGACTTGCTGCGCGTGCGCCCAGGCGAAAAAGTCCCGGTGGACGGCGAGGTCACGGAAGGCGGCAGCTCGATCGATGAATCCATGCTCACGGGCGAGCCGATGCCCGTCACCAAACGCGTGGGCGACATGGTGATCGGCGCCACGCTGAACACCAGTGGCGCGCTGGTGATGCGATCTGAGCGCGTCGGCGCGTCCACCATGCTGTCGCAGATCGTGCAGATGGTGGCCCAAGCACAGCGATCCAAAGCGCCGATGCAACGCATGGCCGATGTGGTGGCGGGTTACTTCGTCCTCGCTGTGGTGGGCATTGCCTTGTTGACCTTCTTCGGCTGGGGTCTGTTCGGTCCCGAGCCAAGCTGGGTGTTCGGCCTGATCAACGCGGTGGCCGTGCTGATCATTGCCTGTCCCTGCGCGTTGGGCCTGGCCACACCCATGTCCATCATGGTCGCCACCGGTCGCGGCGCCACACACGGCGTGTTGTTCCGGGACGCAGCGGCCATCGAGAACATGCGCAAGATCGACACCCTCATCATCGACAAGACCGGAACGCTTACCGAAGGCCGTCCCACGTTTGAGCGCGCCGTTCCCGCGCCAGGCTTTGACGCCGATGAGGTGCTGCGCCTGGCCGCCAGCCTGGACCAGGGCAGCGAACACCCATTGGCCGAGACCATCGTGCGCGCCGCCCGCGAGCGCAACATGACCTTGGAAAAACCCGAGGACTTCGAATCCGGTTCGGGCATTGGCGTGCGGGGGAAGGTGGGAGAGCGTCAGCTGGCACTGGGCAACACCACGCTGATGGAGCAGATCGGTGTGTCGGTCAGTGCTCTGGTGTCGCAGGCCGAGGCCTTGCGCGCAGAAGGCGCCAGCGTGATGCACCTGGCCGTTGATGGACAGCTGATGGGCTTGTTGGCAGTGTCCGATCCGGTCAAGGTCAGCACGCCGGAGGCCCTGGCGACGCTCAAGGCCTCCGGTCTGCGTATCGTGATGGCGACCGGTGACGGACTGACCACGGCCAAGGCTGTTGCAGCTCGCCTGGGCATCGACGAAGTGCACGGCGAGGTCAAGCCGGCAGACAAGCTGCTTCTGGTGGAGAGATTACAAAAGGATGGCCGCACGGTGGCCATGGCAGGTGACGGCATCAACGATGCACCGGCACTGGCCAAGGCCGATGTGGGTGTGGCCATGGGTACCGGGACTGACGTGGCGATGAACAGCGCGCAGATCACTTTGGTCAAGGGCGATCTGCGCGGGATTGCGATTGCGCGCGCGCTGTCCGAAGCAACCGTGGGCAACATGAAGCAAAACTTGGTGTTTGCCTTTTTGTACAACGCGCTGGGCATTCCGATTGCGGCCGGCGTGCTGTATCCACTGACGGGGTGGCTGCTGTCGCCGTTGATTGCCGCGCTGGCCATGAGCTTGAGCTCGGTGTCGGTGATTGGCAATGCGCTGCGTTTGCGGCGCGGCAAGCCATAACGCGTCGGTTCTGCGAGTCTCGGCCAACTCCACTTGACCGGCTTCTTCCGTGATTACAGGCCACAGCAATTGAGTGGCGTTTTGCTCAGACGAAGGGGTTGCAGTGCGACTTGTGTCCAGATTGCTGACCCTTAAAAAAAAACAGCCCTCGCACCGATGACGGCGGGAGGGCTGTGTGGTCAGGGACCTTTCGATCGTTCCTGTCTGGATAAATCGCCGGAAGGTCAGTTCCCGTGTCCCTTGTTCAACAGGAAACTCAGACGCGCAACTTCGTTGCCCATCGTCGTGATGCTTTTGCCATCGGCAGTCTGGACGACTTGACCCTTGCTAAGGTGAGTCACGCTTCCAAATTTGCTTTCCTTGGCCATCAGTCCGTCTTTGAAGACGTAGAGCGTTTCACCGTTCTGCAGTGCGATGACCTGCTTGGCCTCGGATCTGGCTGCGTCCATCGCGAATGCCGGGGCCAATGCTGCCATTGAGATGACGAGGATGCTGAGCTTGCGAATCATGGGGTGTCTCCTTCAAGAACAAATCACATTGTTCGACTGAATCAATGTGGTACGAAGTACAGATTCAATGTAGCGAGGCACCCATGACCGGCAGCTTGCGAACGCATTACATCTTGGTCAGCGCAAAGTCAGCAGGCCTTCTTGCAACCCGATTGGTCTCCTCCTTGAATCGGTGGACATGGCACCGTTCCGTAACTGCAGAACACGCAGCAGTCACCCGTCTTCGGCCGAAGAATAGCGTGGCAGTCTTCGCACTCATACAACCATTGGCAAGCATCGGTGGGCATGACTTCAGTCCTTGCGTGTCCACACTCAGGACAGGTCAACACCGACGTCAGGAGCACGTCGGTCAAGGCTCGACTCCCGTGACGGTTGACGGGAAGCCAGCGTCCTTGGTCGCCCGGGTCAGAGCGTCCAATGAAACCTGGGTGTCGTCATAAACCACCGAGGTCCACCGCTTTCCCAGATTGGACTTCACGTCGACCACTCCACCCAGTTTCGTCAACGCCTTCTTGACCGTGATCGGGCAAGTGGCGCAGGACATACCAGGGACGGATAGAGTGACGATTTTCTGCGCTGCCCATGCAAGCGGACTCAGCACAAATCCGACAGCAATCAAGATGTGTTTCACAGCCAGGCCTTTCATCAATAGAACCAGTGAGCTATCAGCGGGAATGCCATTGCGGTGGTGAGCAACAGCACCACGACACCGAACAGCAGTTTGTAGATGCGGTTGATGCGGGGAATCGCACACACCTGACCTGGTTCGCAGGCAGCCGCTGGCCTCCAGATGCTTCTTGCCGCAAAGAACAGCGCCGCCAGCGATACACCCATGAACAGCGGTTGATAGGGCTCCAAGACCGTGAGATGGCTGATCCAGGCGCCCGAGATGCCCACCAGGATCAATACCAGTGGGCCCAGGCAGCAGGCCGATGCAAAGAGGGCCGCCAGACCACCGGCCAGGAGGGCTTTGCCGCCCTGTTCGGTCACGGGATTGGAGGTGGGTGTGTTCGAGTTTGTGGTGTGCGTTGGCATGAGCTAACCTTAATGCCGTACCCAAGTACGGAGTCAAGACATGAGCTATATCCACACACCTTCCGACCCCAACATGACGATTGGCGGATTGGCCAAGGCAGCCGAAGTCAATGTGGAGACCATCCGCTTCTATCAGCGGAGGGGATTGATGCCTGAGCCGCTCCGCCCATCCGGCGGGATTCGGCGCTACGCAGAAGCTGACCGTTCTCGCCTTCATTTCATCAAGTCGGCGCAGCGACTCGGATTCAGCCTGGACGAGATAGCCGAGCTGCTTCAACTCGACGATGGCACCAGCTGTGTTCAAGCGCGAACCAAAGCACAGGCCAAGCTTGCGGATGTGAAGAGCAGGCTTGAGGACCTGCACCGGATTGAAGGAGTGCTTGAGGGATTGATTCGACTCTGCGGAGCATCCAAGGGCAAGGTGCGATGCCCGCTGATTGCAGCCTTGAAGACCGACGCTTCGTTGAGTGCCTGAGCCAGCGCTTATGCGTATGTCAGCAGCACCGCCGCTTTGCCCTTGCCACACAGATCACTTCTGCTTTGCAAGCCACTTGTCGAACTGAGCGATCTCTTTCTTTTGCGCCACGATGATCTGCTTTGCCATGGCCTTCATCTCGGGTGACTTGCCGGTCTTGAGCTGCATCTCGGCCATGTTCAAGGCTTGCTGGTGATGAATTTTCATCATCATCGCGAAGTCCTTGTCGGTATTGCCCGACATGGGCATCTTCTGCCTTCCTCCATGCCCATCATCATGGAACCTTTCATGTCGTGTGCACCTGTGGCGCCTTTGTGCATATCGGACATGGGCATCGTCGCTGGGCCTGTGGCTGGCGTGGACTGAGCATGCGCCGACACCGACATGAGCACAGTCAGCGCAACGGCGCACAGAGCCTTGACAGGGACAGCGGTGAAGCGTTTGGTGGTGGATTGATGGTTCATGTGACTTCCTAGAAGCTACCCGAAGGCGGGCTCACCATCATCGATAACGATGCTCGGATTGACTGTGCGCCAACGTACGCCTGCCCATGGGTTGCGAGGCTGTGTCGGACCGGTTTTACATAGCAGGGAGGACGTCACCCATGCAAAAAAGGGATCGGTCATCACAACCGATCCCTTGACCACAACCGACCCATAGGGTCGGATTGGTTAAATCACTTCATCGCTTTGATGTCGGTGACCACCATCTTGCCGGCGTCCTGAATGACAATGAACTGGATCTTCTCGCCCACCTGGACCTTGTCCAGCATGGCCTTGTCCTTGACGTTGAACACCATGGACATCGGAGGCATGTCCATGTGCTTGATCTCACCATGCTTGATCGTGACCTTGCCGTTTTCCTTGTCGATCTTGCGAATTTCGCCGTCGGTCATGGCGGGTGTGGCTGTCATGGTCATCTTGCTGTGATCCATTCCCATTTTGCTGTGGTCTGCACCCGCTTGCGCCATCAAGGGCAAGGACAGGGAGAGCGCGGCAGCGGTGAGGAGTTGCGCAACTGTTTGGGTGTGTGTGTTCATGATGTGTTTCCTTGATTGAGATGTCGTGATCGGTGAGGCTTATTTGGCAACGACTTTGATCTTGCCGACCATGCCCGCTTCGTAGTGGCCCGGCAGCAGGCAGGCGAAGTCAAACTCACCGACCTTGTTGAAGTTCCAGACAATCTCACCCTTTTTGCCTGCACCAACGTGCGCCATGTAGGGCTCGTCGTGTTCCATGTTGGGAAACTTCTTCATCAGGGCAGCATGCTCATCGAGTTCTTTCTTGGTGCCCAAGACGAACTCGTGCATCACCTTGCCGTTGTTGACGTGCACGAATCGGATCGTCTCGCCTTGCTTGACCTCAACGAGATCGGGTGTGAAGCGCATG
Source organism: Hydrogenophaga sp. 2FB (assembly GCF_005503365.1). Lineage (GTDB taxonomy): Bacteria > Pseudomonadota > Gammaproteobacteria > Burkholderiales > Burkholderiaceae_C > Hydrogenophaga. The sequence goes on from NZ_SCML01000071.1 coordinate 17,576, forward strand.
TTGTCGGTCATGCGGATCTCCACGGTGCGCTTGACGGCGTTCAAGTGACCGCCGATGCCCCATGCTTTTTGCTCCATCTTCATGGGCGCTGCTCCTTTGGCGTGTTCCTTGTCGCCATGAGCAAATGAAGACGTTGCGGCCGCCAGCATGGCGGACACGATCAGGGTTTTGGTGATGTGCATGTGAAGATTCCTTGTCGAGGGTTGAGTTGAGGGGCGCGAATGATTTGATCAATGCTTCATGGCCGAGCCGCTGGGCTTGACCGCCTTTGCTGTGGCGGGTGCCGTGTCTGCGCTGGCCTTGGGTCGGACTGCAGGCAGCGGAGCACCGGTCCACTCGTGCGCAACAGTGCCCTCGGGGAACTTGTACGGGCCCGGGTCCTTGTAGTCGCCCGGCTTCTGGTCCTTGCGCACCTTGAACACGGTGAACATGCCACCCATCTCCAGTGGGCCGAACTGGCCCGTTCCCGTCATCATGGGCGCGGTGTTGTCCGGAATGGGCATCTGCATTTCGCCCATGTCGGCCATGCCGCGCTCGCCCATCAGCATGTAGTCGGGCACCACCTTCTGGATCTTGTTGACCAGGCCGCGGTGGTCCACGCCGATCATGGTGGGCACGTCGTGGCCCATGGCGTTCATGGTGTGGTGGCTCTTGTGGCAGTGCATGGCCCAATCGCCTTCCTCGTCGGCGATCAACTCGATTTGGCGCATCTGGCCAACGGCAATGTCAGTGGTTACCTCGTACCAGCGCGTGTTCGGAGGTGTCGGTCCACCGTCGGTTCCAGTGACCAAGAACTCGTGGCCGTGCAGATGGATCGGGTGATTGGTCATCGTAAGGTTGCCCACGCGAACCCGTACCCGATCATTCAGGCGAACGTTGAGGGTATCGATTGCGGGGAAAACTCGGCTGTTCCAACACCAGATGTTGAAGTCGGTCATGGTCGCGATCTTGGGGGTCTTGCTGCCGGGCTCCACATCGAAGGCATTGAGCAAGAAGCAGAAGTCACGGTCCACCTCGCTGATGTGGGGATGCTTGCCCTTGGGATGGGTGACCCACATGCCCATCATGCCCATAGCCATCTGGACCATTTCGTCAGCGTGGGGGTGGTACATGAAGGTGCCCGGGCGGCGCGCTTCAAATTCGTACACGAAGGTTTTTCCCACGGGGATGGCGGGCTGGTTGAGACCGCCCACACCGTCCATGCCGCTGGGCAGGCGTTGGCCGTGCCAGTGGATGGTGGTGTGCTCGGGCAGCTTGTTGGTAACAAAGATCCGCACACGGTCGCCCTCGACCACCTCGATGGTCGGGCCCGGGCTCTGGCCGTTATAGCCCCACATGTTGACCTTGAAGCCCGGCGAGACCTCGCGCACCACGGGTTCTGCCACCAGATGGAATTCCTTGACTCCGTTGTTCATCTTCCAGGGCAGGGTCCAGCCGTTGAGCGTGACCACCGGGTTGTAGGGTCGGCCAGTGGTGGGCACCAATGGAGGCGCCGTGTCCACAGACGTTTGGTAGACAGGCTCGGGCAAAGCGGCCATGGCGGAGCGCGCAACCGCCAGCCCGGCCACCGAAGCGGCAGCACCCGCGAAAAACTGACGACGTGAATTGAGGAGACTCATGTTGGTTATCTTTCTATGCGTGCAATGTGATCAGTGGCCAGCGGCAGCAGCGGGCTCACCGCCTCCGCCGCCCAGAGAGACAAAGCTGTCGGGCGCACCGCCTTGAAGGACCCACTGCAGATCGGTCTCTGCGATCCAGAAGTCCCGCTGCGCCTCGATGGCACTGGCCACCGCTTGGGACTGGCTGGAAACCTCACCCAACAAGTCCCACACGCTCTTGAGCATGCCGTTGTAGTGAAGAACGGTTTCTTCGGTGATGAACTCGCGAACCTTCAACACCTCCTCACGCGCACTCACTGCCAGGGCGTGGCTGGAGAGATAGGCCTGTCGAGCGAGGCGGGCGTTGGCGCCATTGCGCATGCCCTCGGCGCGCGGCAGTTGTGCAGCAATGGCCGCAGCGCGCTCGTCCAGCACTTGTTGCGACAAGGCTTGGACCGGTACGTCGGGCAAACGGTCAGGCAGCGCAACAGCGCTGTGCATGCCGGTGAGGCCCAACGTTTTGATGAGTGAGGCTTCGGCCTGCGTGGCGGCGTTCTGTGCGCGTCGCACGTTCATCTTGGCGGATGACTGAGCCAGTTGAACTTGTGCCTGCTGGAGCTTGCTCCAATTGCCCACACTCACCATGCGGCGACCCAGCTCGTTGCCGGCCTCGGCGGCGTCCAGCGCATCGCGGTGCTGTTTGAGAACCTGTCGCGCAGCCACTGCCTGAAACCACGCCTTGCGACCTTGAGCGGCGACTTCCAGCAGCTCGTCCATGTCGTCTACCTTGCGCTGATGGATGGGATCAAGCTCGGCCCATTGGCCTTTGGCAATCAAATCCACGTTGGCCGTACCGATCCTGTTCATGGGTTTGACCAAATCCAGGTGGGCCCGCCAGGCCTGGCGAACGGCGTCTTCAGCGGTCATGAGGCTCAAGCTGGGAGATGCCAACTCCTGACCTGCTGCAGCGGGAACGTTCTCTTTTTCCCACTTGAGGATGTCGGCATGGCCGCGTTTGAACTGCCCCACGGCGTCGTTGGCTTCGCGCCAGTTCTTTTCGGCAGGGGCCGGTTCGATCTGGGCGGAAACGACCATGGGGAGCGCCAACACGCCCAGAACAATGGCCCGCAGTGCAGAGGAAGGGTAACGTCGATGAATCACTGATTTGCTCCTGTTCAACTGTTTCAAGCTGGGGGCAGTGTGCAAAAGGCCACCCGTCACGAACCTGTCGGTTTCATTACAAAGTTGTCAGGTTCGGTTGCAATGGGCCGCTGGCAGTGAAAATCGCCGCAGGAGTGAACGTGAAAATCTTGATTGTTGAAGACGAACGCAAAACGGGTGAGTACCTGTGCATGGGACTGCGCGAGGCGGGCTACGCGGTAGAGCTGCTCAACAACGGTGTGGACGGATTGCACCAGGCGCTGGAGGGCGACCACGACCTCATCATTCTGGACGTCATGCTGCCCGGCATGGACGGCTGGCAGGTGCTCAGAGGTCTGCGTGCCCAGGGTCGAGAGATGCCGGTGCTCTTCCTGACCGCCAAAGATCATGTGGACGACCGCGTCAAGGGTCTGGAGCTCGGAGCGGACGACTATCTGGTCAAGCCGTTTTCGTTCTCCGAGCTGTTGGCCAGGGTGCGCACCATCTTGCGCCGTGGGCGCTCGGGTATGGAGCCAACCACCCTGCAGGTCGCGGATCTGGAGCTGGACCTGCTGCGCCGTCGGGTCACCCGCGCGGGCAAGCGCATCGACCTGACCGCCAAGGAGTTCGGATTGCTCGAATTGCTGATGCGCCGCAAGGGTGAGGTGTTGCCACGCTCGCTGATCGCCTCCCAGGTGTGGGACGTCAACTTCGACAGCGACACCAACGTCATCGAGGTGGCCATGCGCAGGCTTCGTGTCAAGGTGGACGACGGGTTTGAGTGCCGCCTGTTGCAGACGGTTCGAGGCATGGGTTACGTGCTGGAAGTGCCGGAGCACTCCTGATGATCCGGCGCTTGACCCTCACCGCACGACTCACCTTTCTGTACACCCTGGTATCGGCTGTGGTGCTTCTTGGCCTTGGCGTCTTGGTGGCGTGGTCCACCCATTTGCACTTCATCGACCTTGACCGCGACTACCTGCTGGACAAGGTGCAGCTCATCGAGAAGATCGTCGATGAAACGCCAGAGCCAGCCGAGCTGTCAGCCAAGCTGGACGAATCGCTCAACAGCCATCAAGGCCTGTTCATCTCGCTCACGCGCGGTGACGAACAGCTGTTTGGAAAAGGCGGCATCACATTTCCAGCAGAACTCGCTGCACGAAGCGCCGCAGATCAGCCCAGGGACTGGACCGATGGTGAGCGGCAACTGCGAGGCATGAGCACAGAGCTCTCCACAGCGCAGATGCCCGGCGGATTGAGCAGTCCAGGTCAGAGCATGCGCCTGACGCTCGCGCTGGACACGCAACACCACACCCATTTCATGCAGATGCTGCGCCAACAGTTGGCGGTCTATGTCCTCTTGGCCACCCTGCTCAGCGGCCTGCTGGGGTGGTGGGCAGCCCGCAGCGGTCTGGCCCCACTGCGGACCATGAGAGAGCGCGCGCTCAAGGTCACGGCCCACAAGCTCGACGAGCGCATGCCGATCGACGCTGTGCCTGTGGAGATGGCGGAGCTGGCTCGCAGCCTCAACACCATGCTGGAGCGTCTGCAGCAGGATTTTTCAAAGCTCATGGAATTCTCAAGCGACATCGCCCACGAACTGCGCACGCCCATCAGCAACCTGCTGACACAGACCCAAGTGTCGCTGTCGCAGCACCGTGATCCAGATACCTACCGCGACATCCTCGCCTCCAACGCCGAGGAGTTCCAGCGGCTGGCGCGCATGGTGTCCGACATGCTGTTTCTGGCGAAGACGGACCACGGCATCCAGCTGCCGAATCGCGAAGACGTCGCACTCGAAGACGAGGCGAAGAGCCTTCTGGATTTCTACGATGCGGTCGCCGAGGACAAAGAACTTCGCCTTCGGGTGGTGGGTGCGGGTAGCGTGGTGGGTGATCGACTGATGATTCGGCGAGCCATCAGCAACTTGCTGTCCAATGCGCTGCGGCACGCCCACCCTCGCACCGATGTTGCGCTGACTGTCGAGACCCAGATGAATGGCACCAGCTTGTGTGTCACCAACACGGGCGATCCGATCGATACCCCGGACCTGCCGCGCCTGTTTGATCGCTTCTATCGCGTGGACAAGGCGCGCGCGCATCCCTCATCCGATGGTGCTGGCCTGGGTCTGGCCATTACCAAGGCCATCATGCTCGCTCACGGTGGGAGCGCGTCGGTTACTTCGTCGGAGGGAACAACGCGGTTCTGCCTGCAATTTCCGGGCTCTCATGGGTCTCGTTCTCTTCGCGTCGCCAGCAGCCAAACCCAGACGAGCGCGAGCGCCGAGTAGTTGGCGACGACAAACCAAGGCACATTCCAGGCAACACCATCAAATCCCCGGTAGGTGAGCGGGTAGAGGACTGGAGACGGAAAGAAGTCGTCCGAGTGGGTGAATACATCAATGAGGATGTGCGACCACCATCCGGCCAACGGCAGCCAGAAGACACGAGACCATCGCCAAGCGACCAGCGTCACTGCCATGGCGATCACCCCGCTGTGAAAGATGCAGTGGAGATGGTGCGACCACAGTTCCACGCTCTCGGGTAAAGGCTGCACCCTTTCCGGCAGCGCTCGGACATAGGTCATGAACTCGGCTGGCAGCCCGTTGAAAAGAGCCCACGCCGCCACAGGCAACATGTGCATCAGATCCGGCAACGCCGCCATTGCGGCAGTGGCAAGACCAGTTGCAACGGGTATTGGCCGATGGCGTAACAGCAGGACGACGCCCGCTCCCGCCCACAGCGCATGTGCAGCAATGTCCACGTTGGCCTCCAAGATCAGATTGGCTCTCGCTGAACAGTCTACGGTGCCTTGTTTGGGCAGGCTCTCCAATCAGGCAAGCGCAGTCAGTCTGCGCGCCATAGAATCCAGCCATGCGCCGCTTGCTCGTCCTCATCCTGTGTCTGCTGCTGCCCCTGCAGGGATTTGCGGCAGTGCAGGGCGTTGCCGCGCCATGCCCCATGCAGGGCATGATGGCCATGGCGGATGAAGTCGACGGGATGGCAGAGTCCTTGGCCGAGGCCATGGACGATTGCTGCAACGACATGGCCACCTTTGAGAGCACGGGCCAGCCCTGCAAGAGTATTCAGATTTGCGTCGTGCCCGCCGCAGGCTTGCCGTCTTTTCCATCCCTCGTGGCCCTGACGCCGGTCATTCAGGACCCTCAAGCGCCGGCCTGGCGCAGCCTTCCTCCGGGCGCGACTTCGCGCCTCTGGCGCCCCCCAACTTCCGTCTGATTCCCCGCACTGCGCAGCCCACCCGGCGGTGGCGCTGCTGTCGCGCGCTGTCAGGGCTTTTGAGCCCGGGCGTGCCTGCTCCGGAGCTCAGACATGGAACACCCTTCGCTTTTTCTTGCACGCGCCGTGCTGGCCCTCGCTGGCCTGCTTGTGCTGGTCACACCCGCTGCCGCCGATGAACCCCTGAGCCTGAGCGCTGCGGTGAGCGCAGCCCTGGCCCACTCGCGCAGCCTCGACGCATCAACCGCCGCCGCGCAAGGCGCACGCGAGATGGCGGTGGCGGCAGCGCAGCGGCCCGACCCAGTGCTGCGCCTGTCGCTGGACAACCTGCCGGTGGACGGACCTGAGCGCTTCAGCACCACACGCGATTTCATGACCATGCGCTCCATCGCGCTCATGCAGACCCTGCCCAACGCGGACAAGCGCCGCGCCCGGGGTGAGCGATTCGAGCGCGAGGCCGACGTGGCGTTGAGCGAACGAGCACAGCGTGTAGCCGTGCTGCAGACCGAAGCGGCGCAGGCCTGGCTGGAGCGGCGCATGCAAGAGCAACGCATTGGGTTGCTGCAGGCGCAGATCACCGAGGAGCGCGTGCTAGTGCAGACAACCGAGGCAGCCCTGCGGGGTGGGCGAGGCTCCACGGCCGATGCCTTCAGCGCGCGCGAGGCGCTGGCCCAGCTGGAGCAAGGCCTGATCGGCGCGCAGGCCGAGCGCGCCAACGCCCGCCTCACGCTGGCGCGCTTCACCGGTGGGCCGCCGGACCAGCCGCTGGCCGATCCACCGCCCATGCGGCAGATCACCGCAGCGGTGGGTGAAGCGGACCCATTGCGCAACCTGCCCGATCTCGTTGCGCTGCAGGCTCGCGAAGCCGTGGCCCGCGCCGAGGCCGAAGTGGCCCGCCAGGACCTCAAGCCCGACTGGAGCGCCGAGATCATGTTCAGCCAGCGCGGCTCTCAGTTTTCCAACATGGTGTCGATCGGCGTTTCAGTGCCGCTGCAGTGGGACCGGCCGCAGCGCCAGCAACGCGAACTCGCCGCGCGCCTGGCGCGTGTGAACGAACTGGAGGCCGAGCGCGAAGAGCAGACCCGCGAGCGGCTGCTGCAGGTGCAGCGCTGGCAACAGCAATGGCGCGCCGCGCTGGACCGCCTGGCCTTTCTGGACGCCCAGCGCCAGCCGCTGGCCGCGCAGCGCGTGGACGCCGCGCTGGCTGCGTACCGGGGTGGGCGCGAAGGCCTGGGCCCGGTGCTGCAGGCGCGACGCGACGCACTGAACCTCGCGCTCGAACGCCTGGCGCTGGAGCGTGAAACCTCTGGCCTGTGGGCTCAACTCGAATACCTCATCCCCGACAGCTCGACTGGAGAGAAGCCATGAACAAGACAACGTCCTTCATCGCGCTGGCCGCCGTGGCCGCGCTCGTTGCGGTGGGCGGTGGCGCCTGGTGGCTGGGCATGCAGCAGGGCATGGGCCACACGGCACCAGCCACGCAGTCGGCTTCCGTCACGCCCGCCAGCGACGACCCATCGCTGTGGACCATCCCGCAGGGCGAAGAAGCCACGCGCCGGCACATCCGCGAATCGCTCAAGGCGGGGGATGTGGATCCGGCCACGGGTCGGCGCATCCTGAATTACCACGACCCCATGGTGCCGGGCAGGAATTTCGAGGCACCGGCCAAATCGCCCTTCATGGACATGATGCTGGTGCCGCGCTACGCCGGCAGCGATGCGGCGGACGCCGGCAGCGTCACCGTGAGCCCGCGCATCCAGCAGAACCTGGGCCTGCGCACCGCGCTGGTGGTGGAGGGCTCACTGGTGTCGGAGGTGACGGCGGTGGGCAACGTGGCCTGGAACGAGCGCGAGCAGGTGGTGCTGAGTTCGCGCGCCATGGGCTTTGTGGAGAAGCTGCATGTGAAGGCTGCGCTCGACCGCGTGGCGGCCGGTGCGCCACTGGCCGAGCTGTACGTGCCCGACTGGGTGGCCGCGCAGGAGGAATACCTGGCGCTGGCGCGGCTGAGCGGCCCGGGCACCGATGCACTGCAGGACGCCGCGCGCCAGCGCATGCGCCAGGCCGGCATGAGCCCTGCGCACATCCAGCGCGTGGTGAGCTCGGGCGTGGTGCAGCCGCGCTTCACGCTCACCGCGCCCATCGCCGGCATCGTGAGCGAGCTCATGGTGCGCGAGGGCGCCACCGCGATGCCGGGCATGACGCTGATGCGCCTGCAGGGCACGCGCACCGTGTGGGCCGAGGGGGCTGTGCCCGAAAGCCAGGCCGCGCTGCTGCAACCGGGCGCGCGGGTGCGCACCACCAGCCCCGGCGCGCCGGGTCAGACCTTCGAGGGCCGGGTGCAGGCGCTGCTGCCCGAGGTGGACGCGGTCACGCGCACCATCCGCGCGCGGGTCGAGCTGGCCAACCCGCAGGGGCGGCTGGTGCCGGGCATGCTGGTGAGCATGCGGTTGGACCGCCCGAAGGCCGCGGCTACCTTGCTGGTGCCCAGCGACGCGGTGATTTACACCGGGCGGCGCAGCGTGGTGATGGTGGCCGAGGAGGGTGGGCGCTTTCGCCCGGTGGAGGTGACTGCTGGCCTGGAGGCGGTGGGCCAGACCGAGATCAGCGCGGGGCTGCAAGTGGGCCAGCGCGTGGTGCGCTCGGGGCAGTTCCTGATCGATTCCGAGGCCAGCCTGCGCGGGCTGGAGGCGCGGCTCAACCAGGAGCCGGTACCAAAGGCTCAGCGCTACACCACCGACGCGGTGATCGATGCGCTCAGCGGTGACACCGTCACGCTCACGCACCCGCCCATCCCCGCGCTGAAATGGCCGCAAATGCAGATGGACTTCAAACTGCCACCGCGCGCGCAGCAGCCCCGCGACCTGGAAGCCGGCGACCGCCTGCAGATCGAGTTTGAAATGCAGGACGGCGATGTACCGCGCATCACCAGCCTGCAGCGCGTGGCACCGGAGCCGCGCCAATGATCGCCGGGCTGATCCGCTGGAGCATCGCGAACCGCTTTCTCGTGCTGCTGGCCACCGCGCTGCTCAGCGCCTGGGGCGTGGTGGCCCTGCAGCGCACGCCGCTGGACGCTTTGCCCGACCTCTCCGACACGCAGGTCATCATCCGCACCACCTGGCCCGGGCAGGCGCCGCAGATCGTGGAAAACCAGGTCACCTACCCGCTGACGACCACCATGCTCTCGGTGCCGGGGGCCCGCGCGGTGCGCGGCTTCTCGATGTTCGGCGACAGCTTCGTGTACGTGTTGTTTGAAGACGCGGTGGACCCGTACTGGGCGCGCTCGCGCGTGCTGGAGTACCTCAACCAGGTGCAGGCGCGCCTGCCGCGCGGCGCCTCCTCATCCATTGGACCCGACGCCACGGGCGTGGGCTGGATCTACCAGTACGCGCTGGTCGACCGCACCGGTGGGCAGGACGTGGCGCAACTGCGCGCCCTGCAGGACTGGTTCGTGCGCTTCGAGCTCAAGACCGTGCCGGACGTGGCCGAGGTCGCCAGCGTGGGCGGCATGGTCAAGCAGTACCAGATCGTGCTCGACCCCGACAAGATGGCCGCCTACCGCGTGACGCAGGCCATGGTGGCCGAGGCGGTGGCGCGGGGCAACCAGGAGGCCGGGGGCTCGGTGCTGGAGCTGGGCGAGGCCGAGTACGCGGTGCGCGCCAGTGGCTACCTGAAGACGCTGGACGACTTTCGCGCCATCCCCCTGATCACCAGCGCCAGCGGTGTGTCGGTGCGCCTGGGCGACGTGGCGCGGGTGCAGACCGGGCCCGAGATGCGGCGCGGCATCGGTGAGCTCAATGGCGAGGGCGAGGCCGTGGGCGGTGTGGTGGTGATGCGCTCGGGCAAGAACGCGCTGCAGACCATCGAAGCGGTGAAGACGCGGCTGGCCGAGCTGCAGCGCAGCCTGCCCGCCGGTGTGGAGATCGTGCCGGTGTACGACCGCTCGGGCCTGATCGAGCGCGCGGTGAAGAACCTCGGTGAAAAGTTGCTGGAGGAATTCATCGTGGTGGCGCTGGTGTGCCTGGCCTTTCTGTTCCACCTGCGCAGCGCGCTGGTGGCCAGCATCTCGCTGCCGCTGGGTGTGCTGATGGCGTTCATCGTGATGCAGCAGCAGGGCATCAACGCCAACGTGATGTCGCTGGGCGGCATCGCGATTGCCATCGGCGCCATGGTGGACGCAGCCATCGTGATGATCGAAAACGCCCACAAGCACCTGGAGCGCTGGGCGCACCACCACCCCGGCGAAACGCTGCAAGGCGAGCCGCGCTGGCGCGTGATCGGCGACGCCGCGGCCGAGGTCGGGCCGGCGCTGTTCTTCTCGCTGCTCATCATCACGTTGAGCTTCATCCCGGTGTTCACGCTGGAGGCGCAGGAAGGCCGGTTGTTTGCACCGCTGGCCTTCACCAAGACCTACGCCATGGCGGCCTCTGCCGGCTTGGCGGTCACGCTGATCCCGGTGCTCATGGGCTATTTGATTCGCGGGCGCATCCCGGCCGAGACCGCCAACCCGCTGAACCGCGCGCTCATCGCGCTGTACCGCCCGGTGCTGGATGCCGTGCTCAAGGCGCCGAAGCTCACGCTGGGGGTCGCGGCGCTGGTGCTGGTGGCCAGCCTCTGGCCGCTGCGCCAGTTGGGCAGCGAATTCATGCCGCCGCTGGACGAAGGCGATCTGCTCTACATGCCCACCGCGCTGCCTGGCCTCTCGGCGGCCAAGGCGGCCGAGCTGCTGCAGCAGACCGACCGCCTGATCAAGACCATTCCCGAGGTGCAGAGCGTGTACGGCAAGGCCGGGCGTGCCGAGACCGCCACCGACCCGGCGCCGCTGGAGATGTTCGAGACCACGATCCAGTTCAAGCCGCGCGACGAGTGGCGCGCCGGCCTCACGCCCGAGGCGCTGATCGAAGAGCTCGACCGCACCGTGCGCGTGCCGGGCCTCTCCAACATCTGGGTGCCACCCATCCGCAACCGCATCGACATGCTGGCCACCGGCATCAAGAGCCCCGTGGGCGTGAAGGTGGCTGGACCCGACCTCACCACCATCGACCGCTTGACCGGCGAAATCGAGAAGGCAGTGAAAGATGTGCCCGGCGTCAGCAGCGCACTGGCCGAGCGGTTGACGGGTGGGCGTTACATCGACGTGGACATCCGCCGCGCGGACGCCGCGCGCTACGGGTTGAACATCGCCGATGTTCAGGACATCGTGGCCGGCGGTGTGGGTGGCATGAACATCGGCGAGACGGTGGAGGGCCTGCAGCGTTTCCCGATCAACCTGCGCTACCCGCGCGAACTGCGCGACTCATTGCCCGAGCTGCGCGCGCTGCCCATCGTCGCTCCGGGCGGTCAACGGCTTGTGTTGTCCGACGTGGCCGACCTGCGGATCACCGAAGGCCCACCCATGCTGCGCAGCGAAAACGCGCGCCTGGCCGGCTTTGTGTACGTGGACATCCGCGGGCGCGACCTGCGCGGCGCGGTGCTGGACATGCAGCGCGCGGTGACCGAGCGGGTGGTGCTGCCCGCGGGGTACTCGGTGTCGTGGTCGGGGCAGTTCGAGTTTCTGGAGCGCGCCACGGCCAAGCTGAAGCTGGTGGTGCCAGTCACGCTGCTGATCATCTTCGTGCTCCTCTATTTGATCTTCCGCCGCTTCGACGAAGCCTTGCTTATCATGGCCACGCTGCCGTTCGCGCTGGTGGGTGGGGTGTGGTTCCTCTGGCTGCTCGGGCACAACCTGTCGGTGGCCAGTGTGGTGGGCTTCATTGCGCTGGCCGGTGTGGCGGCCGAGTTCGGCGTGATCATGCTGATCTACCTCAAGCAGGCCTGGCAGGAGCGGCTGGACGCCGGGCGCACCGATGAGTCTTCGCTGCTGGAGGCGATCCGCGAAGGCGCGGTGTTGCGGGTGCGGCCCAAGGCCATGACGGTGGCCACCATCGTGGCCGGGTTGCTGCCGCTGTTCTGGGGCATGGGCACGGGCAGCGAGGTGATGCAGCGCATTGCCGCCCCAATGATCGGCGGGATGATCAGCGCGCCGTTGCTCTCCTTGTTGGTGGTGCCGGTGGTTTACCGATTGATGCGACGACCGCGCATACCCTCCAAGGTTCAGGAGTCAACTTGACCCACCCAGAAATCTCAATGCAACGGATCGCCTTTTACGACAGCTTTGTCCGCAAGCAGCCGTCCAGAAGACGCTGAAGAGTGACCGCTTTTGGCATGGAGTGCGTTTGAAACCCGACTGAGCCAAAGGCAGCA
>NZ_SCML01000072.1 GCF_005503365.1 Hydrogenophaga sp. 2FB
GTGTATAAGACGCCGGGCCGGGTCCGGGTGGTGCAACAGGAACGTCTACCGCAGGAGCGGACGCATCCTTGGGGCCATTCAGCAGGCGCAGCACCTCGGGCTTGACCTGCTGGGCCAGACGCTCCGGCTCGCGCTGATCGACCGGCGCCATGCCCAGCCCATCGAGATAGCCCTGCGTCCAGGCAAAGTAGCTGGCGTTGGCCAGCACCAGCAGGACGATGACCCACCTCAACACGGGCGTACGCTCACTTCCGCGCTGGTCACGGGCTGCATGCCGCGATCGGTCAACACCTGCAGGGCCCCGCTGTCATCGACGCCGCAGGCCGTGCCGCGGGTGCCGTCGGACAACTGGACCGCCAGACCCTGCAGCGCGTCGAGCTGTGCAAAGCGCTGTGCAAAAGCGCCGAAGCCTTGTGAGGCGAACGCCAGCACGTCACGCACCAGCGCGGGCACCACGCGCTCCATCACCTCGCCTGCGGTGATGCCCACCAGCACCTCGGCCAGGCCGGCGGGGGCCATGGCCGCCATGGTCGTTGCGCCCTCGGGCCGTTGTGCCTCGACCGCAGCCGTGTCGGGCCGCGCAATGTTGATGCCCACGCCGATCACGACCATGCGCAGGCCGGCCGACGCATCGCCATGGCTCGCCGTCTCGACCAGGATGCCGCCCAGTTTGCGCTGCTGCAGCCAGAGATCGTTGGGCCACTTGAGGCGGATGTCGGGGTGCAGGCTTTGGGCCAGGCTCACGCCCACCGCGAGCGACAGGCCGGCCCAGGTGACCGGCGCCAGGGGCAGGGCGAGGGAGAAGGTAAGCGACTGGCCCGGCTTGCTGTGCCAGCCCTTGCCGAGCCGGCCGCGTCCCGCGGTCTGTTCCTCGGCGGTCAGCAGCACCGGTTCCAGGAGACCGGCGCGCGCGCGGCGCATGAGTTCGCTGCTGGTGGAATCGATGCTGGGCAGCACCTCCACCGTGAAGCCCGGCAGCGTGGGGACCACAGCCTCCCACAAGGCTTCAGCGTGAGAGAGCAGGTCGAACACGGTATTCAGCCTAACTTGGACGCTTTGCCCCCGCGCTTGGGCGCGAGCAAGGTGCCGCGGCACTTCTTGGCGCCGCACCAGCAGGGGTACTCGGCCTTGAGCTTGGGGGTGTAGGGCTCGTCGATCACCAGGCCGTAGTCGTAGAACAGTTCTTCGCCGGCCTTGATGTCGCGTCGGGCGCGGATGAACACGCGGCCGTCTTCCACGTCCGCTTCGCAGTTGGGCTTGCAGCTGTGGTTGATCCAGCGCGCCGAGTTGCCGCCCACCTTGGCGTCGATCACGTGCTCTTCGTCAATATGGAAGTAGAACGTGTGGTTGGGGTCGCTCGGGTCGTGTGGGTGGCGGCGCAGCGCTTCCTTCCACGTGATGATTTCGCCGATGTATTCGATCAGCGATTCACCCTCGGCCAGGTCCGCCACGGCGAACACGCCCTTGCCGTGCACGCCGGAGCGCCGGGTCTGGATGCGGCGGCCCGAAGGTGCGGGCGACGCGGTGGGGGCAGATAGAGGGCGCGGCTGCTTCACGCTGAGGCTTTTCGTCACGGCCGAATTATTTGGTAAGGTTGTTTCATGCAGGTGCGCGCGAGTGTGCGCGTACCCATGTGCGCGTGTACACGCGCGTGAAAGCCGATTGTAGAGATGAAAACTGAAGGTTTCGCCAAAACGCTGGTCATTGCCGAGAAGCCGTCGGTGGCCCAGGACATCGTGCGTGCGCTCACCCCGGTGGCGGGCAAGTTCGACAAGCACGACGACCACTTCGAGAATGACAAGTACGTCGTGACCTCGGCCGTGGGCCATCTGGTGGAGATCGCCGCGCCGGAAGAATTCGACGTGAAGCGCGGCAAGTGGAGCTTCGCGCACCTGCCGGTGCTGCCGCCGTACTTCGAACTCAAGCCGATCGACAAGACCAAGTCGCGCCTGAGCGCGGTGGTCCGGCTGGTCAAGCGCAAGGACGTGGCACGCCTCATCAACGCCTGTGACGCGGGCCGCGAAGGTGAGTTGATCTTCCGTTTGATCGAGCAGTACGCCGGCGGCCTGAAGAATGGCCAGTACCAGACGCTGGGCAAGCCCGTGCAGCGCCTGTGGCTGCAGTCCATGACGCCCGCAGCCATCCGCGATGGCTTCGAAAAACTGCGCAGCGACGAGCAGATGCGCGGGCTGGCCGATGCCGCGCGCAGCCGCTCCGAGGCCGACTGGATGGTCGGCATCAACGGCACGCGCGCCATGACCGCCTTCAACTCGCGCGACGGTGGCTTCTTCCTCACCACCGTGGGCCGGGTGCAGACGCCCACGCTGTCGATCGTGGTCGAGCGCGAAGAAAAGATCCGCGCGCACAGGAGCCGCGACTATTGGGAAATCCACGGCTCGTTCCTGGCCGAGGCCGGCGAGTACCCCGGCAAGTGGTTCGACCCGAACTTCAAGAAACCCACCGGCGACGACGTCGACCCCGAGCTGCGCGCCGACCGCGTGTGGAGCCAGCGCGAGGCCCTGGCGATTGCCGAGGCCGTGCGCGGCAAAGCCGCCAGCGTGAAGGAAGAGAGCAAGCCCACCACCCAGGCCAGCGGTCTGCTCTACGACCTGACCAGCCTGCAGCGCGAGGCCAACGGCCGCTTCGGCTTCTCCGCCAAGACCACGCTGCAACTGGCGCAAAGCCTGTACGAACGCCACAAGGCCCTGACCTACCCGCGTACCGATTCGCGCGCCCTGCCCGAGGACTACCTGCCCACCGTGAAGCAGACCTTCGAGATGCTGGCGGGCAGTGGCATGAAGCACCTCGCGCCGCATGCACAGACAGCCCTCAGCAACAACTACATTCGCCCGAGCAAGCGCGTCTTTGACAACAGCAAGGTGTCGGATCACTTTGCCATCATCCCCACGCTGCAGGCGCCCAGTGGCCTGAGCGAGGCCGAGCAGAAGCTGTACGACCTGGTGGTGCGCCGCTTCCTGGCGGTGTTCTTCCCGTCGGCCGAGTTCACGGTGACGACCCGCATCAGTTCGGTCTCCGCCGCGCCGGGCAGCCCCAAGCAAGGAGGCGCCCCCTCGGGGGGCAGCGACGCACACGAAGTGGCGAGCGTGGGGGCTCGAACCATCCACCACTTCAAGACCGAGGGCAAGGTGCTGGTCAAGCCGGGCTGGATGGCCGTGTACGGCAAGGAAGCCGCCGAAGACGTGACCGACGCCAAGGACCGCGACAAGGGCCAGAACCTCGTGCCGGTGCGCGAAGGCGAGACCGTGCGCACCGAGTCGGTTGAGCCCAAGGGCCTGAAGACCAAGCCGCCCGCACGCTATTCGGAAGCCACGCTGCTGGGCGCGATGGAAGGCGCGGGCAAGTTGGTGGACGACGACGAACTGCGCGAAGCCATGCAGGAAAAAGGCCTGGGCACGCCAGCCACCCGCGCGGCCATCATTGAAGGTCTGCTGACCGAGAAGTACATGCTGCGCGAAGGCCGCGAAATCATCCCCACGGCCAAGGCGTTTCAGCTCATGACGCTGCTGCGCGGCCTGGGTGTGGAAGAACTCTCCAAGGCCGAGCTCACCGGCGAGTGGGAATACAAGCTCTCGCAAATGGAGCACGGCAAGCTGAGCCGCGCCGCGTTCATGGGCGAGATCGCCGCCATGACCGAGCGCATGGTGAAGAAGGCCAAGGAATACGACCGCGACACCATCCCGGGTAACTACGCGACGCTCGCCACACCCTGCCCCAACTGCGGCGGCGTGGTGAAAGAAAATTACCGGCGCTACGGCTGTACGGGCGTCAATGGCAACAGCGAAGGCTGTGGTTTCTCGTTCGGCAAGTCGCCCGCCGGGCGCACCTTCGAGCCCGAGGAAGCCGAGCAGCTGCTGCGCGACAAGAAGATCGGCCCGCTCGAAGGTTTCCGCTCCAAGGCCGGTTGGCCTTTCGTGGCCGAGATCGTCATCAAGTTCAACGAAGAAGAGAAGAACTGGAAGCTCGAGTTCGACTTCGGCGACGACAAGAAGGGTGAAGAAACCGGCGAGCTGGTGGACTTCACCGGCAGCGAGTCGCTCGGCAAGTGCCCCAAGTGTGGCGGCGCGGTGCACGAGCACGGCAGCAACTACGTGTGCGAGCGCGCGGTGCCCACGCAGGCGCAGCCCACGCCCACCTGCGACTTCAAGAGCGGCAAGATCATCCTGCAGCAGCCGGTGGCACGCGAGCAGATGAGCAAGCTGCTGGAGACCGGCAAGACCGACCTGCTCGACAAGTTCGTTTCCATGCGCACGCGCCGTGCGTTCAAGGCCTTCCTGGCCTGGGACAAGGAGGCTGGCAAGGTGAACTTCGAGTTTGCGCCCTCCAAGTTCCCGCCGCGCAAGACGGCCGCTGGCGCACCGGCCAAGGGCGCGCCCGCGAAGAAGGCCGCCGCCAAAGCCGCGCCGGCCAAAAAGGCGCCCGCCGCCAAGAAAACCGCCGCGGCCAAGACACCGAAAGCCCCGCGCAAGACCACGACGGCCACCGGCAAGCAGCCCAGCGCAGCGTTGGCCGCGGTGATCGGTGAAGGCGCGGTGTCGCGCCCCGAGGTGGTGAAGAAGCTGTGGGACTACATCAAGGCCAACGGCCTGCAGGACACGGCCGACAAGCGCCGCGTGAACGCCGACGCCAAGCTGCGCCCGGTGTTTGGCAAGGACCAGGTCACGATGTTCGAAATCGCCGGCATCGTCGGCCAGCACCTGAGCTGATTTTTTTCAGAGGACTTTTCGCATGAGCCTGAAACTCTATTTCGCACCCGGCGCGTGTTCTTTCGTGCCGCACAGCATGCTCGAACTCTCCGGTGTCGAGTTCGAACCGCACAGCGTCAAGCTGCACAAGAACGAGCAGCGCAGCCCCGAGTACCTGGCGATCAACCCGCGCGGCCAGGTGCCGGTGCTGGTGGACGACGGCCAGGTGATCACGCAGATCGTGGCCATCCTGCTGCACCTGGATGCCAAGCTGCCGCAGGCCGGCATCCTGCCCGCGTCGGGCCTGGCGCGCACGCGCGCCTTGCAGGTGTTGACCTGGATGAACAACACCGTGCATCCCACCTTCACGCACGTGTTCATGCCGGACAAATTCGCCGACGACGCGACCACCCAGCAAGGCATCCGCGCGTTCGCCGCCAAGGCCTACCGCGGCCTGTTGGGCGAGATCGAGGCCATGGCCGAAAAGGCGTCGCCCTGGATGACCGGCGAGCGCCCCAGCGCGCTGGATGCGTACGCGCTCACCCTGCTGCGCTGGGGTGGTTTTGCGGGCATCGACCCCACCACCCTGCCTGCCACCTGGGACCTGGCCCAGCGTTTCGCCGAATTGCCGCCGGTGGCGCGCGCCGTCGAGCGCGAACGGCTGATGCTCAACATCTACAAGCCCAAGGCCGAATCCCAGACCTGATCGCTCAGGGCTGCGGCCGTGGCGTGGTCGGGGTGAAGCGCACCGAGGCGAGCAGGCCGGGCGGGTTGCGGTCGGGGTGCGCGCTCGCGATCTGCACGGTCGCGCCATGCTGCTGCGCGATCTCCTGCACGATGGTCAGACCCAGACCCGAACCGTCGACGTTGGTGCCGAGCGCGCGGTAGAACGGCTGCAGCACGTACTCGCGCTCGTTCTCGGGGATGCCCGGGCCGTTGTCTTCCACCTGCAGGATCTGCACGCCGCTGAACCGGTCGATCAGTACGCGCGCGGTCACCACGCCGCCGCGCCCGCTGTAGTTGATGGCGTTGTCGACCAGGTTGCGCACCATCTCCTGCAGCAGCGTGGGGTTGCCGTCGATCAGGCAGTCGTCCGGCACTTCCTCGGCGCCTTCGCAGCCCAGGTCGATGCCGTGTTCCAGCGCGCGTGGCACCGAGTCCTGCACGACGCCGCGCACCAGGCGGGCCAGGTCGACGCGCGCGCTGGGCAGGGTGCGGCCCGTGGTTTCGGCGCGGGCCAGCGCGAGCAACTGGTTCACCGTGTGGGTGGCGCGCGCACTGGAGCGCGCGATCTGTTTGAGCGAGCCGCGGATCTCCTCGGGATTGGTCTCGCGCTGGGCCAGCTCGGCCTGCATGCGCAGCCCGGCCAGCGGCGTCTTGAGCTGGTGCGCGGCGTCCGCCAGAAAGCGCCGCTGCGTCGTGAGCGAAGCCTTCAGGCGGGTCAACAGATCGTTGATGGACGACACCAGCGGCGCCACCTCCTGCGGAATCGCCGACTCCTGGATCGGGCTCAGGTCATCGGGCTTGCGCGCGCGGATGCGTTGCTCCAGCTCGTTGAGCGGACGGATGCCCCGCACCAGCGCCAGCCACACCAGCAGCACCGCCAGCGGCAGGATGACGAACTGCGGCACCATCACGCCCTTGATGATTTCGGCCGCCAGCGTCGAGCGCTTGCCGCGCGTTTCGGCAACCTGCATCAGCACCAGGTGCTCGGCGTCGTAGCGCGCGAGCCAGATGTAGGCCACGCGCACCTCGTCGCCGCGCACCATGTCGTCGCGCAGCAGCACGCGCCCCGGCTCGGGAATCTCGTCCGTGCTCGGCTGGGGAAAGTCCGTTTCGCCGCTGACGATCTTGCCGCGCGGGTCGACCACCTGGTAATACACGAGGTCGCTGTCGTCGGCGCGCAGCAGGTCGCGCGCCTGGGCATTGAGGTTGAAACTGACCTGCTCGTTGTGGCTCATGACGAACTGCGTCAAGGCCTGCAGGTTGAATTCGAGCGCGCGGTCGAACGGCCGGCTGGCAATGCCTTGCGCCACGAACCAGGTCAAGGCCAGCGAGAGTGGCCACAACAGCAGCAGCGGCGTGAGCATCCAGTCGAGGATCTCGCCGAACAGGCTGCGCTGTTCGCGTTGGAACAAGCCGAAGGGTTTGGGCCCGGGCCGGCCGTCTGCCGGAGGCGGCTCGCCGGGTGGCGCGCTGTCAGCCGGGGATTTTTTCAAGGCAATAGCCCAGGCCGCGCACGGTGGCGATGCGGATCGGATCCTTCTCGATCTTCTTGCGCAGGCGGTGGATGTAGACCTCGATGGCGTTGTTGCTCACTTCTTCGCCCCATTCGCACAGCCGCTCGACCAGCTGGTCCTTGCTGACCAGGCGCCCGGCGCGCTGCAGCAGCACCTCGAGCAGGCCGAGTTCGCGCGCGGAGAGTTCGATCATCTTGCCGTCGATGGTGGCGACGCGTCCGGCCTGGTCGTACTCCAGCGGACCGTGGCGAATGATGTTGGTCGAGCCGCCCATGCCGCGGCGCGTGAGTGCGCGCACGCGCGCTTCGAGCTCCTGCAGCGAAAACGGCTTGGCCATGTAGTCGTCGGCACCATAGTCCAGCCCCTTGACGCGCTCCTCGATGCTGTCGGCCGCGGTGAGGATGAGCACCGGCATCTTGGAGCCGCGCGAGCGCAGCCGCTTGAGCACCTCCAGACCGTGCAACCGGGGCAGGCCCAGGTCGAGGATCAGCAGGTCGAACTCGTTGTTGGTCAACAAGGCGGCGTCGGCCTCGGTGCCACTGGTGACGTGGTCCACCGCCGCACCCGCCGCGCGCAGGCTGCGCAGCAGGCCGTCGGCCAGCACGTGGTCGTCTTCGGCAATCAGGATGCGCATGTGTGTCTCCTCGGTGGCGCGTGCCGCTCTGTACGGGTGCTCCGTCGGAGCCAAATCATTTTAGGCCTCGCACCCCATGGCAATGGCCTGCCGCGCCCAGGGATTTCACCGGGACGTCACCGCCGCGCGCGCACCTGGCGCCTCGGAGCCGTAGGCTTCCAGGCCCAAGGTCACGACGGTGGCCACGTCGTCACCCACTTGCGCGCGGAATTCCGCCTCGGCCTGCACCACGGCCTGCCGAAACGCCTCCAGCCAGAGCAGGCCGGTCTCGGTGAACACGATGCGGCGCGCGCGGGCATCGCGCGCATCGGCCTCGCGCTGCACCAGCCCCCAGGCCTCGCACTGCGTCACCAGGTCGCCCATGGCCTGCTTGCTCATGCCGGCCGATTGCGCCAGTTCGGTGAGACGCGAGCCCTGCAGGCCGAGGTGCCGCGTGATGTGGATGTGCGCGGCGCCGATCTGCTCGCGCGCGGCCAGATTCGACAGGGCCAGGGGCACATTGGCGTCGTGCGCCATCAGGCTGAGCACACGCTCGTCGAAGCGCCGCAGCGCCAATCCCATCAAGCGTCCCAGGTGTCCGACGCGCCAGCGGTCGTCGGTCGTGTCGTGCAATTCGGTCATGGGTAAATGGTAAGGCAAACTGACCAAATTCAATGGCTTTTGAATTCAATACCTCTGTAGACTCCTGTTCAAGCATCCAGCCTGTACACATCCACACGGGCTTCAATTCAACCCACCGCTCAGGAGCTTTCTCATGGACGCAGCCGTCAAGAACAACCCCCTCAACAGCGAAAAAGCCAAGGCCCTGCAAGCCGCGCTGGCCCAGATCGAAAAGCAGTTCGGCAAGGGCACCATCATGCGATTGGGCGAAGGCGAGGTGATCGAAGACATCCAGGTCGTCTCCACCGGTTCGCTGGGGTTGGACATTGCGCTGGGCGTTGGTGGCCTGCCGCGCGGCCGGGTGGTGGAAATCTACGGCCCGGAATCGTCCGGCAAGACCACGCTCACGCTGCAGGTGATTGCCGAAATGCAGAAGCTCGGCGGCCAGTGCGCCTTCGTCGATGCCGAACACGCGCTGGACATCCAGTACGCCCAGAAACTCGGCGTGAACCTGCAGGACTTGCTCATTTCCCAGCCCGACACCGGTGAACAGGCGCTCGAAATCGTCGACAGCCTGGTGCGCTCCGGTGCGGTCGACCTGATCGTGGTCGACTCCGTGGCCGCGCTCACGCCCAAGGCCGAACTCGAAGGCGAAATGGGCGATTCATTGCCCGGCCTGCAGGCCCGCCTGATGAGCCAGGCGCTGCGCAAGCTCACCGCGCACATCAAGAAGACCAACTGCATGGTCATCTTCATCAACCAGATCCGCATGAAGATCGGCGTGATGTTCGGAAGCCCCGAAACCACCACCGGTGGCAACGCGCTGAAGTTCTACGCCTCGGTGCGCCTGGACATCCGCCGTACCGGCACGATCAAGAAGGGCGAAGAGGCGATCGGCAACGAAACCAAGGTCAAGGTGGTGAAGAACAAGGTCTCGCCGCCCTTCAAGACCGCCGAGTTCGACATCCTGTTCGGCGAAGGCATCAGCCGCGAAGGCGAAATCCTCGACCTGGGCGTGCTGCACCGCGTCGTCGAAAAGTCGGGCGCCTGGTACGCCTACAACGGCGAGAAAATCGGTCAGGGCCGCGACAACTCGCGCGAATTCCTGCGCGAAAACACCGACCTGCGCGTCGAGATCGAGAACAAGGTGCGCACCGAACTCGGCGTGCCGCTGCTGCCGGTGGACGAAGCCCCTGCGCCAGCCAAGGGTGGCAAAGCCGCCAAGGACAAAGCCGTCGAGAAGGCCGCCAAGGCAGACGGCGCTGCGGCCGGCCTGCCGGTGACCGAGTAACAGAAACAGCCCGTGCGGTGTGCACGGGCTCGACCGCATGGGCTTCGATCAGATCTCCCTCAAGGGCCGCGCCTTGCGCCTGCTCGCCGGGCGCGAGCATTCGCGCACCGAGCTGCAGCGCAAGCTCAGTGCACACGAAACCGAGCCCGGCGAACTGGCCAAGGCCTTGGACGAACTCGAGGCCAAGGGCTTCATCAACGAGCAGCGCGTGCTGGAGTCGGTGGTACACCGGCGCGCGGCACGCCTGGGGGCGGCGCGCGTGCGCCAGGAGCTCCAGGCCAAGGGCCTGGACCCACAGGCGGTGGCTGAGGCGGTTGCCGGCTTGCAGGACTCCGAGGAAGCGCGGGCCCGTGAGGTCTGGCGCAAGAAGTTCGGCGAGCCGCCGAGCGATGCCGCCGCGCACGGCAAGCAGATGCGCTTTCTGCTCACGCGCGGCTTCAGCGCCGACGTGGTGCGGCGCGTGGTGCGCGGCACACCGGCCGACGACTGCGAGGCCTGAGCCTCAGCGTGTTGGGTTGGCCGAAGCGCCCGCTGGCGCAGGGGGCGTGCGCAGCATGCGCCAAGCCAGCAGGCCACTGAACACCATGATCGCCGTGCCCACCACCGAGGCGGCTTGCAGCCCATCGACGAAGGCCGCGCGCGCCGCGAGCCGCAGGGCGTCGGCCAGCGGCGCGGGCAAGCCCTCGGCGACCGTGAGCGCGCCACCCAGGGTGGAGGCTTCGGCCACCGCGTCAGCCGGCAGACCCGCGGGCAACTGCCCGGCCATGCCGGCGCGGTACAGACCGGTCGCCATGCTGCCGAACACCGCGATGCCCAAGGCGCCCGACAGCTCCGCGCTGGTTTCGGACAGCGCCGAAGCGGCGCCCGCGCGTTCCGGCGGCGCGGAGCTGATGACGATGTCGTTGCCCAGCGTGAACACCGGCGCCATGCCGATGCCCATGACCGTCATGCCCACGACCAACGACGCCAGCCCATACGCACCGTCCACCAGCGTCATGCCGGCAAAGCCGAGGGCGGCCAACGCCAGCCCCGCCACGATGGTGCGGGGCGCCGAATAGCGCTGCGCGATCTTGGGCGTCAGCATCGAACCCACCACGAACGACAGCGCCCAGGGCACCGTGCACAAACCGGCCACCAGCGGCGACAGGCTGAGCACGAGCTGCAGGTGCTGCGAGATGAAGATGTAGACGCCGAACATCGCGAACGAGGTGAGTGCGTAGGTGCAGATGGCCGCCGCGAAACGCGGCTGCGCGAAAAGGCGGATGTCCAGCAGCGGGTAGTCGATGCGGCTTTGGCGGCGCACGAACGCCACGCCCGCAACCAGGCCCAGCGTCGCCACCGCCCAGGTGAGCGCGCCCACATGGCCCTCGGCCGCCTGCTTGAGCGCGAACACACCACCGAGCACGGCCGTGAGTGAAAGCCCCACGCTGCTGAAGTCGAGGCGGCCGGCCTGGCTGTCGCGGTACTCGGGCAACAGGAAAGGCCCGAGCGCGAGCAGGAGCAGCATCACCGGCACTGCGGCCCAGAAGATCGCGGGCCACGCGAAATACTGCAGGATGAGACCACCCACCAGCGGCCCGATCGCCCCACCCACCGAATAGCTCGAGATCCAGATGCCGATCGCCACGCGCCGCTGCGTTTCGTCACGGAACATGTTGGAAATGAGCGAGAGCGTCGACGGAGCCAACGTGGCGCCGGCGATGCCGAGCAGCGCGCGGGTCGCGATCAGCGCTTGTGCCGTGGTGGAAAGCGCTGCCGCCACCGAGGCCGCGGCAAACGCCGCCGCGCCGATCATCAACAACCGGCGACGCCCCAGCTTGTCGCCCAATGTGCCCATGGTGATCAGCAGGCCGGCGACCATGAAGCCGTAGATGTCGATGATCCAGAGCAGTTCTGCAGCCGATGGGCGCAGATCGGTGCTGATCGCGGGCAGGGCCAGGTTCAGCACCGTGAGGTCCATCGCATAGACCAGACAAGGCAGGGCGATCACGCCCAGCGCCACCCATTCGCGGCGCGTGGCCTTGGGTGGGGCGATCTCGGTATGGGGCGAATCGGTGTGCATACGTGGTTCCTCGGGTTCGGTCGCCGATACCCGCTCCGGCGCCATCAAGGCATACGACGAACCAGTGCCACGGAATTCGACAACGCCTCGTCGGCGCTCTCCGAGACTGGGCGTGGGTTTTACAAACCCAGCATCAGCTTGAGGTTCTGCACCGCAGCGCCGCTGGCGCCCTTGCCGAGGTTGTCGAGCCGCGCCACCACCACCGCATGCCGCTCCTGGGCGTTGCCGAACACCCGGATCTCCAGTTTGTTGGTGTCATTGAGCGCCAGCGCATCGAGCTTGCCGTTCTCCGTCGCCGGTTCGGTGCTGACCCATTCGCTGCCGGCGTAATGCACGGCGTAGACACCGTTCAGATCCGCCAAGGCGGGCTTACCGGGTAGGGTATCCAGGTGCAGCGGCAACTGCACCAGCATGCCTTGCGCGAAGTTGCCCACGGCGGGCATGAAAATGGGCCGGCGCGTGAGCCCGGTGTAAGCCATGATCTCGGGGATGTGCTTGTGCGTCAGGCCCAGCGCGTACAGCTCGTAGGCCGGCGCGCTGCCTTGTTCGTATGCCTCGATCATGCTGCGCCCACCGCCCGAATAGCCGCTCACCGCGGGCAGGCAGACCGGGTGGTTCGCGGGCACCACGCCTGCGTCGATCAGCGGACGCAACAAGGCAATGGCGCCGCTGGCGTAGCAGCCCGGATTGGCCACGCGGTCGGCGTTCACCACCGCCTTGCGCTGGCCGGCGTCAAGCTCGGGAAAACCGAACACCCAGCCCGGTGCCGTGCGGTGGGCCGTGGAGGCATCGATGATCTTGGGCTTTTTGCCCGACAGGCTGTCGATCATGGCGACCGACTCGCGCGCTGCGTCGTCGTGCAGGCAGAGGATGACCAGATCGGCCTGCGCCATCAGCCCGCGTTTGGCCACCGGGTCCTTGCGCAGTTCCGGCGCGATGCTCATCAGCTCGATCTGCGGCATGCTCTGCAGGCGCTCGCGGATCTGAAGCCCGGTGGTGCCTGCTTCGCCATCGATGAAAATCTTGGCCATGGACGATCTGCCTTGTCAAATAGGGTACGGAGGTATCGGGGCGACGTGTGCCCGCCTTTGGTGCGTTGCACCATGATACAGTCCCCGGTTGCTGTTTTCAGTGCCCCCAGCGCGGCCAACCCGGGTCGGCCGACACTCTTTTATCTGTCCCTGAGAGAGACCTCATGAAGATCCATGAATACCAAGGCAAGGAAATCTTGCGTCAATTTGGTGTGCCCGTGCCGCGCGGCATTGCGGCCTTTACGGTGCAAGAGGCGGTCGAAGCCGCTCAGAAGCTGGGTGGTCCGGTCTGGGTGGTCAAGGCCCAGATCCACGCAGGTGGCCGCGGCAAGGGCGGCGGTGTGAAGGTCGCCAAAACGGTGGACGACGTCAAGCGCCTGGCCGGTGAAATTCTCGGCATGCAGCTCAAGACGCACCAGACCGGGCCCGAAGGCCAGAAGGTTCGCCGCCTGTACATCGAAGACGGCGCTGATATCAAGAACGAACTGTATGTGTCGCTGGTGACCGACCGTGCCACGCAGAAGGTCGCCCTGATCGCGTCGAGCGAAGGTGGCATGGACATCGAGGAAGTGGCCCACTCCACGCCCGAGAAGATCATCACCGAAATGATTGACCCCTTGACCGGCATCACGCCCGAGCAGGGCAAGAAGGTGGCTGCAGCCATCGGTCTGACCGGCGCTTCCGTCGACCAGGCCGTGGACATCTTCTCCAAGATCTACAAGTGCTACATGGACACCGACGCGTCGCTGGTGGAAATCAACCCACTGAACTGCGACTCCAAGGGCAACCTGATGGCCCTGGACGCCAAGTTCAACTTCGACCCGAACGCGCTGTTCCGCCATCCCGAAATCGTGGCCTACCGCGACTTGGACGAAGAAGACGCGGCCGAAATCGAAGCCTCCAAGTTCGACCTCGCCTACATCAGCCTGGACGGCAACATTGGCTGCCTGGTCAACGGCGCTGGCCTGGCCATGGCCACCATGGACACCATCAAGCTGTTCGGCGCCGAGCCTGCCAACTTCCTCGACGTGGGCGGCGGTGCCACCCCCGAGAAGGTGACCGAAGCCTTCAAGATCATGCTCAAGAACGACAAGGTCAAAGCGATCCTGGTCAACATCTTCGGCGGCATCATGAAGTGCGACACCATCGCCATCGGCGTGATCACCGCTTGCAAGGCGGTGAACCTGCAAGTGCCGCTGGTGGTGCGCATGAAGGGCACCAACGAAGAACTGGGCAAGAAGATGCTGGCCGAGTCTGGCCTGCCCATCATCAGCGCCGACACCATGGCCGAAGCCGCCCAGAAAGTGGTTGCTGCGGTCAACGCCTAAGCCCAGAACAGCGAGAAACAGTCATGTCGATCTACATCAACAAAGACACCAAGGTCATCACCCAGGGCATCACCGGCAAGACCGGTCAGTTCCATACCGAGAAGTGCCAGGAATACGCCAACGGCAAGAACTGCTTCGTAGCGGGTGTGAATCCCAAGAAGGCCGGCGAGTCGATCTTCAACATCCCGATCTACGCTTCCGTGAAGGAAGCCGCGACCCAGACCGGCGCCACGGTGTCGGTGATCTATGTGCCGCCCGCAGGCGCGGCCGCCGCCATCTGGGAAGCCGTCGAGGCCGACCTGGACCTGGCGATCTGCATCACCGAAGGCATCCCGGTCAAGGACATGCTGGAAGTGCGCAACCGCATGAAGGCCAAGGAAGCTGCCGGTGGCAAGAAGACCCTGCTGCTGGGCCCGAACTGCCCTGGCCTGATCACGCCCGACGAAATCAAGATCGGCATCATGCCTGGTCACATCCATCGCAAGGGCCGCATCGGCGTGGTGTCCCGCTCGGGGACCCTGACCTACGAAGCCGTCGCTCAACTGACCGAAATCGGTCTGGGCCAGTCCAGCGCCGTGGGCATTGGTGGTGACCCCATCAACGGCCTCAAGCACATCGATGTGATGAAGGCGTTCAACGACGATCCCGACACCGATGCCGTCATCATGATCGGCGAAATCGGTGGACCGGACGAAGCCGAAGCTGCGATGTGGTGCAAGGCGAACATGAAGAAGCCCATCGTCGGCTTCATCGCTGGCGTGACGGCACCTGCCGGCAAGCGCATGGGCCACGCTGGCGCCCTGATTTCCGGCGGCGCCGACACGGCCGATGCCAAACTCGCCATCATGGAAGAGTGTGGCTTCACGGTCACGCGCAACCCCTCGGAAATGGCCAAGCTGCTCAAAGCGCTGCTGTGAGCCGTTCGCCGCGGGCGTGAAAAGGGCAACGCTTGCGTTGCCTTTTTTTATGCCCATGACCGGTTTGCGGCGCCAAACCCACAGAGGCTCTTGCTCTATTGTTCGCATTTGAAACAAAATGCTACATGTTGGTGCCTGCGCTTCTGCGCGGGCAACGGTCGAATCTGACGGCTGGAACTGGTCTATATACTGAGCGAGACCCTTGTCAAGTCTGCTGCTCGGATACGCCAGACCTGGGCTAGCGGAGGCCAGTCCCGACGCACCCCGCCGTGCACGAAAATGCCTGGCCCTGATACCCGCTTACAAATCGAATCGTATGATTTTTGAGTATTTCTGTCTGACGGATCCGGGTCTGATCAGGGACAACAACGAGGACTCTGTGGCCCTCGATCCTGAGAATCAGGTCGCCGTGCTCGCCGATGGCATGGGTGGGTACAACGCTGGCGAAGTGGCCAGCGCGATGGCCACTACCTTCATCAAGACAGAACTCGGGCGCTGGATGTCGGAAGGCGGCAACGAGGCGAGCGCGCGCGAACTCAAACGTGCGATGGAAATCTGCATCGACAACGCCAATCGATCCATTTTCAACGCCGCGAATTCCAATGCGCAGTACGCCGGCATGGGCACCACTTTGGTCATGGGCCTGTTCCACGGCACCCGCGCCATGATCGGTCACGTCGGCGATTCGCGTTGCTATCGTTTACGCGCTGGCAATTTCGCGCAGATCACACGCGATCACTCCCTGTTGCAAGAGCAGATTGACGCCGGCCTCATTTCGCTGGAACAGGCTCAGTTTGCCACGCACAAGAACCTCGTGACCCGAGCGCTGGGGGTCGAAGACACGGTGTTGCTTGAAGTCAGCGAGCACCGCGTTGAGGATGAAGACCTGTATCTTTTTTGCTCCGATGGACTCAACGACATGATGAGCGACGAGCGCATCGCCGCCATTTTGGTCACCGCCGGAACGCTCGAAGAAAAGGCGCAAGCCTTGGTGGACGCGGCCAACGACGCTGGTGGGCGCGACAATATTTCGGTGATACTGGCGTACGCGCGTTCGAAACCCGTTCGCAAAGGCCTGCTCTCGCGGATGCTTGGCAAGACCTAGTGCGCTCACCGCATTTCAGAATCCAATTCACAGGTTCCAGAGGAGTCGGCCATGCCGAAAATGATCGTTTCTATTGACGGTGTCGTCATCAAGGAAGTGCAGCTCACCAAAGACCGCACCACACTCGGCCGCCGTCCTTACAACGACATCGTGATCGACAACCTCGCGGTCAGTGGTGAGCATGCCGTGATGCAGATGTCCGGCATGGACGTGTTTCTGGAAGACCTCAACAGCACCAACGGCACCTACGTCAACGGCAAGGCGATCAAGAAGCAGCAGTTGCAGAATGGCGACAGCGTTGAGATTGGCAAGTACAAGATCAAGTTCGTGCACGAAGGCGCCATGGACAGCCACGAGAAGACCACGGTCATCAATGCGGGAGCCGTGGTGGATGTTGCCGAGCCGCTGGGCAATGCCGCGATCAAGGTCATGTCCGGCACGGCCGCCGGTCGTGAAGTGCCGTTGGTCAAAGTGGTGACCACCATTGGCAAGCCCGGTGTGGCGGTCGCCGCCATCACGCGTCGGCCCCATGGGTATGTGGTGGCCCTTGTCGAAGGCACGCAGAAGCCCACCATCAACGGCAGTCCCATCGGGACCGACGCCACCAACCTGCACAACGGTGATCTGCTGGAGTTGGCAGGCACGAAGATGCAGTTCGTTCAGCACTGAGACCTGCCCTCCCGCGCCCCGAACCTGGGATGAAACGCACGGGCAGAAGTGCCAAAAAAGTCCTTTTCGGCGACGGGTCAAAGGGGTAGCCTTCGGCGGTCGGTTGCTGTCTGACCCGAACCGGGGTCGATTAAGCCGTTTTTCAACCTGAAGCGCCGGCGATCCCGGCCATGCCACTCACTGTCAGCTGCCAATGAGGGTCCGCGTACTGGGGTGCTCTGGGGCCATTGCCCAAGGTTGCCGAACCACCTCCTTTCTGCTCGACGACGACGTCCTGATCGACGCCGGTACCGGCGTGGGCGATCTGACCCTGGACGAGATGGCCCGCGTGGACCACGTGCTGTTGACGCACTCCCACCTCGACCACATTGCCGCATTGCCGCTCATGCTCGACTCCGTGGCTGCGCTGCGTTTGGCCAGTGGCGCGGCACCTCTGCAGGTTCACGCCCTGCCTGGAACGATCGCCGCGCTGAAGGTGCACATCTTCAACAACCTGATCTGGCCCGATTTTTCCGCCATTCCCAGCGTTGACATGCCGCTCATGCGTTTCGTGTCCATCGCGGTCGGGGAGGTGCTGCACGTGGGCGGCAAGGCGATCGAGGTGCTGCCCGCGGTGCATACCGTGCCGGCGGTCGGCTTTGCCGCGGCGAGCGCGTCGGGGCATTGGGTTTTCAGTGGAGATACTGGACGCAATCCGGCATTCTGGGAGCGCGTCAACCAGTTGCCTGTGGCCTTGCTGGTGATTGAGACCGCGTTCAGCGACAGGGAGCACGAGCTTGCGCAGCGCAGCCTGCATTTGGCCCCAGGCCTTTTGGCCAAGGAACTGGAGCAGATTGATGACCACCAGCACTTCCCGATCTACATCACGCACACCAAGCCGGCGGAAACAGGCCTGATCATGGAAGAGATTCGTCGCTTCGATGAAGCCCCTGACCGGGCAGACGGCTCGCGTCACGACATCCGGTGGCTCAACGCAGGACAGACGTTCGAGCTGTGACAAGTCCCGGCACCTGCTGTAGGGGTGACAAAAAGTGGCGGTCACATTCCGGCGCATCAGACACCAAATGTCACTTGGCAGGGTTAAAGCGTGAAAAAGGCAGTGAAAAGACACCCTTTCGGGTTGGCACGGTGTCTGCTGATAAGAAAACGTCCGTAACCCAAACCCTGTCTCCAAGGAGTTTTCTTATGAAGCGTTCCCTGCAAAAAGGTTTCACCCTCATCGAACTGATGATCGTGGTGGCCATCATCGGTATTCTGGCCGCTGTGGCTCTGCCCGCTTATCAGGACTACACCATTCGTGCTCGAGTGACCGAAGGCCTGAACCTGGCCGGGTCGGCCAAGGCGGCGGTGGCGGAGAACGCTGCCAACGGCCTGCCTTTCAACTCTGGTTGGACCGCTCCCACCGAAACTCCCAACGTACTGGGGGTGACCATCAACGCCGTCAACGGCGAGATCTCGATGGCCTACACCACGCGTGTCCAGCCCGCCGCAACCAACACCCTGATTCTTTCGCCGCGCGATGCCGGTGCCGACCTCGTCGCGAATACGCCGCCTACTGCAGGTTCGATCACCTGGCGTTGCAACGCGGCTCTGGCCGCTGGGCCGTCGCGCGGCACCCTGGGCACGCTGCCTGGTCGCTTCGCTCCGGCCGATTGCCGTTGAACGTCCGTTGACGTGAACACAATGGGGCGCGCGAGCGCCCTATTCTTTTTGTGCAAGTGATGTCCGCTTCAGGCTTCCGCTCCGAGCTTCCGGTCGTGTGGCTGCTGGCCGCGGTCGTGGTGTTGAACGCAGTATGGCCACGTGGGATGGCTCCCTCGTTCATGGTGGCGCCGTTTCTGATGGGGGCCTTGACCGTGGCCTGCATCGCTTGGGCCGTGCAGCCTTCTCTGTCAGTAGAGGCAGGGGCGTGGCTGCTGGCAGTCATATTGGCAATTGCCCTCGGTCCTGCGCCGGATCTGCTGGCCACCACCGGCCTCATGGTCGCCGCCGTCTGCGTTTGGATGCTTCTCGGCGTCGGGCGCCGCTGTGCCGACGATGCCGTCTTGTTGCGTGCCTTCGTGTGGGCATTCGTGGCAGGTATGTTGATCAACGTTGCTGTTGCCTGGATTCAGTTCTTCGACGGCGAAGGCGCGCTGTATCCGCTGGTCAGCATCAACGAATCTTTCAGGCCGTATGGCAACCTTCGCCAGCCAAATCATCTGGCAACGTATTCGGTGCTGGGGCTGGTCGGCGTGTGGTGGCTGTTCCGGTCCGCGCACCTATCTTTGCGCTGGGCGACCTCGTTAGCGTTGTTCGCAGTAACCGGTGTCGCCTTGTCCGGGTCGAGAACGGGATTTATCGAACTCTCGATCATCTCTCTCATGCTGATGATGTGGCGGCGAACAGCGCGCCGGGGAGAGTTCGTCGTTTTCGTGCTGACGCCGCTCTGGGCACTGGCCTGGGTGGAATTGTTGCAACTGGTTGCCCCCTTGTTATCGGTCACGATCGATGGTCTGCGGGGGCGCGAGATGGCTTCAGTACCCATTCGGTTCATGTACTGGAAGGAGGCCTGGACGCTGGCCTTGATGAACCCGGTGGCCGGGGTGGGGTGGGGCAATATGGGCGGCGCCCGATTGATGGAGTTACCTCATATTCCGGGCCTGCCGAATACCGACAACGTTCACAACACCGTGCTGCAATTGCTGGCAGAAACCGGGTTCGCGACCACCGCGTTGGTGCTGTTGCCTGTGGCCTGGTCGTTGTGGAGGCGGCCACCCTGGCGTGTTGGCAGCGACGGGGCGAGGTGGGCCTGGTTGGTGATCGCACTGCTTGGCTTGCACAGCATGCTTGAGTACCCGCTTTGGTACATGAACTTCCTCATCCCCGCCGCTCTGGCTTTCGGCCTCCATATGGCCTCAAGCGCCGACGGGTTTGCAAGTCCTGCTTCTGCTGTCCTCAAAGAAAGGTGGACGCGTGTGCTCGCTGCATTGCTTGTGGTTACCAGCGCGGCGGCATTCGCTGACTATGCTCGCGTCGCCTCCGTGTTCAAGGACGACGGGCGCGCGTCGTCCGACATTCAGGACGTTGCGGCTGTTCAGAATACTGTCCTGTTTCGTCACTACGCGGATGGCGCCGTGGTTGAGCGAGTGACGCTGACGCCGGAGAATGCGGCATCGATGCTGGCGGTTACGCAACGTTTGTTGAACCAGGGCTCCAATCCGATCGTCATGTGGACGAGGTTGGAGGCGTTGTGTCGAACGGGCCATACCTTGCAGGCGCGCGAACTGGCGGCACAGTACGAGCTCATATTCCCAAGCGCGTACGCGGAGTTCAGGCAAATCACTCCCGAGAGCATGTTGCGCCAGTGTGAGCTGACGCCGGTTCGGAGAGAGGCGGCGCCGTGAAATTTTCAGATCCTCGCCAAGTGTTCGGCTTGGCGATCCTGGTCTCTATCGCTTTGCTTGCCCTGGGGATTTATGCCGTCTTGCTGTGCTGGTACCCGCCAGCTTTCTGGCGAGCATCGGGCGTTTTACGGATGATGATGTACGCCCTTGCAGCGCACGTTGTGGTCACGATGTTGCTGCTGATCCCTTGGCGCAATCGCAAGAGGCAGTCTCCGCCGTCCATGCGGCACGACGTTATTTGGCTCGTGTTCCTGCTTGTGTTGACGTGGCTGCTGAGCTTGTCGTTTTTGGCCCAGGGGCGGCCCGTTGCGCTGGTCTTTACGGTTGATCGGATCACGTTGGTGCGGGCCAATGAGTTGCGTTCCAGCGAGTTCGCGTTGCCCGGCGGTGTCCCCATTGGAGGTGTTCGGTGGTCGGGCAAGGTGCCGTTGTTGGCGGCCAGGCCCTCGACGGACGCGGAGCGATTGAACTCCATCGCGTTGGCAATGGAGGGGTACGATCTGCCTCAACGACCAAGCCGTTGGGAGATGCCAGAGCGGCAGCGCGCCCAAATCTCGGGGCGAGTGCTTCGAGCACCGAATTCGCAGGAGAGCGACGTGTCGCAGGAGAGTCGGCGCTGGTTGGGACGCCTGCCGTTGGACGCGGCGTCCGGGGAGTGGCAAGTGCTCGTGAGCGATGAGCTGAACGACTACTGGTTGGAGTCGTCAACCGGGCATTGAATTCGCTGCGCCAGCAACCTATGCACTGAACTTCCCGCTCTTTCCACCTCGCTTCTCCCGCAACCGTAACCGTAACCGTAACCGTAACCGTAACCGTAACCGTAACCGTAACCGTAACCGTAACCGTAACCGTAACCGCCCACCATCATCCCCCCAATCCACCGCCTTGCATATGTCATGGATGTGGAAATTTGGGTTCAGGTTCCGATTTTCATCGGAGCACATCTACGTAGCAAGTCAGTTCAAGGCAAGAAGCGCTAGTGGTCGCCAACTTCAGCGGCATCTGTTGGCCGAGGGTTGATCGCTTCAACGAAGCGCTCACTTGGCTGTCTCGTTGTTGGATCGTTCCAAAGAAAATCGGGGTCGAATTCCGATTTTCCACTGGGTTGAGTTGTCAGAGATCGATGGAGTTCAACTTTCCGCAAAGGCGATGTCTACCCCGCCACAAACACCCCGCTCTTCCCTCCGCGCTTCTCCATCAACCGCACTCCCCCCATCACCATCCCCCGGTCCACTGCCTTGCACATGTCATAGATGGTGAGCAGTGCCACCGTCACTGCTGACAGTGCCTCCATCTCCACACCGGTCTGGCCGGTGCATTCGGCCGTTGCGCGACAGAGCACTCGGTCGGAATCGGGTTCAATGTCGAATTCCACTGCTACGCGGGTCAGAGCGATCGGGTGGCACAGAGGAATAAGGTCGCTGGTCTTCTTGGCCGCCTGAATCCCCGCAATGCGCGCAATCCCTAGCACATCGCCTTTCTTCGCCGTTCCCGACTGAATCAGCGCCAGCGTGGCCGGCAACATGGTGATGTGCCCTTCCGCCACCGCCACTCGGTGCGTACTGGCTTTTGCACCCACGTCAACCATATGGGCCTGACCCTGCGCATCGAAATGGGTTAGCGGAGAGGAAGGTTTTGTATCGGTCATGGGGGCTTGTTTCGCGGGCTTTACAGAACCGTTGGGCGTTGGCGGCATCATACGGGGATGCGTTTTTCCCTGACGTCATTGTTTCCCTCTGTCCGATGCGGCGCCCTGAGCCTGGGAGCGCTCGCCGTGGTGTCGATGCTGCTGCCCGCGCCGGCATCGGTCGCCCAGACGGTCCGCGACAGCACCTCTACCTCTTCCCTGCCGAGCCTGGGCGATGGCCAGGGTATGTCGGTCGGAGCTGAGAGGCGTCTGGGCGATCGCATCGCGCGTGACATCTATCGCGACCCGGACTACATCGACGATCCGGTGCTGGGCGACTACTTGCAGGCGCTGTGGCAGCCGCTGCTCGGTGCGGCCCGCGATCGGGGGGATGTGCCGCCCGAGTTGGCCGAGCGCATGGCGTGGGAGTTGGTGGTGT
Organism: Hydrogenophaga sp. 2FB; assembly: GCF_005503365.1. Taxonomy (GTDB): domain Bacteria; phylum Pseudomonadota; class Gammaproteobacteria; order Burkholderiales; family Burkholderiaceae_C; genus Hydrogenophaga. Next base: position 22,033 of record NZ_SCML01000072.1, read on the forward strand.
CGCGTGACAAGCGGGTCAATGCGTTCGCCTTGCCCGGCGGCTATCTCGGCGTCAACCTCGGCCTGGTGGCCATCACCGACAAGCCCGAAGAGTTGGCCTCGGTGATGGCGCACGAACTCAGCCACGTGTCGCAGCGCCACATCGCTCGCATGATGACGCGCGAAGAGCGCATGGCGCCCTGGATGATGGCCGCGATGATTCTGGGGGCCTTGGCCGCAGGGAGCAACGCGAATGTGGCTGGTGCGGCCATGGCGGGCAGCACCGCGGTGGCGGCGCAGTCCCAGTTGAACTTTTCACGCGACATGGAACGCGAGGCCGACCGTGTGGGCTTTGGTGTGCTGACCGGCGCCGGGTTTGATGGCCTGGGCTTCGTGTCGATGTTTGACAAGATGCAGCAGTCTTCGCGCTACGACGACGGCTCGTTCCCTTACCTGCGCAGCCACCCATTGACCGGTGAGCGCATTGCCGACATGCGAGCCCGCGTGCCGTCGGGGCCGGTCGCTCCAAAAGACGCCAAGGTCGGCCCTGCGAGTGTCGTCACTTTGTCGGGGGTGGGCGCTTCGAACCCGGGGGGCTCTTCGGGTTTGCGCCTGGATTTGCCGAGCGCGCGGGGCGCTCAGGGCGCCGCCATTGGCTTGCCCATGCCGTCGCGCGCCCAGCACGCTCTGGTGTCGGCACGCGCCCGGGTGCTGGCCGAGAACGGACCCGATCGCCAGCGCGCCTGGCTGGCCAATGGGCAATCGGCCAATGCGTCGTCGGGCGACCGTTACGCAGCCGCACTCTCGGCGCTGCGCCTGGGGCAGCGCGATCTCGCGCTCGATCTTGCGCAGCGTTTGCGCACGGCGGTGCCGTCCGAGGCGCGCCCCACGGTGGACGCGCTGCTAATCGAGATCTTGCTGGCGCCCACAGCAGCCGGCGCAGCGTCCATGCCGCCGGCACAGGCGACTTTGCTGGGCGAGCTGCGTGATCAGGCGTTGACAGGCACGTCGCGCAGCAGTGCGCTTCTGGGTGCTCAGGCCGCCTTGGCCACGGGGCAGCCGCAGCGCGCCGTCACCCGCCTGCAGGCCTGGGTGGCCTTGCACCCGCGCGATGCCGTGGCGTGGCAGACCTTGTCTCGCGCCTACACGGCACAAGGGCAATCGCTTCGGGCTTTGCGTGCCGAGGCCGAGTCGCGCGCGGCGCACCTGGATTACGCAGGTGCGGTCGACCGCTTCAGGGTGGCGCAGTCGCTTCCCGTGGCCCAGCGCAGCGCCGACGCCATGGAGCTGGCGATTGTGGACAGCCGCCGGCGTGAGGTGGAGGCGCAGTTGCGCGAGACGGTGCGGGAAGAAGAAGAGCGGCGCTGACGCGCCGCTTGATGCGTGCCCGTTTGCGGGCTCAGCGCGCCAGCACGGAGCGCAATGCCGTGTTGACCGCCAGCATCAACACCGAGTAGATCAGCGAGCCCAGCAACGCGGCCCAGAAGCCGTTGACGTGAAAGCCGTTGAGCACGCCCGAAGCCGCCCAGAACAGCAGCGCGTTGATGACGAACAGGAAGAGGCCCAGCGTGACGATCGTGACCGGCAGGGTCAGGAGCACGAGAATGGGCCGCAGCACCACGTTGAAGAGTCCGATGACGGCCGCGGCGATCAGCGCGGACGTGAAGCTCTGCACTTGCACGCCAGGATAGAGGTAGGCCACCACGAGCAGGGCGCAGGCGGCGAGCAGCCAGGTCAGGATGAGTTTCATGCGGCCAGCATAGCACCGGCTTTCGGCCAACAAAAAAGGCGGTGCCCTTGCGGACACCGCCCCTTCGGGAGATAAGGAATCTCTGCAATCAGGCTTCGTGCGTGACGGGCGGACGGCGGGAGGCAATCCATTTGCCCAGTGCCAGGACCAGCAGCGCGCCAACGACGTGAGCGGCCCAGTACAGCGTGTCGGAAATGACCGCCATGCCTTGTGCATCCAGCGTGCCGAGCTTGGGCATCCAGGTCCACTTGTCGGGGTTGACGAACGCGGGATCGGTCACCAGCATGCCGCCAGCGATCCAGCCCAGCAGCATGCCGCCGAGCGTGATGATGATCGGGAAGCGTGCCATCAGCTTGATGACCATCGTGCTGCCCCAGACGATGATCGGGATGGAGATCAGCAGACCCAGCACCACCAGCAGGAACGAGTGTTCACCCGCGTTCTGGGCGGCGCCGGCGATGGCGATGACGTTATCCACGCTCATCACCAGGTCGGCCACGATGATGGTCTTGATGGCGGCCAGCAGCTTGTCGCTGCCCTGGATATTTCCATGGGCCTCGTCATCGGGTGCCAGCAGCTTCACGCCGATCCAGATCAGCAGGATGGCGCCGACGAGCTTGATGAACGGGATGTTCAACAGTGTCATCGCGAACGCGATCAGGATGACGCGCAGGACGATGGCACCGGCGGTGCCCCAGATGATGCCCTTGGTGCGCTGTGCGGGCGGCAGCTTGCGGCAGGCGAGCGCGATCACGACCGCGTTGTCGCCACCCAGCAGGATGTCGATGATGATGATTTGTCCCAGGGCGACCCAGAACTCGGGCGAAGTCAGGAAATCCATAAATTCCTCGTTGTCGTTTGTCCAAATGGGCGCTACGCGCCCGGCCTTCTCATGGTCGGACCACCACCGGTGAACAGAAGGCGCTGTTTCATCTGCCCACGATGGCGCAACTGCGCTGGCGAAGGGAACGGACAAGCCTTGATCGACCCGTGGGGTCTATCAAAGGTCTTGCTCGACCTGGCAATGGAATTGCCGGGCCCGGGTTGCCGGAAGCGTTGGCTTCGTATTGACGACAACCCGCATGTCCATCGTCGATGGGCGTTTCGGCCCTTCTGCGCTGGATCGGAGAGCTACTCCCCTTCGAGACCCGCGATTGTAGCGGCCACCGTTGCGCGCGGCGGCATGTATGGGCAAGAAGTTCCCACAAAGCCGTGGCTGCTTCTGCCCAAGGACGCGGCGGGTGCCGACCCGGACTGGCTATGATCCACACCCCATGGCCGGCATCCACATCACCGACATCGAAGCCGCGATCAACTACTGGCGTGAGCGCTCACCATCGCCAGATGGTGTGTCGCTGTGCCCGGAGACCCGCGCCTTGGCCGAGGTGTATGCGCTGATGGTGTGGTACCACGAGACCGAAGCCGACGAGGCCACGCTGCCGGCCTTGGCCAAGGCCGCCTGGATGAGTTGGTACGAGACCACGCCCGACACACCGTGCATCGCCATCTGCTCCACCAGCCAGGGTGACGAACTGTGCAAAGGCTGCGGGCGCACCTTCGATGAGGTGCAGCGCTGGACCGAGATGACGCCCGGCGAGAAGCGCGCGAGCTGGCGGCGCATCGTCATCGAGGGCGACGCCTGGCGCTTCAACCGCTACGCCGAGCGTGCCCTGGAAGAGTCCGGGAAGTAGGTCGCCTCAGACGCGCCTGGCGAGCTCGCTGGCCTTGCCCACGTAGCTGCCCGGCGTCATCGCCAACAGGCGGTCTTTTTCGCTTTGCGGGATCTCCAGGCTGCGGATGAGTTCGTGCAGCGCGGCGGCGGTCACGGTCTTGCCACGCGTGACTTCCTTGAGTTTTTCATACGCACCCGACACACCGTAACGGCGCATCACGGTCTGGATCGGCTCGGCCAGCACTTCCCATGACGCGTCCAGGTCGGCGGCCAGGGCCTCCTCGTTGAGCTCGAGCTTGGCCAGGCCCACGCCCATCGAGTGGTAGGACAGCACCGCATAGCCCAATGCCACGCCCATGTTGCGCAGCACGGTGGAGTCGGTGAGGTCGCGTTGCCAGCGGCTGATCGGCAGTTTTTCCGAGAGGTGGCGCAGCAGCGCGTTGGCCAAGCCCAGGTTGCCTTCGGCGTTTTCGAAATCGATCGGGTTGACCTTGTGCGGCATGGTCGATGAGCCGATCTCGCCCTCTTTCAGCCGCTGCTTGAAGTACCCCACGCTCACGTAGCCCCAGATGTCGCGCGCGAGGTCGATCAGGATGGTGTTGGTGCGCGCGACCGCGTCGAACAACTCGGCCATGTAGTCGTGCGGCTCGATCTGGATGCTGTAGGGCTGGAATGTGAGACCCAGGCCGAGCGGTTCGGGCTGTTCGATCACGTTGCGGCTGAACGCCTCCCAGTCGAAGTTCGGCCACGCGCTCAGGTGCGCGTTGTAGTTGCCCACGGCGCCGTTCATCTTGCCCATCAGCTTCACGCCCGCGATCTTGTCGCGCGCGGCCTGCAGGCGCACCACGACGTTGGCAATTTCCTTGCCCACCGTGGTGGGGCTGGCGGTCTGGCCGTGGGTGCGGCTGAGCATGGGCACGGCCGCGTAGGCATGGGCCATCTCGCGCAACTTGGTGATGACGCTGTCCAGCGCGGGCAGCAGCACCACGTCGCGCCCGCCCTTGAGCTGCAGTGCGTGGCTGGTGTTGTTGATGTCTTCGCTGGTGCAGGCAAAGTGCACGAACTCGGCCGCTTTTTCCAGTTCGGGGCGCGCCTCGAAGCGCGACTTGATCCAGTACTCCACGGCTTTCACGTCGTGGTTGGTGACCTTCTCGATGTCCTTGATCGCCTGGCCGTCGGCCTCGCTGAAGTTCTTCACCAGGCCCATGAGGTAGGTGCGTGCGCCCGGTGTGAGCGGCTTGAATTCCGCGAAGCCGGCGTCGGACAAGGCGATGAACCAGGCAATCTCGACCTGCACGCGGCGGTGCATGTAGCCCTGTTCGCTCATGAAGGGCCGCAGGCTGGCCAGGCGGCCGGCGTAGCGCCCGTCGAGGGGCGACAGGGCCGAGATGGTGCTGGGCGCCAAGGGTGAATGGGCGGAGGTGGTGGCGGGAGAAGAGGAGGTCGATCGCATCCGGCGATTGTAGGAGGGCCCTTGCTCCGCGACCGCCGCCGCTGGGCGCCTTGGCCGCACTCCCGTGGCGGGCCCATGGGGGCTGGCTAGAATCGTGTGTCCCTGTCCAACCGTCCTGATCCACCCCATGAAACTCATTGGCTCCATCACCAGCCCCTACGTGCGAAAAGTGCGTGTCGTCATGGCGGAGAAAAAACTGGACTACCAGCTCATCCTGGACGACGTGTGGTCGGATGAAACCCAGATCATGACCTCCAACCCGCTGGGCAAGGTGCCGTGCCTGGTGATGGAAGGCGCAGAGGCGGTGTTCGACTCGCGCGTGATCGTCGAATACGTCGACACGCTCTCGCCGGTGGGCAAGTTGATCCCTACGCAGGGTCGTGAGCGCGCCGAAGTGAAAACCTGGGAGGCACTGGCCGATGGCGTGCTCGACGCCGCGATCCTCGCCCGCATGGAAGCCACCTGGAAGCACCGCAGCGACACGGAGCGCTGCCAGGCCTGGATCGACCGCCAGATGCACAAGATCGACGCCAGCCTCAAGTCCATGAGCCAGGGACTGGGCGAGAAGCCGTTCTGCTCGGGCATTCACTTCAGCCTGTCCGACGTGGCTGTGGGCTGCGCGCTGGGCTATCTGGACTTCCGATTCCCCGCGATCGACTGGCGCACGCAATACCCCAACCTGGCGCGCCTGGCCGAGAAGCTCAACCAGCGCCAGAGCTTCGTCGACAGCCGGCCGACCTGAAGCCGGCCGCCCTCACGCAAACACCCCGGGCAGCGCGGCGCTCAGGGCCTGGCGAGGGTTGGTGAAAGGTGTGAGGCGCAGCGCATCGATCAATCCGCGCGCGGCCTGCAGGCCCGACTTGAGGCCGTCTTCGTGAAAACCGTGGCCGGTCCATGCGCCGGCGAACCAGGTGTGGCGTTGGCCTTGTAGCACGGGAACGAGGGTTTGCGCCTGGATGGCGTCGAGGTCGAACACCGGGTGCTCGTAGCTGTACTCGCCCAGCACCTGCGTGGGCACGATGTCGCGCTGCGGGTTGAGCGACACCACCACCGGTTGCGGCCACGGCAGCGGCTGCAGGCGGTTGATGAGGTAGTGCACACAGATCGCGGCCGACGCCTCGTCGTCACCAGGCGCTCGCTCGCAGTTCCAGGCCGCCCAGGCGCGCCGGCTCTGCGGCAACACCGACGCATCGGTGTGCAGCACGGCGCGGTTGGCCTGGTAGCGGATCGCACCGAGCACGGCTTGCTCGTTGGCCGAGATGTCGGTGCCGAAGAGGCGCAGCGCCTGGTCGCTGTGGCAGGCCATCACGATGGCGTCGAAACGATCGACATGGCCCGGCGTGACCACGCGCACGCCCTGCTCGTCGCGCAACACCTGCTGCACGGGTGTGGACAGGCGCTTGTCGCCAATGCTCGCGACGATCTTCAGCACATACTCGCGCGCGCCGCCGGCCACGGTGTACCACTGCGTCCGGCCCTTCCTCTGGAGCAGACCGTGGTTGTGGCAGACACGCGCCATGGTCGCCACGGGGAAGTCCAGCATCTGCTCGGTGGGGCAACTCCAGATGCAACCCATCATGGGCAGGAAGTACCAGTCGCGGAATTCGTTCGAGAAGCGGTGCGCGCGCAGGAAGTCGCGCAATGGCTGCCACGACGCGCTGCTGGGTCGCTGGTCATCGCCGCGCTCGGCCATGCGCGAGGCGACGCGGTTGAAGCGCAGGATGTCGGCGAGCATGCGCAGAAACCGCGGATCGGCGATGTTGCGGCGCTGCGCGAACACGCTGCGGAAGTCGCTGCCGCTCCATTCCAGCGCGTCGCCGCCGCGCCCCGCGCCCGGCACTTGCACCGAGAACGACATGTCCGACTTCGCGATCGGCACCTCCAGCGCGCCCAACAAGGCCAGCAGGTTGGGGTAGGCGCTTTCGTTGAGCACCTGGAAGCCGGTGTCCACGCCGAAGGTGGTGGGCACGCCTTGGTCGTTGGGCAAGATCACGTCCACCGTGTGGGTGTGACCGCCAAAGTGATCGCCGGCTTCAAACAGCGTGATGTCGGCCAGGCCTTGCAGCGTGTGCGCCGCGGCCAGCCCGGCGATGCCGGAGCCGACGACGGCCACGCGCACCGGCCGGGTGGCGGACGGCGGGAATGGGGG
>NZ_SCML01000073.1 GCF_005503365.1 Hydrogenophaga sp. 2FB
CTGGGCCACACCCGCCGAATTCGCCCGTCATTGCAGGCAATTGCCTGCAATGACGATCTCAGAGGAGCCGGAAATCCCTACTTCCGCGCGGTACTGAATCGGGTACAGGGTCAAATGCACTCGATTACTTCGAATGGCCTCGTCGTGGATGTACCGCCAGATGCGGATCGGATCGCTGCTCCGAGGTGACCTTAGCTCAAGCTTCTGCTTCAGAACCACCTCGGAAAACCCCGCTCTTACCAATCCTCCGAAGGCCTCCTCGAGAAAGGACGAGCCAGCGAGCTCCGTTCCTTCCATGTCGACAATCACCTTGTCGCTACTCCGGATTGCGGGCAACAGCAACTTGTCTCGAAACGCAGCGCCGGGATACGGACCATCATCGAGAAATCGCCCAGCCGGCGCCGGAGAAAATTGCTCAGCGACAGAGATGGTAAGTGTGCTCATGCTTTTAGCTCCTTTGATTTAAGGGGCAAGCTCCAGAGTAGCAGAGTTCCTGGAAACGACCTGGAGTAAGCGCTCGTCGACCCAGACTTGAACCCTGGGCCAAAAGAATACTGCGCGTTCCCGGAGACGATGTACAGCCGGCCCGAAGCCGTAGATTCGATGAATTCTCGCATTTCTGGCAAACCATTTCCACGATGTGGTAGTCCGGTGCCTGACCTGCGGTGCTCGATGGCTTGCTGCAAGAGAGCCTTGTCGAGGGCGTTTCCGGTCGGAACCACCTGCTCGATCAAGTTGAGGACGACCTCGCCCTTTTCAAGGCGCTGCTTCATGGTGGTGGGGATTCCAACCCCCATGTCGTAGATGGCGATGAACAGGTTTCCTGCGGTCTTTGCATCAGGTTCAACGTATCTTGCAAACAGCCACCAACGACGGAGGTCAGGGGGGATGCTTGAGTCTGAGGGATAGGCATGGTGCCGCACGTTTATCAGACCTTCGGTCAAAACACTAAACAGATCCGGAGGGATCTCAGCATTCGTGCTCTGGCGATAGCTGTTCAACAAGTCACTGACGTCTTCACCCATCGCCTGCGTGCCAGTCAAGTAGCGCCACTCGACCACTGACTTTGCAGTTGGCTGGCTGAACTGTGGGCTGACACCCAGCTTGTCAGCGATTCCGAAGTGCCGCAGTAGCTGCGCGGACAGCGACATCGGTGGACACCTTGCCGCGACTCGTCCAGGATAGATTTCAAGAATCAGCTCGAGCGCGCCGAGCAGCACAAGCATGCCGCCGGGATAGATCTTTTGAACTCTGGAGAAGTCCAGCTTCACCCGACTGTCGCCATGTGCCAGCGTGCGCAGACACTGCTCGACGACGTCCAAAATCTTGCAACGATGCTCGTACCTTTCCGCGACAAGGACGCCGGGGATCAGAATCGTGGAGGTCTTTAAAACTGCTCTGACACGGCCAAGATTTATGTCTCGGCGTGCTAACCGGGCCTCTCGCCGGGAAAACAATCCTTGTCTTTGGACCTGCCTGTTGAGCCATGCAAGTCTTCCCTCCGAAATTTTTTTCATTTTGAGCTGCAGTTGACCAGCCATGGGTCATGAAAACGGAGGCGGCCCAGTCGTCATGATCGAGGCCACCACCTTGTCGCACATCTAGCGGTCCGATAAGGACCTCGATCTGAACGTCGCTGTAAATCGCCGCGAGTCGACTCGATACTACCAAGCGAATACACGTGTGGTCACACCAGCACAGCCCTAACTGTTCGGGTACTGTCGATGCTGGAAAGACAGGTGAGCCGGACACCAGCAGAGTTTCGCTTGCGCATTTGAATCTCAGCGAGTTTGCTCATATGCGAGCAGGTCTACACCCACTGATTGACAACTCGACCACCGGTCATTTGCACGTCAAGGCGCCTTCTTGTTTGTCGGGCGACATGCAGTTCAACACTTGCTGGCAACTACGGAGCATGGCTCAGGATTGTAGGTGGTGGCCTGCAGACCTGAGGCGGCGCTGAGTGCCCTCCCTCCTACTCCCGCTCGATTTCCAAATAGGTCCTGCTTGCGTTGCCCGGATGCAAGTCGTCGGCATTCGCAAGCTGCTTGAATGGAGAAAGATCGAAGCGTCGCACAGACTGGCTGATGTCCTCGTTGCGATCAACGGCGTCCTTCATGTGCTTTCGCAGCGCCTGCAGGTAATCTCGGGTGTGAGCTCTCGCGGTGGCAAGCTCGGTGACGTGCCCGTGCCCAGGCACGATGCGCATGGGATTGAGTTTTTCCACTTCGGCAAATGCCACCAGCCATTGCCGCGTGTTGCTGACCGGGATGACGGCCAGTAGTCGTTCCACGTAGATGATGTCGCCCGAGAACAGGACCTTGACATCTGGCAACCAGACCATCGTGTCTCCTGGGGTGTGCCCGCCCCCGCGATGCAGCAGCTCCACCGGTCGGCCACCTAAGTCCATCCGTAAATCATTGGTGTCAACGAGACGAGCGGGATAGACCGGAACGGTTCCCTGAAGCTTGTCGCCCAGAATCGGCCGTAACGCGGCCAGTTGGTCTCCTGATCGCACACGCATGTCCGCCGCAGCGGCTGCATGGGCAAACACTTCAGCGCCTTGCTCCTTGAAATAGCCGTTACCCAGCCATCGGTGGTCTTGACCACCGGTGTTGATCACCCAGCGTACCGGCTGCGGGGTGATCCTCTTCACGGCCTCATGGATGGCTTTCGCACTGGCGTAGGAGGCGCCACTGTCTATCAGCACCGCGCCCTTAGGGGTGACCACTAGTCCGATATTGGCATTGAGGCCTTCGTTCTCGGCGGTACGTCCTCCGATGTCGCCGATGTGGGCGTAGACCCCTTGCGCAACGGCTTCGAAGTTCACTTCCAGCGCATGACTGATCGTCGTGCTGCACAGCGCGATGATCCCAAGAATAGTATTTTTCATCATCACGGTTCAGTCTCATTGCATGGCCGGAGGCCAGGCGTGGGTTTCTTCCTGGGCGTCGCGGCACCAGGCGTAGAGTGCGTCGTAGAGCACCATGCCGTGGCGTAGCATCTCCTGGTCGTCCGCAAACACCCGTGACAGGCCCAGCGAGATCGCGTAGAGGCCGGCCGATTGCGGTGTGAGATCGAGCCGCGAGGTGTCGGCACCGCGCACGATGCCGGCGAGCCGGGCCAGTGCCGGATCGTTCAAGTGGTACTTCGCCAGAAAGGCATCGAAACTGCACAACTCGCCGACATGGCTCATCTCCACGCCGGGGATGTCGTAGGGCGTGGCGCCCGTTTCAGCGGCCACGCTCAGCACCTCGCGGGTCGGCACGTAGAGGAACTCGGCCGTCGGGTCGATGAAGCGCTCGATCAGCCACGGGCAGGCGATGCGGTCGATCTTGGGGCGTTCGCGCGTGATCCATTTCATGATGCACCTCCTTGTTTGCCCACGAGGGTCTGACCTGCCGTTTGCCAACCATCGAGGCCACCGCGCAGGTAGCGCGCATCCAACCCGGCCGCGCGCAACCGCAATACCGTGGCGCGACTGACTTCATGGCCGTAGACGCAATACGCCACCACGGGTTGGTCACGGGGCAGTTCGGTGGACCACTGTCCCACGGTGGCGGGGTCGCACCAGCGCGCCCCCGGCATCATCTGCGTGGCCTGCTCGAACACGCTGGCCCGGCGAACGTCGAGCATCAGTGCGCCAGGCACGTCTGCCTGGTCAACGCCGAAGGGCTCGCTCGCCGCATGGACCGCAGCCTGGTAGCGCGCATACACGCCGGCCCAGTCGATGCTGGCCATGAAGGCATCGACGTAGGCGCCCGCCGCGGCACCGAAATCCAGGTGGTAGGCGTGTTCGTACATGTCCAGTGCCAGCAGGGGCACACCACCTGCGAGGGTGTGGGTGTGGTCCGCTGCCCACTGATTCACCAGCGTGCCCTCGCGCGGCTGGAACATCAGCAGCATCCAGCCCGAGCCACCGCCCAGTGCTTTGGCGCAGGCCGAGAACTCCTCTCGCCATCGCTCGAAGCTGCCAAAGCTCGCGTCGAGTGCGAGCTGCATCGCGGGCTTCATCGTCTGGCCGTCCCCACCCAGGCCGCTGAAATACAGCTCGTGCAGCAGCATGGAGTTGGTGGCAATCAGCTCTTCGCGCTTGAGACCATTGAGCACGAACCCGGGCGTGCTGGCGAACGGTGTTGCGGCGAGTTGCGCCCGAATGGCATTCAGGCGCTTGACCGCACCCGCGTAGTTGTTCTGGTGGTGGCTGCTCAGCAAGCGCTCCGAGAAACCGGCTATTGCGCCAGCGGCGAACGGCAGTGGCAAAACGTTGACGGTGTTCATAGCATTCTGATCAGCGCGAGCAGCACGATCTGGTAGAGGGAAACAATCAGCCCAGCGACCGCGCACCCACCGAGCAGCGGTAGGACACCCACCTTGAAACGGAACAGTGCGATTGCGGCGATGACGGTGATCGCCGCGGAAGGCACATCGAACGTGCCCCCGAAGCCCTGCGGCCACAGCACGTGGTACGCGAAGAACAGCGCGAGGTTGAGAATCACGCCGACCACCGCGGCGGTGATCGCCGACAGCGGCGCGGTGAAACCCAGCTTGCCGTGCGTGGCCTCCACAGCCGGCCCACCGGCCAGGATGAACACGAACGACGGCAGGAAGGTCACAAAGGTCACCACCGTGGCTGCCAGCGCGGCACCGAGAAACAGCGCGTCGGGCCCCAGCACTTCCTTCGTCCAGCCACCCACGAAGCCTACGAATGCCACCACCATGATCAACGGTCCGGGCGTGGTCTCGCCCAGCGCGAGGCCATCGATCATCTGCGGGGCACTCAGCCACTGGTGTGTGTCCACCGCGCCCTGGTAGACGTAGGGCAACACGGCATAGGCGCCGCCGAAAGTGAGCATCGCGGCCTTGGTGAAGAACCAGCCCATTTGCGTGAGCGTGCCCTGCACGCCCTGCGTTGCAAGCGGCGCAGCCATCGCCAGCAGCCACAGGCCCAGCCCAACGCCGAGCACTTTCGCCAGGTGCCGTTTGGAAAAGCGCGCGTGCGCGGGTGTGGGCGTGTCGTCGTCGATCAGCGCGGGGCCATAGCCTGCCGCCTTGCTTCCATGTCCGCCGCCCAGGGCAAAGACCTGCGGCCAACGGCGCGCGCCAAAGTGACCGATGAGACCGGCGGCCAGCACGATGGCGGGGAAAGGTGTGTTGAAGGCGAAGATGGCCACGAAGGCAGCTGCTGCGATGCCCCACATCCAGGGGTTGCGCAGCGCGCGCGTGCCGATGCGGTGCGCCGCGTGCAAGACCAGCGCCGTCACGGCGGGCTTGATGCCATAGAAGATGCCTGCCACCACCGGCACGTCACCAAAGCGCAGGTACACCCAGGACAGGCCAATCAGGATGAACAGCGAGGGCAGCACGAACAGCGCACCGGCCACGATGCCACCCCAGGTACGGTGCATCAGCCAGCCAATGTAGGTGGCGAGTTGCTGGGCTTCGGGGCCGGGCAGCAGCATGCAGTAGTTCAACGCGTGCAGGAAGCGGCGCTCGCTGATCCAGCGGCGGCGTTCCACCAGTTCGGTGTGCATGATCGCGATCTGCCCGGCCGGCCCACCGAAGCTGATGAAGCCCAGCTTGAGCCAGAAGCGCAAGGCTTCCATGAAGCTCACGGGTTCTGGGCGATCGAGGGATGTGGGGATGCTCATGCGGTTCTCCCTTCGGTCGGCGCGGCCAGAAGAGCGTCGAATACCCCTGATGCGGCGGCCAGTAGCAGATCGTCGTCGTTGTGCATCTCGCGCAACCCGGCCAGCACCGCTTCCAGGCCAATTGCCTCGGGCACCGGGATGCCGCCCGCGTCAAGGCAGTGCACCATGGCACCGATGCGCATCAGTCGGGGATCCTGGTCGAGCCCGAAGCTGGCGAGCAGCACTTCAAACGTGACGCGAGGACCGACATGGCTGAAACGCGCGCCGTCGAAATCAAAGCCGATGGCGCCACGCGGCAGACGTGCGACGTCGGCGAGCCAGACAAATTCGGCCTGCTTGTCGATGAAGCGCGCGATCAGCCAGGCGCTGGCCAGACGGTCCACCCAGGGGCGCGCTCGCGTGGCCCAGCGCTTGCCCTGAAACTGGCCTCCATCGAGTAGAGCGATGCCGTGATCAGGCAGGGCCCTGGGTTCACCCTTGGAGTAGTGAGCGTCCAGGGCGTCGCGCAAGTCGGCCAGCGTGACCTGGGCCTGCAGCGCCGCCTCGCCGGGGAAATAGTCGGTGCGCTGCACCTCCTCGAGCGCTTGTGCCAGGCCACGCCAGCGCCGACGCGCGACGGCCTCACCGAGATCGTCCAGCTCCACATGCAAGGCCTCAGCCGTGGCGCGCCACGCACCATAAGCCTCACCCCGATCGAACAGTGCCAGCAACTCCATGCGCTGGGCGTCATCGGTTGCGTCCAGGCGCAGCACCATGGCCGAGCCGCCATGCTCGCGCGCCTCGTCGGCCAGCGGCTCGAAAAGCGCCTGCCGCTCTTCGGGCAAGAGATAGGCCCCATCGCGCAGCGCCACACAGCCCAAAGCCTTGAGCGCGCGCCAGATCCGCACCCGCACTGAGGACGGTTGGGTCGGCAACGTGATGAGCAGCATGGAAAACATGGCCTGCAATATACATCACATAATTTGAAATAACAATTACAAGACTGATTGATGCGTGGACCAAGCTGGGCAGATTTCGGTCAGCAAGAGCCCTGCGAAAACCGCTTCAGCCGCCCGTTCCAGGCCACCGAGGGTGGTGGTCATCGACCACATAGGGATGTGCGTGCCGCAGGCCGTGCGCTGCGGGCGCCCCATCGTGCAGGTGCGTGTGCCCCGCCGGCAGATCTGCATGCTCGTGCTCGATCACATCGGGGTCATGTGCAGGCCAGACGCGCAGCGCCACCAACACGGCCATCAGCGCGGCCAAACCCAGGCAGGCAAACGTCAGCGGCATGCCCAGTCGCGCGCCCAGCCATCCGGCCAGTGGGTAGAAGATCAGCCAGCACGCGTGCGAGAGCGCGAACTGGGCCGCGAACAGTGCCGGTCGATCCTCTGGCTGGGCCGAGCGCCGCAGGAGGCGGCCCGAAGGTGTCTGGGCGGTTGAGTAGCCCAAGCCCATCACGAACCACAACAGCAGCGTCCCCGTGTACGAAGCCACCTGAGTGCCGATCCCCAAACCCGCGACCAGCAGGGCCACGCCCGCGATCATCGCCACCCGATCGGACAGCTTGTCCAGCAGGCGCGGCAGGCCCAGCGCGGCCACCATCGAGCCGGCGCCAAAGAGGGCCAGCGTAAGTGCTACCGATTTCTGCGTGAGGCCCATGTTGGCCTGGACGATGACCACGGTATTGACGAATACCATGGAGCCGGCAGCGGCCACCGCTGCATTGATGGCCAACAACCCTCGCAAACGAGGCGTTGCCAGAAAGATCCGTAACCCGCGTGTGGTGCGGTCATAAATGCCACGGCGTTTGGGCGTGGGATTCTTTGGCAGCGCCACCGAGACCACCAGGGCGGCAGAAGCCAGGAAGCCCAGAACGGTGCCGGCAAACAGGTAGTAAAAGCCAATGACCGTCAGCAGTGCAGCGGCCAGCATCGGGCTGACCAGGCTCTCCATGTCGTACGCCAACCGGGAGAGCGACAAGGCCTTCGTGTAGTCCTTCTCCTCGGGCAACACATCAGGGATGGTCGCCTGGAAAGTGGGTGTGAACGCGGCCGAGGCGGCCTGCAACACGAAGATCAGCACATACACCTCCCAGATCTGGGTGACGAATGGCAACAACAGAGCCACGGCCGCGCGCACCAGATCCAGCGACACCAGCAAAGCGCGGCGCGGGAAGCTGCTTGCAAAAGCAGCGGCCACGGGAGCCACGCCCACATAAGCCATCATCTTGATGGCCAATGCCGTACCTAGCACAACACCGGCGTCATCGCCGGCCAGGTCGTATGCCAGAAGGCCCAGCGCCACGGTGGCCAGCCCGGTGCCCAGCAGGGCAATCACTTGAGCGGCGAACAGGTGGCGGTAGGTGCGATGACCCAGGATGTCGAGCATGCCGGTGGCCTCGGTTATCCGATGAGGATGGGTGCGATGGCTCGCACTACAGATAGCGCGTGATTTCCTTGAATTCGTCCATCGAGTGCCGCTGGCCGCTCGGCAGCGGCCCCACCAGATCTTCCAGGCAATGGTCCAGGTGGTCCTGAATGAGCGTTTTCTTGGCCTGCTGAACCGCCTTCTCGACGGCCTGCAGTTGTTGGGCAATGTCCAGACAGGTGCGGCCCTGCTCGATCATTTCGACGATGCTGGCGAGATGCCCGTTGGCCCTCTTCAACCGCTTGATGATGGCGGGATGCGATGCGTGTGTGTGATGTTCGGCCATGACAGATCCTATGCCCCCGGGGGGGATATTATAATCCGGTCTCTTCGACTCTTGGTCCCGGCTGAACCCGCATGACGCATCGCGAAACCGCCTTATCAACATGGCCGCGCCTGCCGCTTGCCGTGTGGTGGCTCGTGGCGTTGGCGCTCGTGCTCGGCGCCGTGCTGTCACCGGTGGGCACCTTGAACTCCCACGGCTTGGCAGAGATCGCTGCGGTTCAACATGGCACGCCTTGTGACGAGGACATGGCGTGTGGACACGAGCACGAACACGAACACGAACACGAACACGTGGATGAGGGTGAGGCCACTGGTGTCGCGCACCATTCCTCTAGCGCCGAGCATGCGCAACACAGCGCGGACCATTCGCACGACAAGGCACACGCGCCACGCGGTGCTCTGAGCCAACCCTTGGCCCGACCCACCAGCTGGCTGGCCATCGCCGCGCCCAGGGTCGAGCGGATGGTGCCATCACGGCTCGACCGCCCTCCGATGGCGCAGACGCACGCCTGATATGCAGCCGCTGCCGAGTGCAGCACCCTCGTTCTCAGACCATCGGAGTCTTCATGCACAGCTTTCTTCATGACAGGCTGCCACGTTCGCCCTGGGCGATCTGGCAAACCAGCCTGTTACTTCTATCTGCGTTTTTTCTTTCCCTGCTCCTCGGTACCACCGAAGCGCTGGCCCACGCGGTCACCGAGGGCGACAAGGGCTACATCCAGGAAATCTCGGGCGTCAACCTGTTGCCGTTCGTGTACCTGGGTGCCAAGCACATGATGACGGGGTATGACCACATCCTGTTCCTGTTCGGGGTGATCTTCTTCCTCTACCGGATCAAGCACATCGGCATCTACGTGAGCCTGTTTGCCTTGGGTCACTCCACCACCATGATCCTGGGCGTTTACTTCAACGTCGGGATCAACAGCTACCTGATCGACGCGATCATCGGTCTGTCCGTGGTCTACAAGGCCTTGGACAACATCGGTGCTTTTCAGCGTTGGTTGGGGTTCCAGCCCAACACCAAGATCGCCACCCTGGTGTTTGGCCTGTTCCACGGCTTCGGTCTGTCCACCAAGATCCTGGAGTACGAGATCTCGCCCGATGGGTTGGTGCCCAACCTGCTCGCCTTCAACGTGGGCGTGGAGATCGGGCAACTGCTGGCTTTGACCGTCATCCTGATCGGCATGAGCTACTGGCGCCGCACGCCCAGTTTCGCCCGCAACGCCTACACCGCCAACGTCGCCATGATGAGCGCCGGCTTCATTCTTGTGGGCATGCAGCTCACTGGCTACTTCGTGTCCTGAACACCCAAGGAATCTGAACCATGTACAACAGTGAAACCCCTTTGCGCGCCGAGCTGCCTTCCTCGAAGCAGTTGATGCGCTCCACCGTTCTGGCCGCGATCTCGGCCGTCGTCCTTCTTGTGGCCGTCGTGCTCCCCGCTGAGTACGGCATTGACCCCACGGGTGTGGGCCGCGCTCTGCGTCTTACCGAGATGGGCGAGATCAAGACCCAGTTGGCGGCGGAAGCCGCAGCCGACACCGCGGCCGCATCTGGCAACTCCGTGGTGACTTCTGCCCAAGCGCAGCAACCTCCGGCGGCCGCCCGCAGTGTGCCGACGCAAGCCGCTGCTCCTGCTGCCAAGCCTGCCGTTCAAGAGGCCCCGTGGCGCGATGAAATGTCGTTCACCCTCACACCTGGCGAAGGCCTGGAGATCAAGATGCGCATGGCCGAAGGCGCGAAGGCGGAGTACACCTGGGTGGTGCAAGGTGGCCGGGTCAACTTCGATACCCACGGCGATGGTGGCGGGAAGAACATCAGCTATGAGAAAGGGCGCGACGTGGCCGCCGATGACGGTCAGCTCGTGGCGGCATTCACTGGCAACCACGGCTGGTATTGGCGCAACCGCGGCAAAGCCGACGTGAAGGTTGTATTGCGCACCCGCGGCGAATACACCGACATCAAACGCGCCATGTGAAAACAGGGGCGCCTCATTCAATCAGTGCGGCGCCCCGCGTTTCGAACCACACAAGACACCCCTTGATCACCAAGGACACGATCCCCTCGACACCTTGGAGGACGAGAGCCGCACCGACTTTTGAGCGTCAGTGCATTTGTGTGGAGGCCGTTGACTCCGATGGGAAGTCCCGTGCAATGGGCGAGAGCGACGAACGTGAGCGCCAGTCACTGCTCATTGCATAAGATTACGCTAACTTCGCCGCCAAATCCTCCGCTCGAGGGTGGTAGTACCGGCTCAGCATCGTGCTTGATTTGTGACCGGTGACCTTCATTAGCTCGTGCATCTGCAGCTTTTCGGCCAGGCGACTGGTGGCTTCGTGACGACAGTCATGAAAGTGCAGGTCCGTCAACGACTTGTCGGTCCGCTGGAGCTCGGTCCAAAGCCTCGACGTGGTTTCCAGCGGAGCCCGCTTCTTGTAGACCAGTGCTCGAATCTCCCGCGCCGGATCGTCCACTCCAGCAGCGGCCAGCAGAGCTTCAAGACTCGAATGCAAATGAGCTTTTCGTGCGCTGACCAGCGCCCTGTCCCATGTCAAGCGGAGCGCGTTTTGTGAGATCGGAAGCACTTGGCCGTTCAACGACCTCGGTAGATCAGTTAGCACTTGGATTGCGCGCGGCGAAAGCGGAACATCCCGATAGTCATCACCCGACTTGGTGACCCCTCCACCCTTACCCCGCAGCCGCGCGACACGACGCTTCAAATCAACATCCTCCCACGTCAAAGAAATCAGCTCAGACTGACGCGCAGCGGTCTCGATCGCCAAGACCACCGCAGCGTGCGCCCAAGGCTCCTTCTTGACTCGCAGGGCGTTCAACAGAAGAGATTCCTCTCCCGCTTCCAGACGCCTCTCACGACCATTACTCACCTTAGGTTTTCGGATCTGCTGTGTGGCGATGCCTTGAGGCAGCGCGATACCCCAGTCCAGCTGGCAAGCTTTCAGAACGCGGGTAATGAGGCCCAGCTCGTGGACCACAGTCTGGTTGCTGACGGTCTTCAGGCGTTCGTCTCTGTAGCTCGCCAGCATCGCAGCCGAGATGCTGGCCAGCGAGTATTTGCCGAAGTGATCGCACAAACGCGCCAACATGTATCGCGGCTGGACTTGCGCGCGCTTTCCCGGCAACACCTCACGCACGTACCGATCAGCAGCCTCCTGGAAAGTGGTTCGCTCCGCGTCATCTCGGTTGATGAACGCACCAACATCCATCTCTCGCTCAACCGCCCTTGCCCACGCCTCCGCATCCCCTTTACGTGGAAACGTCTTGGACTGGGATGGCCAACCTTTGCGGCGCACCTTCGCCTGCCATACTCCGCTTTCGCGCTGTGTCACCACTGCCACTTTGGACCTCCGAATCAAGTCTTCCCACAATGCGGAGTGTCCCCATGGTGTCCCAACTTCCTAAAAATTGGAAGAAAACACCCTTGAAACCCGCATAAAACCTAGCGATTCGGATTCTACTATTTAGCCCTTCTAAGCAGCAGGTCGGGGGTTCGAGTCCCTCCGGGCAGGCCAATCCATCCAGAAGTTCACGCCCTCCTTGCCGCACGCAAGGAAGCAACCTTCGTCATCGAAGACAACGCGCACCTCGGTGATGGCCGAGGGCCGCACGCGTGACGTTGGCGGCGGCATTGCCAAGTACCATGTGGCCGATTCGTTTGTGGCTGAATTTGTGCGCTCGCAGCAATCCCGTGACACGCCCCGGTAGACATTGCGGGTTTACCCGATATTCACCCCTCGGTTCATGAAATATATTGCAGGCACTCGACCATGAACCCACCCACCAGGCTCCTCCTCCTCGTTGGCACGATGACCCACACCGCCGAGCGCGTTGCGCGGGCGATCGAGATGGATTGCGCCGATCTGATCGAGCAGATCGAGGTGCGTACGATGGAGGGGCTGAACATCCAGGCGCTTGAAAAAGGTGCACTATATGTCATATGCACATCCACCACCGGTGCGGGCGACGTGCCGGACAACGCCCGCGCCCTGTACGAGTCGCTGGGCAGCGAACCCCGATACCTCGGTCACGTGCGCTACGGCGTGATCGCCCTGGGCGACAGCGCCTACCCGCAAACCTTCTGCAATGGTGGCCTGCGTTTTGACGAACGCCTGGCCGACCTCGGCGCGGTGCGCATTGGCGAGGTGTTCTGCCACGACGCGTCCGAAGGCCCCGAGGCCGAAGTGGCCGGCGCGGCCTGGTGCCGCAAATGGCTGGCGCAGGCGCTGCAGGCGACCGCCGCGGCTTGAAATTCATCCATGAATGTTTTAAACCTCAAGTACGGGTAATTCTGGATCGCCAGTCCCCACCCCCACGTCTACAGTGAACCGCATTCCGGCAACCATCCACAGGAGACCTCCATGACAACCCGCCGAATCGTTCTGACCCGCAGCGCCGCCGTAATCGGCGCCGCATCCTCTGGCCTGCTGCTGCCGCAAATCGTGCGCGCGCAATCGGACAAGGTGCGCGTGGGCTTCATGCTGCCGTACACCGGCACCTTCGCCCAACTCGGCGTGGCGATCGAAAACGGCTTCCGCATGGCGCTCAACGAGCAAGGCGGCAAACTGGGTGGCCGCGAGGTCGAGTACTTCAAGGTGGACGACGAGTCCAACCCGGCCAAGGGCATCGAGAACGCCACCCGCCTGGTGCAGCGCGACAAGGTGGACGTGCTGGTCGGCACCGTGCACTCCGGCGTGCAGATGGGCATTCACAAGGTGGCGCGCGACAGCGGCGTGCTCAACCTGATCCCCAACGCGGGCGTGCACATCGCCACGCGCGCGCAATGCGCCCCCAACGTGTTCCGCACCTCGTTCACCAACTCCCAGCCCACGCTGGCCTTGGGCAAGGCCATGGTGGCCAATGGCCACAAGAAGGCGGTGTGGATCACCTGGAACTACGCGGCGGGCGACGAAGCCTTCGAAG
Organism: Hydrogenophaga sp. 2FB; assembly: GCF_005503365.1. Lineage (GTDB taxonomy): Bacteria > Pseudomonadota > Gammaproteobacteria > Burkholderiales > Burkholderiaceae_C > Hydrogenophaga. The sequence continues at coordinate 13,284 of NZ_SCML01000073.1, forward strand.
GCTTCGAGCAAAGCTACACCGCGGCCGGTGGCACCATCGTCAAGAAACTCGGTCTGCCCTTCCCCAATGTCGAGTTCCAGGCCCTGCTGACCGAGATCGCCTCGCTCAAGCCCGACGCCGTGGCCTGCTTCTTCGCCGGTGGCGGCGCCGCCAAGTTCATGAGTGACTACGCCGCGGCAGGGTTGAACAAATCCATCCAGCTTTACGGCTCGGGCTTCCTCACCGAAGGCGTGCTCGACGCCGCGGGTGACGCGGCCAATGGTGTGCTCACCACCATGCACTACGGTGACTCGCTCAACACGCCGCGCGACAAGCAGTTCCGCCTGGACTACGCCAAGGCCTTCAAGCTGCAGCCCGACGTGTACGCCGTGCAGGGCTACGACACCGGCCTGCTGCTCATCAAGGGTGCGAACGCCGTCAAGGGCGACCTGAACAACAAGAAGGCGCTGTACGCCGCCATGGAAGGCGCCGTCATCGACAGCCCGCGCGGCAAATGGACCATGAGCAAGGCCCACAACCCGATCCAGGACATGTACATGCGCAAGGTCGAAAAACGCGAGAACAAGGTGATCGGCGTGGCGCAAAAAGCCGTGGCCGACTCGGCCGCCGGCTGCCGCATGGGCTGATCGCCCACACGCTACTTTTGCTTCCACAGACCGGCGCCCCAGGCGCTGGTCTGGTATTGGCCTGCCCCTTTTTGGTCTGACTCTCGCCCATCGCCTCATGGACTTCGCCAACCTCCTGATCCAGTTGCTCAACAGCCTGCAATACGGTCTGTTGCTGTTCATGCTGGCCGCCGGGCTCACCTTGATCTTCGGCATCATGGGCGTGGTCAACCTCGCACATGGCAGCTTCTACATGTTGGGCGCCTACCTCGCGTGGTTCCTGGCGTCGCAGTTCAACAGCCTGGTGCTGGCCATCGTGCTCGGCACGGTGCTGGCCGTGGTGTTGGGCTGGTTGCTCGAGTGGCTGCTGTTTCGCCACTTCTACAAGCGCGACCACCTCGACCAGGTGCTGCTCACGTTCGGCCTGATCTACATCTTTGAAGAAGTTCGCTCCATCCTCTGGGGCGACGACGTGCACTCGGTCCCCGTGCCCGAGATGCTGAACTGGTCGATCCCGCTCACCGACAACCTGTCGTACCCGGTCTACCGGCTCGTGATGTCGGGTGTGTGCATCGCGCTCGCGCTGGGCCTGTACCTGTTGATTTCCAAGACGCGCCTGGGCATGAAGATCCGTGCCGGCGCGTTCAACCGCGAGATGACCGAGTCGCTCGGCATCAACATCCGCCTCATCCACGGCGTGGTGTTCGCGCTGGGCGTGGCGCTGGCCGCCATCGCCGGCATGATCGCCTCGCCCATCTCCAGCGTGTACCCCGGCATGGGCAGCTCGGTGCTGATCATGTGTTTCGTGGTGGTGGTCATTGGCGGCATCGGCTCGGTGCGCGGCGCTCTCGTCGCGGCCCTGCTCGTGGGCCTGGTCGACACGTTTGGCAAGGTGCTCGTGCCGCAGATCGCCGGCATGGCGGTCTACATGCTCATGGCCCTGGTCCTGCTTTACAAGCCTGAAGGGCTGTTCAAACAATGAGCTCACCCCAAGCCCAACTCGAAAAGCTGCCGCGCAGCATCCAGCTCATCCTGTGGCTGGGCGCGATCGCACTCGCCGCCTTCCCACTCATCCCGCTGGATGGCGGCAGCTTCTACCTGCAGATGCTCTCGCAGATGATGATCCTGGCCATCTTCGCGATGAGCCTCGATCTGCTGCAAGGCGTGACCGGCCTGGTGTCGCTCGGCCATGCCGCGTACTTTGGCCTGGCCGGTTATGCGCTGGCCTTCCTCACCCCCGCGGACACGCCCATCAGTCTGTGGTGGTCACTGCCCGTGTCGGTGGCCGGCGCAGGCCTGGCCGCGCTGATCATCGGCTTCTTTGTGGTGCGCACACACGGCATCTACTTCATCATGGTCACCATGGCGTTCGCGCAGATGGTGTTCTTCCTGTTCTTCGACAACAAGGCGCTGGGTGGTTCCGACGGCATCTACGTCAACTTCCGCCCCGAAGCCTCGCTGTTCGGCTGGACCGGGATCGACCTCGAGAACAAGACCACGTTCTACTACTTCACCTTGCTGCTGCTGGTGCTCGTGTATGTGTTCCTGCGCCGCCTGCTGTTCTCGCCGTTTGGCCGCGTGCTCGCCGGCATCCGCGTGAACGAGCACCGCATGCGCGCCGTGGGCTATGGCACCTTCGGCTACAAGCTCGCGGCCTTCACCCTGGCCGGCGCGCTCGCGGGTGTGGCGGGTTTTCTGTGGGCCGCACAAACCGGCTTCGTGAACCCCGAACTGATGGGTTTTCACATGAGCGCGCACGCCATCATGATGGTGATCCTGGGTGGCATGGGCAACTTCGCCGGGGCCATCGTGGGCGCCTTTGCGTTCGAGTACGTCATGCACTTCTTCAAGGACCTCACCAAGCACTGGCAATTGCTCATGGGCAGCTTCATCGTGCTGGTGGTGGTGTTCGCGCCGCGCGGCCTGCTGGGCCTGGTCGGTCAACTCTCGAAGAAGCGGGAGACAACGCGATGAGTACGCTGCTTCTCAGTGCGAAAAACCTCACCAAACGCTTCGGTGGCTTGGCTGCCGTCAACGACGTGTCGGTGGAGTTGCACCGCGACCGCATCCATGCCGTGATCGGCCCCAACGGCGCGGGCAAGTCGACGCTGACCAACCTGCTCTCGGGCGACCTGCCCCTCACCGCAGGCCTCATCACGCTCAACGGCACGGAGACCAGCGGCAAGAGCGCCGAGCGCATCTCGCGCCTGGGCCTGGGCCGCAGCTACCAGAAGACCAACATCTTCCTGCCCTTCACCGTGTGGGACAACGTGCGCCTGGCCGCGCAATCGCGCGAGCGGCACACCCCGTGGAACCCGTTGCGCTGGTTGTCTTCTGCCAGTGGCATGACCCAGGTCAACCAGCGCTGTGAACGCGCCATCGAACTCGCGGGCCTCACGGCGCGCGCCAACACGATCGCCGGCACGACCAGCCACGGCGAACAGCGCCAGCTCGAAATCGCGATGACCCTCGCCACCGAACCGACCGTGCTGCTGCTCGACGAGCCGCTGGCCGGCATGGGCCACGCCGAGGCCGAGCGCATGGTGGAACTGTTGCTGCGCATCAAGAAGGACCACGCCATGATGCTCGTGGAGCACGACATGGATGCCGTGTTCACCCTCGCCGACCAACTCACGGTGATGGTCAATGGCCAGGTGATCGCCAGCGGCACGCCCGCGCAGGTGCGCAACGACGCGGGCGTGCAGGCCGCCTACCTGGGCGAAGAGGAGCACGCATGAGCGCCCTGATCGAAGCCAAAGGCTTGCACACCCACTACGGCGCGAGCCACATCCTGCGCGGCGTGGATTTTCACGTCGACAAGGGCCAGACCATCGGCCTCATGGGCCGCAACGGCATGGGCAAGACCACGCTCCTCAAGACGCTCATGGGCATCGTCAAGCCCAGCGGCGGGCAGGTGCAGGTGAAGGGTCGCCTCATGACCGGCGCGCCCACGTTCGAGATCGCGCGCCAAGGCATCGCGTATGTACCCGAGGGCCGCGGCATCTTCGGCAACCTGAGCGTCAAGGAAAACCTGATCATGTCGGCGCGCGCCGGCACCCAAGGCCAGCGCGACTGGACCTACGAGCGTGTGCTCGATACCTTCCCGCGCCTGGCCGAACGCCTGAACCATGGCGGGCAGCAGCTCAGCGGCGGCGAGCAGCAGATGCTCACCATCGGCCGCGCGCTGATGACCAACCCCGACCTGCTGATTCTTGATGAAGCCACCGAAGGCCTGGCCCCACTGATCGCGCGCGAGATCTGGCGCATCTGCGGTTTGATCCGCGAGAGCGGCATCAGCAGCGTGATCGTGGACAAGAACTGGAAACACGTCACGCAGATCACCGACCGCAACGTGATTCTCGTCAAGGGCGAGGTGGTGTTCGAAGGCAGTTCGGCACAGTTGCACGCGCAACCGGAGTTGCTGGCGCAGTACCTGGGCGTTTGAACTACAGCAGCGGCCGCAGTTCGCGCGCCGCGTCCTGCAGCAGCGGCAGCATGTCCTGCAAGAACCGCGGTGCGTCGAACCGCTCGGGCGACGCCACCACATTGAGCGCCGCCACCGTGCGTCCCTGCATGTTGCGCAGCGGCACGGCCAGAGCGAACACACCCATCTCATGCTCTTCACGCGCGATGGCCAGATCCTCGTTGCGCACGCGTGTGATGAGGGCGCGAAACGCCTTGGGCTCCACCGTGGTGTGCGGCGTGAGGCGCGGCAGTTCACGGCCCTTGAGCCAGGTGGAAAACTCGGTGCGCGGCAACCCGGCCAGCAACACCCGCCCGGTGGATGTGGCGTGCGCAGGCAAACGCGCGCCGAGGTGCAGACCATAGGCCATCAAACGTTGGCCACCCAGCGACACATTGCGCGCCACGATCACGACCTGGTCGCCATCCAGCACGGCAGCCGAGAACGACTCGCGCGTCAGGGCCGCGAGCCGGTTCAGCGTGGGTTGCAACAAGCGCGGCAAGCGCGCCGATGCCAGGTAGCTGCCGGAAAAGCGCAGCACTTTCGGCGCAAGCCAGTAGTGGCTGCCGTCGGACTCCAGGTATCCCAGGTGCGCCAGCGTGAGCAGGTGCCGGCGCGCCGCCGCGCGTGTAAGGCCGGCACGCTCGGCCGCCTGAGTGGCGTTGAGGCGCTGGCGCTCGGTGTCGAAGCTCTCCAGCACGGCCATGCCTTTGGCCATGCCTTCGATGAAGTCGGCCTTGGCGATGGGCGGTGTGATGCTCATGGGCAAATTATGCGCGATCATCGCGCACGGCATCCGATGATCGCGCAACACCGGTGACACTCCCTTGTGGCGGCACGGGCCCGTTTCTATGCTTGAGCCAGCTAGATTCAGGAGACATTTCCATGACGCGAACCCAGGTCGCCATCATCGGCGCCGGCCCCTCGGGCCTGTTGCTCGGCCAGTTGCTGCACAAGGCCGGCATCGACAACATCATCGTTGAACGCCAGACTGGCGAGTACGTGCTGGGCCGCATCCGCGCCGGCATTCTCGAACAAATCACCACCGACCTGCTGCGCGAAGTCGGCGTGGGCACGCGGCTCGATGCGGAGGGCACGGTGCACCACAGCATCGAGCTGGTCTTCGCCGGCACGCGCCACGCCATCGACGTGCATGGGCTCACGAATGGCCAGGTGGTCACGGCCTATGGCCAGACCGAGATGACGCGCGACCTCATGGCCGCGCGCAGCGGTGCCAGTCTGCCCACGGTGTACGAAGCCGCCGACGTGGAGGTGCTCGACTACGACGGCGACAAGCCCCGCGTGCGTTACCGCAAGGATGGCCAGACGCACGAGATCGCCTGCGATTTCATCGCCGGTTGCGACGGCTTTCACGGCGTGTGCCGCGCCAGCGTGCCCAAGGGTTCCATCACCGAGTTCGAGAAGGTCTACCCCTTCGGCTGGCTCGGCGTGCTGGCCGACGTGCCACCGGTATCACCGCACGCCATCGTCTACGCCAACAGCGAACGCGGCTTCGCGCTGTGCTCCATGCGCAGCCCCACGCGCAGCCGCTACTACGTGCAGTGCCCGCTGGACGACAAGGTCGAGGACTGGAGCGATCAACGCTTCTGGGACGAGCTTCGCCGCCGGCTCGACCCGGAGATGGCATCGCGCGTGATCACCGGCCCCACCATCGAAAAGAGCATCGCGCCGCTGCGCAGCTTCGTGGCCGAGCCGATGCGCTTTGGCCGCATGTTCCTCGCGGGCGATGCCGCCCACATCGTGCCGCCCACGGGCGCCAAGGGGCTCAACCTCGCCGCCAGCGACGTCAAGTACCTCTCGGGCGCGTTCATCGAGTACTACCGCGACAAGACCTCGGCCGGCATCGACAGCTATTCCGAGCGCTGCCTGCGCCGCGTGTGGAAAGCCGAGCGGTTCTCGTGGTGGCTCACGACGCTGATGCACCGTTTCCCGGACACCGAAGGCTTCGGCCAGAAGGTGCAGGAGGCCGAGCTCGACTACCTCGTGAACTCCGAATCGCTGTCGCGCTCGCTGGCCGAGAACTACGTGGGTCTGCCGCTCAACTTCGGCGAACGCTGAACACCTCGGGCGGCCTTGTCACGCGTTTGCACGTCGCCACCCAGGCTTGCAAGTACAGTGCGGCGATGACCACCGCCCCACGCCCTGCCCCCACCCTCAAGCCGCTGCGCGGCGTTCGCGTGCTCAGCCTCGCGCTCAACCTGCCCGGTCCGGCGGCCTTCATGCGGTTAAGAACCATGGGGGCCACCTGCGTGAAGGCCGAGCCACCCGCGCCCCGAGGCGGTTCCGGTGACCCGATGGGCCAGTACAACCCGACCGCATATGCCACGCTGCACGCAGGCATCAAGGTGGTGTCGATGGACCTCAAGTCGGAGAAGGGTCAGGCCACGCTGCACAAGGAACTGGCCCGCACCGACGTGCTGCTGACCTCCTTTCGCCCCTCGGCCCTGCACAAGCTCGGCCTGGGCTGGCAAGGTCTGCGCAAGCGCTACCCGGCGCTGTCGATGGTGGCCATCGTGGGCGCTCCCGGCGCGCGCGCCGAAGAGCCCGGCCACGACCTCACCTACCTCGCGGACGCGGGCCTGGTCACCGGCCTGGACCTGCCAGCGACCTTGTTTGCCGACATGAGCGGGGCGATCATGGCCAGCGAGGCCGTGCTCCAGGCGGTGCTGGCGCAGAAGACTTCAGGCAAAGGCTCGTTCCAGGAGGTGGCACTGTCCGACGCGGCCACCTGGCTCGCTCTGCCCCGCACCTGGGGCCTCACGCTGCCCACGGGCGCGATCGGCGGCGCCCACGCGGGCTACCGCGTTTACGCCTGCAAGGATGGCCGCGTGGCCGTGGCGGCGCTGGAGCCGCATTTCGCGGCGGCGCTGTGCGCGGCGGCGGGTGTGCCGGTCACGGACTTTCGCGCGCTGTTCCAACCGGAAGTGCATACGGCCATCGCCGCTTTCGTGCGAGGCAAGACGCGCCAGCAACTCGACAAGCTGGCGGCGGAGAACGACATTCCGCTGCACACGCTGGCCTGAACGAGACCGGCCTCGCGGCAGCGGGCAACGTTTACTGCGCGCCCTTGCCCGTCAGCACCACACCCACGGTTTCGAAGATGACCACCAGGTCCAGAAACAGCGAGTGGTTCTTCACGTAGTACAGGTCGTACTGCAGCTTCTCCGCCGTGTCTTCCACGGTGGAGCCGTACTGGTAGCGCACCTGCGCCCAGCCGGTCACGCCGGGTTTGACGCTGTGGCGCACGGCGTAGAACGGGATCTCCTGCGTGAGCTTCTCGACAAAGAAGGCGCGCTCGGGTCGCGGCCCGACCAGGCTCATGTCACCATTGAGCACACTGAACAGCTGCGGCAGTTCGTCGATGCGCAGTTTGCGGATCACCTTGCCCACGCGCGTGACGCGGCTGTCGCCCGCTGTGGCCCAGCGGGGAATGCCGTCTTTCTCCGCATCGGTACGCATGCTGCGGAACTTCACCACGTTGAAGGGCTTGTTGTTCAGGCCCACGCGTTCCTGCTTGTAGAGCACCGGGCCGGAGCTCTCCAGCTTGATGATGAGCGCGGCTACCAACATGATCGGCAAAGCCAGCAGGATCAGCACGACAGCACCCGCGATGTCGAACAGGCGCTTGACCGTGGTGCGCACGAAACCCTGGTCGAAGCCCTCGCCAAAGATGAGCCAGCCGGCCGACACCGCATCCAGGCGGATCTGGCCGAGGTTCTGCTCGAAATAGGTGGCGATATCGGTCACGCGCACGCCGGCGAGTTTGCAATCGAGCAACTCACGCATGGGCATGCTGCCGCCGCGGCGCTCGGACAGGGCAATCACGATCTCATGCACGCCCTTCTCCGCCGCCACCTCGGTGAGCGACTGGCCTGGCTCCAGCGTGGCCCATTCGGTCACCAGATGCTCGCGCTCATTGGGGCTGGCGAAATAGCCACACAGTTCGGCGCTCGACGAAGCCCTGCGCAGGCTCTGCCCGACAGCCTGCGCCTTGGTACCCGTGCCGTACACCAGCACCTTGCGGCGCGTGAGCGATCTGGGAAGAAACTCGCCGGTGATCACCTGAATCACCAGCAACAGACCGGTGACCATCATCACGATCACCACCGCCCAGTTGTGCCCGTAAAACAGCTTCATGGGCAAGAGCAGCAAGATGCCCACGACGATGAGACCCATCATCATGAACGACACCAACACACGGGCATACAGCTGGGTGTTGTTGAACGCCGTGCCCCGGTCGTACAGCCCCAGGGCGGAGTTGACCGCCAGGAAACCGATGCTCATCAACAACGCACGAAACAGGCCTTGCCCGATTTGCGCGGCGGTCAATTCTTCGGAAAGGACCACCAGTGTCACCATGAATGCCGCGCTGATCAGCAACAGATCCACGAACATCTGCAACAGCGTGCGGCGATCGAAGTAATGGTTGAATAGCTTGATCAAACTTCGCTTCCTGTGATGGCGCCGCCGGTGGCGCACGCATTGGGTTCTGTCCGACGATAACGCCGACGCGATGAGCTTACACGCAGTTACAGGCGTGGGTGTGACGAGCGTTGAGTCAACTGTGACGTCGTCAACACGACAAGCAGCAGCATAAAAGCAATGCGGGGCAGTTCGGACACGCTGATGAGCAGACCCAGAACGCCCATGCTCAAGAGCGAACCCGCCAGCGCCAAGGCCAGCGGATCGCGGTTCCTGATGCTTCGGACAAGGCCGCACCCCGTCCATACGGCCAACGATGCCAACACCAACCAGCCCACCACCCCGCGCTCGATGAGGATCTCGAGGTACAGGTTGTCCATGTGCCACGGCTTGAAATGGCCTTGCGCGGCGGGAAACCAATGCTGGAGTCCGTTCGAAAAACCAGTGTTCTTCAAGACCTGTTGTCCTTGAGAATCCATCAGCTCCACTTCGTGGATGCGGGCGGGTCGCCCCGTGCTCAACACGGTCATGGCGAACATGCCCTCGCGCCAGGCCATCGCGCGGCCGCCCGGCGCGAAGGCCTTGCCGAGCAAGGGAATGTCGTGCCACTGCGTCGGGTCCGACACCGCCGACTCAGGCCTCACATGCATCCACTGGCAGCGGAAGTCGTACAACAGATGCCGCTCGCACACGCTCAACAGCAGCACCAGCGGGGCATCGGTTTCGTAGCGGATGCGCACCCGGTAGTTGCCGTGCGGTGAGATCTCGATACGCTGCGTCAGACCAAAGTCGTAGGCCAACTCCTGCTGCGTCGCAGGCCCGGCCAGTTCCACCTGCGCCGCACCCTCCGCATCCCGCTGCCAACGCGCCCGACCCGGAAACTCGCCCCCCGGCACCTGGGCGCTGTAGTGCGCCGGCAGACGCCCGGCACCCAGGCCCAGCCCCCAATCGGTGGGTGTCTTCAGCAGCCCCAAGCCATCGCGCCAATGGGCCACGCGGTCCGCCAGGTCGGCATCCACACGCACGATCCGCCCGGACATGAACGAGTGCCCGCCAAGCACCCACACCGCTTGGGCCAACAGCGCCAGCCCGAGCAGCCTCAGCGCCCAACCCCGCCCCCGTTCGCCCGACGCGGGCCTGATCTGACAACGCCGCGCCACGACCGCCATGAACACCAGGGACACAACGACCGCGAGATACAAGCCCCGCGAATACGTGGTCAGCACCGCGTAGGTGCCCAACAGAGCCAGCAACGCCGCGCAATACCAGCGCCAACCACCGGGCGCCAACCAGACGGCCCAGAACGCGACGGGCACCGTCATGGCCAGGTACGCGTCGATCGCGCCACCGCCCACGTGCATCTCCCAGAAGCTCGCCACGGTGCGGTAAGAGTCGCTGAAATTGAGAACACCGACGTAACGCCCGCGCTCCCACAGCACGAGTGCGCAGACCAGCGCAAGACCACAGGCCAGACCCACCACCGTGAGGCGGGCCATGTCTTGTTGTCGATGTTCGGGAACGTGGCGCCACACCGGCACCAGCAACAGCGCCCACAGCAGGCTCTTGGACACGCGCCATGGGTTGAAAGCGCTCGCGTAGTCCCCGTACAGAGCCTGTGGCCATACGGCAGCGTTGACCCCGGCGGTGCCCCCTGCGCCGTGCAGACCCACGGCCAGGCTCACCAGACTGGACACGCCCAGCGCCACCCACAACCACATCCCGACACGATCGCTTCTGGCGGCTGTGGGCGCGACCCGCCCAGCGAACGCATCGAAGCTCCACCGTGCGCAGGCGCCCGTCAGCACGCCCAGCACCAACAGATCAAATTCGTCGATCAACCACCAGCCCGTCGACGGCGCGAAGCTGGCCACCGGCAGCAATGTGGTCAGCAGCCATCCGATCGTCCAGGGCCGCCAGGCAGCCCAGCCCATGACCAGAAGGCACAGTGCCACCGCGAATGGCGCCGGCACCAAGGGGTGTTGAACCGCCAGGCCCAGACACACGGCCGCCGCCAGGATGGCCAGCACCGGCGCACCCCAGCGCGCCATGGATCAGCGGCCGATGGGCAGGTACTCGAAGCCCTGGCTGCGCACCCAGGCCGGGTCGTACAGGTTGCGCCCGTCGACGATGAGCGCTTGCTTGAGCTTGGCTTTGATGGTGTCGAAGTCTGGGCTGCGGAACTCTTTCCACTCGGTCACGATGACCAGGGCATCCGCGTCGTCGAGCGCCTCGTTGGGCGTTGTGGCGTAACGCACGCGGGGCTCGTCACCCAGGACGCGCTGCGCTTCGTGCATGGCCACGGGGTCATAGACGGTGGCCGTGGCGCCAGCGGCCAGCAAGTCGGCCAACAGCTCCAGGCTGGGGGCTTCGCGCATGTCGTCGGTGTTGGGCTTGAAGGCCAGGCCCCAGACCGCGAAATGGCGGCCCTTCAGGTCCGCGCCAAACTTGCGCTTGACCTTGTCGCCCAGCACATGCTTCTGCGCGTCGTTGGCCGCCTCCACCGCCGTCAGCACCTTCAATTCGAGGCCGGCATCGTCGGCCGCCGTCTTGATCAGGGCCTTGACGTCCTTCGGGAAGCAGGAGCCGCCATAGCCCGCGCCTGGGTAGAGGAAGTGATAGCCAATGCGCGGGTCGGAGCCGATGCCCTGGCGAACCATCTCGATGTCGGCGCCCAGCTTCTCCGCCAGGTTGGCCAGTTCGTTCATGAAACTGATGCGCGTCGCCAGCATGGCATTCGCCGCGTATTTGGTGAGTTCGGCGCTGCGCACATCGGTCACGATCAGGCGTTCGCGATTGCGTTGGAACGGCGCGTACAGCGCCCGCATGAGGTGGATCGCCTGTTCGTCGTTCGCGCCGACGATGATCCGGTCGGGCCGCATGAAATCCTCCACCGCCGCGCCTTCTTTCAGGAACTCGGGGTTGGACACCACCGCGTACGGTGTCTGCACACCGCGCTTTTGCAACTCGTCGGCGATCGCCTCGTGCACACGATCGGCGGTGCCGACGGGCACCGTGCTTTTATCAACCACGACCTTGTAGTCGGTCATGCGCTGACCAATGCTGCGCGCAGCGGCGAGCACGTAACGCATGTCGGCCGAACCGTCTTCGTCGGGTGGCGTGCCCACCGCAATGAACTGAATGGTGCCGTGTTGCACCGCGCGATCGATGTCGGTGGTGAAGTGCAGGCGGCCGGCGGCCACGTTGCGGCGGACCATGTCCTGCAGCCCAGGCTCGTAAATGGGTATGCCGCCCTCTTCAAGAATGCGGATCTTGTCCGGATTCAAGTCCAGGCACAACACATCGTTGCCCACTTCCGACAGGCAGGCTCCACTGACCAAACCCACGTATCCAGTCCCGACCACGGTGATTTTCATGTTTTTTCTCAGGCCAATAGATTTACAAAACGCTGATCATAGCGGCCGCCCCTAGGCAAGCCAGGCATTCAAAAGCAGGCGAAACGTTGCATTCAGCACGCTCATGGCTATCATGATCCCCGCAGGAAATCGGGGAATCCCATTGAAATCAAGGCGCTGGCTGATCTACGTTGCAATTGCAACCCTGTTGGTCATGCTCATGGCCGCAACCGCCTTTTTCGCGAGCAGCGCGGGGCAACATGCCTACACCGAAGTGCGTGCGCGAAGCCCGCAAACCCTCCTCCGTTACGCCCAACGGCGCCTGGAGGGCCACGAAGTACTGGAATGGCTGCTGCTGCCCGGCCTGCGCGCACTACGGGCCCGAATAGAAAGAGAGCCACCGCCCGGGCCACTCCCCACGCTGGGAAAAGGCCAGCAACTCAAGCAGATCGCGCCCCCGGCAACAGGGAGGGGACATGTGGTTCGCGTCGACACCGCCGCCGCGATCGCGGAGGTCCTGCTTGAGGCCAGGCCGGGCACACACATCGTCATCGCGCCCGGCCACTACCGTTTTGAAAAGACCCTGCGCCTTGGCCAAAACGGACGCGCCAGCGCGCCCATCACGGTGACCGCGATCGTTCCAGGCACCGTCCGTTTGGACTTTTCGCAAGAGGAAGGCATCCTGGTCGATCGCCCACATTGGATCTTCGAGAACCTCAACATCCGCGGCATCTGCGCACGGCAGCGTGACTGTGAACACGCCTTTCATGTGGTGGGCGCCGGGGCATTCACCGCGCTGCTCAATAACCACTTACAGGACTTCAATGCCCATATCAAAGTCAATGGCCTGAACGGCGAATGGCCCGATCACGGCCTGGTGGCGTTCAACACGCTGACGAACACGGCAGTGCGACACACCGACAGACCGGTGGTGACACTCGATCTGGTCGGTGCAAACCAGTGGAGGGTCCAGGACAACCTGGTGACCAACTTTGCCAAGGTGGGAGGCCATGGCGTGGCGTATGGGCTTTTCATGAAAGGCGCCAGCGAGGGCGGACGCATCGAGCGCAACCTCGTGGTCTGCTCACAGGCCGGCATGTCCGATCCTGGGGAGCGGGTGGGCATCTCGTTTGGCGGTGGCGGTACCGATCCCGTAGCGTGCCGCACCGATGGCTGCCGCGCCTTCGAACACCGCCAAGGACTGGCTGCCAACAACATCGTGGCCCACTGCAATGACGCTGGCATCGATGTCAACCACGCAAGCCAGGTCGTGCTCGCGCACAACACCTTGATCAACACGGCAGGCTTCTCCATTCGCGGCGGCTCGATGCAAGCGCGTTTGTTCGGCAATGTGTACGAAGGCGGCATTTCAGCCTTTGGTGAAACCGCACCGGCGCTGCAATTGAACATGGAAATCGCCGGAGCGGCCATGTTCACGAACCCGGACTTATTACTTTTGGATTGGTTCGAATTGCCCCAATCGATACCTCTGCCGAGCTTTGTAACAAATGACTTCACAAACACGCCTCGCCAAATGCACACCCTCCCAGGGGCGCTGGAACGCGGCTCGCGTGCAAAGTCAAAGAATATGCCCGGCAATTGACGTGCCGGCCTCCCTTCAAAGCCACGCGCAACTGGTAACACGTGGCCGTCGCCCGCGCGCCGAAAATAGGCACTGTAGGCAGCTGTTTCTACTGGCAACCAAACTCCCGGCTTGTTTCATGCGTCTTGGCGCAACGTCAGGTCGGTTTTTTTGTGTCCTGGAAATTCAGTGTGCGGTCGCGATTCGTGCAATGCCAACTCGTAGAACGTCAGCAAATCATGCGAATCGTTTCAACATGTTTCCCCACCCTCCGCGTGTCGTTCCGGGCCGCGTTCCTGTCGGTCGCAAGGCCAGCCGTTGCGACGCGGTCCGTAAAGTGAACTTAGATTTTTTTCATGATGCCTGGTCCGCATCGCACGCAATTCGACACTTGCGTTCGCCGGACATTTCCCGCCCCTGATTTCGCACCGCTGAACAACAACATGAACTCATCCAACCCCTCCTCCATCAGAAACCCCAAGTGGATTTCCGTGCTTTTCATGATGGCGGCCATCGCTGGTTGTGGCGGGGGTGGCGGTGGGAGTTCGGCCTCTGCGGCATCACCTGGGGAAGCTATTGCGGCAACGCCTGCACCTGCACCTGCACCTGCACCTGCACCTGCACCTGCACCTGCACCTGCACCGGCCCCGGCTCCTCGTCCTCCGGCACCTGCACCAGCTCCAGCTCCAGCACCAGCTCCAGCTCCAGCTCCAGCTCCAGCTCCAGCTCCAGCTCCAGCTCCAGCTCCAGCTCCAGCTCCAGCTCCAGCTCCAGCTCCAGCTCCAGCTCCAGCTCCAGCTCCTGCACCTGCACCGGCTCCAGGCGCAGGTGGACTGTCCTGCGCCGCTCAGGCCATCACCTGCGTGCAAGTAACCACAGGCAGTGCGCAAGCCAGCGTCCCGGTGACCTTTGGCCAACCCTTCAAATCCGGTGACTGGCCCGCCACCCAAGGACTGGTCGCCACCGACAGCAGTGGCGCCAGCGTGCCCCTGCAGGCCGACGAAATTTCCTCACACCGCGATGGCTCCGTCCGCTTTGCCGTGCTGAGCGCCAAGGTGAGCAACCTTCAAGCCAACCAGCCCAAGCTGATCAACTTCTTCCGGGG
>NZ_SCML01000074.1 GCF_005503365.1 Hydrogenophaga sp. 2FB
CGGCCACCACGTTGCCCCGCCCCACCCCGCGCGGGCTCGAAGCGGTTGTCGCGCGGGCCACCACTGGCGCCGCCGCTGCGCCCGGGGGCGTCGCCCAGCTTCATGGACAGGCCGATGCGCTTGCGCGCCACGTCCACTTCCATCACCTTGACCTTGACGATGTCGCCGGTCTTGACGATTTCGCGCGCGTCGTTCACGAACTTGTGCGCCAGCTGGCTCACGTGCACCAGACCGTCCTGGTGCACGCCGAGGTCGACGAAGGCGCCGAACTGCGCCACGTTGCTCACCGTGCCTTCGAGGATCATGCCCTCGCGCAGGTCGCTGATGTCGTCCACGCCGTCGTTGAAACGCGCCACCTGGAAGTCCGGGCGCGGGTCGCGGCCGGGCTTTTCCAGTTCGCCCAGGATGTCCTTGACCGTGATGACGCCGAATTTTTCATTGGCGAACAGCTCGGGCCGCAGGGTCTTGAGCATGTCGGCGCGGCCCATCAGGTCGGCCACCGGCTTGCCGGTCTTTTCCATGATCTGCTCGACCACGGCATAGGTTTCCGGGTGCACACCGGTCATGTCCAGCGGGTTGTCGCCGCCGCGGATGCGCAGGAAACCGGCGCTCTGCTCGAAGGTCTTGGCGCCCAGTCCGGACACCTCCATGAGCTGCTGGCGGCTCTTGAACGCGCCATGCGTTTCGCGCCAGCGCACCACGGCCTTGGCCACGCTGCCCGACAGGCCGGAGACGCGCGAGAGCAGCGGCACGCTGGCGGTGTTCAAGTCCACGCCCACGCCGTTCACGCAGTCTTCCACCACCGCATCGAGCGTGCGCGCGAGTTCGCTCTGGTTCACGTCGTGCTGGTACTGGCCAACGCCAATGCTCTTGGGGTCGATCTTCACCAGCTCGGCCAGCGGGTCTTGCAAGCGGCGCGCGATGCTGGCCGCGCCGCGCAGGCTCACGTCCACATCGGGCATTTCCTGCGAGGCGAATTCGCTCGCGGAATACACCGAGGCACCGGCCTCGCTCACCACGACCTTCAGCACGCCGGTCTGTCCGGCCCTGTCCAGCATCTTGATGAGGTCGGCGGCGAGCTTGTCGGTTTCGCGGCTGGCCGTGCCGTTGCCGATCGCGATCAGGTTCACGCCGTGTTTGCGCGCCAGCAGCGCGAGGGTGTGCAGCGAGCCGTCCCAGTCGCGCCGCGGTTCGTGCGGGTACACCGTGGAGGTGTCGACCAGTTTGCCGGTGGCATCGACCACGGCCACCTTCACGCCGGTGCGGATGCCCGGGTCCAGACCCATCACCACCTTGGGACCGGCCGGCGCGGCCAGCAGCAGGTCGCGCAGGTTGTCGGCGAACACCTTGATGGCCACCGCCTCGGCGCTCTCGCGCAGGCGGGCGAACAGGTCGCGCTCGCTGGAGAGCGAGAGCTTCACGCGCCAGGTCCAGGCCACGCACTTGCGCAGCAGGTCGTCGGCCGCGCGGCCCTTGTGGCTCCAACCCAGGTGCAGGGCGATGCGGCCTTCGGCCAGCGAGACCACCGGCCCCGCCTTGGTGGGGGCGGCGGGCGCCACTTCGGGCTCGGGCAGCACCAGCTTGGCGTCCAGAATTTCCAGCGCGCGGCCACGGAAGACCGCCAGCGCGCGGTGCGAAGGCACGCGCGAAATCGGCTCGTCGTACTCGAAGTAGTCGCGGAACTTGGCGTTGTCGGGCAGGTTCTCGTCCTTGCCGGCCACCAGCGTGCTCTTGAGCAGGCCTTCGTTCCAGAGCCATTCGCGCAGATTCTGCAGCAGCGCGGCGTCTTCGGCCCAGCGCTCGCTCAGGATGTCGCGCACGCCGTCCAGCACGGCCGGCACGGTGGAAAAATCGGCGCCGGGCTTGCCGTCGTCCAGCACCTCGGGCGGCCTGGTGAACGCTTCCGCTTCCGCCGCCGGGTTCAGCGTGGGGTCGGCAAAGAGCTTGTCGGCCAGCGGTTCGATGCCGAACTCGCGCGCGATCTGGCCCTTGGTGCGGCGCTTCTGCTTGAACGGCAGGTAGAGGTCTTCCAGCTCCTGCTTGGTGGGCGCGGCGGCGATGGCCGCGCGCAGCGTGTCGGTGAGCTTGCCTTGTTCGTCGATGGTCTTGAGCACCGTGGCGCGGCGGTTTTCGAGTTCGCGCAGGTAGTCCAGGCGGAAGGCCAGCTCGCGCAGCTGCACGTCGTCCAGGCCGCCCGTGACCTCCTTGCGGTAGCGGGCGATGAAGGGCACCGTGGCCCCACCGTCGAGCAGCTCGACCGCTGCCAGCACCTGACGTTCTTCAACCCTGATTTCTGTGGCGATCTGCCGGATGATCTGCTGCATGCACCGTCGATATGGAACAAAGAAGCGCGGAAGTTTGCCACAGCCGACCGGGCTAACATGCCCGTCCCGCGGGTGGTGTTTGTGCTAGGCGATCCGCGCGATTTTCACCATGCAAGACAACCTGTTCGGCGACCTGCCCTCCCCTCCGATTCCGACCGCACCGCAGTCCGAGCCACCCGCCGCCCCGGCGCGGCGCAAGCGCGCGGCCGAGGTGAGCCCGACGCCGCCCGATCCGGCATTGCAGGCATTGGCCGCGGCACTGCCGCCGCGCGTGCGGCTGGGCACTTCGTCCTGGTCCTACCCGGGCTGGGCCAACCTGGTGTGGGACGACGGCAACTACAGCGACAGCGTGCTCTCCAAGGAAGGTTTGCGCGCCTACGGCCAACACCCCTTGATGCGCACCGTGAGCGTGGACCGCAGCTTTTACCGCCCACTCACGCAGGACCAGTACGCGCGGTACGCGGCCCAGGTGCCGGACGATTTCCGTTTCGTGGTCAAGGCGCCGAGCCACGTGACCGACGCGCTGGTGCGCGGCGAGGACGGCCGTGGGCTGCAGCCCAATCCGGCGTTTCTCGACCCGGTGCTGGCCACGCAGGACTTCGTGGCCCCCGCGCTGGCGGGCCTGGGGCACAAGGTTGGCGCGCTGGTGTTCCAGCTCAGCCCGATGCCAAGGCACCTGCTGCACAACCTGCCGCTGGTGCTGCAGCGCGTGCGCACCCTGCTGCTCGCCCAACCACCGCTTTCACCCATCGCGCCCGATGGCGTGCTGGCGCTGGAGGTGCGCGACCCCGAATGGCTGGACCCGGTGTTCATGCCCGAACTCGCGGCCGTGCTGCGCGAAGCCGGCGCGACCTGGTGCCTGTGCCTGCACGCCAAGATGCCGCGCCTGGCGGAGCAACTGCCCTTGCTGCGCAGGCTCTGGCCCGGGCCGATGGTGTGCCGCTGGAACCTCAACCCGCTGCACGGGGCCTACGGCTATGAAGAGGCGCAGCGCGAGTACAGCCCGTACGACCGCATCCACGATGTCGACGAGGAAACGCGCGCGCTGTTGGTGAAAACCATCGCCGGGATCGCGGGTGCCGGGCAGAACGTGTTCGTCACCATCAGCAACAAGGCCGAGGGCTGTGCGCCGCTGTCGGCGCGGGCGTTGGCCGAGGGACTGGCGGCGCGGTAAGCCCAGGCGGACGCGCCTACCGCGCGGCCCGCACGCGCAGGGAACTGGTGACCCCCGCCAGCAGCGCACACCCGGCGGCGACGCACAGCGCAATGGTTTCGCCACGCCCGTCCTGCAAGGTCCAGATCGCGTAGATCACCGCCAGCACCACCGCCCCGATCGTCTGGCCCGTGAGCCGCGCCGTGCCCAGCATGCCGCTGGCAGCCCCGCTGCGGTGCAGTGGCGCGGACGTGACGATGGTGTGGTTGTTGGGCGACTGGAACAGCGCGAAACCCGCGCCGCACAGCGCCATGCGCCAGGCCACGTTGGCCACGGACGCGTGATCCGGCAACACGGCCATCAACACCAGGCCCGCCGCGAACACCACCATGCCGATGCCACCGAGCCAACCGGCCGGAAAACGCCCGATCAGCCGACCCGCGATCGGCGCCACGACCACCGTGGCGATGGGCCAGGCGGTGAGCAGCAAGCCCGCTTCCAGGTGCGAGCGGCCGTGCACTCCCAGCAGCAGGAACGGCAGGCTCAGGAAGGCCAGCATCTGCGCGCAGAAAGCGCCCAGCGAGGAGCACATGGACAGCGCGAACACGGGATTGCGCCACAGGTCCACCGGAAACATCGGCGTGGCCTGGTGCCACTGGCGGCGGATGTAGAACGCGCCGACCAGCAAGCCCGCCACGAGCAGCATGCCCCCCAGATGCGTCGCGCCGCCGCGCACGTTGAGCTGTTCGCCCCCCACGAAAACGAGGGTGAACATGAGCACGTTGAGCACCACGTCGAACCAGGAGAAACGCGACGGCGCATTCTCGCTGTGCGGATTGAAGGGCAGCGCCCGCCGTCCCAGCCAGAAAATGAGCAGGCCAATCGGCACGTTCATGGCGAACAACCAATGCCAGGACGCCACCGAAAGAATGCCCGCGGCCACCGCCGGGCCCGCCATCGTCGACGTGGCCACCACCATGGAATTGAGCGCGATGCCGCGCCCCAGCCGGTTGCTGGGGTAGATCAAGCGCACCAGCGCGGTGTTCACGCTCATGATGCCGGCCGCGCCCAGCCCTTGCAGCGCGCGCGCCACGATCAGCATGGACAAGGAATTCGCCAGCATGGCCGCGATGGACGACAGCGCGAACAGCGCGATGCCCACGAGGTACACGCGCCGATAGCCCAGGCGGTCGCCCAGCGCGGCCAGTGGCAGCAGCATGACCAGCGAGGCGATCTGGTAGGCGTTGACGACCCAGATGGCTTGTGTGGGTGTGGCACTCAGCTCGCGCGCGATGTCGGGCAGCGCGAGGTTGAGGATGCTGCTGTCCATCACCGAAATGGCGATGCCCAGCACCACCACCAGCACGGCCGTGGCGCGCTGGTGCGAAGGCAGACCGTCCTGCCGGATCACCCGCGCGCCTCGGCGGCCAGCAGTTCTTGCGGGTCGCCGGAGAGCGTGATCCAGGTCAACGCGACGCCGAGCAAAGCGCCGCCGGCCATGCCGATCACCATGGGCAGAGGCTTGCCGGTGGCGAACAGGCTCACGATGCCCATGGCGGCGGCGCCCAGCAGCATCTGCAGCGTGCCCATGAGCGCCGAGGCGGTGCCGGCAATGGCGCCGTGTTTCTCCAGCGCGAGCACCGAGGCTGTGGGAATCACCAGGCCCATGAAGGCGCTGGCGATGAAGTACAGCACCATCAGCACGGCGAGTTCATCGCCACCCAGCAGGTAATAACCCAGCAACACCGCCATCGTCAGGCCCGAGGCAGTGGCGGCGAACTTCACCAGCCGCACCAGGCCAAAGCGCTGGCCCAGCACACCGGTGAACTGCGAAGCGCCGATGAAGGCCACCGCGTTCAAGGAAAAGGCCAGGCTGTATTGCGTCGGCGTGAGGCCGTAGTGGTTGATCAGCACGAAGGGCGAGCCGGCCAGGTAGACGAAGAAACCGGCCATGGCGGTCGCGCCGATGCCGACCAGCCCGAGGTAGTGCCAGTCGCGCAGCAGCACGCCATAGGCGCGCAACGCGCTGCCCAGGCTGCTTTCCACGCGCTCGGCTTCCGAACGCGTTTCCTTCAGCGCGCCATAGACCAGCGCCAGGCCGGCCACGGATGCCAGCGCCACGGCCCAGAACACACCGCGCCAGCCGGTCAGCGCGATCACGCCGCTGCCCACCAGCGGGGCCAGGATGGGCGAGACGCTGAACACCAGCATCAGCAAGGACATGAGGCGGGCCGCGTCGGCGCCGGTGTGCAGGTCGCGCACCACGGCGCGCGGGATCGCCATGCCGGCGGCCGCGCCCAGGCCTTGCAGGAAGCGCAGCGCCACGAGGGTTTCGATGTCGGTGGCCAGCGCGCAGCCCACGCTGGCCAGGGTGAACAGCACCAGGCCAAAGTACAGCGGCGGCTTGCGCCCGACCATGTCGGACACCGGTCCGTACAGCAACTGGCCCACGCCGAGCGAGAGGAAAAACGCCGTCAGGCTGAATTGAACGGCGCCCACTTCGGCCCCCAGGCTGCGGCCGATGTCGGGCAGCGCGGGCAGGTACATGTCGATGGCGAAGGGGCCGATGGCCGAGAGCAGGCCCAGAATCAGGGCCAATTTGAGAAAACGGGTGAAGAACATCGTTCCGATTGTCGCGCCACTCGAATGGCGTAGTGGCCACGGGGTTGGAGCCTGCGCAGGCGGGCCCATGTGTTGGCCGCGGCCTGCGGATCGGGTTAGCATGCGGCGACCCGCCCACAAGGACGCCGCCCACCGCCTGGACACCCCTTGAACAGCGCCCTGCCCAGCCCGCCCACGACGACGCATCCCAGTCCGATGGCATGCACCGGCCGCCGCATGCTGGCCAAGCTGGTCGACGTGACGCTGTTTGGCACCCTCTCCCTCGTCGTGGGCCGGTTGTTGATTCCGGAGCAGGTGTCGATGGGTGGGCTGGTGCCCGCCTTCGGCACCACCTTGTGGGCATTGGGCTTCTTCGTCGCCGCGGACACCATCTGCGCCCGGTTGCTGGGCGCGTCACCCGGCGAGTTTCTCGCTGGCGTGCGGGTCGTTGCGGTGGACGGCTCATCGCTCACCTGGTCGGCACGGCAGGACCGGACCACCGACGCCCTGGTCGACGGCACCATCGGAGCGGTCGGCCTGCTGCGCACCCTGTTCCAAGGCAAACCGGCCGCTTACGACCGGGATTGGCGCGTCGTCTTCCTGTCCCTGAGCGGCGCGCAGCGGGTCGTGGTGGGACTTTTGACCGTGGCGAGTCTCTGCCTGCTTCTGGCGCTCGGGCTTTGGCTCACGGCCGTCAAGACCGCGGATGCCGATGCCCGCGTGGCCGTCAGCAAGGTCCTGCGGCACATCGGCCTGCCCGTTCATGCCGTCTGGGCCAATCCCGCCACGGGCGTTCCTGTGGAGCTGCCTGCGGGTTGGTACGTGCGCAAGCAGATACAACGCGTCAACACAGGCGACACTGTGGTGGAGTTTCGGTGTGAAAGGCAGGGCGAGGCGCCTTGCCACATCCAGATGGCAGTGTCTTCCTGGCACGAGGCTGGCGTGCTCGATGCCACACGCGATACCACGGGCGAGGCCATCGAAAAGGCGTTCAACGTGATGCTCGATGAACCCGATGCGATGGTCGTGGACGACCGTCCGACCCTTCAAGGCGCAGACCGCCTGGATCACATCTACAGCGTGCAATTGGCGCCTGTCGAGGACAGCCCGAATCAAAAGCCGCGCGCCGGTCTCGCCTGGTTCACCGAGCGCAAGAACAGCTGGACGCTCGGTGTCAACGTGCCCCCGCGCGACGACGGCGCTGCCCTGTCGGTCGAGGAAGAGGCCTTCGTCCTGGCCTTGGTGCATAGCGCATTCGGCACACGCGATCGGTAACCGCATGCTACCGCCGCGCGCCACACTGTCCCGACGCTTGTGGGCACGCCTGATCGATGCGTTGTGGACCGTCCCGGGCGGTCTGCTGCTGTGGCGATTTCTGTCGGTGTTGACGGACCTCAGCTGGGAATGGCAAATGGCCGCGTTCGCCATTTTCACCAGCGCGCTGCAACTGGCCATCGAGCCGATCTTCGTCAGCTTCTTCGGCGCCACGCCCGGCAAGGCACTGGTGGGTCTCGCGGTCATCGACACGACCACGGGGCGGTCCCTGACTTACGCCGCGGCATTGGGCCGCACCGTCAAGGTGGTGGCGCTGGGTCTGGGCTTCTGGCTGCTGCCATTGACGCTGGTCGCGTTCCTGGCCACCCTGTGGCGGCAGCGCTCCGCGCGAGGCATCCCATGGGATCGGGACAGCATCGACGGCCGAGTGGTCGCTTTGCCTTCGAGGCGCGTGGGGCGCGGCTTGTGGATGCTGGCGCTGGCCAGCGCGCCGGGCTGGCTGGTGATCTCGGCCGCTTTCATGGTCGCGCTGGTCTTGATCACGGGCAAGGACATCGATACGGGTCAGGACATCGGCCGAACCCTGACGGGCCGTTGGGTGTGGTTGCACCGCCTCTCGGGCGAGATGATGACGCTGGATGCCCGCTGGCGCGTGCTCAACGACATGCTGACGTTGCGCGGCGGTGAATGGAACGCGGTCTTCGCCTTCGGCGAGGGTGAGAGCAACCGCGTGCTGCTGGACGTCAGTATCACACGCCCGATCCTCTCGTCGCCCTGCCTGAGCAAGCGGCTGTTCATGGAAGACGAAGGTTTTGTTTTCCTCAATGAAACCGATCTGGACGCGGAAAACTGCAGTGCCACCGGGGGGAAGCCCAGTGCGGCGGGTGTCGTGCTGGTCCGCATCGATGGGCACCGCAGCACGGCAGGCGATCACACCGTGACACAGACTTACCTGTACCACGATGTGCAAGCGCGGGAAGCCGTGCCAGCCCTGGCAGCGCGGCTGGCAGCCGAGCGCGGCAAACAGCACATCCGCAACCACGTGCTGGAGTCGCACTACTGGCGCAACGAGATCACGGGCGCGGTCGCACGCATTCCTGGCGATTGGGAGTTGACGGAACGAACCGCCAATACCAACGGGTCGGTCCTGTTCATGTTTGAACGCGCCAGCCGCGGCGTTGCGAAGGAGCAAATGGCATTCGTGGCCTATTCGTGGACCTATTTCGACGTGAACGTCGACCCGCACGACGCGCTGGAAAATGCCTTGTTTCAAAACCTGAACGTCGTCAACGCCACCCGTCAGGTCTTGAATCGGCAAGAAACCTTGGCGTGGGGCTCCAACGAACGAAGCATGGTGCACCTGTGGACCCGACGCGATCGATTTTCGACCTGGGCCGCCTTCTGGGATGCCAACAACCCCAACCCGCAACCCGACGCCACTCGGCAACATCCACTGCTGCGCGAGCTGTACCTCACGCTGCCTTGACGCAGGGCCACAGCCTCTTCGGCCAAGGCGCTTGCGTCACAATTTCGCCATTTCCCTTTTCCGTTTCTCATGTCCCCATTCACCTCACCCGGAGAACCCCATGGCCGTTGAAGGCAGCGCGAGCGACCTGCTCAAAGTCGTGACCCTGCTGGGTGCAGCAGTGGTCGCCGTGCCCCTGTTCAAGCGCATGGGCCTGGGCTCGGTGCTGGGTTATCTGGCGGCCGGGCTGGCCATCGGCCCGTTCGGCATGGGCCTGATCAGCGACCCGGCCACCATCCTGCACACCGCCGAACTCGGGGTGGTGATGTACCTCTTCGTGATCGGGCTGGAGATGCAGCCTTCGCACCTCTGGAGTCTGCGCAAGGCCATCTTCGGCCTGGGCAGCCTGCAGGTGGTGGTGTGCGGCATCCTGCTCACGTGCGTGGGGCTGGCGTTCGGTTTTCCGCTCGGCGTCTCCTTCGTCAGCGCCATGGGCTTCGTGCTCACCTCCACCGCCGTGGTGATGCAGTTGCTCGGCGAGCGCGGCGACATGGCCCAGCCGCGCGGGCAGAAGATCGTTGCGATCCTGCTGTTCGAAGACCTGCTGATCGTGCCCTTGCTGGCCGTGGTCGCCTTCATGGCCCCGCCCGACCTGGGGGGCGCGGTGGCGGCAGAGGGCTCGCGCTGGGCCAGCGTCGGCCTGGCGCTGGGCGCGGTCGTGGCGTTGGTGGCCGCGGGCGTGTGGCTGCTCAACCCGCTGTTCCGCATCCTGGCGAACGCCAAGGCGCGCGAGGTGATGACCGCCGCCGCGCTGCTGGTGGTGCTGGGCGCGGCCTTGTTGATGCAACTCGGCGGCCTGTCCATGGCCATGGGTGCATTCCTCGCCGGTGTGCTGCTGTCCGAATCGACCTTCCGGCACCAGCTCGAGGCCGACATCGAACCCTTCCGCGGTCTGCTGCTCGGTCTCTTCTTCCTGAGCGTGGGCATGTCGCTGGACCTGGCGGTGGTGGCGCAGAACTGGCCGCTCATCGTCGGCGGTGTGCTGGCCATGATGGTGGTGAAGGCGCTGTGCATCTACGGCGTGGCGCGTTTCGCGCGCAGCTCGCATGCCGACGCGCTCGACCGCGCGGTGCTCATGGCGCAAGGGGGTGAGTTCGCCTTCGTGCTGTTCGCCGCGGCGCTGGGCGCTCGCGTGATCGACCCGATCGTCAACGCCAACATGACCGCCATCGTGGTGCTCTCGATGGCGCTCACGCCGCTGGTGGTGCTGGTGTACCAGCGCATTGCGCCCAAGCCCGGGGTGTCGATGGATGGCATCGAGGCCGTGGACGGCCAGGCGGCGAGCGTGCTGGTGATCGGCTTCGGGCGCTTCGGGCAGATCGCCAGCCAGGGCGTGATCGCGCGCGGCGCGAGCATCACCATCATCGACAACAACGTGCAGATGATCCGCGACGCCGAGGCCTACGGCTTCAAGGTGTACTACGGCGACGGCTGCCGCGCCGACGTGCTGCACGCGGCGGGCGCGCACTCGGCGCAGGCGATTCTGGTCTGCCTGGACAACAAGGAAGCCGCCACGCGCATCGCCGAACAGGCCAGGACCGACTTCCCCCAGGCCGCCCTGCTGGTGCGCGCCTTCGACCGCGAGCACGTGCTGGAGCTGCGCAAGGCCGACGTGAACTACCTCGTGCGCGAAACCTTCGAGTCCGCCATGGCCATGGGGCACCAGGCCGTGCTGACCATGGGCGCGGACGAAGACGAAGCGCAAGCGGTCATGGACCACCTGCGCCAGCGCGATGCAGAACGCATGGACCTGGAAGCCGCTGGCGGCATGTTCGCCGGGCGGTCTCTGGTGCTGGGGAGGACGCTGGCGGACAAGGCGGTGCCTGCGGACGCCTGAGCGCCGCACATCCGTCAGCGACGCCCCATCCACAGCTCCAGCGGCCATCGCCGGTCACCACTCAGCAGGGCCGCGGCCCACGCGAGAAGCCACAGCCCGAGGCACAGCAGGAGCATCTGTGTCGACGAGGGTGCGAGCGCCAGGCCAACGCCCGAGAACAGCGCCAGCAAGACCAGGCTGTGCCCCACATACAGGCTGAGCGTGCGCCGCCCGAGCGGCACCAGCCAGTGGCACCAGCGAGCCTTCCCCCCGGATGACGCCAGGGCCAGTGCCACGATGTACATGCAGGCGATGGGGATGCCGATGAGTTCGCCGAGCACCTCGAACCACAGACGAAGAACATCTGCCGGGGTCGTCAAGGCATACCCGCATCCTTGCACGAAGGCCAATGCCAGCAGCGGCAGGCCGAAGCGCCGCAAGCCGCGCCGCAGCACCGCACGCCATCGGCGGTGCGTCAACAGCCTCAACCGCGCCGCCGCCACGCCGCACACCATGCACAGGTACAGCACCGGCCCGGACAGGAGAAGCCCTGACACCTGGGCCACGGCATAGGTGTTGGCGTTGAGCTTCAGGAATGCCCACCCGCCTGGAACCGTCGACAGCGACGAACCGTCCGCGACAGCGGGGCGGTCGGCCATTTCAAACATGATCGCCACCAGCGCCAGTTTCGCCAGCACCGCCACGACCAGCGCGCGTCCGAGGTGGCGGCGAAAAGGTCCCCAGGGCTGGTGCAGCCGCCTCAGGGCCTGCCGTCCCATCAGCGCGTACATCGTCAGGATGTCACCGAAGTAGACGAAGACGCCGTGCAGAACGCCCAGGCCCAGCAGTCGGCGGTTGCGCACCAGGCTGCGCTTCAGCGCATCCGGCCTGCTGAGCTTGCGCGCGGACAACCAGAGCGCCATGCCGAACACGAACGCCAACGTCGTGTAGCCCTTTCCCTGCAGCAGCGCGGCCACGAGTCCCTGGGTCGCGGCCGCCCAGGCGCTGTCGGGCGGTGTGCGCAGACCGAGCGGCGATCCCCAGGGTGCGACGGCGTAGCCCATGGCATTCACCACCAGCACCGACACCATGGCGATCGCGCGCAACACGTCTGGCAGCGCTTCGCGAGAAGGCTGCATGGTCGTGGTGTCGAAAGAGCGTGTCAGCGCTTGAGGCGGTAGGCGATGACGTAGTCACCGCGGTCCGGCGACTGGCGCGAACCGCCGGCCGACATCACCACGTACTGCTGCCCGCTCTTAGGCGATACGTAGCTCATGGGCGTGGCCTGACCGCCGACGGGCATGCGGCCTTTCCACAGCTCCTTGCCGGTCAGCGTGTCGTAGGCGCGCAGGTAGTAGTCCTGTGTGCCGCCGTAGAAGGTCAGCCCACCCGCGGTGGTGATCGGGCCGCCCAAGGTGGGCATGCCCAGGGGCACAGGAACACCGGCCTTCACGCCACTGACAACGGCGTCCTGCACCGTGCCCGCCGGGCGCTGCCAGACGATCTGGCGGGTCTTCAGGTCGATGCCGGTCACCGTGCCCCACGCTGGCGCGTGGCAGGGAATGCCCAGCGGCGAGTTGAAGGCCTGCTGCGTGATGGCGTACGGCGTGCCCGATTGCGGGTGCATGCCCACGCCGTGGCTGAGCGTGATCTTCTTGTCGTCCACGTCCGCGCGCGGAATGAGGCGCACCAGTTGCGGCATGCGGATGTCGTTGACGACCAGGATGCCGTTGTGCTCGTCGATGGAAGCGCTGCCCCAGTTCATGCCGCCGTAGTAGCCGGGGTAGATCAGGCTGGGCGTGGTGGTGGGCGGGGTGAACTCGCCTTCGTAGCGCAACTGCTTGAACGCGATCCGGCAGGCCAACTGGTCGAACCAGGTCGCGCCCCACATGCGGGCTTCGGACAGCGGCTCGGTGCCGACCGAGGGCATGCCCACCGAGTACGGCTGCGTCTTGCTGGTCCAGTCGCCTTCCTGTCCGCCTTGCGGCACGGCTTGTTCCTTCACCTCGGCAATGGGCTTGCCGTCGCGGCGGTCGAGCATGAAGATCTGGCCACGCTTGGTGATCTGGATCAGCGCGGGCACGGTGCCACCCTTGCCGTCCGGCACGTCGTAGAGCGCGGGTTGCGCGGGCACGTCGTAGTCCCAGATGTCGTGGTGCACGGTCTGGAATTTCCAGCGCTCCTTGCCGGTGGTCACATCCACCGCCACGATGGAGGATGAGTACTCCTCCGACGCCTTGGAACGCTGCGCGCCCCAGAAGTCGGGCGGGTTGTTGCCGGTGGGCAGGTAGATCAGTCCCAACTGGTCGTCGAACGCGGGCGTGGACCACACGTTGGGCGTGCTGCGGGTGTAGCTCTCGCCGGGGGGCGGCAGCTTGGTGATGTTGGGGTTGCCCAGGTCCCAGGCCCAGACCAGCTCACCGGTGTCGGCACTGAAGGCGCGCACCACGCCCGAGGGTTCGTCGATCTCTCGGCCATCGAACACCCAGCCGCCGACCACCACCACGTTGCGCATCACCGTGGGCATGGAGGTCTGGAAGTAGTACAGCGGCTTGACTTCGCCCATGCCTTGCTTGAGGTCCACCGTGCCGCCATTGCCGAAGCCGGCGCAGGGTTCGCCGGTCTTGGCGTCGAGCTGGATCATGCGCGCGTCCACCGTGGTGAGCACGATGCGCTGCGCACAGGTCGGTGCCGGCGCGGGTGCGGGCACATCGCCCACGCGCGCGGTCACCGCAGCGGGTTCGTAATAGGCCACACCACGGCAGCGGTTCCAGATCTTGGCGTCGGCCTTGGGGTCGAACTTCCACTTCTGTGCGCCGGTGTCGGCATCGAGCGCGAACACCTGGCTGTGCGGGGTGCAGACGTAGACCGTGTCACCGATCTGTGTGGGCGTGTTCTGGTTCTCCGAGCCCGGGCCGGCGATGTCGCCGGTGCGGAAGGTCCAGGCCTCTTCGAGCTGGTGGACGTTGTCCTTGTTGATCTGCGCAAACGGCGCGTAGCGCGTGCCGCTGGGCGTGCGGCCGTAGTACTGCCAGCGCGATTCGCCGGTGGCGTCGGGTGCGGCCGTGCCGACACCCGCGGAGGCCGAGCCCTCGATCACGCCGTGTGGCACGAACATGGCCGCGCCACCCGCGACCAGAACCGCCAGCAGGACCAGCGCACCCGCCCATGCCGGTGCGCGCACGCGCCCGAGCGACAGGCGGGGCAATACCAGGAAGGCCAACAGGCCCAGCACCAGCACCGGCGCCAGCCGCGGCACCAACGGCCAGAAGTCCAGGCCGACCTCGGCCAGGGACCACACCACCGTGCCCACGAACACGGCGGCAAAAAGCCAGAAGCCGGCCATGCGCCGCAGGGCGAAGAGCAAACCGCTGACGACCATCACGACGCCGGTGATGAGGTAGTACCACGAGCCACCCAGTGTGGCCAGGCGCACACCGCCCACGGCCAGCACCAGCCCCACCAGTACCAGGATGACACCCAACAGGACCAGCGGCCAGCGCCCTCCTCCATCGGGTGTCCTGGCGGACGGTGTCTTCATGTTGTTGTCAATGGCCATTCCTCATTTCCTTTCGTTGTTGTGGCACCGGAGTCCTCCGGTGCATTGTGCAGAAGTCACCAGAACGCGCGCCAGGGCCAACATGAACCCCCGCACAGGTGGGGTGTATCGCCTGCCACGCGGCCGGACTCGCTCTTGCCTGCGTTGATGCGATGGACCTGTTGATGGCATCGGCAGACACGGGCATCGCCAAGCGCAGACTCGGTGGCCACCTTTGTAAAGACGGCGTTGCGGCTTTGTACGCTGCGCGGTGTTGGACCGCATTCGCCGTCAAAATTCCGGCATGACGAGCGCTGCGCCACTCCCCCCTGAATCGGTCCTCATCGTCGACGACGATCCGGACATCCGTCAGTTGCTCCGGCAGTACCTGGAGGTCGCTGGCATGCGGCCCTTGCTCGCGGCCGATGCGAGCGAGGCCCGGATGACGCTCCAGCAACACCCCGTCGACCTGGTGGTGCTCGACGTCATGCTCCCACAGGAGTCCGGGCTGGACTTCCTGCGGTGGTTGCGGGAGTACACGCATGTGCCCGTCATCATGGTCACTGCGCTCGGCTCCACCATTGATCGCGTGGTCGGCCTGGAGGTGGGGGCCGACGACTACGTCAGCAAACCTTTCGAGCCCGGCGAGTTGGTGGCCCGCATTCGTGCGGTGCTGCGTTGGGCGCCCGTGCGCGCTGCCGGCGCCGCGGCGGCGCCGACCAAGCCGGTCTTGTTCCGATTTGGCGAGTGGCGCCTGGACACAGGATCGCGCGAGCTTCGCCATGCCGACGGTGTGCTGGTTCCGCTGTCAACGTCCGAGTACCGTCTGCTGTGCGTCTTCCTGATGCACCCACGCACCGTGCTGTCGCGCGAGCGGCTGGTCGAACTGGCGCACAGGCGCGAATTGCAACCGACCGACCGTTCGATGGACATCCAGATCCACCGTTTGAGGCAGAGACTGCGGGACGCCAGCGATGGCCAGCTCTTCCGGACCGTGCGCAACATCGGGTACGCGCTGGACGCCGATGTAGAGACGGTGCCGGCCGATGCGTGAACGGCTGCAGCGGGCCTGGGCCGGCGTGACCCTGCGAGCGCGGCTGCTGCTGTTGCTGCTGGCAGGCTTGCTGTCGGTACAGGCCTTCAGTCTGTGGTGGGCGGTGTCGGACCGCGCGGCCACCGCACGTCGCGCCGCACTGGTGCAGCAGGTGCAGCGCGCGGCAGACATCGTGGCGGTCATCGACGCCGTTCGCCCTGCGGACCGGGGTACGGTCGCCGCTGCGGTGGCGTACCCCATCGTCCGGCTCGACGTGCCACCGGCGCCGGTTGCGGCGCCATCCGAAGCCGTGCTGCCAGAGGTCATGGCCGTCGTGCGCGATGTGTGGAGACGACGTCTTCCCGACCGTGCCATCTCCATAGCGGTGGCGCGCGGTCCCCTTCAACGCGTCCGTGACGGGTCGCCCACGCAGGGGCTGCGGATCATGGTCGCCACTCAACTGCGCGACGGCCAGCGTATCCAGACCGAAGTGGAAGTGGGCCAACCCAGGCTGCGCGCCGACGGCCTGCTGGGGCCTTTCGTGCTGGTCGGCGTGCTGACGTCGTTGCTGGCGCTGTTGGCCCTGCACTGGGCCTTGCGCCCGCTGGAACAACTGGCCCGCGGCGCGCAGGCCCTGGGTGCGGGGTTGAACGCCATGCCGTTGCCCAGGCGCGGCCCGCCGGAAGTGCGCCACGCCGCCGATGTGTTGAACGACATGCACCAGCGGCTCAAGGATCACGTGCAAGGCCGCGTGCAGTCACTGGCGGCCATCTCGCACGACCTGCGCACACCCATCACCCGGCTGCGCTTGCGCGCCGAACTGCTGGCCGACGCCGAGAGCCGCGCCTCCTTCGGCCGCGATCTGCGGCAGCTGGAAGAGATGGTGCAGGGCACGCTCGACTACCTGCGCGGCCTGGGCGAAGTGCAGCCGCTGGAGCCGGTCGACCTGGACGGGCTGATCGCGCAGGCGGTGGAAGATGCGGAAGCGCTGGGCACGCCTATCGCAAGCCCCGAACCCACGGGCC
This sequence comes from Hydrogenophaga sp. 2FB, assembly GCF_005503365.1. Lineage (GTDB taxonomy): Bacteria > Pseudomonadota > Gammaproteobacteria > Burkholderiales > Burkholderiaceae_C > Hydrogenophaga. The sequence goes on from NZ_SCML01000074.1 coordinate 16,291, forward strand.
TCACCGTGCGCGGGCATGCCCCTTCGCTGCGCCGTGCCCTCGTGAACCTGTTGCGCAACGCCGTCGTGCATGCGTCCGATCCGACGCTGTCGGTCGACGCCGCCCACGGGCGCGTTCGTGTTCACGTCATGGACCGGGGGCCCGGCATTCCGGACGCAGAAATGGCGAGGATGCTGCAGCCCTTCGAGCAGCTTGATCGATCCCGCGGCAGCGCCTCTGGCGCGGGTCTGGGCCTCTCGATTGCGAACGAGGTGGCCACGCGCCACGGCGGACAGCTGTTGGTCGGCAACCGTGCCGGCGGCGGCCTCTGCGTCACCCTGGAACTGCTCGCGGCCTGAGCGATCGCTTCACACACTTGCAACGCGCCAGACAACACAAACGGCGGGTCGAACGGAAGAATGAGGCCCATGACAAACCCTGCCCTTGCCCTGAACCGCTTCGGCCTTGGCGCGCGCCCCGACGACACGCCACCAGCCGATCCGCAGCGCTGGCTGCTGAACCAACTCGAGGCCTACGACCCGCTGCCGGTGGCCTGGAAGTCGGTGCCTCGCACCTCGGCGCTCGTGGACGTCTGGAACACGATGCAGCGCGGCGTGCGCGACGCACCCGAAGGGCAACGCAGTGGCATCCGCGAGGCCTACCTGCGCGATGGCAGCCGGCAATACCAGGCGGCGGCCGGCGCGCGCACCACCAGTGCCTTGCAGACATCCACGCCCTTTGTCGAGCGGCTGGTGCATTTCTGGTCCAACCACTTTGCGGTGTCGGTCGACAAGCTGCTGATCGTAGGGCTGGCGGGCAGCTTCGAAGCCGACGCCATCCGCCCCAACGTGCTGGGCCGGTTCGAGGACTTGCTGCTCGCGGTGATTCGGCACCCGGCCATGCTGCTGTACCTGGACCAGGCGCAGTCGACCGGCCCCGGCAGCCGGATGGGCTCGCGCGGGCGCGGCCTCAACGAGAACCTGGCACGCGAAATCCTGGAACTGCACACGCTCGGTGTGCGCAGCGGCTATACGCAGGACGACGTGAGGCAGTTCGCGCTGGCGCTCACCGGCTGGACGATGCCCGGCGACGGACCCGCAGCCGGCGGCGCAACCTACCGCTTCGTGCCTGCGCTGCACGAACCAGGCGAGCGCACCATCCTCGGCAAGACCTATCCCGACGACGGCGAGGCGCAAGCACGCGTGGTGATCCACGATCTGGTCGGCGCACCGGCCACCGCCCTGCACATCGCGCAGAAGCTGGTCCGTCACTTCGTGGCCGACGACCCGCCGCAAGCCCTGGTGCAACGCCTGGCCGCTACCTTCACCCGCACCGGCGGCGATCTCGCCAGCGTGTACCGCGAGCTGATCGCGGCGCCGCAGGTATGGCAAGCAACCACCACCAAGTTCAAGTCGCCGTGGGACTGGGCGATCTCCAGCTTGCGCGCCCTCGGCCGCCCATCGATGGAGCCCGCGCAGGCCGCCAACCTGATGACGCAGTTGGGCCAGCCGGTATGGCGGCCGGGCTCGCCGGCCGGCTACAGCGATACCGCCGCCACGTGGGCCGCGCCCGATGCGCTGATGCGGCGCGTGGAAGTGGCCCAACGGTTCGCGCAAGAAACGGGTGATGCAGCCGACGCACGCAGCCTTGCCCCGCGCGTGCTGCCCGGCACGCTGAGCCAGGCGACGGCAACGGCCATCGCACGCGCGGAAAGTGGCGGCACGGCACTCGCGCTGTTGCTGGTGTCCCCCGAATTCCTGAGGAGATAACAATGAACATCGATCGACGCATGTTTCTGGGCGCAGCCTCGCTGGTGGCGGCGCCGCGCATCCTGTTCGCGCAGGCCGCCACCGAGCGGCGCTTTGTCTTCATCATCCAGCGCGGTGCGGCCGACGGGTTGAACACCGTCATCCCCTATGCCGAGCCTGCCTACGCGAGTGCACGTGGTGCGCTGGCCATTGATCCGGGCGCCGCGCTGAAGCTGGACGGCACGTTTGCCTTGCACCCGGCACTGCCCAAGCTGCGTGAGCTGTATGCGGGCGGTGAAGCCACTTTTCTGCATGCCGTTGCTTCGCCTTATCGCGACCGCTCCCACTTCGACGGCCAGAACGTCCTGGAAACCGGCGGCAGGTCGCCCTACCAACTCAAGGACGGGTGGCTGAGCCGTCTGCTCGGCCTGCTGCCGCGCACCGGCAAGGAAGCAATCGCGTTCTCGCCGGCCGTGCCTTTGGCACTGCAAGGCGCTGCACCGGTCACGACCTATGCGCCATCGACATTGCCCGAGGCCAACGAAGACCTCCTCATGCGGGTGGCGCAGCTGTACGAGCCCGACCGGCAACTGCACCCGCTGTGGAACTCGGCGCTCGAAGCCCGTGGCATGGCGGGCGGCAAGATGAAAGGCGGCTCGGGCCGGCAAGACACCGCCGCGCTGGGCCGCATTGCCGCCGGCTTCCTGGGCCGCGCGGACGGGCCACGCATTGCGATGATCGAGACCAGCGGTTGGGACACGCACAGTGGACAGGACGCGCGCCTGGCGTTCCAGTTGCGCGGACTCGATGGTCTGATCAGCGGACTGCGAGACGGCATGGGTGCTGCATGGGCGCACACCGTGGTACTGGTCGCGACCGAATTCGGCCGCACCGTGGCGGCCAATGGCACTGGTGGCACCGACCACGGCACCGCAGCAGCGGCCATGATGCTCGGCGGCGCGGTGCAGGGCGGGCGCATCGTTGCCGACTGGCCCGGTCTGGCGCCGGCGCAACTGCTGGAAGGCCGCGACCTCAAGCCCACCCTGGCGCTGGATTCGCTCATTGCGGCAACCTGCGCAGAGGCGTTCAAGCTGGATCCTGAACGCGCCGTCCGCACTTTGTTCCCGGACGCCAGCCGACAAGTCGCGGTGCCGCGCCTGCTCCGCGTTTAGTGAGCTGACAAAACGTGCTCTTATGCGGCCACCGCGCTCGCGTGTGCGGCGACGATCCGCCAGCGGACGCCCAGAAGTGCCCAAACGCGGGTGTATCTGAACGTGCCTTCGAAATAGTTGTTGGCATGGCGTCCAGCCAGCTGCACTCGCACCGCAACAATGGCCACATGGCCGAGCTGCCGGATGCTACGTTCCGACACATCGAACGAGTCCAGCTTCAGCAAGCCCGACTTATGAACTTCAAGGTCTTCCTGCTTCGTCACCACAAGGCCTTGGTGGTTCGTGAACAGCAGATCGTCCGCAAGCAGTTCGTCTAGAACCAGCACATCGGAGGTACGCATTGCGCGTTGCAGCCGCTCTTCGAGTTCAACAACGACGTCGAGATTTGCATCATTCATGACGTCATAGTACTAGGGCTTTGCGTGGAGCCGCGGGGACCGCTGCACGGTTGACTCTCTCTTCAGATATAGCTGCAGATCTGCCTCCATATCGTCAGGACCACTGCCTGGTAATTTGTCACCAATTCGCCAAACCTAAACGGTACGCGGGAACACGGTGCACAAAAACCCCTTAAATTCGCCAGTCAACAAACAGGAGGGGGTCATATATGGGCATTGTCAAACGTGGAGGGCGCCTGGCACATCTATTGAGCGGGCTGCTGCTCGCCGGGGCGGGATGGATGGCCGGTAGCGCGCCGGCTATGGCTGCTTCGGTGACCATTTCCGGTAACGCGGAAGCGGCGGCGGCGACCACCGCAACGCCCAACATCCTGGTGGGGCAGAACACGAACTTCACTTCGTGCAACGCCGGCCCATGGAACTACAAGCTGTACACCTTCACGGTGGATACCACCGGCACTTACACGGCGAGCGTTGTCACGCCGACGACGCTGAACACGACCTATTTCCTGCAAGGGACCTTCACACCTTCAACCACGCCGTGCGCGCCGTCCGTGCGTTCGCGCTTCCTGGTCTCCTCACTCGCCACCGGCGTGCCGAACACGGCCACCTTCACTGGCGTCGGCCTGACCCTGCAGGCCGACGTGCAATACAGCGTGCTGATCGCCTTCAACACGCCCCATGTTGGCTCGCAGCCCTTCACGCTGAACATGAACGGCCCCGGCTGCATCGCCATCGGCACCCATACCTGCGCGGGCGCGGATCCGAGCAAGAACGCGGAAGTGATCGGCTTGATCACCGCGCAAGGAGATGCCGCGCGGCGTTTTGCCGCCGCGCAGACGGTCAATGTCCAGAGCCGCCTGGAGAGCCTGCATCGACGCAAGCCGGCATCGACCGAAACCGGCGCCTTCGCCCCGGGCGATACGCAAGGGCGCGGCCAGGCGCGCAATACACTGGATCTCGGAAGTGACGGTGGCGCCGGCATGGGCGGCTCGATGGGGGCCAACCCGATGGCGGGAAGCGGCTTTATGGGCAGCAACCTGGCGGCGGGCGGCAATCCGCGCCAGTTGCCCCTGGGCATGCTGGGTGCCCCCGATCCGCTGGTTGCGCAGACATCCGGCTCGGGGCCGCTTTCCGGGATACCTCTGAACGGCGCGCGGCAGAACGTGATGGGGGTGGGGGTCGACGTCTGGAGCGCGGGCCTCGTCAACCTCGGCAAGCAGGGCAGCACGGATTCGCGCTTCAGCACCGCCGGCATCACCGTCGGCGCCGACAAGCGCCTCAGCGAAAAGCTGGTGCTGGGCGTGGGCAGCGGCTTTGCCTACGACCGCCAGAAGATCGGCGTCAACGGCACGCGCAACACGGGCGAAAGCTACTCGCTGAGCATCTACGGCAGCTACCAGCCGGCCGACGGCTTCTTCATCGACGGCCTGCTCGGCTACGGCAGCCTGCGCTTCGATGCGCTGCGCTTCGTGACCGAGAACGGCTTGATGGCTTCCTCCAAGCGTTCGGGCTCGCAATGGTTCGCCTCGCTCGCCAGCGGCTACGACCACGAGTTCGAATATGGCGGCAGGAAGATGCTGATTGTCCCGTACGCCCGCCTGGACCTCGCCAAGACCCGGTTGAACGGAGCCACCGAAAACGGCGGCGGCCAGTTCGACCTGAGCTATTCGGCGCAAGACATCCCCACCACCAGCCTGGCCTTCGGCGTGCGCGGCGAAACCACGGTATTCCTGCGCGGCGGCACCATCGCGCGGCCCTACTTCCGCGTCGAATACCTGCACGACTTCGCCAAGTCCGGCGTCGCCCAGATGGCCTTTTCCAACCGGCTCCCCGGGGTGATCTACCAGATCGACAGCACCCGCATCAACAGCAACACCGCGCGCCTGGCGCTGGGCAGCAGCTACCATTTCCGCAACGCCGTCGTGCTCGACTTTCACTACCAGTTCAGCTACACCGGCGCCACCAAGACCCAGGCCGATACCTTGGCGGTGATGGTGAGCAAGACATTCTGAGCCGGAGGGGGTGAGCTACGCCATCGCTTCTGGCGTGTCCCTTGTCCGGCTTGCATACCCAGTCTCACGCATTCTTCGGGCCATAAGGACATCTCTAAAGTCGGCATCTGGCCGAGGCTGTGTGAAAACGCTTCCCCGTGTGCCGTTCAAAAAATAAAATCAGGCCATCCGTTGTAAGCGAGGTGGCCCATGAAGAGATTCATCGAAGGCGAGTCCCGCCAGCAAGTGACCTTGCTGCCCGAATGTCTTGATGACTATATCGGAGAGGACAACCCGGTGCGCATCGTCGATGCGTTCGTCGAAGAGCTGGATCTGCTCTCACTGGGGTTCAAGGGCGCGGACCCGGCGTCCACAGGCCGCCCGGCTTACCACCCGGCTGTCCTCCTCAAGCTCTACATCTACGGCTA
>NZ_SCML01000075.1 GCF_005503365.1 Hydrogenophaga sp. 2FB
GGGGTCGGCGGCGATCTGCGCGTGGGCGGGGAGGCTTGCCACCAATTGGGCAACAAGGGTGAGGTTGAGGGTGACAGTGGTGCAGGCCGTGCGGGCGGTGGTGGTGGATGCCTTGCCCATCGAGCGCGCGCATTCCGCGACAACCATGCGCAGGCCGCGCGCGGCGTTGAACACCACGCGGTGGCGGTTCTTGTTCATGAAAGACTCCCTGGAGGTGCTTGTGTGACCGGGCGAGATCACACCAAAGTCTTACTTCAAAAGGAATGCTGCAAAGGCAGTAAATCCTGTCGGACCGTCACACGTCCTTGCGATGCACGAGGAGTACATTCATCGGTCCGACGCCAGGAACATGCGCAGCCGCCGTGAGAAACCGTTCGCGTCCCAACGCCCACTTTTTGAACCCGCGATGCCCCAGAAGACGCTTCCCGACGACGTTGCCCTGCCCACGCCAGCGGCAGAGGAAGGCGCACAGTTCCCGATCGTGGGCATCGGCGCTTCGGCCGGCGGGCTGGAAGCATTCACACAGTTCCTGCGCGCGCTGCCGCTCGACACCGGCATGGCCTTCGTGCTGGTGCAGCACCTTTCGCCGACACACGACAGCGCGCTGGCGCAGATCCTGTCGCGCGCCACACGCATGCCCGTGATGGAGGTGCATGACCAGTCCGTGGTCGAGCCCAACCATGTGTACGTCATACCGCCCAACCGCTGCATGGGCATCGTCGGTGGCATGTTGCAACTGGAGCCGCGCGAGAAAGCTGGCCATACCCGGGTGGTGGACCACTTCTTTCGCGCGCTGGCCGAAGAGCGCCGCCACCAGGCCATCGGCATCGTGCTGTCAGGCAATGCCAACGACGGCACGCACGGGCTGGAAGCGATCAAGGCCGAAGGGGGCATCACGTTCGCGCAGGACGATTCCGCGCAGTGCGACGGCATGCCACACAGCGCCATCGCCTCGGGCTGCGTCGATCTGGTGATGTCCCCCGAACAGATCGCGCAAGAGGTGGCGCGCATCGCGTGGCACTTCGACTCGGTATCCGCGTTCAGCATGTCCGAGAGCGACGGCAAGCCCCGTCTGGATCGCGTTCTGCAACTGTTGCACCGCGCCACCGGCGTGGATTTCGCCCAGTACAAGTTCAACACCGTGTTTCGCCGCATCACGCGCCGCATGGTGTTGCAAAAGCAGAGCGACCTGGATGCTTACGCCAACCTGCTCGAGCACGACACCGAAGAAATGACCGCGTTGTACCGCGACATCCTGATCAACGTGACCAGCTTTTTCCGCAATCCCGAAGCCTTCGAAACGCTGAAGGAAGAGGTCTTCCCGCGCCTGCTTCAGAACCGCAGCCCTCAGGAGCCGGTGCGCGTCTGGACGCTGGGCTGTTCAACGGGGCAGGAGGCGTACTCGGTGGCGATGGCCTTCATGGAGTTCGCCGAAGCCCAGGGCAGTACCGTTCCCTTGCAGATCTTCGCCACGGATCTGAGTGAAGAGTGTGTCGATATCGCGCGCCTGGGCATCTATTCAAAAGACATTGAGCAGGACGTCTCGCCCGAGCGGCTGCGGCGTTTCTTTGTCGAAGTCGAAGGCCGTTACCGCATTTCGAAGGCGATCCGCGACAACTGTGTGTTCTCGCGCCACAACGTGCTCGTCGACCCGCCGTTTTCGCGCCTCGATCTTGTGACCTGCCGCAACCTGCTGATCTATCTGGCGCAGGCGTTGCAGCAGAAGATCGTGCCGACGCTGCACTACGCACTCAAACCGGCGGGCTTTCTGTGGCTGGGTGCGTCCGAGACGATCGGCGGATTTCGCAACCTGTTCGACGCCATCGACGCCAAACAGAAGATATACGCCCGCAACCCCGCTACCCGTGGGACGCATCGCTTGCTGCAAAACAGCGCCGGCCCGCGCGCTGCATTTGTTCCCATCACATCGCGACTTGCGGCGGTGCCGGCGCCGGAGCTGCACCGGGAAGCGGACCGCCTGCTGCTGACGCGCTTTGCGCCGCCCAGCGTGCTGGTGTCTTCCGATTTCGATATCTTGCAGTACCGCGGGGACACCAGCCCGTACCTCGCGCCTTCCCCCGGAAAAGCGACGCTGCATTTGCCCAAGATGCTGCGCGAAGGGCTCCTGGTCGGCGTTCGCGCCGCCTTGTTGCGTGCGGGCAAAGCGGGCACATCCGTCCGCGAAGACGGGCTGCGCGTCAAGTCCCACGATGGTTGGCGCGATGTCTCGGTGGAGGTGGTTCCGCTCGCTGATGGAACGCTCGAAGGCGGCTATCTGGTCTTGTTCCACGAGCCGGAACGTCCGTCCATCCGGAACACGCCCGCGAACGAAGCTAGCCCCCAACTCGACAGCGTGTCGCTGGAACGTGAATTGGCGGCCACGCGCGACTATCTGCAGTCGGTCATCGACCAACAGGAGGTCGCGAACGAAGCGTTGCAATCGTCGAACGAGGAAATCCAGTCCGCCAACGAAGAGCTGCAGAGCATCAACGAAGAGCTGGAGACCTCGAAGGAAGAAATCCAGTCGAGCAACGAGGAACTGGCCACGGTCAACGACGAGCTGAACCATCGGAACACCGAACTGAACCGGCTCAACGACGACCTCGTCAACGTGTTCGATAGCGTGCAGATGCCGATCGTACTGATCGGGATCGACATGCGCGTGCGCCGATTCACGCCCGCGGCCGAAAAACTGCTCGACCTGATGCCCCGCGATGTGGGGCAGCCGGTATCGTTCATCAGAAGCCGTCAAATCGACCTGCCCGATCTCGAGCCGCTGCTCGGCGAAGTGCTCGACAGCGCAAGCAACCGCGAAATCGGGATGCGCGACAAGCGTGGGAACCGTCATCTGGCGCGGCTTCGCCCCTACCGCACGCGCGACAACCGCATCGATGGTGTGGTTCTGGTGTTGGTTGACGTCGAAATGCTCAAGCGCGCCCATGAGCGCACGGAGAACATCATCGCCACGGTGCGCGAGCCCTTGGTCGTGCTGGATGCCGACCTGCGGATACAGATGGCCAGCGGTTCGTTCTACAGGCACTTCGGCGTCCATCGCGAGGCGACCGAAGGCCGGCTGCTCTTCGAGCTGGGCAATGGCCAATGGAACATTGATCGGCTGCGTCATTTGCTTGAGCAGCTGCTGGTGCGCGACACCGAGTTCAACGACTTCGAGGTGCAGCACGATTTCGAGCAACTGGGCCGGCGCACGATGCTGCTCAATGCGCGGCGGTTGCTGCAACTTGAGCACCGCAGTCCGGTGGTGATCCTGCTCGCGATCGAGGACGTGACGGAGCGCAAACAGGTGCTGGATGCGGCTCGGCTGGCGTCCATCGTCAATTCCTCCGCAGACGCCATCGTCAGCAAGAACCTGGACGGCATCATCCAGAGCTGGAACAGGGGGGCTCAGAAGCTGTTTGGCTACACCCCTGAAGAGGCCATCGGGCAACCGATCGGTATGCTGATCCCGGACGACCACCTCGATGAGGAGCCGCACATTCTCGAGCGCATCCGGGCGGGGGAGGCGATCGAGCACTACGAAACCGTGCGCAAGCGCAAGGACGGCAGCCTGCTCGACATCTCCTTGACCGTCTCCCCGGTGCACGATGCGAGCGGCCGCATTGTGGGCGCGTCCAAGGTGGCGCGCGACATCAGCGAGAGCAAACGGGCCCGCGACGCACTGCTCGAGAGCGAGGAGCGCTTGCGCCAATCCGCCGCCCAACTGGCCGACGCCGACCGCCGCAAGAACGAATTCCTGGCCATGCTGGCGCACGAGATGCGCAACCCCCTGGCCCCCATCCGCAACGCGCTGGAGATCCTGCGCCGCACGGGTGGCCAGGGCGACGTCACGGAATCGGCCATCGAGATGATGGAGCGACAGGTCGCGCAGATGGTGCGCCTGGTGGACGATCTGCTCGACGTGAACCGCATCAGCCGTGGCAAGGTTGAACTGCGCAGGGTGCCGGTCGACCTGACCTCGATCGTGCAACAGGCGGTCGAGATCGCGCGGCCGATCTGCGACCAGAAAGGTGTGTTGCTGACGGTGGGTCTGTCCGCGGAGACGGTGATCCTTCACGCCGATCCCTTGCGCCTGGTGCAGGCCTTGGGCAACCTGCTGCACAACGCCTGCAAGTTCACGGACAAGGGGGGCGGTGCCTGGGTCGATGTCGAGCGCGAGGGCGACGAGGCGGTGATCCGGGTGCGCGACAGCGGCATCGGCATCACCGCCGAGCAATTGCCGCGCATCTTCGACATGTTCGTGCAGGCCGACACCTCGCTGGAGCGCTCGAGCAGCGGTCTGGGCATTGGCCTGAGCCTGGTGAAGAGCCTGGTCGAGCTGCACGGCGGGACGGTGCGGGCCACGAGCGCCGGCAAGGGGCAGGGCAGCGAGTTCGTGGTGCGCCTGCCGATCGCGGTCGGCCTGAGTGCAACGGTGGCGCCACCGTCCAGCAACGTGGCCGAGGTGGTTGCCGCGCCCACCGCTCGCAACATCCTCGTGGTGGACGACAACCGCGATGCCGCGGAGTCACTCGCCGAGCTGCTGCAACTCAGTGGGCATGAAACGCGTGTGGCCTACGACGGACTGGGCGCGGTGGAGATGGCCGCTTCGTTCCGGCCCGATCTGGTGCTGCTGGACATCGGCCTGCCGAATATGAACGGCTATGAGGCCGCGAAAGGAATTCGTGAGCTGCCAGGGGGCCGCGACACGGTGTTGGTGGCCTTGACCGGTTGGGGCCATCAGGACGATCGGCAGCGGTCCAGCGAGGCGGGGTTCGACAAGCACCTGGTCAAGCCCGTGCATCCGGACGTGCTCTTGAAGCTGATCGAAGACATTCCCGCAAGGGACGCCCGATCACCCCGTTGATGGGTGGTGCGATGGCGTCCCATCCTTCGCCGCCATCTCCAGCGCGCGCACGATGGCGCGGCGCACCATCGGAATCTTGAAAGAGCTGCTGCCCGAGCCCACGCCGTGCGGCACGGCACTCTGCAGCACCAGGGCGGCGACTTCCTTGAAGATGGCGGCCTCCGGCACCTGCCCGGCCAGCATCCACTCCGCCGACAGATCGCGCCATGGCTTGTGTGCCACGCCGCCCAGCGCCAGCCGTGCGCTGCGGATTCGACCGTCCTCGCCCATGTCCAGCGCGGCCGCCACCGACACCAACGCGAAGGTATGGGACTGCCGCTCGCGCAGCTTCAGGTACACGGAATGGGCGGCGTACTGTTGGGATGCGGGGACGTCGATGAACTCGATCAGTTCGTCCTGCGCGAGCGTGGTGTCCATCTGCGGCGTGTCCCCGGGCAGGCGGTGAAAGTCGGCGAACGCAATGTCGCGCTCGCCCCGAGGCGAACGCGCATGCACCACCGCGCCAAGCGCGGCCAGGGCCACACACATGTCCGACGGATGCACGGCCACGCAGTGCTCGCTGGCGCCCAGGATGGCGTGCTGGCGCGCCACTCCCTTGCGCGCGGAGCAGCCCGAGCCCGGTTCGCGCTTGTTGCATGGCGCCTGGGCGTCGTGGAAATAGGCGCAGCGGGTGCGCTGCAGCAGGTTGCCGCCGTTGCTGGCCATGTTGAGGATCTGCGGCGATGCGCCGGCCAGGATGGCGCTGGAGAGCAGCGGCAGTTGCTCGCGCACGGCGGGGTGGTGGGCGGTATCCGCATTGCGTGCCAGCGCGCCGAGGCGGATGCGGCCATCGGGCAACACCTGCACGGTGTCAAGCGGCAGGCGGCTGATGTCGACCAACCTGCGCGGTCGCACCAGGTGTTCCTGCATCAGGTCCAGCAGGTTGGTGCCACCGGCGATGAACCTGGCGGCATCCGGTGTGTCGGTGGCGTCGGGGGAGGCGGACACTATCTGCGCCAGCGCGGCCTGGACATCGGCCGCCCGGGTGTATTCGAAGTGGTTCATTCGGACACCGTGGCGGTGATGGTCGGCATGGGCGCCGGCGGATTCAGCGCCGCCTCGGCCATAGCCTCTTCGTGCTGAATGAAGTCATCCTGCAAGGGATGCAAGACCTCGCCGTTGGCCAATCCTTCCACGGTGGTGATGTCGCATCCCTCGCGCATCACCGCCAGTTGCAGGCAGGCGAGGGTGCGTCGGCCGTCCACCAGTACGGTGCACGCGCCGCACTCGCCGTGGTTACAACGCTCCCTGGTACCGGTCAGATGGAGCCTGTCGCGCAGCAATTCCATCAGCGTGACCCAGGGCTCGACTTCCACGCTGTGCAAGTGGCCGTCGACCTGGAGGTGGATCGCGTGGCAATGCGGCGACGGCTTCGCACCCGCCTGGTCGATCCACCGGGGTGGTTTGAGTGTCATGGCCGTGCCTCCTGCGGTGAACCGGGTTGGAAAGCGCTGCGGCGGTTGCCGGGACCGAACGCACGCCATCCGGGGCAAAGCGTGTGCCCGGCAACCGGCCACGGTGGCGGCGGCAAATTTTTCCGAATCGAGAGACTGGCGGCAGGTTTTACAAACGGCCGTGGCGCGTGGGCCTCAGTCCAGTCCGAGCGCGTGGTAGACGCGCACGGCGGCCCACGCATCGTTCGCCGCGTAAATGAGCTGCGCTTCGCTCAGTTGTGGGGCGGCCCAGTTCGACGTGGCGGCCTTCTTCGATTTGAAGAAACGCCGGTTGAACAGCACCGCCACGGCGCCCTTGACGCCCATGTCCTTGCGGTAGCCGCGCGCGCGAAACACCGCGTTGAGCTCCATCACCGCGGCCGGTTGCACCGCCAGCTTGGCCACGATGCGCTTCGTGTCGTCGCCCAGGCCGAAGCCGGCCTTGACGTGGCCGCTGTGCGCGAGCAGGGCGGCCACCTCGGCGCGGCAGGCCGGGTCGTGCAGCTGGAACACCCAGGCGCGCTGCGGTGTGGCCAGTTGCACGATGTGCGGTCCGTCGGACACCTGGTCCTTGTGAAACGTGGGCTTGGACTCGGTGTCAAAGCCCCAGACCGTGTGCTCGATCAGCGCCGCACAGGCCTCGCGTGCCTGCGCGAGCGTGCTCACGAGCGTGATGCGGTCCAGGCCCAGGCGCTCGAAGGGTTCGAGCAGTGCGATCTCGTCCTTGCTGGGCGTGGGGTGCTTTTCGTGGGCTGACATGGCGCGTGAGGATACCCCGGCGCGCATAATCGCGCCCTTCGCCTCCAGACCGACCGCCATGAGAAAAATCTTTGCCCTGACCCAAGAGGGCCGCCACCGTGACCGCGTGCTCGAAGCCGTGAAACACGAGATCCGCAAGTACCTCAAGCGCGAACGCCGCCGCGAGCTGCCCGAGGGCGTGGACTTTCTGGACTTCGATTGCCGTGTCGGCGCGACCAAGGAAACCGCCCAGGACGTGCACCTGTCGGCCCTGATCGGCCAGCTGGACGCGGTGGCGCGTGAAGGCGCTGAACAGGCCTACGTGGAAATCCTCGCCAAGCCCGGGGTGCGCCGACCGAGGACCGATGTTGTCCGCGACCATCCGGCACAATCGTCCGATGCCCCAGACGACCCTGCCTCCGACGCCCCAGCCCCCACTGCCTGAGGCGGGCGACCACACGCCCACGGAGGGCGAGTTCCTCTCCTTCCCCGGCTCGCCGTTTCAGCTGTTCCTGCCGTATCCGCCCGCGGGCGACCAGCCCGAGGCGATCCGCCAGTTGGTGGAAGGCGCGAACGACGGCGAGGTGTTCCAGACCCTGCTGGGCGTGACCGGCTCGGGCAAGACCTTCACCATGGCCAACGTGATCGCCCGGCTCGGCCGCCCGGCGATCGTGTTCGCGCCCAACAAGACGCTGGCCGCGCAGCTCTACAGCGAGTTCCGCGAGTTCTTTCCGAAGAACGCCGTCGAGTACTTCGTCAGCTATTACGACTACTACCAGCCCGAGGCCTATGTGCCGCAGCGCGACCTGTTCATCGAGAAGGACAGCGCGATCAACGAGCACATCGAGCAGATGCGCTTGAGCTGCACCAAGAGCATCCTGGAGCGGCGCGACGTGGTGATCGTCGCCACGGTGTCGGCCATCTACGGCATCGGCAAGCCCGAGAGTTACCACCAGATGGTGATGACCCTGCGCACCGGCGACAAGATCGGCCAGCGCGACCTCATTGCGCAACTCGTGCGCATGCAATACGCGCGCAACGAGCAGGATTTTTCGCGCGGCAAGTTCCGCGTGCGCGGTGACACGATTGACGTGTTCCCCGCCGAACACTCCGAGATGGCGATCCGCATCGAGCTGTTCGACGACGAGGTCGAAACGCTGCAACTGTTCGACCCGCTCACCGGCAAGGTGCGGCAGAAAATCCCGCGTTTCACCGTCTACCCCAGCAGCCACTACGTGACCCCGCGCGAGCAGGTGCTGCACGCGGTGGAAGCCATCAAGCTGGAGCTGGCCGACAGGCTCAAGCAACTGGTGGGCGAGGGCAAGCTGGTGGAGGCGCAGCGGCTGGAGCAGCGCACCCGGTTCGACCTGGAAATGCTCAGCGAAGTGGGCCACTGCAAGGGCATCGAGAACTACTCGCGCCACCTCGCCGGCAGCGCGCCGGGCGAGCCGCCGTCCACGCTGACCGATTACCTGCCCAAGGACGCCATGATGTTTCTGGACGAGAGCCACGTGCTCATGGGCCAGTTCGGCGGCATGTACAACGGCGATCGCGCGCGCAAGACCACCTTGGTGGAATACGGTTTCCGCCTGCCCAGCGCACTGGACAACCGGCCGCTCAAGCTCGAAGAGTTCGAACAGCGCATGCGCCAGGTGGTTTTTGTCTCCGCCACGCCCGCCGACTACGAAAAGACGCACACCGGCAACGTGGTCGAGCAACTGGTGCGCCCGACCGGTCTGGTCGACCCGGAGCTGGAAGTGCGCCCGGCCATCCACCAGGTGGACGACGTGCTGCAGGAAATCCGCATCCGCGTGCAGAAAAACGAGCGCGTGCTGATCACCACGTTGACCAAGCGCATGGCCGAGCAGCTCACCGATTACCTGACGGAAAACGGCGTGAAGGTTCGCTATCTGCACAGCGATGTCGATACCGTGGAGCGCGTCGAAATCCTGCGCGACCTGCGCCTGGGTGCCTTCGACGTGCTGGTGGGCATCAACCTGCTGCGCGAGGGCCTGGACATTCCCGAGGTCTCGCTCGTGGCCATTTTGGACGCCGACAAGGAAGGCTTCCTGCGCTCCGAGCGCAGCCTGATCCAGACCATCGGACGTGCCGCGCGCAACCTCAACGGCCGCGCCATCCTCTACGCCGACCGCATCACCGATTCGATGAAGAGGGCGATGGACGAAACCAACCGGCGTCGCACCAAGCAGATCGCCCACAACCTCGCCATGGGCATCGAGCCGCGCAGCATCAACAAGCGCATCAAGGACCTGATCGACGGTGTGTACAGCGAAAAAGCGGGCAAGGAAGCCGACCGCCTGGCTGCCGAGAGCGCGCACCGCGCCAGCATCGAAGAGATGAGCGAAAAAGACGTGGCGCGCGAAATCAAGCGCCTGGAAAAACTCATGCTCGAACATGCCCGCAACCTCGAGTTCGAGCAGGCGGCCAGCGTGCGCGACCAGCTCGCCCACCTGAAGGCCCAGGTGTTCGGCGCACCCGGCACCGACAACATCGTCTGACCTCCGCCCAGGGCGGAGGGGTAAGGGGCAGGGTTTACCAGTAAAATGCTGAGCAAAACGCTAGGCTTTTACGGTATACTCGACAAAAATAGTCGGATAAGCCTTCGATAAACAGATCTGCAACGGATCGGGTGGGTGGAGAAGGGGTTCAGCAGGGTGTTCATCACCCGTTGGGCCATGAAACGACAGTCAAGCCAACACTTCAAGGAGCTTGAAATGCGCCTCACGACCAAAGGCCGCTTTGCGGTCACCGCCATGATCGATCTGGCCCTGCGCCAGAACAACGGTCCTGTCACGCTCGCGGCTATCAGCCAGCGGCAACAGATTTCGTTGTCCTATCTGGAACAGCTGTTCGGCAAGCTGCGCCGCCATGAACTGGTGGAATCCACCCGTGGCCCCGGCGGCGGTTACACGCTGGGCCGCAAGGCCGCGGACATCACCGTGGCCGACATCATCGTCTCGGTGGACGAACCCATCGACGCCACCCAGTGCGGCGGCAAGGAAAACTGCCTGGGCGAAGGCCACCGCTGCATGACGCACGAACTGTGGGCGCAGCTCAACGCCAAGATGGTCGATTTCCTCGACTCGGTGTCCCTGCAGTCGCTGGTGGACGAGCAACTGGCCAAGGGCGTGGTGGTGGAAAACGCACCCATGATCAAACGCGCGATTTCCAGCGCGCCGGTGGTCAAACCGATCCGCGTGAACGCCCCGAACTCGGTGTTCGCCCTCGGAGGCTCCGCGCTCTCCAAATGAACCCCGCCTGAGCGGGGCGACGATCCCGCCGGCACTCGATCAACAGACAGCCCACGCAAGCCCGCCATGAGCACTCCGCACTTTCCCATCTACATGGACTACAGCGCCACCAACCCCTGCGACCCGCGGGTGGTGGACGCCATGATTCCCTGGTTGCGCGAACACTTCGGCAACCCGGCTTCACGCAGCCACGCCTGGGGCTGGGAAGCGGAAAAGGCCGTGGAAACGGCGCGTGAGCAGGTCGCCGCCCTGATCGGCGCCGATCCGCGCGAAATCGTCTGGACCAGCGGCGCGACCGAGTCCAACAACCTCGCGCTCAAGGGCGCGGCGCATTTCTACAAGACCAAGGGCAAGCACCTCATCACGGTGAAGACCGAGCACAAGGCCGTGCTCGACACCATGCGTGAGCTGGAGCGCCAGGGCTTCGAGGTGACCTACCTCGACGTGCAGGCCGATGGCCTTGTCGATCTGGAGGCCTTCAAGGCCGCGATCCGCCCCGACACCATCCTGGCTTCGGTCATGTTCGTGAACAACGAAATCGGCGTTGTCCAGAACATCCCCGCCATCGGCGCGATCTGCCGCGAGAAGGGTGTGATCTTCCATGTGGACGCGGCGCAGGCCACCGGCCGGGTCGACATCGACCTGCAGAAGCTGCCTGTCGACCTGATGAGCCTGACCTCGCACAAGACCTACGGCCCCAAGGGCATTGGCGCGCTGTACGTGCGCCGCAAGCCGCGCATCCGCATCGAGGCGCAGATGCACGGCGGCGGTCATGAGCGCGGCATGCGCTCGGGCACGCTGCCCACGCACCAGATCGTCGGCATGGGCGAGGCGTATCGCATCGCCAAGGCGGAAATGCACGAAGAAAACGTGCGCATCCAGGCCCTGCACGACCGCATGGTCGCTGGCCTCAAGGATGTGGAAGAGGTGTTCATCAATGGCCACGAAACGAAGCGTGTGCCGCACAACCTGAACATGAGCTTCAACTATGTCGAGGGCGAGTCGCTCATCATGGGCATCAAGGGTCTGGCGGTGTCGTCGGGCTCGGCCTGCACCTCGGCCAGCCTGGAGCCCAGCTACGTGCTGCGCGCCCTGGGCCGCAGCGACGAACTCGCCCACAGCAGCCTGCGCATGACGATCGGCCGCTGGACGACCGAAGAAGAAATCGACTACGCCATCGCCACGATCAAGGAGAACGTGGCCAAGCTGCGCGAGTTGTCCCCTCTGTGGGAAATGTTCAAAGACGGTATCGACCTGTCCACCATCCAGTGGTCAGCGCATTGAAGGAGAAACACCATGGCTTATTCAGACAAAGTTGTTGACCACTACGAAAACCCCCGCAACGTCGGCTCCTTCGAAAAGGGAGACGACACGGTGGGCACCGGCATGGTGGGTGCGCCCGCCTGCGGTGACGTGATGAAGCTGCAGATCAAGGTCAACCCGACCACGGGCGTGATCGAAGACGCGCGCTTCAAGACCTACGGCTGCGGCTCGGCCATCGCCTCATCCTCGCTCGTGACCGAATGGGTCAAGGGCAAGACGCTCGACCAGGCCGCCGCGCTCAAGAACAGCGAGATTGCCGAAGAACTGGCCTTGCCGCCGGTGAAGATCCACTGCTCCATCCTGGCCGAAGACGCCATCAAGGCGGCCGTGGACGACTACCGCAAGAAACACCTGAACTGAGGTTTCATGGCCATTTCGATTTCAGAAGCCGCTGCCCGGCATGTCAACCGCTACATCGCCAAACGAGGCAAGGGTGTGGGCGTGCGCCTTGGCGTGAAGACCACGGGTTGCTCCGGCATGGCCTACAAGCTGGAATACGCCGACGAGATCGCGCCGGAAGACGTGGTGTTCGAGGACAACGGCGTGAAGGTGCTGGTCGACCCCAAGGCCCTGGCTTATATCGACGGCACGCAGCTCGACTTCGTGCGCGAAGGCCTGAACGAGGGCTTTCGCTTCAACAACCCGAACGAGCGCGACCGTTGCGGCTGCGGCGAAAGCTTCCGCATCTGATGCTGCGTGCCTCCATCAAGCCGCCCGTGCTGTCCAGTGCTGGCGGCTTTTTCATGCCATGAATTCGAACCCGACCCTCAACCTGCAATCGAACGACTTCGAGATCTTCGGCCTGAGCCCACAGTTCGCCGTGGACCGAGCCGCGCTCGACGCGCGCTGGAAAGACCTGCAGCGCGAAGCCCACCCCGACCGCTTCGCCACCGCCGACGCCCAGGCCCAGCGCCAGGCCATGCAGTGGTCGGTGCGCATCAACGAGGCCTACCAGCGGCTGAAAGACCCGCTCAAGCGCGCGGCCTACTTGTGCGAACTGAATGGTGTGCCGATCCAGGCCGAGAACAACACCACCATGCCCAAGGCCTTTCTGGTGCAGCAGATGCAGTGGCGAGAAGACCTCGAAGAGGCCAGTGGCCTTGAGGACCTGGAGCGCATGGCCGACGACGTGGCGACGGCGCGCCGCGGCATGCTGCAAGACCTGCAGACCACCGCCGACGAGCAACGCGACTGGCCCGCGCTGGCCCAGCAGGTCAGAGCCCTTATGTTCGTTGAGCGCTTTGCCAGCGATGTCGAGAGCCGCATCGATCTGCTGGGACAATAGCCGGTTCCCCCTGTAATGAATTGATCGTTGACGACCCATGGCGCTTCTGCAGATTTCCGAACCCGGCCAATCCCTCGACCCGCACCAGCGGCGCGTGGCAGTGGGCATCGATCTGGGCACCACGCATTCGCTGGTGGCCGCTGTGCGCCACGGCGTGTCCGAGTGCCTCCCGGCGATCGATGGCCGCGTGATCCTGCCGAGCGTGGTGCGTTATCTCGACCCCGCGCAAGGCGGCTCCGGTCGGCAGATCGGCTTTGATGCGCTCGCCGCGCAAGTGCAGGACCCCGCCAACACGGTGAGCTCGGTCAAGCGCCTCATGGGCCGCAGCCGTGCGCAGGTGAGCGACGTCGACAAGCTCTCGTACCAGGTGGTCGATCAGGACGGCATGGCCGTGATCGAGACCGTCGCCGGCCGCAAGACCCCGATGGAGGTGAGCGCCGAGATTCTGGCCACGCTGCGCTTTCGCGCCGAAGACAGCTTTGACGACGACCTCTATGGCGCGGTGATCACCGTGCCCGCGTACTTCGACGACGCCCAGCGCCAGGCCACGAAAGACGCGGCCCAGCTCGCCGGCATCAACGTGCTGCGCCTGATCAACGAACCCACCGCCGCGGCCATCGCCTACGGCCTGGACAACGGTTCGGAAGGCGTCTACGCCATCTACGACCTGGGCGGCGGCACCTTCGACATCTCCATCCTGCGGCTCACGCAGGGTGTGTTCGAGGTCATGGCCACCGGCGGTGATTCCGCGCTCGGCGGCGACGACTACGACCAGGCACTCGCCGCCTGGGTGCTGCAGCAACAAGGCGTGGACGCGGTGCTCACCGCGTCGGAACGCGCGGCGGTGCACGCGGAGGCTCGGCGTGTGAAAGAAGCGCTGTCGTCGTCCGCCAGCGAAACCTTCCGCGCCAGCGTGGCCGGCCGCCAGATCGAACAGACCGTCACCCCCGCCGATTTCGAAGCCTGCACCGCGGCCTTCACCGCCCGCACCATGACGGCGGTGCGCAAGGTGCTGCGCGATGCCGGCGTGGACAAACACGAGGTGCAGGGCGTGGTGATGGTCGGTGGCTCGACGCGCATGCCGGTGATCCGCCGCACCGTGGGCGAGTTCTTCGGCAGCGATCCGCTGACCAACCTGAACCCCGACGAAGTGGTGGCGCTGGGCGCCGCAGTCCAGGCCAACGCACTCGCCGGCAACAGCCGCGATGGCGATCTGTTGCTGCTCGACGTGATCCCGCTCTCGCTCGGCATCGAAACCATGGGCGGCCTGGTCGAACGCATCGTGCCGCGCAACAGCGCCATCCCGACCGCACGCGCGCAAGATTTCACAACCTATCAGGATGGCCAGACCGCCCTCGCGCTGCACGTGGTGCAGGGCGAACGCGATCTCGTGGCCGACTGCCGTAGCCTGGCGCGCTTCGTGTTGCGCGGCATCCCGCCCATGGTGGCCGGTGCGGCGCGCATCCGCGTGACCTTCACCGTGGACGCCGACGGCCTGCTGTCCGTGGCCGCGAAAGAGCAGGGCAGCGGCGTGGAAGCGCGCGTGGACGTGAAGCCCGCCTATGGCCTGAGCGACGAGCAGATCGCCGCGATGCTGCAGGAGAGCTTCGCCACCGCGCAGCAAGACATCCAGGCGCGCGCGCTGGTGGAAGCCCGCGTGGACGCCGACCGCATGATTGCCGCCACGCGCACGGCGTTGGCCGCCGATGCCGACCTGCTGGAGCCCGCCGAACGCGAACAGTTCGACGCCCTCATGGCGTCACTCGCCACGACTGCCGCCGGTGAAGATGCCAAGGCGATCGAGAACGCCACCAGCGAACTGGCCAAGGCCACCGAGCCCTTCGCCGCGCTGCGCATGAACCGGGGCATCCAGCAAGCGCTGTCCGGCAAGAAACTCGAAGAAGTCTGAAACCCACCTCCCCATGCCCACGATCAAGATCCTGCCCCATCCCGAGTACTGTCCCCAGGGCGCCAGCGTCAAGGCGCCCGCGGGCACCTCGATCTGCGAAGCCCTGCTCGACAACAAGATCAACATCGAGCACGCTTGCGACATGAGCGCCGCCTGCACGACCTGCCACGTGATCGTGCGTGAGGGCTTCAACAGCCTGAACGAACTCGACGAAACCGAAGAAGACCTGCTTGACCGCGCCTGGGGCCTGGAGCCCAACTCGCGCCTGTCGTGCCAGGCCATCCTGGCCCAGAACGACCTGACGGTGGAAATTCCGAAGTACTCGATCAACCACGCGAAAGAGAAACACTGATGCGCCAGATCGTCCTCGACACGGAAACCACAGGCCTGTCGGCCGACAACGGCGACCGCATCATCGAGATCGGTTGCGTCGAACTGCTCAACCGCAAGCTCACCGGCAACAACCTGCATTTCTATGTGAACCCCGAGCGCGACAGCCACGAGGACGCGCTCAAGGTGCACGGCATCAGCAACGAGTTCCTGCGCGACAAGCCCAAGTTCGCCGCCATCGCGGACCAGTTGCTGGACTACCTGCGCGACGCGGAAGTGATCATCCACAACGCGCCGTTCGACATCAGCTTCCTCAACAAGGAACTGGAACGCCTGGGCCGTGCATCCATCAAGACCGTGATCGGCCAGGTGACCGACAGCCTGGCGATGGCCAAGGAAATGTTCCCGGGCAAGCGCAACGGCCTGGATGCGCTGTGCGACCGGCTGGGCGTGGACAACTCGGGCCGCACGCTGCACGGCGCCTTGCTCGATGCCGAGTTGCTGGCCGACGTCTACATCAACATGACGCGCGGCCAGGACGCGCTGCTGATCGACCTGGGCGATGCGCCGGGTGAAGACGGTCAGGTCGAGGTGATCGACCTGAGGCGTTTCGAGCTGCCCGTGCTGCTCGCCAACGAGCAGGAAACGCAGGCGCACGAAGGCCTGCTGGCCGACCTGGACAAGGCCAGCAAGGGAAAAACTGTGTGGCGCCAGCTGCAGACGAGCTGAGAGCGGCAAAAACCTGGCTATAATCTGAGGCTTCCGAGAGATCGGTCAGATCAATCGGGCGGTTAGCTCAGTGGTAGAGCACTGCCTTCACACGGCAGGGGTCGCAGGTTCGAACCCTGCACCGCCCACCAGACCCAGAAAGCCTGCAAGTTCTTGAACTTGCAGGCTTTTCTGCTTTTATTCCCGGCTTCACGACCGCCCAAGGCGCGTAGATTCGCAGGAATGTACAAGCCGCTCCCTCTGGACGCCATCGCCCTGCAACAGCCGGTGCCCGTGAACGTGTGGGACCCGAAGGGCGTGCTGTTGCTGCGCAAGGGCGAGGTGATCCACTCCGAGCAGCACCGGGGGCTTCTCATGCTGCACGGCCCGGTGGTGCTCGATGCCGACTGGAAAGCCTGGTCGTACAGCTACACCACGCAGCTCGATCGCATGGTGCGCGACGACGCACCGATCAACCGCATTGCCGGCCTGACCCAGGCCCACGCACCGGAGGTGCCGAATGCGCCCGCGCGGGAGGAGATGGGGCCGGTCGAGTTCTGGACCGACCTGCATGCCTCGCTCGGCACGCTGTTGCACCAAGGTGCATCCGCCCCCCAGTTCATCGAACGCATCGACCGCATCGCCACGCGCGTGCGGGACCGTTGGCGCGCCGCGCCGGACAGCTGCTTCCTCGTGCTGGTGCAACTGCTGTTCGATGCCCGCATGGGCTACAGCACCACGCACGCGCTGCTCTCGGGCGGGTTGTGCGCGCTGGTGTCCCCGCACACGGATCTCTCGCCGACCGAGCAAGGCGTGCTGTTGCGCGCCGCGTTGACCATGAACATCGGCATGACGCACGCGCACGACGCGATGGCGCGCCAGACCGGGCCGCTGTCCGTCGTCCAGCGCGAGACCGTGCAGGAACATCCGTTGCGCAGCGTGGCGGTGCTGGGCCAACTGGGTGTCACCGATCCACTGTGGCTGCAACTCGTGGCGGAGCAGCATGAGCGGTCCGACGGCGGTGGTTACCCGGCGGGCACCTGCACGACGGGTGTGGCGCAGCGGCTGCTGCAGATCGCCGACGTCTACGTGGCGCGCCTCAGCCCGCGCGAGGGGCGCGGTGGCTTTCTGTCGCAGCAGGTGGCGCGCGAACTCTTCATGGGCTCGGACCAGCGCCCGGACCCGTTGGGTGCGTTGTTCGTCAAGCACGTGGGTTTCTACCCGCCCGGCAGCTATGTGCGGCTGGCCAATGGCGAGGTGGCGGTGGTGGCGCGGCGCGGCGCCAAGGCCAACGCGCCGCAGGTGTTTGCCATCGTGGGGCGACAAGGCATGCCGCTGGGCGAGCCGACCTTGCGCGACACGCAGGACCCGGCCTTCGAGATCAAGGCCGGCTTGACGCCCAGCGATGTGCGGGTGGTGGTCAATGTGACGCGGCTGCTGAGCCGCCTCTAAACCTCAACGCGGCAGGTACATCGTCGCTTCCACCTCGACGAGCACCTCGTCGCCCGGCAGGAAGCGCGACACCTCGACCACGGTGCTCACCGGGGCCTCGTCCGGAAAGAAGATGCCGCGCACGCGGTTGTAGTGCGCGTAGTGGGGCAACTGGCGGAAGTACTGCACCAGCTTGACCACGTCGGCCATTTCCCCGCCATGCTCGCGGGCCAGATGCCGGATGCGGTCCAGCACGAACCAGCTCTGCGCCACGATGGGCGCCTCGAACACGTCCACCGACATCTGGCCCGTGACGTAGCCCAGCTTGCGCAGGGACCCCAGCGCTTTCGTGGGAATGTCTTCGTAGCTGGCGACGGCCCGGCGCGTGGCCGGGTCGACGGCCACGACGCCGCTCATGAACACGAAATCGCCAACGCGCCGGGCGGCAGCATAGTGGGCCATGGGGGTGCCTGTGCTCATGAGGAGGTCTCCGTGAAATGAAGGGACGTCGAGGGGGGCTCAGTCGGGTACACCCCAGGCGCGCATCTTCCCGGGGTTCAGCAGACCGGTTGGGTCCATGCGCTGCTTCATGTCGATGACGTTCTGCGGCAGGTCGCCGCCGACCTTGCCTTCTTCGATGATGAAGGTGTGCGGGTTGTTCACGCGGATGCCGTTGTCGCGGAAGATCTGGATGATCTCGTTGAGCCGTTCCTCGGTCGTGAAACGCACCAGCGGCAGCGAGGTGCAGGTGGTGAAGCCGTCGAAGCTGCGCAGGAACTCCACGTGCATCAGCACTTCGTCGCCGAACAGTTCGCGGATGCGGCGCACCTGGTCGAGGTGTTTGCCGGGCGTGAACGTGGTCTGCAGATACGTCAGGCTCTTGTCGACCTTGAGCGCGTTGAGCGTGGTGTGGTTCCAGCAATATTCCGCCAGCGTGTGGTGCTGGGCTTTCACCTCGTCCGCGGTCTTGCGGTAGGTGATGTTGCCGCCATGGGCCGCCACCACTTGCAGCGCGGCGGCTTCCGAGAACTCGGCCACCAGCAGCAGCGCGGCGTGGCAGCCCTTGGGCAGGTGCCCGGCCAGCGGCGTCATGTAGGCGGGGATCGGGTCGGCCAGCACGGCGATGTTCTTCTTCACGATGCCGGGCGCGTGCGCCAGCGCATTGCCGAAGTCGAGCGCGCGGTCACCGTCTTCGAAGGTGACGATCATTTCCATCCAGGCGTGGGCGGGTGCGAGCGCCATTTCCACCTCGAGCACGATGCCGTTGGTGCCCCACAGGTGGTGCAGCAACAGGGCCTCGGGACCGCGCAGTTCCACCACTTGCGGCTCGGCTTCCACGCTCATCGCGCGCACGCCCAGGATGTTGCCGGCCGCGCCGATCGGGCCGTAGTTGATCGAGCCTACGCCGCCAAAGCCGCCGCTGAACAGGCCACCCAGCGAGGCGCTGCGGAAGGTGGAGGGAATGCAGCGCAGTTCCCAGCCCATGGGGCGGGTGGCGTTGTCGAACTCGGCCAGCCGGATGCCGGCCTGCGCGCGGCCCACGCCGGGCTGCGACCACAGGAAGTTGTTGTAGCCGCTCATGTCCAGGATCACGCCGCCGTGCAGCGGTGTGGACTGGCCGTAGTTGCCGGTGCCGCTGCCGCGCAGCGTGAGCGGGAGCCTGCGGCGCGCGCAGGCGCTCGCGATGCGACGGATCTCGTCTTCGGTGCGCGGCTTCACGGCGATGTCGCCGCGCTTGCCGAGCAACTGGCGTTTGAGCACGGGGCTGAACCAGGAGAAGTCCTGCGACAGCCGACCGACTTTCAGCGGGTCGGTGATCCAGTCGAGGTCGGGCAGCTCGTGCTGCAGCTGTTCAATGGAGGTGCTGGGGGCGTTCATGTCGTGTCGTCTTTCAATGCGGTTCGTTCAGTCCTGCGCCAGTTCGCTGGCGTGCCAGGAACCGAGGCAGACCTTGGTCAGCCAGGCCATGAGCACGAACAGGAAGACGCCGGCGAGCGAGATCAGCAGCAGCGCGGCGAACATGCGCGGGATGTCGAGCTGGTAGCCGGCCATCAGGATCTGGTAGGCCAGGCCGGTGTTGGTGCCGCCCGTGCCGGCGACGAACTCGGCCACCACCGCGCCGATCAGCGCCAGGCCCGAAGAAATGCGCAGGCCGCCGAAGAAGTAGGGCAGCGCGCTCGGGATGCGCAGGCGCCACAGCATCTGGCCGCGCGTGGCGCGGTTCATCTTGAAGTAGCTCTGCAGATCGGGGTCGATGCTGCGCAGGCCGAGCGTGGTGTTCGAGATGATGGGGAACAGCGCGACCAGCGCGGCGCACACCACCAGCGAGGCGGTGGGCTGCTTGACCCAGATGATGATCAGCGGCGCGATGGCCACGATGGGTGTGACCTGCAGCAGCACCGCGTAGGGGAACAGCGCGGTCTCGATCAGCCGGCTCTGCACGAACAGGAACGAGATCAGCACGCCGACGACCACGGCCACCACGAAGGACAGCACGGTGATCTTCATCGTGATCAGCAGCGAGTTGAAGAGCGTGCCCCAATCCTTGATCAGGGTCTCCATCATCAGGCCGGGTGAGGGGACGAGGTACGGCGGCAGCTCGAGGCCGACCACCAGCGCGTGCCAGATCAGGACCAGCGCGATGGCGACCAGCGCCGGGTACAGGACGCGTTGCACGCGGGGTTGTTGCAGGAAGGGGGTGTTCGTGCTCATGCGTGTGCGCTCTCGGTCGTGTCGCGGCTGGCGCGCAGCAGGCTGTCCTGCAGCCGTTTGGCGTAGTGGCTGAATTCGGTGGAGACCATGAAGTCGGGCGTGCGCGGGTACGGTTGGTCGATGTGAACCTCTTCCACGATGCGGCCCGGGCGCGCGGCCATCATCACCACGCGGCTGGAGAGAAACACGGACTCGTGGATCGAGTGCGTGACGAAGACGACGGTGAGGTTTTTCTTCTGCCAGAGTTCGAGCAGGTCCGCGTCGAGCTTGTGGCGGGTGATTTCGTCGAGCGCACCAAAGGGCTCGTCCATCAGCAGCAGCGTGGGTTCGACCACCAGGCCGCGCGCGATCGACACGCGCATCTGCATGCCGCCCGAGAGCGCGCGTGGCAGCGCCTTGGCGAACTTCGACAGGCCCACCAGCGCGAGCGCGTCGGCCACGCGGGCATCGGCCTCGGCGCGTGGCACACCGGCCAGGTCCAGCGGCAGACGCACGTTGGTCTGCACGGAAGCCCAGGGCATCAGCGTGGGCGCCTGGAACACGAAGGCCAGGCGGTGGCCCGACTTTTCCAGTTGATTCACCCCTTGGCCCCAGAGCTTGAGGCTGCCGCTGGTGGGTTCGAGCAGGCCCGCCACCATCTTGAGCAGCGTGCTCTTGCCGCAGCCCGAGGGGCCGAGCAGCGTGACGAATTCGCCTTCGCGTACGGTCAGGTCCACCGGCTGCAAGGCCACGGTGCCGTTGGGGTAGGTTTTCTGGACGGCCTGGATGTCAATGGCCGGGACGGCGGACGGTGGGTCTGTCTTCATGGGGTGCTGGTGGGGTGACGGCGGGGGCTCACCGGTGCGGGCTCCGTGGCCCGCACCGGTGTGCGTCGTTCACGCGCGGTGGCGCGTGTCTGGCTTAGGGAAGAACCTTGATGTCCTTGATGATGTCCAGGCGGTAGGCCTGGTCGATGTTGACCTTGGCCGGATCGATCATCTGGTTCTCGACCAGGAAGGCCTGCGTCTTCAGCAGGCGCTCGCGCGTCATGGTGCCGATGCCCTGCTTGGCCGCGTCGCCGCTGGTGATGATGCCCATCTCCTTGATCTTGCTGATGCCGTAGTTCAGCTGGTCGTCGGTCATGTTGGGGTTGTCCTTCTTGATCAGCGCGTTGGCGGGCGCCGGATCGGCCAGGTAGCTCTTGTAGCCCTCGGCGGTGGCTTTCACGAAGGCGGCCACGGTCTTCTCGCGTTCCTTGACGGTCTTCTCCATGCAGGAGATCAGGTTGGCGTAGGGCGGGTAGCCCTGGTCGGCCAGCAGGAAGGTGTTGGCCTTCACGCCGGCCTTCTGGATCGCGAACGGCTCGGACGAGAGGAAGCCCATCTGCACGACGTTCTTGTCGGCCACGAAGGGCTGGATGTTGTAGGTGTAGGGCCGCGCCTGCGCGTCGGTGTAGCCGTACTTGCCCTTGAGCCAGTTCCACATGCCGCGCATCGCGGTGGGCGCGATCAGGATGGTCTTGCCCTTCATGTCTTCGAAGGACTTCACGTCCTCGTGCGCGATCAGCACCTGCGGGTCCTTCTGGAAGATCGCGGCCACGTTGACGATGGGCAGGCCGTTGCCGCGCGCCACCATCATCTGCGTGTCGGTCGCGCCCATGATGCAGTCGGCCTGGCCGGCGGCCATGATCTGGATGATGTTGACCTGCGGGCCGCCCATCTTGATGGTCACGTCCAGGCCGTGCTTCTTGTAGATGCCGTTGGCGATGGCCTGGTAGTAGCCGCCGTGCTCGGCCTGCGCGTACCAGTTGGTCATGAAGGTGAACTTCTCCTGCGCCTGGGTGGCGGTCAGGGTCAGGGTACCGAGGGCGGCAGCGCCCAGGGCGCGGCACAGGCGGGTCAGGGAGGAAGCGGACATGGCAGGCCTTTCTGGTGAAGGGTGGGGCAGGGG
>NZ_SCML01000076.1 GCF_005503365.1 Hydrogenophaga sp. 2FB
AGATTTGAAAGTGAACAGGAAAGTCAATGAAATCAACGATCTACCAACACCACCTCCGCGCCAGTGCTAGCTTTTCGTACCGTCACTTATTGCACTGAAAACGAGGAGACCCCAGCGTGCGTTGTTGGTTGAGAACTTGATATCGAACGTTTTTGAGAACCACGGGATCAGGCCCCAGCGCCCAACGACCAGCTCGCGGGAATACCCGGCATCATCGCGCGCACGGCGAATGAATGTACCCGGCTTGCGCGGCGCGACTATGCCGCCTTCCCACACCAGGTGATCGGCAACCGATGGCTGCCAATGCCTGCGGATGCCTTCGAGCTTGGTTGCGCCGTACAAATTGCACATGCCCTAAAGCATAGCGCCGCCGGCCGTGGAAGGCCGAACACCAAAATTCGTGCGTGGCGGAATTCTCAGAACAGGTCCAGCTGCAAGCGCTCAGCTCTTGTCACAAGTGCGGCCGACCGGACCTCAACCAAATCAGGACCTGCGGCAGGCGTCATATCTTGCATTTCAGGCACGGTCGCAACCTTTTCACCCTTGCGATGTACGCGCAATCGGCGGTCCCAACCACCCAGGATGTGCGCGGGCGTGAACCAGTGCCCCCACTCTGCCATGGACAGGCTATTGCCGTGAACGATGATGGCCGGCACATGTGCAAGCGACAGCTGCACATAGGCCATATGAACCGCGGTCGCGTCGACGTCTACCGCAGTGGCGTGCATGGCCTGCTGGTAGTTGATCCCCTGCGCCTGGAGCGCATCGGCCGCAGCCAGCACCATGCCACCTGCGCCGCAAGCGGGCTCGCTCACGGTCACGAAACCTTGTCGCTCGATCGCCTGGCGTGCACCGCCAAAAGTCAGGCCCGCCATCAAGCGCGAAAGCTCAAAGGGCGTGAAGAACTGGCCCTTGAACGAATCCCCCAGCTCAAGACCCATGAACAGCTTGCCCAGACAGTCGTCCAGGCCCGATTCCAACCAGTCCACCAGAACTGCCAGCAGCTGCGGAAATCGGTGAACCTCCTCACCCTCGTACTCACCCACGATCTGCATGTATCGGGCTTCTCGCGCCTCCTGGTGGACCAGGTCAACGGAGTTGCTTATGGCCAGTGCTGCCAGCTCGCAAAAGTCAGAAAAGACCTTGTGCAGCCGGTGCCTACGCGCGTTGTCCTGGAGTAATTTTCCCATCGTGCGCTCGTGCGAATGCACGATCTGCAGGGCCTTCTTCTTGCGGCCGATCGCGTTGCTAGATTCCGAGCCTTTCGTTGTATTGGTGTTGTGTGTCGCGGTCATGTTTGCTCCGTTGGTTGATGCCATCGCCTCGCTGAGTTCGTCGCCCGGTGCACAAAAGCGAAGGGAATGGCAGGGGAGCAAGGGCGGGCACGGAAGCCGCAGCCCGAAACGCAGTGAAGGGACCGGGTGAGTACCTGGCGAAGCGGACCCCTGCAGGTGCACAGTGCCGGCCCCTGACAGGCCCGAAGCAAAGTCACCGGAAATGGCGACAACTCAGCGTGGCATGCCACACCGAGAGCTGGACCGAGACACACACCAGGCGCGCAGCGCCCGCACTACGGCCACAGGCCGGGCCAGAGCGCAGCGCCGGCAGTCGCAGGGCGACCAGGCAGGACGGCACGTCGTGCTGGTTTTCGGGGGGGGGCCATCCGGCGGGGGGATGTTGGCCAGGGCCGGCGCGGTTGTGCCCTTGTGGGCACGTTCCGCTGGAGCTGGCCAATTTGCCCCCTTGAGAAGTTGAGCGGCCGCCGCAGAGCGACCGATGGGGAGGGAAAGCCGCGCGGCAAGGGGAGGGTGGCGCCCTTCCCGTTGAGCGCCACCGAATAACGGCCCAAGGGCCGTTCCGATGTGTCAGGCCTCGCTGTACGCCTTGAGCGGTGCAGGAAGCCAACGGCGACCCGACAGGCGCTGCTGCGCGACGATGATCGCGTCCCCCTTCTTCATGCTTACGAGGTCGGCGGCATCGCAGCCCACCTCGGTCACCGCCTCCATCATCTTGGCCTTGGCCACCGCGCCCAGGTACGTCTCTTCGGTCGGCTCCCACCAGTCGGCCATGTCCACGCCCACGGCCTGCTCGATGGCGGCAGCGGCGTCGAAACCGTGCGTGTTTGTGCGCTTGGCCTCCTGCGAAATCACGTTGTAAGAGCGCCCAACGAACAGCGCCAGAATCTTGACCAGCTGCGACTCATCCAGCGCCAGCAAACGCGCGAAAACCTCGGCGGGCTCGCCGAGCATGTCAGGCAACACCTCGGCCTCCGCCGCCTGCATCGCCGCTGCAGCCTTGCTTTGTTCGTAGCCTGCGGCCTGCCGGCGCACGTCGTGACCTGCATCGATCAAGCGAAATTGCAACGGCGACGACAACCAAGCCGACGAGTCGGGGGGATGCGGCTAAAAACTTGGACTACCTGGAGGTAGTTCATGTATTCCTACGAAGACCGAATCCGAGCCGTCAAGCTCTATATCAAGCTTGGCAAGCGCCTCAGGGCGACCATCCGCCAGTTGGGCTATCCGACCAAGAACTCGCTCATTGGCTGGTACCGGGAGTACGAGCGGAGCGAGGACCTGCGAGTCGGGTATTCGCGATCAGGACAGAAGTATTCTGATCAGCAAAAGCATGCGGCGGTGAAGCACTACATTGAACACGATCGGTGCATTGCCTCGACCATGCGGGCATTGGGATATCCCGGTCGGGAGCTACTGACCGAGTGGATTGACGAGCTGCACCCCGAGGTTCGTCACCGAATGGTGGGCCGGGCACCGAACATCCTGCACTCCGTCGAGCTTAAGAGTGCAGCGGTGATTGAGCTTTGCACCCGAAAGACCAGCGCACAAGAAATTGCCCAGAAGCTGGCGGTGTGTCGGCCTACGCTGTACAACTGGAAAAACCAGTTGCTCGGCCGCGAGGTACCCGCATCCATGAAACGTCAAAACAATTCACCGCCAGTGCCTGATGCTGCCGAACTGCAGCGCCAAGTCGAGTCGCTTCAACAGAGCATTCACCGTCTTCAGCTCGAACATGACATCTTGAAGAAGGCCAATGAACTGGTAAAAAAGGCTTGGGCGTCACCCCTCTGCTCCTGAGCAATCGGGAGAAGACCCTGCTGGTTGACGCCCTGAAGCCCATCTACTCGCTCACAGAGCTACTTGGCGAACTTGGCCTGGCTCGCAGTTCCTACTTCTACCACTGCGCCCGCCAGCGAAGGCCTGAAAAATACGCTGACGCCCGCGTTGCCGCTGCCGATGTGTTTCAGAGCAACCACCGCAGCTATGGTTACCGGCGCATGCGTGCGGCGCTGGGCAGACGCCAGTTGCATCTGTCTGAAAAAGTCGTGCAGCGCCTGATGAAGCAGGAGGGCTTGAGTGTTCCCGCGGGGAAAAAGCGTCGATACGGGTCCTACCTCGGGGAGATCAGCCCTGCGCCAGACAACCTCCTCAATCGTGACTTCCAGGCGGCGACACCGAATGAGAAGTGGCTCACCGACATTACGGAGTTCCAGATCCCGGCAGGAAAGGTTTACCTCTCGCCTGTGATCGACTGCTTCGATGGCATGGTGGTGAGCTGGACGCTTGGTACCCGACCGGACTCCGAGTTGGTGAACACGATGCTCGATGCGGCCATTGACACGGTGCAATCGTGTGACAGCAAGCCGATCATTCACTCCGACCGTGGCGCCCACTACCGTTGGCCGGGCTGGCTTGATCGGATGCACAGTGCGAAGCTGACGCGGTCGATGTCGCGCAAGGGGTGCTCACCGGACAACGCGGCCTGCGAAGGTTTCTTTGGGCGCCTGAAGAATGAGATGTTCTACCCGCGGGATTGGAAGTCGACCACCATCGAGGCGTTCATCCGAGCGGTGCACGAGTACATCCTCTGGTACAACGAAAAACGGATCAAGATGTCGTTGGGCTCCCTCAGCCCCATCGAGTACCGCGAAAGCCTGGGCCTAATCAACTGAAACCAGTCCAAGAATTACGCTGCACCCCCATCTGAGCGGGAGAAGCAGAGTCTTCTAAGAGGCCACCTTGACCACCGTACGCCCCTTGGCGTGCCCTTGAACAAAATCATCGAAAGCCTTCGGTAGCTGCTCAAACTCGATGGTTCGGGTCATTGCCGCTAGATGGCGTGGTTTGAGGTCTGTCGCGAGTCGATTCCACACCTCAGCCCGCAGCGGGAACTGCATGTAACCTGAGTCCACGCCGAGCAGACTGACACCGCGAAGAATGAAAGGGAAAACGGTCGTATCCAGCTCAGCACTTGCTGCGTTTCCTATGCTGGCCACTGTCCCTGCTTGCCGCATCGTCGCCAAAAGCCAGTGCAAAATTCGCCCACCCACATTGTCGACCGCACCTGACCACAGGCCGGTTTCGAGTGGTCGTACCTTCTCTAGATCTATTGACGAAGTGAGCATCACTTCCGATGCGCCTAGCTCGAGAAGTTTGTCTGTCTCTGTCGCTTTCCCAGTTAGCGCAACTGTGTGGTAGCCAAGCTGAGACAGCATGTTGACGGCTAGCCCTCCCACACCACCCGAAGCACCAGTGACAACCACAGGACCGTTTTCCGGCTTCAGACCGTTTGCCTCCATCCTCAGAATGCCTAAGGCTGCGGTGAAACCCGCCGTTCCAAGGGCCATAGCTTCGAAAGTCGTCAGTCCAGATGGGAGCGCTAAGGCCCACTTCGAGGGAATCCTTGCAAGCTCCGCATAGCCGCCATGATGAGAGACACCAATGTCGAAACTCGTGGCGATGACTTTTGTGCCGACATTGAAGCGTGAGTCGGTGCTCGCCACGACTTCCCCGACAAGGTCGATACCACCAATACATGGAAAACGACGAATGACTTTTCCAACCCCAGTGGCCGCCAGTGCATCCTTGTAGTTGATGCTTGAGTAGTGAACTTTGATGGTGAGTTCGCCATCATCAAGTTGCTCAGGGGTCAAGTGAGTCAACGAACAGCTGACCGCGCCACCTGCACCCTTCTCGATCAACAGTGCCTTAAATGTTTCCATGACCATAGCTAGTTATTTGCTCATCGAGTGACGCCCTCACAGAGCTGCAGCGTTCAGAACTGGTCATCCTGAAAATCGGCTATTGCGCTTGTGTCCGACAGCACCGCCTCAGCAAGAGCGGGCACTTTTGTCAGGACGTGGTCGACATAAAAGCGCGTCGTTAGCAGTTTGCTTCTAAGAAAGTCGACGTCGCCAGAGCCATTCTTTAAGAGCTTGTGAGCCGCCAGGCATGCCCGTCCAAGTTGCCAGCCACCTGCGACCATCCCGACCATCTCGAGCATGGGAACCGACCCCGCTGCTACTGACTTCGCATTTCTCTCGTAGGTATTCACGACAAACTGGACGCTTCGGTCCAGTGCGATTGATGCGCTCTCCAACCGAGTTGCCACCGCAGAAAGAAGTTCATCGTCCGGGGCCCTCAGCTTAGCTACTACTGTGGCAACTTCGTTCAGCACACGCCTGATGGCAGCACCTCCATCGCGAGCAATTTTGCGACCCACAAGGTCACCTGCCTGGATGCCGGTGGTCCCCTCGTAGATGGGTGTGATGCGAGCGTCTCTCAGATGTTGGGCCGCACCGGTCTCTTCGACATATCCCATTCCGCCATGAATCTGAACGCCGAGTGATGTGACATCCACGGCACTTTCCGTGCTCCACCCTTTCACCACGGGAATCATCAGATTCACAAACTCTTGGCTCTGACGGCGTGTCGCCTCATCTGGGTGCGCATGGGCCTTGTCCATCGCTGCGGCGACAACAGTCGCAACCGCACGCAGAGCCTCAGTTCTTGAGCGCATCTGCAATAGCATTCGTCGAACGTCAGGATGGCGAATGATGGAAACCTTGTGTCGGTCACCGCCCATCTCAACACCTTGAACGCGGTCACGTGCGTAGTCGCGAGCGCGCTGGTAAGAGCGCTCGCACAGGCCGACCCCCTCCAAACCGACGGAGTACCGTGCAGCGTTCATCATGATGAACATGTACTCCAGTCCACGGTTCTCTTCGCCAACCATCCACCCGGTTGCTCCTCCGCTGTCCCCAAACGCAAGAACGGCGGTCGGGCTTCCGTGAATGCCAAGCTTGTGCTCAATGGACACGCAGCGGACATCATTCCTGGCTCCAAGGCTGCCGTCCTCATTCACCAGGAACTTGGGAACGACGAAGAGAGAGATGCCTTTCACGCCATCTGGTGCTCCTGGTGTTCGCGCCAGTACAAGGTGAATGATGTTCGGCGTCAGGTCGTGCTCACCGTAGGTGATGAAAATCTTTTGACCCTCTACCTTGAAGCTACCGTCGGGTTGGGGCGTCGCCTTTGCGCGAACTGCCGACAGGTCTGAGCCGGCTTGAGGTTCCGTCAGGTTCATGGTGCCAGTCCACTCGCCGCTCACTAGCTTCGGGAGATAGGTGGACTTCTGAGCGTCGGAGCCGCAAAGCTCAAGCGCCTCAATCGCACCACGCGTCAGCATGATGCCTACGGAGAAGGCCACGTTCGCACCATTCCACATCTCTTCGACCAACGAGGACAGAACGCGGGGAAGTCCCTGCCCACCAAACTCTGGCGAGCACGACAAAGCATGCCAGCCGCCTGCGCAGAACTGTTCGTAGCCTGACTTCCAGCCCGGGGCAGTTGAGACCTCTCCATCCTTCCAGGTGGCGCCTTGGCGGTCGCCAATCACGTTAAGTGGCGAAAGCACGCCCGCAGCGAACTTCCCGGCCTCTTCGAAAATGGCTCCAGCCAAGTCTTCACTGGCGTCCTCGAAGCCAGGCAGTGAAGAAATTTCTTTCATGTCGACCAGGTTCTGCAGCACGAACTGCATGTCCTTGAGAGGGGCGCTGTATTCGCTCATCAGTGTCTCGCTTCGTATTTAGGTGGAGGTGTAGTTGTAGAAACCGTGTCCAGTTTTGCGGCCGAGGCGCCCGGCGGCGACCATCTCCTTGAGCAAGGGCGCAGGCCTGTACTTTGTGTCCCCGAAGCCGTCGTAGAAGACATCCATGATGGCCAGCATCGTGTCTAGCCCAATGAGGTCTGCCAGAGCGAGCGGGCCAATGGGGTGGTTGCAACCAAGCTTCATACCGACGTCAATTTCCTCTGGCGATGCAAGCCCTTCCTGCAGCACATAGACGGCCTCATTTACCATGGGGCAGAGAATTCGGTTGACGACAAAGCCGGGGCTGTTCTTGACCGTGATGGGTGTCTTCCCAATGGCAGTCGCAAAGGCCAGTGCGACCTGGTGAGCTTCGTCGTTGGTTTGGAGGCCACGGATGATCTCCAGAAGCGACATGAGCGGCACTGGGTTGAAGAAGTGCATGCCAATGAACCGCTGCGGCCTGGAGAGAACGGCCGCAAGTTGCGTGATAGAGATGGAGGACGTGTTGCTGGCGATGACCGCGTCCGGTCGAACAACAGCCTCAATGTCACGAAGAATCTTGAGTTTGAGCGAGAGGTTCTCGGTGGCAGCTTCCACGACCAAGTCAGCTTCTGTCAGATTGGAGTACGACGTTGTGACCGCAATCTTCTGCAGAGCAGCGTCGCGTTGTTCCTCTGAGAGCTTTCCCTTTTGGGTCATCCTCTCGAGGCTCGTGCGGACTGACTTCAAGCCCTTCTGAAGCGCCTCATCGGAGACGTCAATCAGCACCACGTCATACCCAGCAAAAGCGCAAACCTGCGCAATGCCATTGCCCATTGTCCCGGCGCCGATGACGCCCACCTTCATCTGACTCATGTTGTCGCGCTCTTCGTCTGAAAAGACGCGACTTTAGGCAAGGGCGCTCAAATCTGCCATGTCCGCAAAGAGCATCTCGATGGCAGTTTTTGTCACCTTCTTGAGTGGAACCATGATGGGTTCCAGCTCCAATGCTGAGCTCCCGGGCACATGCAGCGCTGCAGGTGGTTCCAAGCAGAGCTTGTTTCAGTCCTTGATGGCCGAGATGCGGTTGCTTTCCCCAAGTAGTACGACTCGAGGTTTCCAGTTGTCAACTTCGGTGTCGCTCACGGGGGAGTAGGTGCAGATGATGAGCAAGTCACCCACATGAGCCTTCCGCGCGGCGGCCCCGTTTAGGGATATGGCTCCACTTCCGCGCGCCGCTTTGATGATGTATGTCGAGAAGCGCTCGCCGTTGTTGACGTTGTAGAGTTCAATCTTCTCGAACTCCCGCATGTCGGCTGCATCCAGAAGGTCTTCGTCAATCCCACAAGAGCCTTCGTAGTGAAGGTCCGCTTCAGTGACAGTGGCGCGGTGAAGCTTAGCGCGTAGCATTACTCTGGTCATCGTTCCATCTCGCAAAAGGTGGCCGATGCTACAAGATGGAGCCGAACGCTTGTTCGGCTAAACGCATGGCATGACGTGCTCGAACAGCCCATGTCACGTGCACACCTCAAGTGCTTCAGCTCACCTTCTGCGCTGCGCGCAGATACAGCGCTTGCAGATTGACGTCAGCACTCGACATGGCGGCGCTGTAGCAGTACTTCCAATGGTCAACCGAGACAGGCGCTCCGCAGTTGATGGCTTGTTCAAGGCGGATGAGCGCTAGACGGGAGTGACCGAAGCGAACGCTTCTATCGAGAAGTGCCAAGGCACCTTCAGCGCCCTTTTGCTGCTCAACGCTCTGAGCGCCGGGACGCTTGCTGCTGCGCACAGCGTGTTTGTGTTGACGTACAGCCTGTCGTGTCATAGAAGCCTCGGTGGAGAGACTCTATGCTTGGGGGCGCGAGTTGCCAATGTCCGCATCCGGCAACGGAATGGCGGTTTTTGACAGGTGCCTGCGCTAGGTCACTTGGCGCTTCCGATACTCACCAGGTTGCAATCCGTTCCAACGCTTGAACGCGCGATGGAAGGCACTCGTATCCTGAAAACCCAGTTGCGCGGAGATATCGTCCACGCTGAGATTGCTGTTGCAGAGGTAGTCGATGGCAATGTCGCTGCGCAGCTGGTCCTTAATCTGCTGATAGCTGGTTCCCTCGCGCTCAAGCCTGCGCCGCAGGGTTGTCTCAGTTGTGCCTTCTGCTTTGGCCACCTCATCAAGAACGGGCCATGAATCGAGTCCGCCCAGCCCACTACGGAGTCTTTGTCGAAGCTTTGCAGTCCAGCTGTCCTCGTTTCGGTACTTCAAGAACACCGATTGAGGTGCAGTTCGGAGAAACCTGCGCAGGGTGATGGCTGTTTGTGCCACTGGAGCAGCGAGCAGACGGCCATCAAAGCGAATGGCTGTGCCGTTCGCGTCGTACTCAACAGCATCGCTAAACATGGTGGTGTGTTCCCGCCAGTGCGGCGGCCGACTGTGCGCGAAGGACATCGAGGTAATCGGTATGCGCCGTCCTATCAGCCAGCACATCAGGCCATGAACAAGGATGAGCAAAGTCTCATCTGCAAAGCGTCGGTCGTCGTGATGGGCAATTCGGTTGTTCACTCGAATCAGGGCCTCATCTCCCTCGAGATGCAGCTCTGCATCGATGTCGTCCAACAAGATGGCGAAGCCTCGCAGCATGCGTTTGACCGCCTGGTCTAGGTGTTGGCATGAAATTACGGCCTGGCAGATGAGGGCGAATCCACCCACCTTCATGGACCGGGAGTCCAGACCAAAGAACTCATCGTCCAACTCGCGCGCGGCGGCAAGCCACAAGGCAGAAAACGCTGTCGCTGGCACCCGAGCTCCGCTGGAATCAAGCAGCGAGGCTTGGATACCTGAGGCGGCCAACGCACGCTCACGACTTTCCACAGACAGGTGGTTAACAGCCGCATTGACGAAGTACACCGACACGGTGTGCTTTTCATTGGTATCACTCATGACTGGATACGCGTGGGGCGGGGCATTGCAGGCGGGGTGGCAAAAACAGTCACTTTATAGGCAATCGCGGCCATGGCGGATTGGCGGGCAGCTTACTAGAGTCAGGCTCCCCTAGGAGCATTGCCATGACCGACCTTTCCGCAGAATACAAAGCGCTCGCCGAGTACCGTCCCACGCACAAGGTGAGATTCGTCACCGCCGCCAGTCTCTTCGATGGACACGATGCCGCCATCAACATCATGCGCCGAATTTTGCAGGGCATGGGCGCAGAAGTGATTCACCTGGGTCACAACCGCAGCGTCGACGAGGTGGTGACGGCAGCGCTCCAGGAGGATGTTCAGGGCATCGCCATCAGCAGCTACCAGGGCGGGCATGTCGAATACTTCAAGTACATGGTCGACCTTCTGAAGCAGCGGGGTGGCTCCCATATCCGCGTCTTTGGCGGCGGTGGCGGTGTGATTGTCCCGGGAGAAATCGAAGACCTACAGTCTTACGGCGTGACCCGCATCTACAGTCCAGAAGACGGCCAACGGATGGGTCTTCAGGGGATGATTGGCGAGATGGTCATGCGATGCGACCAAGACCTCTCCAAATACGCTCCAAAGGCGCTCGAGGAGATTCAGGGTCACGGGGAAATGCACTGGAGAGCGTTGGCCCAGCTCATCACCGTGATTGAGAACGGTCAGGTCGACCCCAAGCTGGTGAAATCGGTTCGTGACGCTGCCGTCGACGCCAAAGTGCCCGTTCTGGGCATCACTGGCACGGGTGGCGCCGGTAAGTCTTCGCTGACCGATGAGCTGATTCGCCGTCTTCGTCTCGACCAGGATGACTCTGCGCGAGTAGCCATCATCAGCATCGACCCATCCCGCAGGAAGAGCGGAGGTGCTCTCCTTGGAGACCGCATCCGGATGAATGCGACCAGTCCTTGGCAGAACGGCTCCAGGGTGTTCATGCGCTCTCTGGCCACGAGAGATTTCGGAAGCGAAATCAGTGCCGCCTTGCCCGATGTGGTGGCAGCCTGCAAGGCGGCGGGCTTCGACCTCGTGGTTGTGGAGACCTCCGGCATTGGCCAAGGTGACGCGGCCATCGTTCCTCACGTCGACATCCCGATGTATGTGATGACGCCAGAGTTCGGCGCTGCCAGCCAGCTCGAGAAAATCGACATGCTGGACTTTGCCGAGTTTGTTGCCATCAACAAGTTCGACCGCAAAGGTGCTGCCGATGCCCTGCGCGATGTCGCCAAGCAGGTTCAACGCAACAAGGAAGCATGGACAAAGAGGCCGGATGAGATGCCGGTGTTCGGCACCATGGCGGCACGTTTCAATGATGATGGCGTGACCGCGCTGTACCAAGCTTTGAAGCCACGACTGTCTAGTCTTGGGTTGAGTCTGACTGACGGGTCGTTGCCAACTGTTTCGGTTCGTCACAGCACCAACCAGACGCCTATCGTGCCTCCAGCTCGCACGCGCTACCTGGCAGAAATCTCCGGCACCCTGCGCACTTACAAGAAGCTGGTGCGCGATGAAGTGGCCAAGGCGCGAAAGGCCCAGGCTCTCCGTCTCGCGGCGACGGAGTTGGCTGGAGAGGCGTCGCAGCCTCGAGCGGTTGAAGACAACGAAAAGCCGTTTGACTCCGCCGGCGCCAGCAGCCATGTAGGGAACATGGCAGGTGCGGTGGAAGCCTCGATGCTCCCCGTTGCGCGCAAGCTTCTACAGCAGTGGCCGGACATGCAGAAGGCCTATGCAGGTGACGAGTACATCGTCAAGATTCGGGACAAGGAAATCCGCACCGCGCTTACCACCAAGAGCCTCTCCGGTACGGTCATTCGAAAGGTCGCTCTTCCCACCTATGAAGACCAGGGTGAGCTCCTGAAGTGGCTGATGCTGGAGAACGTGCCGGGTAGTTTCCCCTACACGGCCGGTACCTTCGCCTTCAAACGCGAGGGCGAAGACCCGACCCGCATGTTCGCGGGTGAAGGTGACGCGTTCCGCACCAACCGCCGCTTCAAGCTGCTGTCTGAGGGTATGGATGCGAAGCGTCTGTCCACCGCGTTTGATTCGGTCACGCTGTACGGCAACGACCCAGACCTCCGACCGGACATCTACGGCAAGGTTGGCAACTCGGGCGTGTCCATCGCCACGCTGGACGACATGAAGGTGCTCTATGGTGGATTCGACCTGTGCCACCCTGCCACCTCGGTCTCCATGACCATCAACGGTCCAGCGCCGAGCATCCTGGCGATGTTCATGAACACGGCCATTGACCAGAATCTGGACAAGTTCAAGGCCGAGAATGGCCGTGAGCCCACAGACACTGAGGCCGCCAAGATTCGCGAGTGGGTGTTGGCCAACGTGCGCGGTACTGTCCAGGCTGACATCCTGAAGGAAGACCAGGGACAGAACACCTGTATCTTCAGCACCGAATTCAGCCTGAAAGTGATGGGTGACATTGCAAGCTACTTCGTGCACCACGACGTGCGGAACTTCTACTCGGTTTCTATCAGCGGGTACCACATTGCCGAGGCGGGTGCGAACCCCATCAGCCAGCTCGCCTTCACGCTCTCCAACGGTTTCACCTTCGTGGAGGCGTACCTGGCACGCGGCATGCACATTGACGACTTTGCGCCCAACCTGAGCTTCTTCTTCAGCAACGGCATGGACCCTGAATACACGGTCATGGGACGTGTTGCTCGCCGAATCTGGGCCGTGGCAATGCGCGAGAAGTACGGCGCGAACGAACGCAGCCAGAAACTCAAATACCACATCCAGACCAGCGGCCGCTCGCTGCACGCGCAGGAAATCCAATTCAACGACATCCGCACCACGCTGCAGGCGCTGATTGCCATCTACGACAACTGCAACTCACTCCATACCAACGCCTACGATGAAGCCATCACCACGCCGACCGAGGAGTCGGTGCGACGTGCGATGGCAATCCAGCTCATCATCAACCGCGAATGGGGCCTGGCCAAGAACGAGAACCCCAGCCAGGGCGCGTTCATCATCGACGAGCTCACCGAACTGGTGGAAGAGGCAGTTCTGCAGGAGTTCGAGAAGATTGCCGAACGAGGTGGTGTGCTTGGCGCGATGGAGACTGGTTTCCAGCGCGGTCGCATTCAGGATGAGTCGATGCACTACGAAATGCTCAAGCACACCGGTGAGCTTCCCATCATCGGCGTCAATACCTTCCGCAATCCGCACGGTGACTCGACCCCGCAGTCTCTGGAGCTTGCGCGCTCGACCGACGACGAGAAGCAGAGCCAGTTGGTGAGGCTGCAGGAGTTCCATGCTGCCCACGCATCTGAAGCTCCAGCGATGATGCAGCGTCTGAAGCAGACAGTGATTGAGAACGGCAACGTGTTCGAGGTGCTGATGGACGCTGTGCGCGTTTGCTCACTCGGACAAATCACCAGCGCGCTTTTCGAAGTCGGTGGTCAGTACCGCCGCAACATGTAAGGAGACAACATGGGCTTTCGACTCAGCGCAATCGCGACACGAAATGGAGATGGAGGCAGTACGAAGCTTGGTGACGGCCG
The DNA here is from genome assembly GCF_005503365.1 of Hydrogenophaga sp. 2FB. Classification (GTDB taxonomy): domain Bacteria; phylum Pseudomonadota; class Gammaproteobacteria; order Burkholderiales; family Burkholderiaceae_C; genus Hydrogenophaga. The sequence goes on from NZ_SCML01000076.1 coordinate 13,341, forward strand.
AGGCGTGAGCAAGTCCGATGCACGTGTCGCAGCCATGGGGGACGTTGACGAACTCAACAGCGCTGTGGGCATGTTGATGGCCTTTGGCGGGTCGCAGGTCTTGAGCGACAAGTCCTTCCTCTCGCAGGTTCAGCAGGACCTTCTTGACCTTGGCGGTGAGCTCAGCATCCCCGGCTACACGCTGCTCAAGCCCGAGAGACTTGCTGCGCTCGAGACATGCCTTGCGCAGCTGAACAAGAGCCTTCCCCGCTTGGAAGAGTTTGTTCTGCCAGGTGGTTCGGTTGTCGCGGCACAGGCTCATATGTGTCGGACGATATGCCGTAGAGCGGAGCGCGCGGTTGTGTTCTTGGCTGAGACGCAGGCCGTGAGCACGGCCGCGAGTCCTTACCTCAATAGGCTATCGGATCTTATGTTCGTGCTGGCCAGAACGCTGAACCAGAATTCAGGCGAGGCAGAGCCACTGTGGGACCGCACACGGGCGAACTGAAATTAGCTTTGCGGGCTCCGCTCCTTGCGGAAAGCTGGCTTTCTGCGCTACCATGCGAATCTGGGTAGGCTTCCATTGAAAGCGGCTTACAGCCATCGACTTGTCGAGCTGTCCTCAATGCCGTACGTTTTCTTTTGACTCAAGCTCTGCCCAGACGGCGAAGCACCTCGACTTGAAAGTCTGTGCCCTTCGCTTCAGCCATGAAGCCGGAGATTGAGCCCTCGAAACGCACCGCGCCCTGGTGCAGCAGCATCAGACGATCGGCGTCTTGCACTTCCTCTATCAGGTGCGTTGCCCACAGCACGCCCATGCCGCGCGCGCGGCATAGCGTTCGCACCGTATCCAGCAGCTGCTGGCGCGAAGCCGGATCCAGACCCACAGTGGCTTCGTCCATCAGCAGAACGCTCGGTTCATGCAGCAGCGCGCGCACCAACTCGACCTTTCGACGAGTGCCGCCCGAGAGGTTGCGCACCACGGCGCCTGCCTGATCGCCCAGACCCATCTCGTTTAGTTGCGCCGTGATGCGCTCGCGCGCCCGCGCGCGCGGTAGGCCGTGCAAATCGGTGTGGAACAGAAGATTGGCCGTCACCGTCAGGTCCAGGTCGAGTGCGCTCTGCTGGAATACCACGCCCAACCCGGCCAGTGCGCGGCTTGGATGGCGACGCATGTTGTGCCCCAGTACTTCGATGTTGCCCTGGTCGGGTGTGAATAGACCTGTGAGCAACTGCAGCAGCGTGGACTTGCCCGCGCCGTTGGGGCCGAGCAGCGCGAGCATCTCGCCAGCTCGAAGCGCGACGTCCACACCTTTCAAGGCGGGTTTTCCACCGTAGGACTTGTGCAGGCCATCGGCCTGGAGCAGCGGCATGGTCATCCCGCCGCACCCATCGGCCGGGCCAAGAGGTTCATGCGCTGCAGCAGGCGTCTCTCGCGCTCCACCGTGTCGCGCACTGCTTGGCGGTAGTCACGGGTGTTGAGGTAGTCGAGCGTCTGGTCGTAGCGCGCGAGTTCACGCAGGTGGCGTTCGCTCTGCATAGCGCGGGCGAAGGCGTCGTGCAGCTTCTGCACCACGGGTTCAGGCGTTCCGCGCGGCGCGGCCAGGCCCCAGGGCGAGGTGTAGACCGACTGTGGGTAGCCGAGCTCGCGCAGCGTGGGCGCGTCGGGCCAGCGCGGGCTGCGCTGCGCGCTGAAGATCGCGAGCACCCGCATCTTGCCTTGGTCCACCCAGGGCGCGAAGCCGGTAGAGTTCACGCCTGCCATCAACTGGCCGCTGGCGACCGCGAGCATCTGGTCGGCCGTGCCTCGGTAGGGCACGTGCACATAGCGGATGCCGCGTTGCAACAAGATCTCTTCCATCGCCAAGTGGGCTGTAGTGCCGATCCCGGTGGAGCCCAGGATGAGCTCGCCCGGGTGGTCACGCGCCCAGTCGAGCATCTCGGGCAATTGCCGCCAGGGGCTGGCGCTGGGCACCAGCACGCCGAAGGTTGTGCCGGAGACCTGCAAGATAGGGCTGAGGTCGGTCACCGGGTCCCAGGGCACGTGGTTCATGAGCGCGTGCCGGTACACGGTGATGGGCAACTGGCCGATGGTATGGCCGTCGGGCTCAGCGGCCTTGAGCAGCGGTGCAACCTGCGTGCCCGCCGCGCCGGGCCGGTTGATAACCACGATGGGCTGGCCGAGCAGAGGCTCGGCTTCCTCGCACAGGATGCGCAGCGTGAGGTCGGTTGCGCCACCGGCGGGCCAGGGCACGATGAGCCGCAGCGGTTTTATGGGCCACATAGTGCTCGGTCTCGGCATGGAAAACGTGTGACCAGTCGCGAACGCGAGGCCGCACTTGAGCCAGCATCTGCGTGTCATTACACAGTGTTCCCGGTTGAGACGGCGTGAAACACTCGATGGGAATGGCGTCATGTATTGGAGCCCAGCGAGGGCGGGTTGTCTCAGGGTTATTGCCTATCCGCGAAGGCTTCACGGCGTGTTTTTCAGGTGATTCAGCAACTTCCGTACCGCATTGGCGTTGGCACAGTCTTTGCAAATTCGTACTGACAACAACCTATCAGGAGACAACAGATGACCTCTGCCTTCCGCACGCCGCGTGAGCGCGCGCCTTCCCTTTCTCGAGCTCTCTGGGTACTGGCAGTGTGCGCTGGGCTCGGTAGTGGTTCGCTCGCAATGGCCCAGGGCAAGGTGTATGTGTCCAGCGAGAAGGACAACAAGCTCTATGTGTTCGACTCACAGGGCGAACGCCTCACGGCAATCGATGTGTGCAAGCGCCCGCGTCACATGATGTTCAACGCGAGCCGCACCCAGCTCTATGTGTGCTGCGGAGACAGCAATCAGCTTGGCGTGGTGGACACCGCCAGTGGCAAGATGACCGGCACTATTACGTTGGGCGACAGTCCCGAGATCTTTGACCTCAGTCCCGACGGCAAGACGGTGTACGTCTCTATCGAGGACGAGAACGTGATGGCCGCGTACGACCTTGCTAGCAAGAAGCAGCTATTCGAGGTGAAGACTGGCGGTGAACCCGAAGGCGTGCTGGTCACGCCCGACGGCAAGTTCGCCTACGTCACCTCCGAGGTTGCCAACGTCGTGCACTACATCGATCTCGGCCAGAAGAAGGTGCTCAAGAACATCAAGGTGGGCAAGCGCCCGCGCCGCTTCGTGCTGGCCGAGGGCGGCACCGAGCTGTGGGTCAGCAACGAGCTCGACGCCACCGTGAGCGTGGTGGACACCAAGGACCACAGCGTCAAGGCCACGGTGAAGTTTGCGGTGAAAGGCATGCGCGAAGCCGACATCACGCCCGTGGGCATGACGCTGAGTCCGGATGGCAAGACGATGTGGGTGGGCCTGGGCAAGGCCAACCACGTGGCCGAGGTCGACGTGGCCACGAAAAAGGCCGGCCGCCACGTGCTGGTGGGCAAGCGCGCCTGGGGCCTGACCATGCACCCCGACGGCAAGATGCTGTACGTGACCAACGGCCTGTCGGACGACATGACCCTGGTCGACACGGCCGGCGCTAAGGCGGTGAAGACGGTGGCGGTGGGCCGCGTGCCTCACAGCGTTCTCGTGGCGCCCTGATGTGGAAAGCTGCGCTCCTCGCGCTCGCCGCTTTGCTCGGTGCCCCGTTGGTGCAGGCCGCCACTACCTCGATTACCGTGGCGGTGGTGTCGCTTGGCGACGACCCGCGCTACGCACCCCGCCGCATCGAGCGCGCCTACCCCGGCCACCCCCAGGGCCGCGCGTTGCAGGGCGTTCGGCTGGCACTGGAGGACGCGGCGTTCGAACTCCAAACTGCGGGCCTTGCGCTCGTGCTGCGCGAAGTAGTCCTGACAGATGCGGAAGCGCTGCCCAAGGCACTGGCCGAGCTAAGGGCGGCAAAGGTGCAGCACCTTGTGGCCGACCTGCCGCTGGCCGAATTAAGCCAGTTGGTGCAGAGCGCGCCGGCCGCGCTCGGAGGTGCCATGGTGTTCAACACCGCCCTAGACGACGACAGCCTGCGCGCGCAGGACTGCGCCGCGCACCTGCTGCACACCTTGCCCAGCCGCCACATGGCCAGCGATGCGCTGGCGCAGTACTTGGCCGCGCGCAACTGGCGCAAGGTCCTGCTGCTGCAGGGGCCGGCGCCGGGTGACCGTCTCATGGGCGAGTCCTTCACCCGCGCGGCCAAGCGCTACGGGCTGAAGATCGTGCAGAGCAAGCCCTTCAAGCTCAGCGGTGACCCGCGCGAACGCGACCTGGCCAACACACGGCTGCTCACTGGCGAGCGTGAGCACGAGGTGGTCGCCGTGATGGACGCCGACGGCGAGTTCGCGCGCACGCTGCCCTACGCCACGCAGTGGCCGCGCCCAGTGGTCGGTGCCAACGGCCTGGTGGCCAGCGCCTGGCACGTCCAGTGGGAACGCAACGGTGGGCCGCAGCTCTCGCGCCGGTTTCAGAAGCTTGCGCAGCGACCCATGCAGTCGCACGACTGGTCGGCCTGGGTGGCGGGCCGCGCCGTGGCGGCGGTGCTGGTGGACGACCCCAAGGCACCCGTGGCCCAGCAGTTGAAAAAGCTGCGCGGCGGCAGCGTATTCATCGACGGCTTCAAAGGCCCGCGCCTGTCCTTTCGCGCCTGGGACGGGCAGTTGCGCCAGCCCATGTTCCTGAGCCACATCGACGGCGTGGTGGGCGTGGCACCACTGGACGGCGTGCTGCACCCCAAGGAGGTGCTGGACACGCTGGGCGTGGACGAAGCGGAGAGCACATGCCGGCAACGCCCCTGAGTCCCCTCGGCGCGCCCTCGCTGCCGCTGCACCTTGCGCGCGCGCTGCGCGCCGTGGTCGGTCGCGAGTTGGACCGTTTCCTGCGCCAGCCCACGCGGCTGGGCTCGGCGCTGGTGCGGCCGCTGCTGTGGTTCGTGGTGTTCTCGGCCGGTTTTCACAACGTGTTCGGCGTGGCCATCATCCCGCCCTACGAGACCTACATCGAGTACCAGGTCTACATGGTGCCGGGCCTGCTGGGCATGGTGGCGCTGTTCAACGGCATGCAGAGCTCGCTCTCCATGGTGTACGACCGCGAGATGGGTGTGATGCGCCTGCTGCTCACCGCGCCGCTGGCGCGCGGATGGCTGCTGGCCTTCAAGCTGCTGGGCAGCACCGTGCTCTCGGTGCTGCAGATGGCGGTGTTCCTGCTGATTGCACTGGCCTTCGGCGTGGAGTTCGCCTGGTGGCACCTGCCTGGCCTGCTGCTGGCCATGGTCTGCGCGGCAGCCTTGTTGGCCGCGCTCGGCCTGTTGCTCTCGGTGTATGTGAAGCAGCTGGAGAACTTCGCCGGCACCATGAACTTCGTGATCTTCCCGATGTTCTTCATCAGCCCCGCGCTGTACCCGCTGTGGAAGCTGGAAGAGTTGGGCGCTTACTGGCTGTTGTGGCTCGCGGAGGTCAACCCCTTCACCCACGCGGTGGAGTCAATGCGATTTTCTATGTACGGGCAGTTCAATGCCGTGGGCTGGGCGGTGGTGGTGGGTGGCACCGCCGTCTTTTTCGTACTCGCGCTCTGGGGCTATGATCCGCAGCGCGGCTTCATCCGCCAGAAGGGCGGAGGCTAACCATACTGCGACGTCGAATCCTGCTGTGGGCAGCAGATGAAAACGCCGGCGTTGACCATTTCTTTCCCAAGCTACTTCGGCCCTCAATTTCAACCTCAGCTAGGTGACGTTGAAGAGGCGCGAAAGTCTTATGTTGATTCGCGTCCGCCTCGTGGAAGTGCGCGATTGAGATACGGCTGAAAACGCTAAGCGCTTTATATGCCTTCAGGCTAGAGCCCGAGGCCACACGCTGACGGTGGCAGCGTTCTTCATCCCCTGGATTCATCGGCGCCTGCGGGACACCGAAAAGTTGCCTCAACGCTACGTCTTGCCCCGATAGATCTGCCCAGGATGCCTAACGGACTACCCCCGACCCGTCTGCCCGATATTGGTCGTGGAAACGTCCCTGCCATATGGAATGAACGATTGGCTTCAGAGCTTGGTTCCCAGCCGCTCCCTGGCGCATTCGCGTTGCTGCTGCACGCCTTCAGAAGGGCGCCGCAGTCAACGTTGATGAGGTTCACTGCACCGCGTTGTCTCAGTCTCAACACTTCAGTCTCAATGTCTTGAGAAGCTGAGACAAAAACGCCAAAAGAGATGCGGAAGAGCTGACGGGCATACGGAAAAACCCTGAAAGATCAGCTGGCACGCTAGTTGCGGATTGCTGTTGATCAACGTCTTGAAATGGTGGTTGTAAACATGAAGCAAATCTCGATTCGGAATGAGCGCGAAGAGGCAAGTGGTTGCGCGGGATGTCTCGGTGGTTCGACACGTCGTCAAGTGCTGACGTCGATGGCTGGGATGGCAGCAATGACATATGTGCCGCTTGTTTATGCAACGGCTGAGGGCCCTCAAAAGGGGGACGTGTTCGTGTTGGCTGACTCACCTGCTGCGCCTTTGACCATTGACGACATCAAGTTAGGCCAGAAGCAGATCTTTGCCGTGCCGATGGACCCAGTAACTAAGAAGGTCAAAGATGGCTCGCGCTTAGCAAAGGTTCTGTTTGTCAAGTTTGATGAAGCCGCACTGGATGCGCGAACCAAGGATGTCGCGGCAGCTGGAGTTCTTGCTTTTTCTGCAGTGTGTACACATGCAGGTTGCGACGTGTCCTCATGGCGAGCGCAGGAGAAGAAGTTGCTGTGCTTCTGTCACTTCACACAGTTTGATCCGCTCGACGGCGGAAAGGTCGTGGCGGGGCCGGCGCCAAGAGCACTACCGGTGCTCCCGCTGACCCTGGAAGGAAAGGTACTAGTTGCGGCGGGTGGATTCAGTGCCGCGCCGGGCGTGGCTTGACAAGCCGTTTTCTGTCGAAAGTTCAACACTAGGAGACGCGAGAAATGAGAAACATTCGATCGATTGCATCGGTACTTGCGGCTGCAGCATCTCTCTGCCTCACGGCAGCGAGCGCAGCGCCCGCTCAATACCCGACCGTAACAGAGGCAAGGCTCCTGAATCCGGAGCCCGAAAATTGGCTGATGTATCGAGGCAACTATGCCGGTTGGGGCTACAGCGCCCTGGACGGGATCAACAGCCGAAATGTCGGAAAGCTTCAACTTGCTTGGTCATATACGACTGGTCTCAAGGAAGGGCATCAGGCGCCGCCCATTGTCAACGGCGGCTACATGTTCATCACTACACCAGGCAACGAGCTCGTAGCGCTTGACGCAAAGACAGGCGCGCAGTTGTGGCGCTACAAGAAGGAACTTCCCGCTGAGTTGTTCCAACTTCACCCCACTAACCGTGGTGTGGCCCTTTATGGCGACAAGGTCTACATGGCCACACTTGATTGCCAACTCGTGGCGTTGGATGCGAAAACAGGAAAGGTTCTGTGGACGAAGCAAGTTGAAGACTGGAAGGGCGGCTACTACATGACGCTCGCACCGATGGTGGCCAAAGGCAAGGTTATGGTCGGCACGTCGGGAGGCGAGTTCGGTGTGCGCGGCTTTATCGCGGCATTCGACGCCGAGACAGGAGCTGAACAGTGGAAGACCTACACCGTCCCAGGGCCGGGCGAGCCAGGCGGTGACACATGGCCGAGCGGTGATGCGTACAAGACTGGCGGTGGCGCAGTCTGGATCACCGGGAACTACGACAAAGATACTGGGTTGGCTTTCTGGGGAACGGGTAATCCGTCACCGTGGACGCCCGAAACTCGTAAGGGCGACAACCTATACACGACCTCGACCGTTGCGGTCGACGTTGTGACCGGCAAGATTGTTGGCCACCACCAGTACACGCCTAACGATTCGTTCGACTGGGACGAAGTGTCGGCGCCGCTGCTGATTGACACCGAAGTCAAAGGCCGAAAAGTCAAGACTGCTGTCCACGCGGGTCGCAACGGCTACCTATGGGTACTCGAACGCACGAGCGACAAAGTGAATTTTGTTGATGCGTGGCCGTATGTGGTCCACAACGGGGTCTCCTCGTTTTCAGTGCAATAAGTGACGGTACGCAAAGCTAGCACTGGCGCGGAGGTGGTGTTGGTAGATCGTTGATTTCATTGACTTTCCTGTTCACTTTCAAATCTGCGATTCGTGGCGTCAAACCGTGGTCGGTTTCATCCATT
>NZ_SCML01000077.1 GCF_005503365.1 Hydrogenophaga sp. 2FB
GACCAGGGGGATGGGTTGCGGGGCAGGGTGGTGGTGTTCATGTTCAGCCGTCCTCGCGGATTTGCCGACCGGTGAGTTTCAGGAACAAGTCTTCCAGGTTCGCGGGCCGGTGCAGCGTGCGCAGGTGGTGGTGTTCGCCCAGTGCGGCCAGCAGTGGCATGGCCTGCGCGGTGTAGAAGAACACGGTTTCGCCGCTCACCTCCACGCGCGCGGCAAGGGCGCGCAGCGCCGCATGCGCTTCGCCGTGCGCCAGGCCGATCGCGCCGTTGCCATACACCTCCACCACATCGGGTTCCAGGTGTTGCGCGATCAGTTCGCGCGGGCGGCCTTCGGCGATCTTGCGGCCGTGGTCCAACACCAGCAGGCGCGAACACAGGCGCTCGGCCTCGTCCATGAAATGCGTGGTGAGCAGGATGCTCTTGCCTTGCTGCAGCAGCATCTGCAGGCGCTCCCACATCAGGTGGCGCGCTTGCGGGTCCAGACCGGTGGTGGGCTCGTCGAGCATCAGCAGGCGCGGGTCGTTGACCAGCGCGCGCGCCAGCGACAGGCGCCGCTTCATGCCGCCCGAGAGTTCACCGGGCTTGGCCTGCGCCTTGTGCGCCAGCGCCGCGAAATCCAGCAGCCTGGGGATGCGCTCGCGGATGGTGGCGGTGGGCAGGCCGAAGTAACGGCCGTAGACCAGCAGGTTCTCGGCGCAGTCGAAGTCGGGGTCGAGCGTGTCCATCTGGCTCACCACGCCGAGCTGTGCCTTGATGGCCAGCGCGTCGCGCGGCATGTCGCGGCCGAAGGCGGTGATGGTGCCGGCGTCGGGCGTCGTCAGGCCCAGGCACATGCGGATGGTGGTGGTCTTGCCGGCGCCATTGGGCCCGATCACACCCAGGCATTCCCCGGGGCCGATGGCAAAACTGAGGTCGTTCACCACGGTGGCATCGCCATAGCGCTTGACCAGGTGCCGGCATTCGAACAGGGCGTCTTTCATGTGCTGGCATTGTGCCCGCTGGCCCGGGTGTGCTGGCCCCGGCCTCTACAATGCGGGGCCGCCCTGCCAGGGTCTTTGTCACCCATTCTTCTGCCCTGCCATGTCGCTTGCCGTTTCCTTGCAGTACCTCTACCCGAAGCGGGCCATCAACGACTTCTCGCATTGGGTGGCCAATGGCCGCTGGGGCAGCATCACGCAGTGGATCATCCGGCGCTTCATCCACAAGTACGGCGTGAACATGGCCGAGGCCGCGAACCCCGAGCCCACGGCCTACGCCAGCTTCAACGAATTCTTCACGCGCGCCCTGCGCGACGACGCCCGCCCGCTGGCCGACGCGGCCTACATCTGCCCGGTGGACGGCGCGATCAGCCAGTTCGGCGCGATCGCGCGCGACCAGATCTACCAGGCCAAGGGCCACACCTACAGCACGCGCGCGCTGGTGGGTGGTGATGCGGAACTCGCCGCGCTGTTCGACGACGGCGCGTTTGCCACCATCTACCTCAGCCCCAAGGACTACCACCGCATCCACATGCCGGTGGCGGCCACGCTGCGCCGCATGATCCATGTGCCGGGCGAGCTGTTCTCGGTGAACCCGGCCACCGCGCAAGGTGTGCCCGGGCTGTTCGCGCGCAACGAGCGCGTGGTGTGTGTGTTCGAGGCGCAGGTGGGCGAGGCCACCGTGCCGTTCGTGCAGGTGCTGGTGGGCGCCACCATCGTCGGCAGCATGGCCACCACCTGGCACGGCGTGGTGAACCCGCCGCGCCCGGGCACGCTGCGCGAATGGTCGTACGACGACGGTGCCGTGGAGCTGCAGCGCGGCGAAGAAATGGGCCGCTTCCTGCTCGGCTCCACGGTGGTGCTGCTGTGGCCGCGCGACACCATTGCGTTCAACCCGGATTGGGCGCCAGGCGGCGCCGTGCGCCTGGGCGAGGCCATGGGCCAAGCGCTTTAACCCTCTTTTCCCTGGACGTTTCACATGACCACGCTCGGCACCCCCCTGTCTCCCTCGGCCACCAAGGTCATGTTGTTGGGCTCCGGTGAGCTCGGCAAGGAAGTGCTGATCGCACTGCAGCGCCTGGGTGTGGAGACCATCGCGGTCGACCGTTACGAGAACGCGCCCGGCCAGCAGGTGGCGCACCACGCGCGCACCATCACCATGAGCGACCCGGCGCAGCTCAAGGCGCTGATCGAGGCCGAGCGGCCGCACCTGGTGGTGCCCGAGATCGAGGCCATCGCCACGCCCATGCTGCAGGAGCTCGAAGCGGCGGGCACCGTGCGCGTGATCCCCACCGCGCGCGCCGCGCGCCTGACCATGGACCGCGAGGGCATCCGCCGCCTCGCCGCCGAAACGCTGGGCCTGGCGACCAGCCCCTACCAGTTCTGCGACTCGCTGGACGAGTTGCAAGCCGCCATCGACGGCGGCATTGGCTACCCCTGCATCGTCAAACCGGTGATGAGCAGCAGCGGCAAAGGCCAGAGCAAGATCGACGGCCCGGACGACGTGCAGAAGGCCTGGGACTACGCCATGGCGGGTGGGCGTGTCGGCCCGGGCCGCATCATCGTCGAAGGCTTCATCGACTTCGACTACGAAATCACCTTGCTTACCGTGCGCGCGCTCGGTGCCAACGGGCAGGTGGAAACGCAGTTCTGCGAACCGATCGGCCACGTGCAGGTCAGTGGCGACTACGTGGAGAGCTGGCAGCCTTGCCGCATGACGCCCGCCGCTTTGAAGGGCGCGCAACACATCGCCCAGGCGGTCACCGACGACCTCGGCGGCCAGGGCTTGTTCGGTGTGGAGCTGTTCGTCAAGGGCGACCAGGTCTGGTTCAGCGAAGTGAGTCCACGCCCGCACGACACCGGCATGGTCACCATGATCACGCAGTGGCAGAACGAGTTCGAGCTGCACGCGCGCGCCATCCTGGGGCTGCCGGTGAGCACGGCGCTCAAGAGCCCGGGCGCCAGCGCCGTCATCTATGGCGGGGTGGAGGCGCAGGGCATTGCCTTCGACGGCGTGGACGAAGCGCTGCGCGTGCCGCAGACCGAGCTGCGCCTGTTCGGCAAGCCCGAGAGTTTCACGAAGCGCCGCATGGGCGTGGCGCTGGCGTTTGACGCCGACGTGGAGAAGGCCCGCAGCCAGGCCAAGCTGGCGGCTTCGAAGGTGCGGCCGCGCAAGGCCTGAATCTTTTTTTGCATCCGGCTGCATCCAGACGCCCGGTTGGTGCGTAGTGGAAGCAGTGGCGCCGTGCGCGCTGCTGCCCACAACCCCAACCTCGAGGAGTTTTACCATGCTGTTCAAATCCACCCTGATCGCTGCCGCGGCGCTCGCCCTGACCGCCTGCGCTTCCCACATGGGCTCGCCCATGATGTATTCGCAAGCCAGCCTGCCCGACGCGGTGAAGGTGCCGGCCGGCCACAAGGTCGCCATGGAAACCGTGGGCGTGGGCCAGATCACCTACGAGTGCAAGGTCAAGGCCAACATGCCCGGCCAGTTCGAATGGGTCTTCGGGGGTCCTGACGCCAAACTGATGGACCGCAGCGGCAAGCAGGTCGGCAAGTACTACGGCCCGCCCGCCACCTGGGAAGCCATGGACGGCTCCAGGTTCACCGCCACCCAGGTTGCCGTGGCGCCCAACGGCAGCGACAACATTCCGCTGCAACTCGTGAAGGCCAACCCCGCCATGGGCATGGGCGCCATGAGTGGCGTGACCTACACCCAGCGCGTGGCCACCAAGGGTGGTATCGCACCGAACTCGGCTTGTGGTGCCGGCAATGTGGGCGCCAAGCAGATCGTGCAGTACCAGGCCGACTACATCTTCTACAAGGCATCCTGAAGCGTCGGGTCGGCCGGCCCGTGATTCAAGGCGTGATGCCGGCGTCCTTGATGAACTTGTTCCACTTCGTGCTTTCACCCGCCTGGTAGCGGGCCAGCTCTTCCGCCGTGCCACCCGCCACATCGGCGCCCAGGTCCGTGAGGCGCTGGCCGAGTTCGGGCGTGCGCAGCGCGGCGTTGATGGCCTGGTTGAGCTTGGTCGTGACGGCTGGCGGCATGCCGGCGGGGCCGAACACGCCGTACCAGACCGTCACGTCAAAACCTGGCAGGCCGGACTCGGCGATGGTGGGCACGTCGGGCATCAGCGAGGAGCGCTTGGGCGTGGTCACTGCCAGCGCTTTGAGCTTGCCGCTGCGCACGAGCTGCAGCACGGTGGGCATGCTTTCGAAGGCCATCTCGACGCGGCCACCGGCCAGGTCGACCAGGGCGGGGGAGCTGCCCTTGTAGGCCACGTGCGTGATCTGCACACCGGCCATGCGCTTGAAGAGTTCGCCCGCGAGGTGCTGCATCGAGCCGTTGCCCACCGAGGCGAAGTTGTAGCTGTTGGGGTTCTTCTTGAGGTAGGCGATCAGTTCCTTCACCGAATTGGCCGGCACCGAAGGCGGCACCACCAGCACATTCGGCACGGTGCCCACCAGCACGATGGGCGTGAAGGACTTCACCGGGTCGTAGGGCAGGCCGGGCACCATGCTCAAGGCGGTGGCGTGTGTGCCGGGGCTGCCGAGGGTGACGGTGTAGCCGTCGGGTGTTGCCTTGGCCACCATGTCGGTGCCGATGGTGCCGGACGCGCCGGGCTTGTTGTCCACCACCACGGGCTGGCCCAGCGTCTTGGAAATTTCGACGCCGATGGCGCGCGACAGCACGTCGTTGCCGCCGGCGGGCGCCCAAGGCGATACCCAGCGGATAGGCTTGTCGGGGTAGGACTGCGCGGCCGCAAGACCGGCGGTGGCCACGGCGCACAGCGCCAGCAGCAGGCGGGGAAGAAGCTTGTTCATGGTCGTGGTTCCTTTCGCTTGAAAAACAGAGGGCATTCAGTCGGCGCGCAAGGCGCGTTCCACAAAGTCGAGACGGTCCTGGCCGAAATGCAGGTCGCCATCGACGACGAAACTGGGGACGCCGAACACGCCGGCCGCCATGGCTTCGGTGGTGTTCGCGTTGAAACGCGCGCGCATCGCCGGTGTGGCCGCGAGGGCCAGCAGCGCGTCCGCATCCAGGCCTTGTTCGCGCGCGATCTGCGCCAGGGTCGCTTCTTTGGAAATGTCGAGGTCGTGCACCCAGACGCCGGCCAGCATGCGCTGTGCCAGGGGCCAGACGACCGCACCACCGTGCGCGTCTTCGGCCGCCATCAGCAGCTGTGCGGCCAGCGACTCGTCCACGGGGTGGTGCGCGGGTTTGGCGTTGACCGGCATGTTCAGCCAGGCCGACCAGCGCTCCCGCTCGCGCGCGCGAAACGCCTGGCGGGCGGGCGACATCGCGGCCAGCGGCGTGCCCCCCGTTTCGCGGAACACGCGCAGCAGATCGATCGGGCGGTAGACCACGGTGGCATTCGTGTCGCGCGCGATCTCGTGGAAGCGCGGGCCGCCGAAGTAGACCCAGGGCGAGAGCACCGAGAAGTAGAAGGTGACGGTCTTGCCGCTCATGCCGCGTGCTCCTGGTGGGCGGTGTCGCTGCGCGGCAGCACCACGGCGTCGAGCGCGAGCACGCCCTGGCCGGCGGGGAATACCCGCAGCGGATTGATCTCGATCGACTCCACCGTATCGGCATGGCGCACCGCCAGCTGCGACAGCCGCACGATCGTGTCGGCCAGTGCCTCGATGTCGGCGGCGGGCGCGCCGCGGTGGCCTTGCAGCAGCGAGTAGGCGCGCAGTTCGCGCAGCATCTCGTGCGCCTGTTCGTGCGAGACCGGTGCGATGCGCAAGGCCACGTCGTTGAACAGCTCGACGAAGATGCCGCCGAGGCCGGCCACGATCACCGGACCGAAGATCGGATCGCGCTGCACGCCGACGATGAACTCCAGGCCCGGCTGGACCATGGGCGCGACCAGCGCGCCTTCGATGTGTGCATCGGGGGCTTCACGGCGCACGCGCGCCATCATCTCGCGCCAGGCGCTCGAGAGGGCCTGCGCATCGCCCAGACCCAGTGCAACGCCGCCGACTTCGGTCTTGTGCACGATGTCGGGCGACAGCACCTTGAGCACGACGGGGTAGCCGGTCTGCCGCGCGGCCTCGATCGCTTCGTCCTCGGTGGTCACCACGTGTTCGGCCGGTGCGGCGATGCCGCAAGCGGTCAGCACCTGTTTCACCGCGTGTTCGGTGCGCGCCTCGGCCAGGGGCTGGGCGCTCAGGTCGGGCAGCAGGCTGGACGTCTGGCGAGGGCCCGCAGTCCGGTGGCGCTGCTGCGCCGCGGCGAGCGACTTGAGCGCGGCCACGGCGCGCATGGCGCGCGTGGTGTCCTCGAACAGCAGATAGCCCGCGGCCTGCATCTGTTGCGAGAGCGCGGGTGGTGCGAGCATGGACAGCACCAGCAACACCTGCGGAAACTCCTGCCGCAGGCGCGTGAGGATGTCGGCCAGCGGCGCCTGCAGGTGCGGCGCGTGCGGCATCGCGGTGAGAAACAGCAGCACGCACTCGTAGTGGCCTTCCTGCAGCATGGTGCGCAGGAAGGTTTCGAAGACCTGCATGTCGGCCCAGATCTGCGCCGTGCCATCCACCGGGTTGCGCACCGAGGCGTGCGGCAGCAGCGCCTGCAGGCGCTCTTGCGCGGGCGCCGGCATGGGGGGGAGGTCCAGCCCATGCTGCTCGGCCGCGTCGGCCGTGAGCACGCCGATGCCGCCCGAGACGGTGAACACGCCGACGCGGCCTTCGCGCGGCATCACGCCGGTGGCGCAGGCACGGGCCACGTCGAAGAAGTCTTCGACCGAGTGCGCGCGGTGCACGCCGTATTCGTGGAACAGGGCGTCAAAGACGCGGTCGTCACCCGCGAGCGCGCCGGTGTGCGACTGCACGGCCGCCCGCCCCACGTCGGAGCGGCCGGCCTTCACCATGATCACCGGCTTGCCCGCCATCTGCGCCAGCGCCAGCGCTTCGATCAGGCGCTCGGGCGACTTGCAGCCCTCCATGTAACCCATGATCACGTCGGTCTCGGGGTCCTGCGCGAAGTGCGCGATGCAGTCGGCCAGTTCCACGTCGCACTCGTTGCCGGTGGTGACCCATGCACCCAGCGGCAAGCCTTGCTCGCGCGCCATCACCAGTGCTTGCCCACCGAACGCGCCACTCTGGCTCACCAGCGCCACGCGCCCCAGCGGCGGCAGGCCCAGGTCGACCATGAAGGCAAAGGTGCCCAGGAAGCCGCTGCGCAAATTCATGAAGCCCATGCAGTTGGGCCCGAGGATGCGCATGCCGCTGTCACGGGCGATGTTGCCCAGTTCGGCCTGCGCCGCGCGGCCGGCGTCGCCAACCTCGGCAAAGCCCGAGCTGAACACCGTCACCGCGCGCACACCGCGCTCGGCGCAGGCCCGCACGGCCGGCAACACCGCGCTGTCGGGCAGCGCGATGATGGCGTGGTCCACCGGCGCGGGGATGTCGGCCAGGCTGGCGTAAGCGGGTAGGCCTTGCACCTCCGTCGCACGGGGGTTGACCGGGTAGATCGGCCCGGTGAAGCCATGCGTGCGCAGGAATTTCACGGGCCGTCCGCCGATCTTGGTGGCGTCGGACGAGGCGCCGAGGATCGCCACCGAACGCGGGTTCAGCAGCGCGGCGAGCGAGCGCGGCTTCGCCAGGGCCTGGAAGCCCGGGGTGTCGCTCAGGTTGGTCATGGCGTGGCGCCTTTCTTCGGGTCTGGGTTGCGGGCCGCGAAGAACGCCGCGACGAGGCCCTGGGTTTGTGTGGAAGAGGCCAGGCGCAGATAGGCCTTGCGTTCGTGTTGCGCGCCCTCGGCAAAGGGTCGTTCGGCCGCGCTGGCAATGAGCGTGATGGCTTCCTGCGCCGCTTCACGGTCGCCCCAGCGTTCGGTGGCGAGGGTGCGGTAGCGCGCGATGAGCGCCTCGGGCGCGGCGCCGTCCGGCACCCTCAACCCGGCCGTGCGCCGCCACGGCAGCGTGCCTTCGGCAATGGCCAGGGCGTGTGCCG
Organism: Hydrogenophaga sp. 2FB; assembly: GCF_005503365.1. Lineage (GTDB taxonomy): Bacteria > Pseudomonadota > Gammaproteobacteria > Burkholderiales > Burkholderiaceae_C > Hydrogenophaga. The sequence continues at coordinate 7,937 of NZ_SCML01000077.1, forward strand.
TCGCGGCCTCGCGCAGGTTGCCGCCCTCGGGCACGACCGCGTCCAGCAAACCGGCGGCTTGTGCGGCGGCCGCGTCCATCGACTGAGAAAGCGCCACCATGCGCAACGCCGCTTCGACGCCCACCAGGCGCGGCAAGCGCTGCGTGCCACCGGCGCCCGGCACGAAACCGAGGTTCACTTCCGGGAGCGCGAGCAAGGCGTCGTGCGCGCCGATGCGCGCATGGCAGGCCATGCCCAGCAGCACGCCGCCGCCGATGGTCTTGCCTTGCAGGGCGACGACGACGGGCTTGGGAAAACCTTCCACAAGCTCGGCCAGGTCGCCCAGCGTGGTGCTGTCGGGCGGATCGGGTTGGCCGACTTCGCGCAGATCGCCGCCACCGGAAAACATGCGGCCTTCGCTGGCGATGACCACGGCCCGTGTCTGCGGGTCGTCGCGCACGGCGAGCAGTGCATCAAGCAGGGCGCGGCGCACGCGGCGGTTCAGCGCGTTCACCGGTGGGTTGTGGATCGCGAGCAGCACGACGCCGCCTGCCCTGTGGGTGGCGACGGCGGGCGCGTCTGCTGCGGTGGTGATGATGCCAACGGAATTCATGCGCGCAGTGTGGACCAGATGGTGATTCTTAAATACTGAGTTTTTTTGATCATTCGATTCCATAATGGAATCAAATGAAACAGACCCCTTTTTCCTCACCCGTCAGCGGTGTGCGCCTGTCGCACCTGCAGTTGTGCCGCGCGTTGGCGGCGTCTGGCACCGTGCACGAAGCCGCGCGCATGCTGCACCGCACGCAGCCCGCGGTGACCAAGATGCTGCAGGAGCTGGAGGCCTCGCTCGGTGTGCGCCTGTTCGAGCGCGGGCGCCTGGGCACGCGGCCCACGCCGAGCGGCATGGCGTTTCTGCACCGCGCCGAGGTGATGCTCAACGAGTGGGGCATCCTGCGCGACGAGCTGCAGGCCATCGAAAAGGGCGAGGCCGGCATGCTGCGTGTGGGCGCCACGCCGATCATGTTGCTCTCCCTGTTGCCGCGCGCGATGGGCCGTTTTCTGGAGCGCCGGCCGGGCATGGTGGTGCGCTTTCGGGAGGGCTCCATCCACGATCTGCTGCTCGCGCTCGATTCGGGCGAGGTCGACTGCGTGGTCGGGCGCTTCTCGGGCGAGCTGCTCGCCAGCGAGCCCATGCGCACGCTGCGCGTCGAACGGCTTTACGACGAGGCCTTGGCCATCGTCGCCGGCGCCAGCCTGGCGCTGGCCCGTCGTCGTCGGCAGATCGGTTGGCAGGAACTGGCCGACGCGCGCTGGGTGTTGCCGCCACCGGAGCTGGTGACACGACAGTTGCTCAATACCGAGTTCATCCGTGGCGGTGTGACACCGCCGAGGCCTTTGATGGAATCGTCCTCGTTCACCAGCAGCCTGGCGCTGGCGCACGAACTCGAAACCCTGGCCCTGGTGCCGCTCGACGCGGCCAGGCTGGCCGAGCGCCATGGCCTGGTGCGGGTGCTGCGCACGCCGATGTCATCGTTCTCGGCGCCAATCTCCATCGTGCAACGCCCGAGTTCGTTGCAGGGTGAGGTGTATGGGGATTTTCTGGCGGCGGTGCGGGCGGCGGCGGGGCAGGTGTGAGCGGAACTGGGTTGCTGGACACCCTTCTCCAGTCGACCTACTGAAATGCCACTTCCGCAAAACTCCGCAACTTGCGGCTGTGCAACTGGTCCGTGCCACCCTCGCGCAGGATGTCGATGGCGCGGATGCCGATGCGCAAATGCTGGTCCACCCGCTCACGGTAGAAGTGGTTGGCCATGCCGGGCAGCTTGATCTCGCCGTGCAGCGGCTTGTCGCTCACGCACAGCAAGGTGCCATAGGGCACGCGGAAGCGGAAACCGTTGGCCGCGATGGTGGCGCTCTCCATGTCCAGCGCCACGGCGCGCGATTGCGAGAAGCGGCGCTGCGGCATGTTGTCGGGCAGCAGTTCCCAGTTGCGGTTGTCGGTGCTGGCCACGGTGCCGGTGCGCATGATGCGCTTGAGCTCGGCCGGCGGCACACCGGTCACGTCGGCCACGGCGGCTTCGAGCGCGAGCTGAATCTCCGCCAGCGCCGGGATCGGCACCCAAAGCGGCAGCTCTTCGTCGAGCACGTGGTCCTCGCGCACGTAGGCGTGGGCCAGCACGTAGTCGCCCAGTTGCTGGCTGGTGCGCAGGCCCGCGCAGTGGCCGAGCATGAGCCAGGCGTGCGGGCGCAGCACGGCGATGTGGTCGGTGATGGTCTTGGCGTTGGCGGGTCCCACGCCGATGTTCACCATGGTGATGCCGCTGCGGTCCTCGCGCAGCAGGTGATAGCCCGGCATCTGCGGCAGGCGCGGTGGCGCATGGCCCAGCTCGTCACCCGGCGTGGCGGGCAGCCCGGTGCGGCGCGTCACCACGTTGCCGGGTTCGATGAAGGCGGTGTATTTGCTCTCCGGGTTGGCCATTTCGGCCCGGCCGAGTTTGATGAACTCGTCGATGTAGAACTGGTAGTTCGTGAACATGACGAAGTTCTGGAACCACTCGGGCGCGGTGCCCGTGTAGTGGCGCAGGCGCTGCAGTGAGTAGTCCACGCGCGGCGCGGTGAACAGCGAGAGCGGGTGCGCCTCGCCGGGCCGGGGCTCGTAGGTACCGTTGGCGATGCCGTCGTCCATCGCGGTGAGGTCGGGCAGGTCGAACACGTCGCGCATGAGCGCGCGGCGCATCACGTCCATGCTGCCTTCCACGTGGTCGTGCTCGGCGAACGAGAAGTGGATGGGAATGGGCTGCGTGCTGGTGCCCACCTCCAGCTCACCGCCGTGGTTGGCCTGCAGCAGGCGGAACTGTTCGAGGTAGTAGTCGCTGTACAGATCGGGGCGGGTGAGGGTGGTCTCATACCGGCCCGGGCCGGCCACGAAGCCGTAGCTCAGGCGGCTCGGTGGCTGGCCGACGCCGCTGCCCTGGCGCAGCACGCTGTGGGTGTGCAGCCGCACGTAGGGGTAACACGCCCGGACGTGGGTACGGGTGTAGTCGCCGCCGGAGACGAAGTCCCGCATGGCCTGGCGCAGGAATTCGATGTTGTTCTGGTAGATGCGCTGCACCTGGGCCAGCGCCTGGACGGGGTCGCTGAACAGTTGCGGAGCGGTGAAGTCGGGCGATGTGTGCATGGCGCTATTGTGGCGCGCCGATGCACCCTGCGCTGGCTCAGGTCTTGACGGGCTCGCGCATGGTCACGAACTCTTCGGCCGCCGTGGGGTGGATGCCGATGGTGCTGTCGAACACGGCCTTGGTGGCGCCGGCCTTCATGGCCACGGCAAAGCCCTGCACGATCTCGCCGGCTTCCGCGCCCACCATGTGCAGGCCCACGACGCGGTCGCTCGCGGTGTCCACCACCAGCTTCATGAGCGTGCGCTCGCTGCTGCCCGAGAGCGTGTGTTTGAGCGCCTTGAACTCGCTGCGGAAGACCGTCACGGCGCCGAATTTTTTGCGCGCATCGGCTTCGCTGTAGCCCACGGTGCCGATGCTGGGGTGGGTGAACACGGCAGTGGGAATGAAGTCGTAGCCCATGCTGCGTGCGGCCTTGCCGGCGGCGGGGCCGAAGAGCTGGTCGACCACCACCATGGCTTCGCCGAGCGCCACGGGCGTGAGCTGCACGCGGTTGGTCACGTCGCCCACGGCATAGATGTTGGGCACGTTGGTCTGGTAGTGCTCGTTGACGATCACTTCGCCCTTGGCACCCTGCGCCACACCCACCGCCTCCAGGCCGAGGTCTTCCACGTTGGGCACGCGGCCGGTGGCGTACAGCACGGCATCGGCTTTCACCAGGGCGCCGCCTTCACACTCGACGTCCAGGCCTTCCGAGGTCTTGCGGATGTCGACCACACCCGCGTTCAGGTGCAGGTCCACACCGGCTTTGATCATCTCGGCGGCCACGAAATGGCGGATCTCGTCGTCAAAGCCGCGCAGCACCTGTTCGCCGCGATACAGCTGCGTGACCTTGGCGCCCAGGCCGTTGAAGATGGACGCGAATTCGCAGGCGATGTAGCCACCGCCCACCACCACCAGACGCTTCGGGAAGGGCTCGACATCGAAGATGTCGTTGGAGGTGATCACGTGCTCGCGGCCCGTGAAGTGCGGCACGTGGGGCGTGCCGCCGGTGGCGATCAGGATGTGCTTGGCGGTGAATTCCTGGTGGCCCGGCGACCCATCGGCGTTGAGCGTGGACAGCGCGATGCCATGGGCACCGGTCAACCGCGCGAAGGCGTCGAACACGGTGACGCCCGAGCCGCGCAGCAGGTTGCCGTACACGCCGTTGAGGCGACCGATTTCTTTTGCGCGGTTGGTTTTGAGGGCCGTCCAGTTGAGCGTGGGCGCCACGCCTTCCCAGCCGAAACCGTGAGATTCTTCAAAGGCTTCGGCGTAGTGCGCGGCGTAGCTGTAGAGCTTTTTGGGGATGCAACCCACGTTGACGCAGGTGCCGCCCAGGCCATCGGTGCCCAGCATCTCGGCCAGCGCCACGCGCGCACCGCGTTGCGCGGCCATGCGTGCGGCGCGCACACCGCCGCTGCCGCCGCCGATGACGAAAAGGTCGAAGTCGAAACTGCTCATTGCGTATCTCGTATCTCTAAGGAAGAAGCCGTGCACGAAGGCGTCTCGCGCGGTGGGCGTTGATGGTAAGCCTGCCTGTTGATCAACGCTGGAGCCGATTTTTTGGCCGGTGGCGCGCGAGGGCTATGCATGGACCTGGGAGCAGGCCGACGCACAAGGTGGTTCGCCGCAGCCCATCAGGCTGCACTACCCGGTGGGGGTATGCGCGGTTGAGGGCCTCTAATATTTGCAGCGTTGACCACATAAATTGTCTGCAAAGGGGAGGAAACATGAAAGCCAAAGACGGCCTGACGCTGCTGCTGTTTGTAGGGTGCGTGGGCGGTGCTGTCGCACAGCCCAAGCCATATCAGTTGTGCAAGCAGGCAGAAATGTCGAGCGCACGCTCCATCGACACCAACTACCGGTATCCACCGAAAAAGGCAGAGCGAACCGCGACCGATTTGCTTCGCTTTGAATGCACCTCCAACGAGCCATTCGATCCCTTCAAAGGCTGTTTCCCGGCATGGATCGCCTGCAAGCCCCTCAACGCGACAACGGACCAGTGCGGGGAGAGCCGTGACTCGTGGCATGACATCAAGTTGCTGCGCAGTCGGCGCCTCGATCCGCAGGGGCTTCCGCTGTATGCGCCTTGGCCGCCCAACCCGGCGGTGGAGCAGGTCGTTGCGTTCCCCTACATCTCCCATGTCGATACCCACCGGATCTGGCCCCATGACCTCGAGGCGGTCAACCAGCTGTTGGAGAGCAAGGAAGAACGGCCCCTCATACGCAGCCCCATCACGACGTGCCACACCATGGCCCATCTGGTGGGCTTCTTCAATGGGGTGTGGAACACGCGTGAAGAGGCTGAGCGCTCGCTGCAGGTCATGAAGCAACAGAACTTCCTCGGCTCCGAATGGCGTGGCGCGCCGATCCGCTACGAGCTGTTCTACAACCAGAGCTGCAAGCGCAGCGCCGGCGATTCGTGCCTGCAGGACGTGGCCGAGGTGTTTCGCCAGCGCAGCGCGGAGATAGACGGCCTGCTGGGTCGCCGCTGGGAATATTTCTGGGAGCAGGTCAGCGGCCAGCACGCCCAGGCCGGTTCCTTCACCCAGCGCCTGGTGGCCCGTGTGGTGCGCGCTGACAACGCGCTGGCCCACTGGTTCGACGCCCTGGGCAACGCGGTGCTGGCCAAGATCACCGCACTCAGCACCGTGCTGGCCCAGAACCCGCCCACCGCGCAGGACACGGCCGGGCACACCGCGCAACTCATCGCGGCCGGACAGCGGGCCGAACGCGCGGTGCTCATGGCCCACTCACAAGGCAACCTGTTCGTCAACGCCGCCTACGACGCCTACCTGGCCCATTCGCGCCAGGCCGGCGCCGCCGTGGGGGAAGACACTGGCTACGTCGCCGCGCAGGTGGTGCACATCGCTCCCGCCTCGCCCACCCTGCGCGGCCCCCATGTGCTGGCCAGCAGCGACCTGGTCATCAACGGCCTGCGGCGCGTGGACGGCACCTACCTGCCCGTGTCCAACGCCAACCTGGCCGTCAACGGCAAAGACCCTTCCGGCCACAAGCTGCTCGACACCTACCTCGACGAGGCCCGCCCGCTGCGCGCCCAGATCCGCCAGCTCATCACCAGCGCGCTGGACGCACTGTGACCTGCCCACCACCAGGAGCCACCCCATGAACCCACAAGGCAACCCCTTCCAAACTGCCGTCACCCCCCGCATGCGCACTGCCCGATGGCTCTGCCCATTGGTTGCTGCACTGGTACTTTCCGCCTGCGGCGGAGGCAAATCCTCCCCATCACCGACATCCCCACCCGCCGAGCGGGGCATGAAGGAGCAACTTGAGGCCTTGGAAAAATCCGGTGAACTGCCCGCGCTCGACCGGTCCACCGACATCGCCGGCCCGGATGCCGACCGCAACGGCATCCGCGACGACATCGATGCCTACATTGCCGGGCTGCCGGTGAGCGATGCGATCAAGAAGGCGGCGCGGCAAAGGGCGCGTGTGCAGCAAAGGATTGGGTCGATTGATCTGAATGACCGTGCTGCTTTGATGGCACTGGCTGACGCAAGCATGGCTTCAACGGCTTGCATGTCGCAAACGGCCGAGGCGGGGTTGCCAGTGGACCAGCAAAACAAAGCGAGCAACGATGGATATGCCGTCACCCTCAAGATCCAGGCCATCACCGCCAACACGCCTGAACGAGCGGATCGCTACATGGCCTACATGCGCGCCCTGCATGGCACCACCACCACCACCTACCCCACGGGCAAGGTTTGTGAAGACGAGTAAGCAGGTCGGCGAGCGCGATTTTCTTCAGTAGTGGTACACGCCGCGCCCGGTCTTGCGGCCCAGGTAGCCGGCGGCGACCATTTCCTTCAGCAGCGGGCAGGGGCGGTACTTGCTGTCGTTGAACTCGGCCATGTAGACGTTCATCACGGCCAGGCACACGTCCAGGCCGATCATGTCGGCCAGGGCCAGCGGGCCGATGGGCTGGTTGGTGCCGAGCTTCATGCCGGCATCGATGTCCTCGGCGCTTGCGGTGCCTTCGGCCAGCACGAAGAAAGCTTCGTTGATCATGGGCACGAGGATGCGGTTGACCACGAAGCCCGGGCCGTTCTTCACGGTAATGGGCGACTTGCCGAGCGCCTCGGCGAGGGCCTTCACCGTGTCGTGCGTGGCGTCGCTGGTCTGCAGGCCGCGGATGATCTCCACCAGCGCCATCATGGGCACGGGGTTGAAGAAGTGCATGCCGATGAAACGGTCGGGGCGCTGCGTGGCGGCGGCCAGCTTGGTGATGCTGATCGAGCTGGTGTTGGTGGCCACGATCACGTCCGGCGCGAGCAGGCCGTCGAGCTGCTGCAGGATCTTGATCTTCAGGCCCTCGTTCTCGGTGGCGGCCTCGATGACGAGTTGCGCGCCCTTGAGGTCGTCGTAGTTCGTCGACCCCTTGATGAGCGACAGTGCCTTGTCCTTTTCGGCGGCCGTCATCTTCTCTTTCTTGATCAGGCGGTCCAGGCTGCCGGCCACGGTGGCCAGGCCTTTGTCGACCGCGGCCTGGGCGATGTCGACCATCACCACGCGGATGCCGCTGACGGCACAGGCCTGCGCGATGCCGTTGCCCATGGTGCCCGATCCGATGATGCCGACGGTGTTGATGCTGTTCATGAAGGCGCTGCTCCTGTTGAAAAAATCGGTGTTAACCCGGCGTCGCGGGCGTGTCTTTCCTAGGCGACCCTGCCTAACCGGGCAGGGGGGCCTGTGCTAACTTGCCCGGAGATTGTCGCGCACGCCGTGCCCAGCGTTGCCCACCCCGGAGACCTGCATTCCATGTTTGACTACATCATCGTCGGCGGCGGCTCGGCCGGTTGCGTGCTCGCCTGCCGCTTGAGCGAAGACCCCACCGTTCGGGTGGCGCTCATCGAAGCCGGCCCGCCCGACAACAGCGTGTTGATCCACTGCCCGGCGGGCTTGGCGGCCATGGCCAAGTTTGAGCTCAATGGCTGGGGGTACGACACCGTGCCGCAGCCCGGCTTGAACGGCCGGCGCGGTTACCAGCCGCGCGGCAAGGTGCTGGGTGGCTCGAGTTCGATCAACGCCATGGTCTACGCACGTGGCCACGCCAGCGACTACGACGCCTGGGCCGCGCTGGGCAACCCGGGCTGGTCCTATGCCGAGGTGCTGCCGTACTTCAAGCGCGCCGAGCACAACGAACGCGGCGCCGACGCCTTCCACGGGCAGGGCGGCCCGCTCAACGTGATGGACCTGCGCAGCCCCAACCCGTTCCTGTCGTCGTTCATCGCGGCAGGGGAACAGGCAGGCTACCCGCACAACCGCGACTTCAACGGCGCCGAACAGGAAGGCGTGGGCGCCTACCAGGTCACGCACCGCAACGGCGAGCGTTGCAGCGCGGCCAAGGCCTACCTCACGCCGCATCTGGCGCGGCCCAATCTGCAGGTGATCACGAACGCCTTGACCACGCGCGTGGTCACCGACAACGAAGACAGCGTGGCGCGCGCGGTGGGCGTGGAGTACCGTGACAACGGCGGGCATGGCCCGTTGCAGATCCTGCGGCTGAAGGAGGGCGGTGAGGTGGTGCTCAGCGCGGGCGCGTTCGGATCGCCGCAGTTGCTCATGCTTTCGGGCATCGGGCCGGCCGGGCATGTGCGGGAGCACGGCATCCAGCCCGTGCACGACCTGCCCGGTGTGGGCCAGAACCTGCACGACCATGTGGATGTGGTGATCGTGGTCAATGCGCCCAAGGTGAAGGACCTGTTCGGTGTGTCCCTCACCGGTGTGGCGCGTGTGGTGCGCGGCATCTTCGAATGGCGGCGCCAGCGCAGCGGCATGCTCACCACCAACTTTGCCGAGGCTGGCGGCTTCATCAGGAGCGCGCCTGAAGAAACCGTGCCCGACCTGCAACTGCACTTCGTGGTGGGCAAGCTGGTGGATCATGGCCGCAAGACGGTCTTCGGCCACGGCTATTCCTGCCATGTGTGCCTGCTGCGCCCCAAGAGCCGAGGCGCCTTGCGCCTGGCGAATGCCGATCCGCGCAGCGCGCCGCTGATCGACCCCGCGTTCCTGCAGGACGCCGACGACATGTCCCGCCTCGTGCGCGGCTTCAAGCGCATGCGCCAGTTGCTGGAGCAGACCGCGCTCACGCGCCATGGCGGCACCGAGTCGAAGGCGTCGGCGCAGGCACAGAGCGATGCACAGATCGAGCAATTCATCCGCGACCATGCCGACACGATCTACCACCCGGTGGGCACCTGTCGCATGGGGCCGGGCGCGAACGATGTGGTCGATGCGCGGCTGCGTGTGCATGGCGTGGCGGGGCTGCGGGTGGTGGATGCGTCCGTCATGCCCAGCGTGGTGGGGGGCAACACCAATGCCCCCGTGATCATGATGGCGGAGAAGGCGGTCGATATGATGCGCGAGGACCGTTTTGGCCACACGCATTCACTTCAGGAAACGCACCATGATTCTCGAACACGCGGACATCCGCATCGACCCGTCCAAGAGCGCAGCTTTTGAAGAAGCCATCCAGCGCGGCCTGAACACCGTCATCGGCCAGGCGAAGGGGTATATCGGATCCGAAGTGCGGCGCAGCATCGAGAGCCCGGGCCGTTACCTGTTGTTGATCCGCTGGGAGACATTGGAAAACCACACGGTGGATTTCCGCGGCTCTGATGCCTTCACGCAATGGCGCGCCATCGTTGGCCCGTTCTTTGCGCAGCCGCCCGTGGTGGAGCACCTGGAACTGGTGGGCTAACTTTTCCTCATCAGGGTGGATTTGCCGAACAGGCTTTCGATCAAATCCACCGCCACCTCGGCCGTGCGGTTGCGCACGTCGAGTGCCGGGTTGAGCTCCATTACGTCGAGTGAGGCGAGCCGCCCGGTGTCGGCAATCATTTCCATGCACAGCTGCGCCTCGCGGTAGGTCGGGCCACCGCGCACGGTGGTGCCCACGCCGGGCGCGACTTCCGGGTCGAGAAAGTCCACGTCGAAACTCACATGCAGGTGGGTGTCCTCGTCCACACCCATCAAGGCTTGCTCCATGGTGTGACGCATGCCCATCTCGTCGATGAAGCGCATGTCGAACACCTCCAGGCCGGCCTGGTGCACCAGGCGTTTTTCGCCCGGGTCCACACTGCGAATGCCGATCTGGCGCACCACGCTGGCGTCGATGGCCGGGGTGGTGCCGCCGATGCCGGTGAGTTCGGACGGCCCCATGCCGCAGAGCAGCGCCACCGGCATGCCATGGATATTGCCGCTGGGGGTGAGGGCGGCGGTGTTGAAGTCCGCGTGCGCATCCAGCCAGAGCACGCGCAACTTCTTGCCGGTGTCGCGGCAGTGGCGTGCCACGGCGCTGATCGACCCCAGACCCAGGCAGTGGTCGCCGCCGAGCACGATGGGCAGACGGCCCTGCGCCAGTTCGGCGAGCACGGCTTCGTGCAGGGTCTGGTTCCATGTCACCACTTCATGGAGGTGGCGGTAGCCATCGGTGGGCGGTTGCCAGGGATTGGACGGCCCGCCGAGGTTGCCCCGGTCCATCACCCGCAGGCCATGGCCTTCGAGCACCGAGGCGAGGCCAGCCACACGCAAGGCCTCCGGGCCCATGGAAGCGCCGCGGGCGCCTGCGCCGATGTCGGTCGGCACCCCGATGAGGCTGACGTCGTTTTGCATGGCGGTATTGTGAGCGAGATGGCATGGGTGCGGTGGGCCATGGGGTCCGGTTTCAAAACGTATGCGGCGTTACGAGACACCCCGTCAATCGGCATCCGTGTGCAACCGTGCCCCACCGGGAGCCGGTTTTCGGAGCGGAAATTTGGTTACGAACCAACACCTTTCGTGCCGGACTCCAATCCGTTCGGAAGCTGATACTCCGTCCGCGCTGGGCGAATCTCCGTCCGTCGCGGTGATTTTTCTCACGTTCCTGGCTGGTTGGACACTGCCCCGCAGTGTGATTCAGGAACCCCCCTCCGTATCGCCCATGCCGCCACCCGAGAGTGAGCGGCAAGGTGTTTTTGTCCCGAAAACACATGAATCCGACTCCTACACCTCTCATCGATATCTCTTCCTCCCGCAAGTCGCTGCCGCTGCTGGCGGTGCTGTTCGCGGCCACGCTGACCGCGTGCGGTGGTGGCGGTGGCGGGGGGGATGCAGGTGGCGGCACGCCATCGGAACCGATTGCGGGTGCCCCTTCACCAGCACCGGCTCCGGCTCCTCGTCCTCCGGCTCCGGCTCCAGCTCCAGCTCCGGCTCCGGCTCCGGCGCCAGCTCCAGCTCCAGCTCCAGCTCCAGCTCCAGCTCCAGCTCCAGCTCCAGCTCCAGCTCCAGCTCCAGCTCCAGCGCCAGCGCCAGCGCCAGCGCCAGCGCCAGCGCCAGCGCCAGCGCCAGCGCCAGCGCCAGCGCCAGCGCCTGCGCCTGCGCCAGCTCCCTCAGGCACGGCCTGCGACGCGGCAAGCGGTCGTGTGCTGCAGGTCGGCCCCGGCAAGACCTACACCGTGCCGAGCGCGGCGGCCGCAGTGGCGCAGTCGGGCGATGTGATCAAGATCGCCGCGGGTGACTACCGCGGTGACGTGGCCACCTGGAACGACAGCAACATCACCATCTGCGGCGTGGGTGGGCGTGCGCGTCTATATGCCGATGGCCGCAACGTCCAAGGCAAGGGACTGTGGGTGGTGTCGGGCAGCAACGTCACCATTGACAGTGTCGAGTTCCGCAACGCCACGGTGCCCGACCAGAACGGCGCCGGTGTCCGTGTCGAACCGGGCACCAGCCTGAAGATCATCAACAGCGGCTTCTACGACAACGAGAACGGCATCCTGGCTGCGGCGGGTGCGACCACGATCACGATCGACCGCTCGGAGTTCGCTCGCAACGGCATCGGTGATGGCTACACGCACAACATCTATGTGAACCAGATCGACCGGATTGCGGTGACCTCGAGCTACTTCCATGAAGCAAAGATCGGGCACAACTTCAAGAGCCGTGCGCGCGAGTCGGTGATCGAGAACAGCTACCTCATGGATGGCTCCACGGGCTCCGCGAGTTACCTGGCCGACTTCCCCAATGGCGGCAAGGTGGTCCTGCGCGGCAACATGTTCCACAAGGGGCCGAATGCCGACAACCCGAACGCCATCTCCTACGGCGCCGAGGGTCTGTCGAATCCGACCAACACATTCGAGATGGTGCACAACACCGTGGCGGTAACACGCTCGGGTGGGGCCTTCCTGGCAATCGCCAGCGGAGTCACCTCGGTCAAGCTCACGGCGAACCTGTTCGCCGGCACGGGCAACCAGACCTTCGTCACCGGCGGCTATGCCTTGGGCAACGCGGTGCAGTCGAACAACGTGACCTCCTTGGCCAGCAACATTCCGGGGGCGGGCAACATTGCCACACCGAATTTCTGGCCGAACTCAACGCTGCAGGCCCTCATAGGTCTGTCGGTGGTGCCGGACGCAAGCTACACCCGCGATGCGCCCGCACCCTACACCTTGCGCGCCCTCCCTGGCGGCCGCAAGGTCGGCGCCCTGCAAGCCGCTCCCTAAAACCCCTGTCTGTAACGCAGAAAGCGCATGGAGACCCCGTGCGCCGTGCGAGGTCTTCTCTTTTTTCAAGCTTTCCAAGGTTTCTTCATGTCGCAACACGCACCCTTTTCCGTACACGCCTCACATGCCAGTGTGCTCGCCGCTTGCGCGGTGATGTTCTCGATGCTGGCTGCCGCACCGGCCCACGCCCAGAGCAGCAGCACCCAGTGGACCAAAGTCGCCAACGAGGGCCAGTTCTTCCGGGTGTCCGGCACAAAGAACGTGCGCTTCGGTACGGGGACCCGTTGGACCTACAAGACGGTGCGTTCCGGCGGTCTGTGCACGAAGGGTTATTTCGGCACCGATCCCGCGCGCGGCGCAACGAAGATCTGCCAGGTGTTGGCTTCAGCACCAGCACCAGCACCAGCTCCAGCTCCAGCTCCAGCTCCAGCTCCAGCTCCAGCTCCAGCACCAGCACCAGCACCAGCACCAGCACCAGCACCAGCACCAGCACCAGCACCAGCACCGGCACCGGCACCGGCACCGGCACCAGCACCGGCACCAGCACCAGCACCGGCACCAGCACCAGCACCAAACTAAACACCAGATATGATACGCATCTGCGTGGCACAGGCAGCGAGACGGATCATGTTGATCAAAGGAGGCGTGAACATAGAGGGCGGCAGCAAGCACAAGACCCTGTAGATCAATAGTATCGGTAAAGTGACGAAAGATACGCACGAAA
>NZ_SCML01000078.1 GCF_005503365.1 Hydrogenophaga sp. 2FB
GGGTTGGGCGGGCAGGCAAAAAAAAACACCGCAACGCGGTGTTTTTTTCCGTGCCCGAAGGCCGTGCCTCGTTCAGAGGGGCACTTTCTTGAGCATTTCGAGGCCGACTTTGCCCTCGGCGATTTCGCGCAAGGCGGTCACGCCGGGCTTGTTCTTGCTCTCGATCTTGGGTGCGTGCCCTTGGCTGAGCATGCGGGCGCGGTACGTGGCGGCCAACACCAGCTGAAAGCGGTTGGGAATCTGTTCCAGACAATCTTCGACGGTGATGCGTGCCATGAACGGGGCCTTCGGTAAGTAAGCGGTGGGATCAAAGAATGTTGAGCGCCTTGAAGGTATCGCTTCGGGCGATACGCTGGGCGGCAAACTTGAGCCGCTGGGCATGGACGATGGCCTTGAGATCAAACAGGGCCCGTTCGAACAACTCGTTGATTATAACGAAGTCGAACTCCCGGGCGTGTGCCGTCTCGGTGGCGGCGTTCTGCAACCGGAGCTCGATGACCTCGGCCGAGTCCTCTGCGCGGCGCTCCAGACGCGAGCGCAGCTCCTCCCAACTGGGCGGCAGGATGAACACCAGCACCGCGTTGGGAAAGATGCGTTTGACCTGAATGGCGCCTTGGTAGTCGATTTCCAGCACCACGTCCGCGCCTTGGGCCATGCGCTGCTCGATGGCCATTTTCGAGGTGCCATAGCGGTTCCCGTGCACCTTGGCCCACTCCAGAAATGCGCCTTGAACGACCATCTGGTCAAAGGTTTCGTTGCTGACAAAGTAGTACTCGCGGCCGTGCAGCTCCTGGCCCCTGGGGGCCCTCGTGGTGTGCGAGATCGAAGGCACGACGCGCGAGTCGAGCTCCATGAGCGCCTTGACCAGGCTGGATTTGCCTGCCCCACTGGGGGCGGCGACGACAAACAGATTTCCGGGATATTCCATGCTTACTCGATGTTCTGCACCTGCTCGCGCATCTGTTCGATGAGCACCTTCATGTCCACCGAGATCCGTGTGAGTTCGAGGTTGGACGACTTGGAGCCGAGGGTGTTGGCTTCTCGGTGCAGCTCCTGGATCAGGAAGTCCAGGCGCTTGCCGACCTCGGCGCCCTTTTTCAACAGCCGCTCGATTTCCGTCAGGTGCGAGTCCAGGCGTGTCAGTTCCTCCGCCACATCGATGCGAATCGCGAAGGCGGTGGCCTCCGTGAGGGCGCGGTCGTGGGCGGCGTCGGAGGACACGGTGGAGCCGGTTGCGCCGGGATTGCCCGCAGCAAGTGCTTCGTTCCAGCGGTCGATGAAGCGCTGGCGCTGCTGAGCCACCAGTTGCGGAATCAGCGGTTGCGCATCTTGCGCGAGCTTGCGCAACTGGCCCAACCGGTCCAGCAGCATGGCCGCCAGGCGCTTGCCTTCGCGCTCGCGCGCCGCGCTCAGGCCTTCCAGTGCAGACGCTGCGGTGGCCAGCAGGCTGTCGTTGAATTCACCGGCGACGCCTTGCTGGCGCGTGGTCAGTTGCAGGATTTCAGCGACCGACAGTGGCGTGGCGGTGGGCAACCACGCACGCACGTTGTCCTGCAGGCCGACGAGCTTTTGCAGGTCCTGAGCGCTGGGGGAGCGGGGAAGGGCGTCGGTGCGGCCTTCGACCCAGGCGCGCACCTCCACTTTTCCGCGCTTCAGGCGCGCGCCCATCATGTCGCGCAGCGCTGGTTCCGCGGCCCGAAGATCGTCCGGAAGCTTGAAAACGAGGTCGAGGAAGCGGCTGTTGACGGAGCGGATTTCGACCCCGACGCCAGCCCGTTGCTCGCGGCTGGGCTCGGCGCTGGCCGGCGCCGGAGACCCACTGGAGTGGGCCGTGGCGTAACCGGTCATGCTGTAAACTGCCATTGACTTTGCCCCAATCTTGGGTGAGTGGTCCAAAACAAGGCGTTCCGGAATCCATCCCGAATTATGTCAAAGGTCAAACCCGCCCCGCTGCCCCCGGACACCGTGATCGGTGGATACCGCATTGTTCGCAAACTGGCGGCCGGCGGTTTCGGTGTCGTGTACCTGGCGGTGGACACGGAAGGCCAGCAGGTCGCCGTCAAAGAGTACCTGCCTTCGTCGCTGGCCTCGCGTGGCCCTGGTGAACTGCTGCCCCAGGTGCAACCGGAAAAGTTGTCGCTGTACCGCCTGGGCCTCAAGAGTTTCTTTGAAGAAGGCCGGGCGCTGGCGCAGATTTCCCACCAGTCGGTGGTGAGCGTGCTCAACTTCTTCCGCGAAAACGAAACCGTCTACATGGTGATGAACTTCCTCGAGGGCGCGTCCCTGCAGGAATTCATCATCACCGCGCGCGAACTCAAGAAGCAGAAGGTGTTCCGCGAGTCCACCATCCGCTCGTTGTACGACGAAGTGCTGCGGGGTTTGCGCATCGTGCACCAGCACAAGATGCTGCACCTGGACATCAAGCCGGCCAATATCTTCGTGACCGACGACAACCGTTCCGTGCTGATCGACTTCGGCGCCGCGCGCGAGGTGCTGAGCAAGGAAGGCAATTTCATTCGCCCGATGTACACGCCCGGCTTTGCCGCGCCCGAGATGTACCGGCGCGATTCGTCCATGGGTCCATGGACCGACATCTACGCCATCGGCGCCTGCATCTACGCCAGCATGCAAGGCTACCCGCCGAACGACGCCCCCCA
Organism: Hydrogenophaga sp. 2FB; assembly: GCF_005503365.1. GTDB lineage: Bacteria > Pseudomonadota > Gammaproteobacteria > Burkholderiales > Burkholderiaceae_C > Hydrogenophaga. Next base: position 2,658 of record NZ_SCML01000078.1, read on the forward strand.
GCGGCTGGAGAAGGACCGGCTCTCGCTGGCGCTCTCGCGCTTGCGTGGCGTGTACTCCGACAACCTCATCGAGGTGGTCGAGTGGTGCATGTCGCTCGATCCGTTGTCGCGTCCGCAGTCGGTGTTCGCGTTGCAAAAAGAGCTGAGCCGCGAAACCGAGCGCAGCTACACCAAGCTCACCGTGGCCGAAAAAATGCGGTTGCAGTTCGACAACATCGTGTCGGATAACAAGAAATCCCTGCGCAAATCCACCAACGCCGCGACCAAGTTTCGATGAAGTTTTCGGTCTACCAGATCAGCCGCCAAGGGGGGCGCGAGCGCAACGAAGACCGAATGGGCTATGTCTATACGCGGGAGTCGGGCCTGTTCGTGCTCGCCGACGGCATGGGTGGACACCCCGAAGGCGCGATGGCCGCGCAGTTGGCGCTGCAAACCTTCTCCGCCTACTTCCAGAAGGCCGCGAACCCGACGGTGCGCGAAGTGCCGGAGTTTCTCTCCAGCGCCTTGATGGCGGCGCACCACCAGATCATTCGTTACGCCGCTGAAAAGGGCATGCTCGACACGCCGCGCACCACGCTGGTCGCGGCCGTGATGGAGCGCAACCACGTGCACTGGGTGCATTGCGGCGATTCGCGCCTGTACGTGGTGCGCCATGGCGAAATGCTCACCCGCACGCGCGACCACTCCTACATGGAGCAGCAACAGCACCTGGGCCGCGCCACCGATCACATCAACCGCAACATCCTCTTCACCTGCCTCGGTTCGCCGGCCAAGCCGGTGTTCGACCTGTCTGGCCCGGTCCACCTGATGCAGGGCGATCGCGTGTTGCTGTGCTCGGACGGGCTCTGGGGCACGGTGAGCGACGAGGAAATCACGTCCGAACTGTCCAAGCGACCGCTCGAACAGGCGGTGCCCGAACTGGTTGAAATGGCGCTCAAGCGGGGTGGCCCGCGCTGCGACAACGTGACCGTGCTCGCGATGGAGTGGGAGACGGCCGACGAATTCCAGTCCACGCGCGTGTCGACCGAAGACATCGAGGACGGTGTGTTCGCGTCCACCATCCAGTCGGGCGTGCCCGACCCGTCCATCGAAGACATGGACGACGCGGCGATCGAACGATCGATCGCCGAGATCAATGCCGCGATCCGCCGCACGGCCGAACGCAATTCTTGAACTTCCCCTGAGGTTTCCCCATGAGCGATATGTCCCGACCCGGCCAACGGGCCGCCGATGCGTTGCGCGCGGTGCGCATCACCCGCGACTACACCATCCACGCCGAAGGCTCGGTGTTGATCGAGTTCGGCCACACCAAGGTGCTGTGCACCGCGTCGGTGGAAGAGAAGGTGCCGCCACACAAGCGTGGCAGCGGTGAAGGCTGGGTGACGGCCGAGTACGGCATGCTGCCGCGCGCCACCCACACGCGCAGCGACCGCGAGGCCGCCAAAGGCAAGCAGAGCGGGCGCACGCAAGAAATCCAGCGCCTCATCGGCCGCTCGTTGCGCGCGGTGTTCGACTTGAAGGCCCTGGGTGAACGCACCATCGCGCTCGATTGCGACGTGCTCCAGGCCGACGGCGGCACGCGCACCGCGAGCATCACCGGCGCCTTCGTTGCGGCCCACGATGCGGTCACGAAACTGATGGCCGCCGGCAAGCTCACCGCATCGCCCATCAAGGACCACGTGGCCGCGATTTCGGTCGGCATCCTGAACGGGCAAGCCTTGCTGGACCTGGAGTACGTGGAAGACGCCGCCTGCGACACCGACATGAACGTGGTCATGACCGGCGCCGGGCACTTCGTGGAAGTGCAGGGCACGGCCGAAGGCGCGGCCTTCACGCGCAACGAAATGAACACGCTGCTGGGCCTGGCCGAAAATGGCATTGGCGAACTCGTGGCGCTGCAGCGCCAGGCGCTGGGCCTGACATGAAGCTGGTGCTCGCGTCCAACAACCCGGGCAAGCTCGCCGAGTTGCAGGCGCTTTTTGCACCGCTGGGCGTGGAGCTGGTGTGCCAGGCCGATCTGAACATTCCCGAAGCGCCCGAGCCGCACCGCACCTTCATCGAGAACGCGCTGGCCAAGGCGCGCCACGCCGCGCGTGAAAGCGGCTTGCCGGCCCTGGCCGATGACGCCGGTCTGTGCGTCGAGGCCTTTGGCGGCCTGCCCGGCGTGGACACCGCGTACTACGCCACGCAGTTTGGCTACGCCAAGGGCGACGGCAACAACGTGCGCGCCTTGCTGGAGCAAATGGCGAACGTGGCCGACCGCCGCGCTGCGCTCGTCAGCACCCTGGTGGCCTTGCGCAGCGCGGACGACCCCGAACCGCTCGTGGCCAGCGGCCGCGCGCCCGGTCTCATCACGCAGCAGCCCATCGGCGACAACGGCTTCGGCTTCGACCCGGTGATGTACCTGCCGGCGTTCGGCAAGACCTTCGCGCAACTGCCCACCGAGGTGAAGAACGCGAACAGCCACCGCGGCCGCGCGGCGCAGGCCATGCTCGAACTGATGCGCGAGCGCTGGTTCGCGCCCACATCCACCGCTCCCGCAGGCACACCATGAGCGATCCCACCGGCGTGCCGATGTCCTGGCCGGGCGGCCAGCCGGCATCCGCGGGCCCGGCGGCGGACCCGACGTGGAACGACGTGCGCCACTGGATGCGCCCGGGCACCTTGCAGCTGCAGAGCCTGCCGCCGCTTTCGCTCTACATCCACCTGCCGTGGTGCCTCAAGAAGTGCCCGTACTGCGACTTCAACTCGCACGAGTGGACCGCCACCGCCGCCCCCGGTGAGGCCCTGCCCGAATCCGCGTACCTCGACGCCCTGCGCGCGGACCTCGCGGCCTCATTGCCCTTGATCTGGGGCCGCACCGTGCACAGCGTGTTCATCGGCGGTGGCACGCCCAGCCTGTTTTCGCCGGAAGCGATCGACCGCTTGATCGGCGATGTGCGCGCGATGCTGAGGCTGGAGGCGGATGCCGAGATCACGCTCGAAGCCAACCCCGGCACTTTCGAAAAAGACCGCTTCCGCGCGTTCCGCGCAGCCGGCGTGACGCGCCTGTCGATCGGTGTGCAGAGCTTCAACGACGCGCACCTGAAGGCGCTGGGCCGTGTGCACGACCGCGAGCAGGCCATGGCCGCGGTGGCCGAAGCCGCACAGGCCTTCGACACCTTCAACCTCGACATCATGTACGCGCTGCCGGGGCAGACGCTGGCCGATTGCGAGGCCGACATCCGCACCGCGCTGTCGTTCGCGCCGCCGCACATTTCCATCTACCACCTCACGCTCGAACCCAACACCTACTTCGCCAAGTACCCGCCCGCCTTGCCGCCGGAAGACGAGGCCTGGGACATGCTGGACCGCATCACCGACCTGACCCGCGAGGCGGGCCTGCAGCGCTACGAGGTGTCGGCCTACGCGCGCGAGGGGCACCAGTGCTGGCACAACACGAACTACTGGCAGTTCGGTGACTACCTCGGCATTGGCGCGGGCGCGCACGGCAAGCTCAGCTTCGCGCACCGCGTGGCGCGGCAGGTGCGGGTGCGCGAGCCCCGCCTGTACATGGAGCGCGCGCTCGCGGGCAACGCGGTGGTGAGCGCCGGCGAGGTGCCCCGCAAGGCCTTGCCGTTCGAGTTCATGCTCAATGCCTTGCGGCTCAAGGACGGCTTCACCCTGCTGCAGTTCATGGAACGCACGGGCTTGCCGATCTCCAGCATCGCGCCGGCATTGGCGCAGGCGGAGCAGAAGGGGCTGATCGCGCGCGATGCCACACGCGTATGGCCCACCGAGCGCGGCTTCGACTTTCTCAGCGATCTGCAGGAACTGTTTCTGGCGGACTGACGCGGCAAAACCGTATGAGCGCCGCGCGGGGCGCGGAATCAGGCCGCGGCGTTCGGCCCCGCGTGCAGGCTGAAGCCCACGCGTGTGATGCCGCCGCTGGACTCGGCGGTGGGCATGCCGTCGTGCATGCGCGCGATCGCCGCCACGATGGACAGGCCCAGGCCGTGGTGCGGCTTCTCCAGCTCGCAGCGCGCGGCATCGGCGCGGAAGAAGCGGTCGAACATGCGGGGCAGGTGCGACGGGTCGATGGCGGGCCCGGCGTTCTCCACCCACAGCTGCACCCCGCGCCCATTGGCCGACGCGTGGGCGATGCGCACGCACAACTGCGAGTTCGGCGTGGCGTAACGGATGGCATTGCCCAGCAGGTTCGACAGCGCGCGTTTGACCAGCGGTTCGTCCATGGGCAGTTGCGCATCGCCATCGATGGTCACGCTCAGACCGCGCTCTTCCATCGGGGCTTCGTGGAACTCGACCACCTGGCGCACCACCTCGGCCATGCTGACCGCCGCGCCGCGGCGCGCCTTGACGCCACGGTCGGCCTGCGCGAGGAACAGCATGTCGTTGACGATGGCGGCCATGCGCTGCAGTTCCTCCAGATTGGAGACCAGCGTGTCTTCGAGTTCGGCCACGCCGCGTTCGCGGCTGAGCGCCACTTCGGTCTGGCCGATCAGGTTGGCCAGGGGCGTGCGCAGTTCGTGCGCCACGTCGGCGTTGAAGCCCTCGAGTTGCACATAGGTGCGCTCGACCCGTTGCATCAGACCGTTGAACTGGTCGACCACGGGTTGCAGCTCAACGGCTGGCTCCGCCAGCGCGATGCGTTGACCCAGGCGCCGCGCGTCGATGGCCTTGGTTTGTGCGGCCAGGTCGAGCAGGGGGCGCAGGCTGCAGCGCACGCGCCAGAACGTGCCCCAACCCACCAGCGCACCGCCGGCCAGCACGGTCCCGATCAGCAGCAGCGCCATGTGGCGCGCCGTCTTGGCGTCCCGCGAGCAGTCGAGCAGCAACTGCCCCTGCAACGGGCCACCGGCCTTCGTGGGGACCGAGAAAGCCATGCCACGCGAGCTCTGCTGGTTGATGTCGAAGCTGGGCGAGGCGTCGCGGTAGAACGTGCTGCCGTCGGCGCGACGAACCTCAACGAAGGTCGTGGGGCTGCGTTCGGCGAGCCAGGCCAGTTTGGCCTTCATTTCCGCTTCGCCGCCTTGGGCATCGGCCGAGCGCAGCACCTCGACCAGCACGGAGCTGTACTTTTGCAGCTCTTCGTCGTGCTTGGCGATGAAGAGCATCGTGGTGGCGCCATAGATGAACGCCAGCAACACGCCCAGCCCGATCACGGTCTGCGCCGCCAGCAGCAGCGAGAGGCGCCGGCCGATGGAGTAGGTGCACGGCGTCTCGCACGGCTTGTCGACCAGTGCCGGCGCATGGGTGTTCAGGGCGGTGGTGTTCACGAACGTTCCTCCAGCACATAGCCCATGCCGCGCACGTTGTGCAGCAGCTTGGGCTTGAATGGGTCGTCCATTTTGGAGCGCAGGCGCCGCACAGCGACTTCGACGACGTTGGTGTCCGAATCGAAATTCATGTCCCACACCTGCTCGGCAATGGTGGTGCGCGAAAGGATCTGGCCCTTGCGGCGCGCCAGCAGCGCGAGCAGGGCGAATTCCTTGGCGGTGAGCTCCAGGCGCTGGCCGGCGCGCCACGCCTTGCGGCTGAGCAGGTCCATTTCCAGGTCGCTCACGGTCATGCGGGACGTGGCCGCTTCGCTGACGGCGGCGGGCCCGCGGCGCAGCAACGCGGCCACGCGGGCCAGCAGCTCAGAGAAGGCGAAGGGCTTGACGAGGTAGTCGTCCGCGCCGGCCTCAAGGCCTTGCACGCGGTCCTCGACGCGGTCGCGCGCGGTGAGCATCAGCACCGGCGTGTTGCGCTTTTCGCGCAAGGCCGCGAGCACGCCGAAGCCGTCGATGCCGGGCAACATGATGTCCAGCACCAGCAACTGGTAGTCGCCTTCGAGCGCGAGGTAGCGGCCCTCGATGCCGTCGCGCGCGACGTCCACGGTGTAGCCGGCCTCGGAGAGACCGCGCTTGACGTAGTCCGCCAGCTTGGATTCGTCTTCAATGACCAGCACGCGCATGTGGGTAGGCTCGGTGACCGGGTGGAGGGACAAGGCGGCAAAAGACCTTGCGGGAGCCCAAATTGTCGCGGAATTGCCCGTTTTGCTGCATTACGAATCGGTAATTCTCGCGTTCTGAAAATGACAGACCCGGTTTTTACAGTCTCTCCTGTGCCACCGACAAAGCGGCACAAAAGGTCACTCTAACCACCCGCTCAAAGGAACTGTCATGAACCGCACTACCCGAATCCTCCTGCCCCTCGTTTTGACCGCTGTTGCTGGCGCCGCCATGGCCCAGGGCGCACCCCTGACCCGCGCCGAAGTGCAAGCCCAGGCCATTGCCGCCCGCGATGCTGGCCAGCTCGGTCACAAGAACGTGTCGACCTACAGGGCCCCCGTCAGCACGACCGTGTCGACGCTGACCCGCGCCGAAGTGCAGGCCCAAGCCATTGCCGCCCGTGATGCCGGCCAACTGGGCAACCAGGAAAGCCCCGACCTCGTGATCGCAGCCGGCACGCCCAAGACGCGCGCCCAAGTGGTGGCCGAGACCGCCGAAGCCCAACGCCTGGGCCTGCTGAACCTGAGCGAAACCGACTTCCCCAAGATCGCGACCGCTGAACAGAACGAACTCATTCGCCAAGCCGGTCTGCGCGCCGTTGGCAATTCGACCAACCTGGCCCAAAGCCGATGAACGAAGCTTGCTGCCGCCCGGTGGGGTGGTTTGGATGCCCCTGACTGACCTTCCAAGCCATTCCGCCGGGCGTGCTGCATTGCTACCTTGTCAGGCGTGACCTTCTTCAACGGTCCCGCAGTTCTGAAAAGTCGCTCAGCGACGCCTTGACCGAGTCGATCCAGTCCCGACGCGCCGTGGGCTCGTCACGCGAGGCCAGCACCAACAGTGCGTTGACCAGGACGAACGTCACCAGCCAGGCGGCCAGCGCCACCAGCAGCGCGAATTCGATGGACACCGTGCCGTTCCAGGCCCGGGCCACGCCCAGAAAGGCGCAATAGAACCAGACGCTGTTGGACAGCGACACGCTGGCGGCGACCACGAGCCAGTCGCGGCGTTTCCAGTGCGCCAACGGTCGGGCGCGGCCGAGAATCGGGAAGACACCCCAGTGCAGCACCAGCGCGTTGAGCGTGAGCAGCACCACCAGTGCGATCTTGGCCTGCAACTTGGGGTTGTGGGTCAGGTAGTCCGGGGTCTCCTGCAGATGCAGCGCGATCAGCGCCCCGCCGGTGAGGTACAGGACGATCAGCGCGACCGACACGATGCGGGTTTCCAGCCGCTCGGGCCTTGGAATCACCACGCGGTAGCCCACGGCGCGTGCGACCAGGCGCAGGTCGGTCAGCACGATGGTGCCGATCGCCGCGCACGTGGCGATGAGGTGCAGAAATGCCAGCAGGGTCAAGGACATGTCGTTGTATGGCCAAAATACCCCGGGTGGTAGGGCCGCGACAGTCTAGCAAGCTCGGTGCCAATCCGTAACACAAGGTTGCATGCGCTTGTGCGGGATGCTGTTGCTGTTGGCGGAGACTGTGAGATTCGAACTCACGGACCCTTGCGGGTCGGCAGTTTTCAAGACTGCTGGTTTAAACCGCTCACCCAAGTCTCCGGAAGCGATTGCAAGGGCGCGATTTTAGCCTGTGTGCCTCAGCGCACTAGGGCAGCACGCAACTGACCCGCTCGACACCGCGGTCCGGTGGCTCATCGAAACCCCGCTCCAGTCCGTGTTTGCGCATGAAGGCCATCATGCGCAGGTTGGCGTCCAGCACGTCGCCGTAGATGTGGCGCAGCCCTGCGCGGCGCGCGCCGGCCATCATGGTGGTCATCAGCCGGTGGGCTACGCCCGAGCCCTGCCAGCCGTCGAGCACGCTCAGGGCCAGCTCGGCGCTGCCCATTTCTTCGTCGACCACCACCCAGCCCGCTTCACCCACGATCTCTTCGCCGTCGGGGCCCCAGATGCAGGCCACCCAGGCGGCGTGGCGGATGCCGTCGGCGTTGATCAGATAGGCCACCAGCTTTTGCGAGCTGCCATTGACGCTGCCGTGGAAACGGTTGCGCCTTGAGGGCACGCTCAGGGTCGCCAGAAAAACGCGCATCGATTGTTCGTCTTCCGTGCGCACGCGGCGCACGATCACGGGTGGGGAGGTTTCGTTGTGGGTCGGGCTCATGGTTCGGTGGCGGATTCGCGTATCACACAGAACAGGGTCATGTCGTCGTGCGGTTCGAACGCGCCGACATGCTGGGCCAACCGGGTGCGCACGCTGTCCACCACGGCCTGCGCGGTGCCGGACGTGTGGGCGAACACCTGTCCCAGAGCGACGTCGCCGAAGGTGCCCGATGCGCCCAGTGCTTCGGTGACACCGTCGGTGAACAGCAGCAACCGGGCGCCGGGCTGCAGGTCGATGGTTTGCACGGTGCAGCGCTGGCCGGGCATCAGGCCCACTGCGGGACCGGTGATGGTGAGCTGGGCCAGGAAGCCGCCTTGCGCCTGCAGCACCCATGGCCCTTCGTGGCCCGCGTTGAGGTAATGCATGCGGCCGGTGTGTGGGTCCAGCAGCGCAAAAAATACCGTGGCAAACATGTTCTCGTGACCGTGCACGGTCGCGATGTAGTCGTTGGCGAACGCTACGCTGCGCACCAGCGTCTCGGCCGGCGATTCGTCGGGTCTGGCCTGGCAGGCCATGGCGCGCAGCAAGGTGCGGAACAAGGCCATGTACAGCGCCGCGCCCACGCCCTTGTCGCACACGTCGGCCACCACAAACGCCAGCTGGCCTTGGGGCAGCAGGAAGGCGTCGTAGAAGTCGCCGCCCACCTGCCGGGCCGGGGAGCAGCTGGCGCCCAGCGTCCAACCCGCGAGCACCGGCAGGTCCATGGGCAGAAAGCCCTGCTGGATGCGCCGGCCGATGTCGAGTTCGCGCGACAACGCCTGCAGCAGCTGGCTCTTCTGGTCCTGCAGGCGCTTCTTGGCCAGCGACGAGGCGATGCGCGCCTGCAGCACCAGGGGGTTGAAGGGTTTGGGCAGGTAGTCGTCGGCGCCCAGTTCGAGGCAACGCACGACGCTTTCGCTTTCGTCGATGGCCGAGACCATCACCACCGGCAGCTGCGCCGTGGCGGGCGAGGCGCGGATGCGGCGCAGAGCTTCGTAACCGTCCATCTCGGGCATGGTGATGTCCAGCAGCACGAGGTCCCAGTCTTCCTGCTCCAGCTTCTCCAGCGCATCGCGCCCGTTGACCGCCATGCCCGGTTCGTGGCCCAGGCGCTGGATGCGGCGCGCCAGCAGGTCGCGGTTGAGCGCGAGGTCGTCGACCACGAGGATGCGCATGGGGCGCTCCAGCGATTTCGGGGTTTGGGCGGCGGACAACATGCGCGGGTCGGTGGGCACGTTGTCGGGCTCTCAGGCGGCGACCGATTCGGCGCGTTCGCGCTCGGCGGACAGCAGCGCGTGGAGGTACGGCATCTGCTGCAGCGCGGCTTCCTCGCCTTCTTCGATGATGGCGGGCACCTTGGTGGTGTCGAAGAGGCCCACGCGCTGCTTGAACTGCGGCAGGATCAGGATCATCTCGGAGTGGTGCACCGCGCTCTGGAAAGCCAGGCGGGCCTTGAGCAGGTTGTTCGCGAGGATGGCGCTGAGCTGGCTGGCGAAGCGCCCGGCGCTGCGCACGTTGTCCTGGAACGGGCTCTCGAAACCCACCGCCACGATCACGCGCCCGCCGTTCTTCATCGCCACGCTGACCGGCAAGGGGTCGGCGAGATAACCATCGACCAGCAGGCGGTCGCCCATCTTCACGGGCTTGAACACCAGCGGCAGCGACACGCTGGCGCGAATGGCCTGCACCAGATCGCCGCGCGTGATGTCGACCAGTTCACCGTTCTTGAAATCGGTGGCGGTGATGTGCAGCGGGATCGGCGTGTCTTCGATGCGCTGGTCGCCAAACACGGCGCGAAAGGCCGCGAGCATAGGGGCGTCGTCGCGCAAACCGAAGCCTTCGGCCTTGAAGCCGAAGAGCCGAGGTGCGATCAGCTGCAGCAGACCCCGGTTGTTGCGTTTGGAGGTCAGCTGGCGGGTCCAGGTGCTGAGGGTGACTTCCGTCATGCGTTGGGCGTCAAAGCCCATGGCCACGCCCGCGGCGAACAGCGCGCCGCCGCTGCAGCCCACCACGCGTTCGATGCCGATGCCCGCCTCGGTCAACGCCTTGACCACGCCAATCGCCGCGGCGCATTTGACGCTGCCCGAGCCGATGACCAGGGTGACGGCGGGCGCGCGGCTCACTGGAGTACCTTCGCCCTGCGGGCTGCGGTGCGAGCTTGCTTGGGAACGGCCCGGCGCTGCGCTCATGCGAGTTCCTTGAAGCTGACCACCGCGTGGTCCACGTCCGGGAAGATGCTGAGGATGCTGGTGAAGCCGGAAATGTCGAGCACCCGATGCACCTGCGGCTGCACCGCGGCCATGCGCAAGTCGCCACCGGCCAGGCGGCAACCCTTGACGGTGCTCAGCAGGGAGCGCAGGCCGGCGCTGCTGGTGTAGTTCACCAGGCTGAAGTCGGCGACCAGGCGCACATGCCCTTGCGCGATGGCTTCTTCAAACCGCTGGCTCAGGGTGTCGACGGTGAGGCTGTCGATGCTGCCCGTGATCGCCACGATGGAGACCGTGTCGTGTTGTCGAATGTGGATCTGCATGGCGGTTCTCCGGGAGTCAAGGGGACGGGTGGGGCTCGAGAAATTTTTCGATCGTGAACACGTTGCCGCGCGTGGGGTGGCGTTCGTAGTGCTGGCGGTCGGACAGCTGTCGGATCAGGTGCACGCCCAGGCCGCCCACCGCGCGCGCGTCGGCCGACGCGGCAGCGTTCGCGGGCGCGAGCGACAAGGGGTTGAACGCTTTCCCCTGGTCTTCCAGTTTGAGGACGACGCGCCGTGGCCCGTCGTTGTGAAGGAGCTGGACCTCTAGCGCCATCAGTCCCTCCATGCCTTTGGGGTAGGCGTGGTGGATGACGTTGACACACGCTTCCTCCACCACCAGGCGCAGATCGTGGCAGGTCGTGTCGTCGAGGTGCTCGCGCGCGCACAAGGCCGACACCATGGCCTGCAGTGCCGGCAGGTTGGCCAGCCGTGCGACGCAGGCGATGCGCTGCGCGCCGCCCCGGGTGCTGGGGGGCAGGCCGGTCATGCGCCCGGCTCCGAGGGCACGGGCTGGGGCAACCACACCGTGAAGCAGGAGCCCTCACCCGGCTGGCTGGTCACGTCGATGTCGCCGCCCATCAGGCGGCACAGGCGGCGGCTGATGGCCAGGCCCAGGCCGCTGCCGCCGAAGGCGCGCGTGGTGCTCTCGTCCACCTGCAGGAAGGGCTGGAACAGCTTGGCCATGGCCTCGGGGGACATGCCGATGCCGCTGTCCTGCACATCGAAGCGCACCTCCATGGCGCCGGTGGGATGTCCGTGCGTGGTGGCGCGCAACCGCACGACACCGTGGGACATGAACTTGGCGGCGTTGGAGACCACGGCGATCAGCACCTGCCGCAAGCGCAGGGCGTCCGCATGCACCACGCTCAGGCCTGGTTGCACGTCCACCTGCATGCGGTTGCCGTTGGCCACCATCGTCGGGTTCACGGCGGTGTCGACGGACGAGAGAAGGCCACGCAGGTCGCAGTCCTCCAGGTGCAGGTGGACCTTGTTCGCGTCGAGCCGCGTCAGGTCCAGCACCGCGTTGATCATGGCCAGCAGTTCCGTGGCCGCGTGCTTGATGCGGCCCAGGTCGGCCCGGGCCTCGGGCGTGGTGCTGGCGGGCAGCTCCTCGTCGAGCAGCTCGGTGTAGCCGATCACCGCGTTGAGCGGCGTGCGCAGTTCGTGGCTCATGTTCGCCAGAAACGCGCTCTTGGCCTTGTTGGCCTGCACGGCCTCCGTGCGCGCCTGTTCGAGGTGCACGGCCTGGGCTTCGATTTCGCGGTTGCGTTCTTCCAGGGCGGCGCGCGTCTTGCGCGTGCGCAAGGACTCGGCATGGATCGCGTGACCGAACAGCGACAGGTACAGCGCGGCCGCCACGGCCGACAAGCCGATGGTCAGCAGCGAGGTGTCGGGACGGAACTCGAAGCCGGTCAGCGCGGCGCCGACCAGCAGACCGCAGGCCAGGGCGATGAGGCCGCGCACCGCGTGCCGCCCGCCGCCCGAGCCGAGGTTGGACGCGTGCATGGCGCCGCCCAGCGCGACGATGATCCAGGGGTTCAGGCTGGAGAGTCCGCCGTAGGCGCCGATCAGGAACGAATCGACCAGCAGGGCGCGCATCTCGCTGCGCCGGCTGTCCTTCGCGCGGCGGCTCAGCCAGTAGGCCAGGTGCGGCCAGATCAGCATGACCGCCGCCACCCACCACATGGACTGCGGCGGCTTCATCGCGAACACCGAGCCCAGCAGCAGGCCCGCGGCCAGGTGCGCGCCGATGCGCACCGGGTAGTTCACGCGCACCCCGCCGTAGAGGCGGCGGGCCCCATCTTCCTGGTCTTCGTCGGCCTTCGTCACAGCTGCCCCTCGATCTTGGTGAGCAAGCGCTCGAGGTCGATCGGCTTGGTGTCGAAGTCGTCGCAGCCCGCTTCCATGGCGCGCTGGCGATCGCCTTCCATGGCGTGCGCGGTGAGCGCGATCACCGGGATGCTGTGCAGGACGGGGTCGGCCTTGAGGCGTTTCGTGGCTTCCCAGCCGTCCATGATGGGCAGGCTCAGGTCCATCAGGATCAGGTCGGGCCGTGTGCTGGCCGCCATCTGCAGTGCGTCCGGGCCGTCGACGGCCATCACGACGTCGAAGCCGCGCTTGAGCAGCCGGCGCGACAGCATGTCCCGGTTGAGCTCGTTGTCTTCGACCAGCAGGATCCTGGCCATGCCGTCAGTCCGCCATCGCCGTCTCGGTCGGCGGCAGGTTGGCCCGCACCACGGCGCGGAACAGGCTGCCTTCACCGAGCGTGCTTTCGGCCGTCACGTCGCCACCGAGCAAACGGCACAGGCGGCGGCTGATGGCCAGGCCCAGGCCCGTGCCGCCGTACTTGCGGGTGGTTTCGGCATCCGCCTGCACAAAGGGCTGGAAGAGCTTGCCCAGTTGAGACGGCGACATGCCGATGCCGGTGTCGCGGACGTTGAACATCATCACGGGTTGACCCTGCGCATCGGTGTCGCGGCTGGTCTCGATGGAGATGCGCCCGTCCTGGGTGAACTTGGCCGCGTTCGACACCAGGTTGATCAACACCTGCCGCAGCTTCGTGAGGTCCGAGCACATCGCGCCGAGGTTCGGCGCGCCGTGCACCTCCAGCGTGTTGCCGTTGGTGGACAGCAGGGGCTGCGTGGTCGAGACCACCTGGTCCAGCAGCGCGGCCAGGTCGAAGACTTCGATGTGCAGTTCGATCTTGCCGGCCTCGATCTTGGAGAGATCGAGCACGTCGTTGATCATCTGCAGCAGATGGCGCGCCGCGCCCTTGATGTGCCCCAGGTCGACCAACGCTGCGCCCAGGTCGCCGCGGTCGGCGAAGTCGTCCTCCAGCATTTCGGTGTAGCCGATCACCGCGTTGAGCGGCGTGCGCAGTTCGTGGCTCATGTTGGCCAGGAAGGCGCTCTTGGTGTGGTTCGCGGTCTCGGCCTGCTCGCGGGCGCGTTCGGCGATGGCGCGGGCCTGTTCCAGATCGGCTTTCTGCTGCTCGATCACGTCGTTGCGCGCCTTCAACTCGCGCTTGGCCTGAATCGCCGCCCGCGTCTGGTAGTGCGACACCAGGCCGAACGCCGCGGTGTAGGTGACGACGGCCAGGGCGGTCATCATGTGCGCCAGGAACGACACGGGCGACACCTCGAAGCCGGCGTACAGCCCCGTGAGCAGGACGCCCAGCGCGAAGCCCACCGCACCGATCACGCCCAGGCGGATGCCGCCGATGCTCAGGTTGGCGGCGTTGATGGCGGTGAACGAGACCACGCCGATCCACAGGTCCAGCCCGGTCAGCAGCGTGAACGCGCCCATGAAAAAGCTGTCGACCGCCAGGTTCCACTGTTCGGCGCCCTTGCTGTCTCTGGCGCGGCTGGCCAGCAGGTAAGCGATGTGTGGCCACAGCAAGGCAATGACGCAGATCAGCACCAGGAAGCTCAGCGGCATGGTGCGCAGCTGCAGCACCGAGAGCGCGGCGGCGCCAAAGAACCCGTGCCCGATGATGCGCAGGCCGTAGTCCAGTCGAACGGTGGGGTGGACCCGCCGCGCGGACGCCTGCGCGCCCAGGTCGATCGTGGCTGTGTTCAAGGCAGCTAGCTCTCCAGGTCCGGCGCCTGAATCTGCACCTGCAGGTGGGCCGCGGCCAACATCATAATACGTATTAGATTCTGATTTGAAGCTTTCCTGGGAGGCTGGGCCATTCAAGGCATTGAGAAGGTTTCTACGTCCCGATCACCAGCCAGGGCCAGCGTGCCCGATACGACTCGGCCTTGCGCTCGAACAGGTCGCGGTAAGGCGTCTTCGGGTTCGGAGTCAACACGCCGTCATAGACGAGTTCCAGACCGTTCGGTGCATAGATTTCGCCTGGCCGAATACCGACGCAAGTGGCGGGGATGAGAAACCGGTCAATCCCGTCCTGGGTGCTTTGCAGTTGTTCGTAGGGTTGGCCGAAATACGATTCGTACCAGAGGTGCACGCGCGCCTGATTGGAGGCTTCGACCCGGATGCCCAGATCACTCAGCACCTTCTCGGCTCGCTGCTGGACGGCCCGTTCACCCGCTTCGGTGTTGTCCAGGGGATCGAAGTAAAAAAGGTCGTAGTCCTTGATGGCCGCTTCGGGCGCGCAGCCCGACTGGATATTCCAGACCGTTTGAAAAAGACAACCTGCCACCAGCCAACCATCGGGAAGCGCAAGCTCATCCCAGCGCTCAAGGATGGCGCGGTTGTGGCTGTTTCGGCGTACGTCCGCCAGGAATCGATCTCTCATCGTCGATCAACGGGTCTGCCGAGCCTGCCCAATGCCGATGCGCCTGCGCATGAAAGACGTGTGCGACAGCAACTGCTCAGGACGCCCAAGAGGATCCGCCATCAAAGAGGTTCGACGCGCGCCGCCTTGACCAGCGAGCGCAGCTTCATTTCGTCGGCCGCGTAGAAGCGGCCGGCTTCCTGCAAGGACATGGGGGGTGGCACGCTGCCGCCGGCGTTGCCGATGGCGCGGCGCACCTGCGCATCGGCGAGCGCTTCGATGGCGGCGGTGTGCAGCTGCGCGCTGATGGTGTCGCTCACCGACGCGGGCACCAGCAGTCCGACCCAGATGCCGGGCTGCGCGATGCCGGTCGCCCAGGGGCCTTCGGCGACGGTGGCCACCTGGGGAAAACGCGCCAGCCGCTGCGCCGAGAACACGCTGAGCACCTTCATCTGGCCTGCGGCCACCATGTTGTCCAGCAGCGCGTCCACCGGCAGCACGGTGAAGTCGATGCGCCCGGCGCGCAGGTCGTTGAGCATCGGCACGCCGCCGCGGTAGGGCACGTGGGTGGCGGTCGAGCCGGTGGCCGACAGCAAGGTCTCGGTCACCAAATGAAACAGCGAGCCCTGGCCGGTGCTGCCGTAATTCAAGGCATGCTTGGCGCGCTGGTGTGCGAGGGTGATCAGTTCGTCCAGGCTGTTCGCCGGCAAATCGCTGCGTGCGTAGAGCGCCAGGGGCGAACGGTTGATCAGGCCCAGGAGGCGGAAGTCCGTGGGCTGGTAGCGAACGGCGCGCAGCATGAGCGGCGCCAGCACGGTTTCCGAAGGCGATCCCACCAGGATCGTGGTGCCATCGGCCGGGGCGTTGAGCAAGTGGCTCGCGGCGATGGAGCCGCTGGCGCCGGGCATGTTCTCCACCACCGCGGTGCTGCCCAGCCGGCGGCCGAGTTCGGGTGCCACGGCCCGCGCGAAAGCGTCGGTGACGCCGCCCGCGGGCTGTGCCACGAGAATGCGCAGTGGGCCGGTGCGCGACGGCGCTCGGGTTTCGGAAACGGCAGGGAGCGAGGCGCTGGCCAGGCCCGATAGGGTAAAAACCCGGCGTGTGATGGTCATGGAGGCCTCCGCCCGCTCAGGATTCAGATGGTTGTTGTTTCCCGTCAAAGGAAAGCGAAAGCGAATGTTAATGCAGGCAATTCAGTGTGAAGAAACCCAGAAGTGAGTCCCCGGCCTCCGTGCCCGGCGCCGCCGCGCGCGCCAAGGCACGGCGCCGCCCGACACAGCGGGACATCGCGCTGGCCACGGGCCTGTCGCAAACCGCGGTGTCGCTGGTGCTCAACGGCGTGGAGCCGTCCTCGGTGTCCGACGACGCGCGACAGCGCATCCAGCAGGCCGCGGAGAAGCTGGGCTACGTGCCCAACCGCATGGCGCGCAACCTGCAATCGGCGCGCACGCGCACCTTGGCCTGTATCGTTCCCGACCTCACCAACCCGACCTATCCGGCCTTGATCCGGGGCTTCCAGACCGCCGCCGATGCGGCCGGCTACGACACCATGATCTTCGACACCGACGGCACGCCCGAGCGTGAGCAACGGGCGCTGCAATGGTTGTCGCAAGGGCATGTCGACGGTGTGATGGCGGTGTTCTTCCACGTCGCCGAAGCCGAGCTGAAAACGGCCACGCGGGGCGGCACGGCCGTGGTGCGGCTGGAGAGCCAGCGCCCGCGCGCGTCGCGCGACTTCGACAAGATCTACATCAACAACGCGGCGGCGGCGCAGGCCATGACACAGGCGTTGATTCGCAAGGGGCATCAGCGCATTGCCATGCTGTCGTGTGCCATCGGCCCGGGCGCCGAGCGGCAACGCGGCTACCAGGCGGCGATGAACGAAGCCGGTCTGAAACCGCAGATCGTGCGCGCCGAGGACTTCACGCAGGCCGATGGCGCCCGCGCCATGGCGGCGTTGTTGAAGACGGGCTTCGAGGGCAGTGCGGTGTTTGCCGCCAACGATCTGCTGGCCATCGGCGCGATGTCGGCGCTGGTCGCCTTCGGTCGCCGCATTCCCGATGATGTGGCGGTGGCCGGCTTCGACGACATTCCGCTGGCGCAACTGCTGCAGCCGGCGTTGACCACCGTGTCCCGCAACGAACTGGCGATCGGGCGCTTCGCGGCGGAGTTGCTGGTCCAGCGGCTCGACGGCCCCGACGCCGGCCGCCCCGGCCAGGGCTTCGAGCGGCCGTTTGAACTGGTGATGCGCGAGTCGGCCTGATCTAGGCGGTGGCGCGCAACATACCCTTGCGTTCGATGAAACGCACCACGTCGTCCACGCCCGCCAGGGTCTTGAGGTTGGTCATGACCCAGGGGCGGCGTTCTGCATCCGGGCGCATGCGCGCGGTGTCGGCCTTCATCACCTCCAGGTCGGCGCCCACGTGCGGCGCCAGGTCGGTCTTGTTGATGACGAAGAGGTCGCTCTTGGTGATGCCGGGCCCGCCTTTGCGCGGGATCTTTTCGCCGGCGGCGACGTCGATCACATAGACCGTGAGGTCGGAGAGTTCGGGGCTGAAGGTCGCGGCGAGGTTGTCGCCACCGGACTCGATGAACACCACATCGGCATCGGGGAACTGCTCGAGCATGCGGTCGATGGCTTCGAGGTTGATCGAGGCGTCTTCCCGGATGGCGGTGTGCGGGCAGCCACCGGTCTCCACACCCATGATGCGCTCGGCCGGCAATGCGCCGCTGACGGTGAGGATGCGCTGGTCTTCCTTGGTGTAGATGTCGTTGGTGATGGCGATCAGGTCGTACCGGTCGCGCATCGCTTTGCACAGCATTTCGAGCAGGGTGGTTTTGCCGGAGCCGACCGGGCCGCCGATGCCGACGCGCAGCGGGGGCAGGTGTTTGGTGCGGTGGGGGATGTGGTGGAG
>NZ_SCML01000079.1 GCF_005503365.1 Hydrogenophaga sp. 2FB
GGGTGGAGGAGTTGGGTGGGGCGGACCATGCGGCATTTTGCGACAACGCGCCCCTGCGTGCAGGCGCGGGCCCTTGCCATGCACTGCGCGGATAATGGATTTCATGCACATCCGATTCACCAAGATGCAAGGCGCGGGCAACGACTTCGTCGTGCTCGATGAAACAAAAGGCCTGCTGGGCCTGAGCGCCGCGCAGTACCGCTTCCTGGCCGACCGCCATTTCGGCGTCGGCGCCGACCAGATCCTGAGCGTTCGCGCCTCGCCCGGTGAGGGGCTGGATTTCGAGTACCTGATCCACAACGCCGACGGCGGCGAGGTGGAGCAATGCGGCAATGGCGCGCGCTGCTTCGTGCGCTACGTGCACGACAAGGGCCTGAGCACCCGCAACCCCGTGCGCGTCAAGGTCATGAACGGCGAGCTGGAGCTCAGGATGCACGACGACGGCCGCGTGACGGTGGACATGGGCGCGCCCGTGTTCGCGCTGGACCGCGTGCCCTTCAATGCCGAGGGCCTCACACCCGAGGCCATGGGTGCCTTCGAGCGCTGGCCGCTGGCGCTGCCCTATGCGGGCGACGTACCGGTGGCCGTGCTCTCCATGGGCAACCCGCACGCCGTCCTGCTGGTGGACGACGTCGAGACCGCGCCGGTGCCATCCTGGGGCCCGTGGATCGAATCGCACGAGCGTTTTCCCCGCCGCGTCAACGCCGGGTTCCTGCAGGTGGTGAGCCGCAGCGAGGTGCGTCTGCGCGTCTACGAACGCGGTGCGGGCGAAACGCTGGCCTGCGGCACGGGTGCCTGCGCCGCCGTGGTGGCTGGCATCCGCCTGGGCTTGCTCGGTGCCAAGGTGGACGTGCACACCCGCGGTGGCGTGCTCACCATCGAATGGCGCGACAGTCCGAAGCACGATCAACCCGTTTACATGACCGGCCCCGCCACCACCGTGTTCGATGGGGAAATTGACGTTCCCGACCCTGCCTGACCGATCTTCTACATTCCAGCCATGAACGCCAATAACATCCCCCCCATCACCGAAGACGACATCGCCAACTACCTGGCCAACACCCCCGACTTCTTCGAGCGCCACGCCAGCCTGCTGGCGGCGGTGCAGCTGACCAGCCCGCACGGCCACCGCGCGGTGAGCCTGCAGGAACGCCAGGCGGAAATGCTGCGCGAGAAGATCCGGGGCCTGGAGCTCAAGGGCGCCGAGATGATCCGCCACGGCCACGAGAACACCGCCATCGCCGACAAGCTGCAGCGCTGGACGCGTGAGCTGCTGCTGACCCGCGAAGCGCGCGAGCTGCCCACGGTGGCGGTGCGCGCGATCACCGAGCACTTTCTGGTGCCGCAGGTGGCCATCCGCGTGTGGAGCGTGGCGCCCGAATTCGCCGACGAGCCTTTCACGCAGGGCGTCAGCGACGACGTGAAGGCCTTTGCCGACTCGCTCATGCGGCCCTACTGCGGTGGCAACCCGGGGCTGGAAGCCGCGCAATGGCTGGACGACCCGAGCAGTGCCGTTTCGCTGGCCCTGATTCCGCTGCGCGCCGGCCTCGCGCCGCAAGCCTTCGGCCTGATCGTGCTGGCCTCGGCGGACACGAGCCGCTTCGCCTCGGACATGGGCACCGATTTCCTGGAAGGCATCGGCGAACTCACCGGCGCGGCGCTCTCCCGACTGCGCCCCGAGTGACATGACCGACGACGCCGCGCTGGTACAGGCCTACCTGAACCACGTGCGCGTGGAAAAGCGCCTGGCCGATCGCACGGTGGCGCTCTACACCCTGGATCTGGAGAAGCTGAGCTCGCAGGCGCGCGAAGCCGGCGTGGCCTTGAAGGCCGTGCAGAACCCGCACATCCGCCGCTGGGTCGCGCAGATGCACGGCGCGGGCCGCACCGCGCGGGGCATCGCGCTCATCCTCTCGGGGTGGCGCGGTTTCTATGTGTGGCTCGGTCGCCAGGGCCTGATCGACCACAACCCGGTGCAGGACGTGCGCGCGCCCAAGGCCGGCAAACCGCTGCCCAAGGCCCTCGGGGTCGACGAGGCGGTGCAACTGGCCACCCACCACGAAGACGCGGACGACCCGGCGCTGGAAGCGCGCGACGCCTGCATCACCGAACTGCTGTACGGCTGCGGCCTGCGCATTGGTGAACTGGTGGGGCTGGACGTGGCCGCCAGCGGCAGCGCGCGCGGCTGGATCGACGCGCAGGACGGCGAAGCGCACGTGCTGGGCAAGGGTTCCAAACGGCGCAGCGTGCCCGTGGGCCGCCAGGCGCTCACCGCCCTGGCGGCATGGCTGGCACAACGCGCCGCCTGGGCCGGCGAAGACCCGGCGCTGTTCATCGGCGCGCGCGGCCAGCGCCTCACGCCGCAACACATCCGGGTTCGCCTCAAGCGGCGCTCGCGATTGGCGGGCCTGGCCACGCCGGTGCATCCGCACATGCTGCGGCATTCCTTCGCCAGCCATGTGCTGCAGTCCAGCGGCGACCTGCGCGCCGTGCAGGAACTGCTGGGCCACGCCAGCATCAGCACGACGCAGGTCTACACCCGGCTCGACTTCCAGCACCTGGCGCAGGTGTACGACGCGGCGCACCCGCGCGCCGGCACACGGTCCGGGCAGGCGCCCGAGCCCTTGCCAAAGATGGTGGTGCCCAGCGCCCCGCCAAAACCGCGCCCCAAATAGCCCTTGGGGCCACGCTGCCCGGCATTGCTTGTAGGATGCTCCCCGCCCAGTCCGGGCGCCGCATCCACCCCGACCGGAGACCCATTCCATGTCCAGCATCTTCACCACCTTCAAGACCCTGTTGCTCGGCACCGTGCTGGCCACGGCGGTGCAGGCCCAGGCGCAGGCCCCGGCCCCGGCGCAAGCCCCTGTCAAGGTGGTCTATCACCTGAGCGACGGCACCGCGCAAGCCACGCGCGCCATCCAGAACATCCGCAACCACCTGGCCGCCGACCCCACGGCCAAGATCGTGGTGGTCACCCACGGCGCGGGCATCGATTTCCTGCTGGACGGCGCCACCAATGCGCAACAGCAGTCGTTCGCCGGCTCGATCGGCGACCTGTCCGCCAAGGGCGTGGGCTTCTTCGTCTGCAACAACACCCTGGTGGCGCGCAACATCGACCCGTCCAAGGTCGCCATGGAAGCCAAGATCGTGCCCTCGGGCGTGGCCGAAGTGGCCCGCCTGCAGGCCCGCGAAGGCTACGTCTACCTGCGCCCCTGACGCGCTGGCGGCGGCCTACACTCGTGGGTTGCCCATTTCCCATCTTTTCACCTGTTGGTGCCCGCCATGTCTCTCATCCCCGCGACCATCCTCACCGGCTTCCTCGGCTCGGGGAAAACCACCTTGCTCAAGCGCGTGCTCAGCGAAGCGCACGGCCAGAAGATCGCGGTGGTGGAAAACGAGTTCGGTGAAGAGAACATCGACAACGAAATCCTGGTGGCCGACACCCAGGAAAACATCATCCAGATGAGCAACGGCTGCATCTGCTGCACCATCCGCGACGACCTGCGCTCCACCCTGCAGGACCTGGCGCAGAAAAAGCGCAAGGGCGAACTCGACTTCGAGCGCGTGGTGATCGAAACCACCGGCCTGGCCGACCCCGGCCCCGTGGCGCAGACCTTCTTCATGGACGACGAGATCGCCGAGCAGTACCTGCTGGACTCGATCCTCACCCTGGTCGACGCGAAGCACGCCGCCGACCAGCTCAACGAGCGCCAGGAAGCGCGCCGCCAGGTGGGCTTTGCCGACCAGATCTTCATCAGCAAGGCCGACCTGGTGAGCGAGGAAGACCTGGGCGCGCTCACACACCGCCTGAAGCACATGAACCCGCGCGCGCCGATGCGTCCGGTGCATTTTGGCGAAGTGACGCTCAAGGAAGTGTTCGACCTGCGCGGCTTCAACCTCAACGCCAAGCTCGACATCGACCCCGACTTCCTCAAGGCCGATGACCACGACCATGATCACGACCATGGCCATGAGCACCATGACCACGAACACGGCGAACACTGCGACCACCCCTCGCACCAGCACGGCCATGGCGGTCACGGCCATCACCACCACCATGACGACGATGTGAAAAGCTTCGTCTACCGCGCCGATCGCCCCTTCAGCCCCGAGAAGCTGGAAGACTTTCTGGGCGCGATCGTGCAGGTGTATGGCCCGCGCATGCTGCGCTACAAGGGCGTTCTGAACATGCAGGGCACCGACCGCAAGGTGATCTTCCAGGGCGTGCACCAGCTCATGGGCAGCGACCTCGGCCCGGTCTGGGCCGAAGGCGAGCCGCGCATCAGCAAGATGGTGTTCATCGGCATCGAGCTGCCCAAGGACATCCTGGTGCAGGGCCTGGACCAGAGCCTGGTCTGACGTGCTCGCCCCCGGTCAACCGTGCCGTTTGTCGCTCTTCTCCAACGACAGGGAGCGGGTGTGGGACCCGAAAGCGGGAACCGCCGATGGGGCTCGTTACAATCGCGGCCCAAGTTGGTCGGCCGGTCGCCTTTGCGGCACCGATCAGCCTGTACCGAGAGCCGTTGGGCAATGAGGGTATAACGTTGCATCCGACGGCCCAACGCGGCGTTTCTCGGGACTTGTCCGAGGTCGCGCACCGCTCGAGATTCCGCTGTGTCAGTCACCAAGAGGAGACCCGTTGTGAAAGCCCCGGCTACCAAGACTGCGAAAACAGGCAAACCCGCTGCGTCGGGGGCCAAGGCGCACGCGTCGGCGGCGGCAAAAAAGAGCACAGCGACGACACCCACAAAGAAGCCCGCGGTGAAAACCACCGCGAAGCCTGTCACCAAGGCCGTTGCGAAGACCGCGCGGCCGATCGCGAAGGCGGCCCCCAAGGCCCCTCAGAAGGCGCCCGTCAAAGCCAAGGTGGCGGCCAAGCCGGTGGCAAAAGCACCAGCCAGGCCCGTGGCCACCAAATCGGCCACACCCCAGCCGAGCAAGACGCCAGCCTCCACCAAAGTGGTCAAACCCGAGGTCAAGCCCGCGGGCAAAACCACTTCCAAAGCCACGACCCAGCCCGCTGCCAAAGCGGCTGTATCCCCAGTGACCACTTCCGCCCCTGTAACAAAAGCCTCCAGCCCCGCCGCCAAGCGCCCTTCGAGCGCGCCGGCGCCGGTGGTGATCGAGCCCACGCCGCGCCCTCTGGGCAAGCGTGCCGCCAAGAAGGTCATGATGGAGCAGATGACGCAGGCAGCGGTCGTGCCCACCCATGCCCCGGACGCCGCCAAAGCGACCTTTTCCCATATGAATGAACGTGCTGTGATGACCCCTCCCGTGCCCTCCTCGATCCAGAAGGATCCCAAGCGCGCCAACAACTGGAAGACCCTGCCGGTCGATCAACTCACCGATCTGGACGTGCAGGCCATGCCCGACAGCGAGTACATGAGCGACTTGCAACTGGCGTACTTCCGTCGCAAGCTGGCCCAGCTCAAAGCCGACATGCTGGCCAACGCCGGCGAAACCACCGAGCACCTGCGTGAAGACACCGTGGTCGTGCCCGATCCAGCGGACCGTGCCACCATCGAAGAAGAGCACGCGCTCGAACTGCGCACCCGCGATCGGGAGCGCAAGCTGCTCAAGAAGATCGAGCAGGCCATTGTCCGCATCGATGCGGGCGACTACGGCTACTGCGAAGAGACCGGTGAGCCTATTGGCGTGGGCCGTCTGATGGCCCGGCCGACCGCCAGCCTCTCGCTCGAGGCCCAGCAGCGCCGGGAACTCAAGCAGAAGATGTTCGGGGACTGATCTTTCGCCAGTCCCATTCCGCTTTTTTTCGGTACCGATCTCACATGTCCAAGGACGATTCCAACGGCGGCTTTTTGTCCAAGGTGGTGAAGTTCGTGCGCCATCCGACCACGAGCTGGTCGGACCTGGACACACGGGCGGCCGACCGCGAGAGCGAATACAGCAAGGCTGCGCTCAAGGAAATGATCGAGCGCAAGCGGCGCAACGATTTCGTGCGCAAGCGCGAGTTCGACATGCTGCGCAAGATCCGCAGCCGTGAAGGCACGGGCGGCGAAGGTCCGGGCATGCGCCCCTCCTTCTTCCAGAGCAGCCTGCCGTCCAAGCCGGACGACCGCGCCGAGACCTTGAAGAAGATCGACGAGATCGAAGCCCAGATGTCGATGCAGTGGTGGAAGACCAAGGGGCCCGATTCCCTGGTCAGCACCGGATCGGGGCTCAACACCAGCGCGCAAGCCATCGGCGGCGCACCGTCGAAACCCAAGGAGGCGCCCGTGGCCTCGGGCAGACCCGACCCAGCCATCAGACAGCGCAAGGCGCAGTACGACGAAACCGAGCCCAGTCCCCTGCTCAATCCGGTGGCGGCGGCGCCCGCGGCGCAGTCGCTGAACGAGCCGGCCTTGAAGCTCCCCGAATCCCCCCCCGCCGCGCGCAAAACGCCGGCTGCGCTCGACACCGTGCCTTTTGTGGCGCGCACGGGCCTGGTGGCGCCTACCGCGTCCGGCGAATTGCGCCCGTCCGGCGCCCCCGGGTTCTCCGCTTCGCACTTCTATGCGCTTGACGTGCACGAGATCGCCCAGGACCCGGAAGTCGAAGAGGCCGCGATCCGTTTTGCCAACGGCGACGACGCCGGGGCCGAACAAGGTCTGCTGGAGGTGCTGGGGGAGGGCGGCGCGAAGGTCGATCAGACCGAAGACTGGCTGGCGCTGTTCGATCTGTACCGTGCCACCGGGCAACTCGCGCCCTTCGAGAGCCGCGCGGTCGATTTCGTCAACCGCTTCAGCCGTTCCGCGCCGCAGTGGTACGACATGCCCGGTACGGTCTCCAACATGACGGGCAAGACCTACACGCCCTCCAGCAGCCCCAACAAGGCGGTCTGGGTCAGCGAGCCCGAGCTCGATGCACACGCCGTGGGCACGCTGCAGAACGTGCTGCTGCGCGCCCAACAGCCCTGGGTGCTGGACTGGACGCCGCTGGAGAGCATGGACCTCAAAGCCGCGCGCGCGCTGCTGGGCATCTTCACGCTGTGGGGCGATCAGCAAACCGAGCTGCGCTTTCAGGGTGCCAGCGCGTTTCGCGAACTGCTCAAGCGCCAGACGCCTTCGGGCCGGCGCGACGTCGAGCAACTCTGGTGGGAACTGCGCATGGCCGCCTTGCGGGTGATGAACCGGCCCGACGAGTTCGAGTTGACCGCGCTGGACTTCTGCGTGACCTACGAGGTGTCGCCGCCGGGTTGGGAGAAGCCGCGCACCCACTACGTGTCGTTGTCCAACGACCAGCCCGGCGAGGCTGGCCAGTCGGTGCTGGGCGAGTCGGTGCTGGAACAGGTGCCTTCCGTGTTCACCGGCATGGACTCGCTGCAGGACAGCCAGCCCAGTGGCTTCAACCAGCTTGGTCTGGTGGAGCTGTCGGGCGAGATCCGCGGCGATCCGCAGACCACGCTGGAAGACCTCGAGCGCCGCATCAAGGGCGCGGATGTGCTCATCATCTCCTGCCGCAACCTCATCCGGGTGGACTTCTCCGCCGCGGGCACGCTGCTCAACTGGGTGTCCGACCACCATGCCAACGGGCGCACCGTGCAGTTCGTGGACGTGCACCGCCTGGTTTCCGCCTTCTTCAACGTCATCGGTATCACCGAATACGCCAAGGTCGTCGTTCGCGTCGACTGAACGCGGTGCGGGCGCGCGGCGTTCGCGCCGCCCTTGACCCGCGCCGCCGGTGCGGTTGCAATCGGTGTTTACGACCCCACCTCCCTCGCTATGGAATCATTTCACGGAACCACCATCGTCTGCGTGCGCCGGCAGACGCCGCAAGGTGTGCAAGTCGCCATCGGCGGTGACGGCCAGGTCACCCTGGGCAACATCGTCGTCAAGGGCACCGCGCGCAAGGTGCGCAAGCTCTACAACGACCAGGTGCTGGCCGGTTTTGCCGGCGCCACCGCGGACGCTTTCACCTTGTTCGAGCGCTTCGAAGCCAAGCTGGAAAAGCACCAGGGCCACCTGGTGCGCGCGGCGATCGAACTCACCAAGGAGTGGCGCACCGACCGCGTGCTGCGCCGCCTGGAAGCCATGCTCGCCGTGGCCGATCGCAGCGCGGCGCTGATCATCACCGGCAACGGCGACGTGCTGGAACCCGAACACGGCATCGTGGCGATCGGCTCGGGCGGCGCATATGCGCAGGCCGCCGCCAAGGCCTTGATCGATCACACCGATCTCAGCGCGGAAGAGGTGGTGCGCAAGTCGCTCGCCATCGCCGGTGAGCTGTGCATCTATACCAACATGAACCACACCGTGGAAGTGCTCTGACGAGCGCCGAGTGAGAGCCCCATGTCGTCCATGACCCCGCAAGAAATCGTTTCCGAGCTGGACCGCTTCATCATCGGCCAGAAGGGCGCCAAGCGCGCCGTGGCCATCGCGTTGCGCAACCGCTGGCGGCGCCAGCATGTCGATGAAAAGCTGCGGCCCGAGATCACGCCCAAGAACATCCTCATGATCGGCCCCACCGGCGTGGGCAAGACCGAAATCGCGCGGCGCCTGGCGCGACTGGCCGACGCGCCTTTCATCAAGGTCGAGGCGACCAAGTTCACGGAAGTCGGCTACGTCGGCAAGGACGTCGACAGCATCATCCGCGACCTGGTCGAGATCGCCATCAAGCAGACCCGTGAGGTCGAGATGCGCAAGCAGCGCGTGCGCGCCGAGGACGCCGCCGAAGACCGCATCCTCGACATCCTCATTCCGCCCGCGCGCGCCACGGCCGCGGAGCCCACCACCGCCAGCGCGGTGGCCACGCCCGAGAGCACGGCGCGCCAGACCTTTCGCAAGAAGCTGCGCGAAGGCCAGCTGGACGACCGCGAGATCGAGGTCGATCTGGCCGAGTCGCGCCCGACCATGGAAATCATGGGACCGGCCGGCATGGAAGACATGGCCGAGCAATTGCGCGGCATGTTCAGCCAGATCGGTGCCGGCCGGCGCCAGACGCGCAAGCTCAAGATCGGCGAGGCGATGAAGCTGCTGATCGACGAAGAGGCCGGCAAGCTGGTCAACGAAGAAGAGATCAAGACGCGCGCGCTGCACAACGCCGAGCAGAACGGCATCGTGTTCATCGACGAGATCGACAAGGTCACCTCGCGCAGCGATGCCGGTGGTGGCGGCGGCGAGGTGTCGCGCCAGGGGGTGCAGCGCGATCTGCTGCCGCTGGTGGAAGGCACGTCGGTGAGCACCAAGTACGGCATCGTCAAGACCGACCACATCCTCTTCATCGCCAGCGGGGCCTTTCACCTGGCCAAGCCGAGCGACCTGATTCCCGAGCTGCAGGGCCGCTTTCCGATCCGCGTCGAGTTGCAGTCGCTGTCGGTGGACGACTTCGAAGCCATCCTCACGCAGACCCACGCTTCGCTGGTGCGCCAATACCAGGCGCTGCTGGAGACCGAGGGGGTCACACTGTCGTTCGAGCCCGAAGGCATTCGCCAGCTCGCGCAGATCGCCTGCGACGTGAACGAGCGCACAGAGAACATCGGCGCGCGCCGCCTGGCCACGGTGATGGAGCGCCTGCTTGATGAAGTGAGCTTTGGCGCTTCCGGCCTGCAGGGCCAGACCGTCAACATCGATGCGGCCTACGTGAACGCCCGGCTGGCCGAGCTCAGCCGCAACGAAGACCTCTCGCGCTACATCCTCTGATCGCGAATGGCGAGCAACGCGATCACCGCGTTGCTTCGCCGGGTTCTCACTTGGGTTGCAACTCGGGACGCGGTTTGCGCACGATGCGAATCGGCTGCGCGGCCACCGGCCGCTGAAGCACCCCGGAGAGTTGCCGCCCTTCGGGGTCGGCGAGCGCCGCCAGACGCGCGGCGCGCAGGTGTTCCTGCGAGGCGCCTTTGTCGGCCTCGTCCAGCAAGGCCCGCAGGCTGCGATGGCCTCGGCGGTTGGTCTCGCCGTAACCCTTGACCACGTTGCCCGCCAGGGCGATCTCCAGCGCAGTGCCTTGGGGAATCAAGCGCTCGACCGCGTCCAGCCAGCGCCGCATCGCGGCCTGCTCTTCGGCGTAGCGGAAAGTGCGGCGACGAATCACGCGCAAGGAGCGCAGGACGCACAGCATCAGGAAACCGCGCAGCGTGTCGGTTCGGATGTAGAGGCTGCGGTGCCACGTCTTGCCTTCCAGCTTGCGCAGGAGCCAGCGCGCCAGCGCCGGCGGCAGCAAGGAGGCGGTCTCGTCGATGCCGGGCTTGAGGTATTCCGTCGTGTAGATCGGCTCGTGGTCCTTGGCGCCGACTTCGCGCCGCACGCGCTCCAGCCGCTCGCGTTTGGTCTTGAGCTGTGCCACGCGGATGACGTCCTCGTAGCACATCCACAGCGCCAGGTAGCGCGCGGTTTCGCGCGTGACGTCCAGCGTGTCGCCGTGGGCTTGCTCCACCTTCAACAGGCGCTCGACCGTGTCGAGGTACTGGTCCGCGTACCGCGGATCCTGGTAGTCGGTCGTCAGCTCCACGCCCGCCACCACCACTTTGTGCAGCGCTTCGGGCAACTGGCGCACACGCACCGGAAGTACGTCGATGCCCTTGATCTGCTCCACCAGCTTCGTGGCCGCCTGCACGCGGCCCATCGCCGCGTCGAAGCCCGCCGCGAAACCGCGCAAGCTGGCCTGCACCGCCTTGCCCGAGCGCTCGATGGCCTTTTCGCAGGCCTCGCGCGAAAACGGCAGCACGCCCGATCCCGCCATGGCGCCAAAGAGCACGGTGTTGATGACCGTGCCGTGTTGCTGGGCCAGGGCCCGCATGTCCAGCAGCACCGCGCTGCGCGAGCGTGTCTGCGCGGCCTGGAGCACCCGATCGCTGTCGAAGCGGCCGTCGCCCATGGCCGCCTTTTCCGACACGGCGTACTCGCGGTGGGTCGACGCGATCAGCAGCGTCTTCGCCGGATGCACGTAACCGTTCTGGATCGCCCGGCCCGCTTCCATCAGCTCGGAGGCGGCCACCAGGTCCACGTTGCCCGGGTTGGGCGTGAGCGACAGGATGGGTTCACGCCCGCCCAAGGTCTCCCGGGCTTGCGGGAAGATCTCGACGTAGTAGGTGGTCGCGCCCGTGCGCTGCGCCACGCCGGGTACCGAGGTGCTCTGCACCGGGAATCCGGCGTGCATGGCGGCGTCGATCAACCAGTCGGCGAGCACGCCGCCGCCTTCGCCACCCATGGCGCCAATCAGAATGCACAGGGGCTGCGTCATGCTGCCAACCTTTCAATCACGGCGGTGCGCACGCGCACCATGAAACGTTCGAACGCGGTCGGGTTCTGCACCACCTCGGCCTTGTAGAACGACGGACACAACACGGCCGCGTGCGCGTTCTCGCCGCACAGGCCGCAACCCACACAACCCGTGTTGACGCTGGCCACGGGGTCCGTGCGCAGCTTGCTGGGGTTGGGTTTGATCGTGAGCGACGGGCAACCGGAGAGGCGGATGCACGAGTGGTCGCCGGTGCACACGTCGTCGTCGATGCCGAAGCGCGTGCGCACCACCCGTTCGCCGCGCTTGAGCTGTTCCGCGACAACGGGCTTGTTGCGGCGCTGCCGCTCGAGCTGGCATTCACCATCGGCAATGATGACCTTGAGGCCGCCCTCGGTGGTGGACATGGCGTCGTCCAGGGCCTTCACCATCTCTTCGACCTTGTAGCTCCCGACCTTGCGGATCCACTTCACGCCCACGCCGACCAGGGCCTTCTCGATGTCCAGCGTCAACGGCCGCGCCGCGGGTTGCGAGGGCGAAGAGGGGATGGCTTGCGTGCCCGTGGCCGAGGTGTAGCCGTTCTGCAGAATGACCAGCACGGAGTCCTGGTTGTTGTACACCGCGTTCACCACACCGCTGGTGAAGCCGTTGTGCCAGAACCCGCCGTCGCCCATGATGCTGATGGTGCGGTTCGACATGAGCGGGCCCACGCCGGAGGAACTCGCCAGGCCAAGCCCATAGCCCAGCACCGTGCTGCCCACGTTGAAGGGCGGCAGCGTGCCGAAGGTGTGGCAGCCGATGTCGGCGTTCACATGCACCTGCCCCAGCTTCTGCTGGATCTGCTTGATGGCCGAGAACACCGGACGCTCCGGGCAGCCGATGCAGAAGCCGGGGGGGCGCGCTGGAACCGGCACGCCGATGGCGTTGGCGGCCTGCGCCTTGTGCTCCTGCAAGGCCTGGGCGATCGCGACGATGGGCCGCGTCACCAGTCCGGCAGGCGCTTCCGTTTCCACGAAGCGGGCCAGCGCGTCCACCATGACATCGCCCGTGTACTCGCCCGCGAGCGGGAAGAGGTCCTTGCCGTGCAGCCGGGCGTCCACGCCGGCCTTGCGCAGCACGGCGTGGATGGCGTCCTCGATGTAGTTGGGCTGGCCTTCTTCGACCAGCAACACGGCCTTCTTGCTGCGACAGAAATCGAGCAACTCGTCCGGCACCAGAGGGTACACGACGTTCATCACGTAGATCGGCAAGCGCGTGTGGCCAAACGCATCGGCCAGGCCCAGTTGTTGCAGGCCGCGGATCACGCCGTTGTACAGGCCGCCTGGCACGATCAGGCCCACATCGGACAGCTCGCCCTCGATGAACTCGTTGAGCTGGGCGTCCTGGATGAACTTCACCGCGGCGGGCCAGCGTTGTTCGATCTTGTGCTTCTCCTGCTGGTAGATCGACGGCGGCAGGTTGATGCGGGCGTAGTCGTACGCCGGTTGCTCGATCAGGTTGCGCGTCGACACCACCGGCGCCTTGTTGTCCTTGCATTCAAAGCTGCCGTGCACGTGGCAGGCGCGGATGCGCAACTGGAGCATGACCGGCGTGCTGCTGGCTTCCGACAACTCGAAGCTGCGCTCCACCGCACTCACGATCGAGCTCAGGTTCGGCCGGGGGTCCATCAACCACATCTGCGACTTCATCGCGAACGCGTGGGTGCGTTCCTGGATGATGCTGGAGCCTTCGCCATAGTCCTCGCCGAGGATGATCAGTGCGCCGCCGGTGACGCCGGCCGATGCAAGGTTGGACAGCGCGTCGGAGGCCACGTTGGTGCCCACCGTGCTCTTCCACGTCACGGCGCCGCGCGCGGGG
The DNA here is from genome assembly GCF_005503365.1 of Hydrogenophaga sp. 2FB. GTDB lineage: Bacteria > Pseudomonadota > Gammaproteobacteria > Burkholderiales > Burkholderiaceae_C > Hydrogenophaga. The sequence continues at coordinate 13,033 of NZ_SCML01000079.1, forward strand.
TAGTGGATGGACGCGCCCAGCATGGCCGCCGCGCCCGCTTCCGAGGCACTCGCCTCGAAGTAGATGCCCAGCTCGTCCAGCAGCTCGCGGGAGTCGCCCAGCACATCGATGAGGTGGGACACCGGCGCACCCTGGTAGCCGCCGATGTAGCTGACGCCAGACTGCAAAAGTGCCTTGGTGACGGCGAGGATGCCTTCACCGTGAAAGGTGTCTCCGCCGGCCAGTCGCAGGGACTGGACTTCGGCGGCAAATGAGCGCTCCATCTGGGTGTCTCCGTGGGTGTGCGCGAGTGCGCTGTTCAAGTTTTGGTGATGCTAGGCATGTCGCTCCATAAGTCCTATCGATAGAATCCTTGTTACACATAGAACAGCAAGATGGATCAGTCCCCACCCCGCTTCGACCTGAACCTGGTCCGCGCCTTTGTCGCGATCTACGAGACCAAGAGCGTCACGCAGGCCGCCGAGCGGCTGAACCTGACCCAGCCCACCATCAGCCACGCGCTCTCGAAGTTGCGGGACCTTTACGGGGACCGCTTGTTTTCGCGCGGCAGTGTGGGGCTGGTGCCCACCGCCATCGCCGAGCGCCTGTACGAGCACCTCAGCATCGGGCTGACCACGATCGAGGGCACGGTGGACGCGCGGTCGAGCTTTGACCCGTTGACCTCGACGCGGCGCTTTCGCATCGCGCTCTCGGACATCGGCTCGCTGTTCTTCACGCCGCCCTTGCTGCGGCGGTTCCAGCGCGTCGCGCCCCGCATCCAGGTCGAGTTCGTGCAGCTGTCGGACACGCTGCTGGACGACCTGGCGCGCGGCACGCTCGACCTCGCCATCGGCACGCTGCCCAACCTGCACAACCACACGCGCAACGAACTCATCTTTCGCGAGCGCTATGCGTGTTTGCTGGCGCGGGACTACCCCGGCTCGGACCAGGGCATCGACCTGGAGACCTTCACCCATGCGCGCCACGTCATGGTGACGTCACCATCCTCCGGCCACGCGCTCATCGATGGCGTGCTGGCCGAGCGCGGTGTGCAACGCAACGTGGTGGCGCTGGTGCCGCAGTTCTCGGTGCTGCCGAGCCTGGTGGAAGACAGCGACCTGGTGGTGATCCTGCCCCGGCGCGTGGCGCAGCTCTTCGCGAGCCAGCGCCGGGTCAAGACGGTGGACCTGCCGGTCGCGATTCCCGAGTTTGATGTGCGCCTGCACTGGCATTTGCGGCAAGACGGCTCGCCGGCGCACACGTGGCTGCGCACCGAGGTGATGAGCGCCCTCGAGGGGCTTTGAGCCACCCGAGCGGCTACACCGCGAAGCGGGCCACCGCTTCTTCGTTCCAGTCGATGCCGACACCCGGGTCGGTCGGGCACTGGCCGTGGCCGTCCACGAACTTCAGCGGGTTCGCCAGCACCGCGCCGGCCAGGTCCATGCGCTCCAGCCAGTGCGCTGTCGGCGTCACCGCCAACAGGTGCACGCTGATCTCCTGGAAGATGTGGCTGGACATCGGTATGCCCCGCGCCTGCGCGAGCGCCGCGGCCTTGAGCCAGCCGGTGACGCCGCCAATCTTCATCACGTCCGGCATGGCCAGATCGCACGCGCGCGCGTCCAGCGCGCGCTGCATGTCGGTGGGTTCGCACCAGTTCTCGCCCATCTGGATCGGGATGCCGCTGCACCGGCGGATCTCGGCATGGCCGAGCAGGTCTTCCTGCAAGGTGGGTTCTTCCACCCACGAGATGCCTTCGCCTTCCAGCGCCCGGATTCTGCGGATCGCTTCGGGCACCGTGAGGCCCTGGTTGTAGTCGACCAGCAGCTCCACATCGGGCCCTATCGTTTTTCGCAGCGCGCGAACGATCTCCAGATCTTGCGCGAGCGTGCGGTAGCCGATCTTGGTCTTGATCGCGCGGTGGCCTTGTTCCACGGCGCGCGCCGCGCGCTGTGTCCCGATCTCGATGCCGTCCATGCTGTGGCTGTCGTAGGCCGGGATGTTCTTCGGCGCGCCCCCGAGCAGGGTGGCGAGCGGCACATCCTGCGCCTTGGCCAGGATGTCCCACAAGGCCATGTCGATGCCCGCGCACGCCATCGTCGTGAGGCCCGTGCGGCCCAGCAACCGGAAGCGCTGCGAGAACCCCTTGTCGATCTCGAAGGGCACAACCGGCTGACCGACCAAAGCGTTGCCGATGGATTCCACCAGCACCCGCGTGGCTTGCAATGCGATCGGCGTGTAGGTGAACACGTAGGAGCGGCCGACCATGCCCTGGTCGGTCTCCAGGTCGATCAGGACCAACGGCGAGGTCGCGACGACACCGACGCTGGTGCGCACCGGGAACTCCAGCGGCACGTTGACCGCCCGTGCCTGGATGCCGGTGATGTTGGGGACGTCGTGCATCACGCCACCTGCCTTTCGGACGACCAGGAACGGGTGACGTTCGCGGCGCTCAGGTCGCGCAGCGACGACGCGCCCAGCAGCGTCAGCGTGCGTTCGATCTCGCTGCCCATGAGCGCCAGCGCATCGCGCGCGCCTGCTTCGCCGTTGGCGGCCAGGCCCCACACCGCGGGCCGGCCAACGAAGACACTTTTGGCGCCGAGCGACAAGGCCTTGAGCACATCGCTGCCACGACGGAAGCCGCTGTCGACGAACACCGGGATGCGGTCCTCCACCGCGTCGACCACGCCTTGCAATACCGAGATGGTCGACGGCGCCGCGTCGAGCTGGCGACCGCCGTGGTTGGACACGACGATGCCATCCACACCCGCGTTCACCGCGCGCGCCGCGTCCTGCCGGTGCAACACGCCTTTGAGCAGCAGCGGGCCGCTCCAGAGTTTGCGCAACCAGGCCAGGCTGTCCCAGACCAGGCTGCGGTCCATGGCGCGCGCCAGCAGCGCGGCCTGCACCTGGGCCGACGCGGCGGCGTCGGTGCTGTCGGTCAGGTTGACGAACGAGGGCGAGCCGCTGAAGGCCATGCCCAGCGACCACGTGGGATGCGACGCCAGATCCCACAAGGTGCCAAGCCCCGGGCGAAACGGCAGCTTGAATCCGTTGCGCAGGTCGCGCTCCCGCATGCCGCTCACGGGCACGTCGACGGTGAGCACGAGCGCGTCAAATTTCGCGGCCGCCGCTCGGCGCACGATCTGCTCCGCGATGGCCCGGTCGGACATCACATAGAGCTGCATCCATTGCACCGCGTCGGGTGCCGCGGCGCGCACCGCTTCGAGCCGTTCGTTCGACGCGGTCGACAACACGAAGGGCACGCCTTGCGACGCGGCGGCACGGGCGAGCAGCACATCGCCCTTGGGCCGCACCAGCCCGTTGAACCCCACCGGCGCGATGCCCAGGGGCCGCGCCCAGGTCTTGCCGAACACGTTCACCGTGGTGTCGATCTGCGTGGTGTCCCGCAAGCAATTCGGCACGAGCCGCAGGGCGGCCAGGTCGTCGGCATTGCCGCGCAGGCAGTGCTCGTCTTCCGCACCGCCGTCCACGTAGTCAAACACGAAGCGGGGCAGGTTGCGGCGCGCCTGCTGTCGGAAGTCGTCCATGCGCAACCTCATCGGCATGGTCTCCGGATCGGAATCTTCATCGGTGTTGTCTCCTGGTTGACGGCTCGTGGGTGGGGCTCGAATCTAGGTCCACGCAGCGCGTTCGCCCTATCGAATCGGGCGATGTTTCGCATCGATGGCACGAATGCGCGCGCTGCGCCTACGGCCCGCCTTTGAGAAACCGGCCGAGCGCGAGATGGAACAACTCGGGTTCTTCGAGATGCGCCGCGTGCGCCGCCCGAGGCAATACGCAGAGCGCGCCACCGGCAACACCGCGCGCCAACGCCGTGGCGGCCTGGATGTCCACCGTGCGGTCGCGGTCGCCGGTGATCACCAGGACCGGTGAGCGCATCTCGCCCAGGCGCGCGCTGAAGTCCACCGGTTCGCACGCGGCCATGGCCGCTTGCGCCGCGTCCATCGACATGCGCTGCCCGTCGCGCACGCACGCGCCGTGCGCGGGATGCGCTGCCCCATCGACGAACCAGCCGGTGACGATGCGTTCGACGGTTTTGGGAATACCTTCGACACGCAGTTTTTCCGCGGTGGCCGCCACGGACTCGAAGCGGCCGCCATCGCGCATGGCGGCGAAGGTGCCGTACAGCACGGCGCGGTGAATGCGTTCGGGATGTTCGAGCAGCAAGTGCTGTACGACGAAGCCGCTCATCGAATGGCCGACGACGTGGAACCGCTTCAACCCCCGCGCATCGGCCAGTTGCAACACGTGTTCTGCCATCGCCGCGATGGACGCCAGTGGTGGCGCGTGCGTCTCGCTGCCGAAGCCGGGCCAGTCCGGTGCCAGGAGGTCAAAGTCCCGGGACAGGAACTGCCGGGTGGTGTCCCAGGACCGGGATGTGCTGCAGAAACCGTGCAGCAGGACGGCGGTGTCCATGCTCATGAGGGGCGGATGTTGAGCCGCTTGATCAGGTCACCGGCGAGGTCGTATTCGGCCTTGGTGAGCTTGACCACGGTGTCGGGCCCGCCCTTGAGCCGGTCGCAGCCCATCTCGATCAGCTGGGCCTGGATGTTCGGCAGCGACAAGGCTTTGTCCGCGGCCGCTGCGATCAGTGCGCAGGCGCTGGCCGGCGTGCCGGCCGGCGCGAGCAGCGCGAACCAGCCGCCGATGTTGACGCCCGGCACCACCTCGTTCACGGCCGGCACATGGGGCAGCGCCTGCAGCCGGCTGGTGCCGCACACGGCCAGCGGTTTCAGACGCCCACCTTTGATCAGGCCGGACGCGGGCGTGTAGGCCACGATGCCGATATCGATCTGGCCCGAGACCAGGTCGGCGACCATGGCGGCACCGCCTTTGTAGGCGACGTGTTCCATGTCGCCCTTGGCGCGCTCGCGCAGCATCTCACCGACCAGGTGCATGGGTGTGCCCGCGCCCGGCGTGCCGTAGGTCACGCGCTTTTTGCGGCTGGCCTCCAGCACGCCGGCGAGTGTGTCCGCCGGTGCCGCCGGCCCGGCGACCACCACCAGGCCGATGTTCGCGATCGGCGCGATGGGGGTGAACAGTTCCGGCTGCACGCCAGAGCCCGGGAACATGTGGGGGTTGGAGCCCAGCATGGAGTTGGTGGCCGAGACCAGCGTGTAGCCATCGGCCTTCGCTTTGGCCACCGTCATGGCCGCGATGTTGCCCGCCGCGCCGGAAATGTTGTCGACGATCACCGTCTGACCCAGCGCCTCCTGCAGGTGTGGCGCGAGCAGCCGCATGACCACGTCGCTGGAACTGCCGGGGCCGAAGCCACCGAGGATCTTGATCGGCTGGGAGGGGAAGCCTTGGGCCTGTGCCAGGCTCATGAAAGGCAAGCCGGCCAGGCCGGTGAGAAGTGTTCTGCGCTGCATCATGGTTGTCGTCCTCTGTGGGTGGGGTGGAGAGTGGGGGAATCAGCTCATGCGGTACTTGTCGTGCATCGGGGTCGGGCCCTTGTTGCCGCGCGCCAGCGCTTGCTCGCGGCCACCGAAGCGGATCACCAGGTCGTTCTGATCGCGCTTGGCGCGTTGGTCCACGGCCACGGGATCGAGCATGGCGTTCAGCTCGCGCTCGAGAGCCTGCCGCACCGCGGCATGGCTCGGGTCCTGCGCCAGATCCACCAGCTCTTCGGGATCGCTGTCCAGATGGAACAGCTCGGGCTCATGCCCGACGTAGTGGTGGAGCTTGTAGCCACCGCGCGTGAGCATGTAGGCGGCCGACTCGGAGCCGACCGCGTGGTATTCGCTGAAGCCGATGCGCTGCGGATCGTCGGGTGCTTGCGCGAGCCCGATCAAGGACGCGCCGGGCAGGGCGCTTTCTTCCGGGAGCGAGGGCACGTTGCAGGCCGCCAGCGCGGTGGGGTAGAGATCCACCAGATTCACGTTGGTCTGGCGCACGGTGTCCGCCGGCACGCCAGGACCGGCCAGGATCATCGGCACCGACGTGGATTCGCGGTACAGCGTCGACTTGTTCCAGAGTCCACGCGTGCCGAGGTTGTCGCCATGGTCCGAGCTGTAGACCACGGTGGTGGTCTCCATCAGACCTTGTTCCTCCATCGCGGCCAGCAGGCGGCCCACCTGGGCATCAAGAAAGGAGATGAGGCCGAAGTAACAGGCCCGAGCCAGCTGACGGCGCTCGGGCGTGCCGAGGGCGGCGTCGTGGTCCCAATGGTTCTTGAGCCGCTCCACCCAGGGGTGTCGGTGGGCATCGGGGCCCGAGAGCTTGGGCGTCGGGATGCCGTCTTGCGGGTACAGGTCCAGCCATTCCTGGGGGACCACCAGCGGCATGTGCGGCGCGACCAGGCCCACGAACAGCGCCCAGGGCTGCCCGTCGGGGCCTTCCTGTCCGCGCTCGCGCAACCAGTCGCACGCGAGGCTCGTCACGCGCTGGTCGTAGCGGTTGTAGCTGGACTCGCCCGCGCCGAGCTCGTCGAAGATCGGCGAGGGGCCGCGCGTGGCGGGCAGCGGGTCGCGCACCGAACCCCACACCAGGCCGATGCCGTCAAGGATGTGCACGGTCTCGTGCTGCGCGGCGAAACCGGTGGGGTCGTTGGCGTTGCGGTAGTGCAGCTTGCCGATGGCCTCCGTGCGCACGCCGGCCTCGGCCAGGCGGTGGTGCCAGCTCGCCCACCGGCCTTCGTAGGCGATGGCGTTGTCCCAATAGCCGGTGGTGTGGGTCCAGCGCCCGGTCGCGAGGCCGGCGCGCGCGGGCACGCAGATGGGGCTCGGGGTGTAGGCGTTGCTGAAGCGCGTGCCGCGGCGCGCCAGCGCATCCATGTTCGGCGTGTGCATCCAGTCCGCGCCGGAGCAACCCATGTAGCGCGGGTCGTGTTCGTCGGAAAGGATCACCAGCAGGTTTCGGCTGGTTTTTTGTTGTGTGGACAACGTCATGGCGTGGGCGATCTGTTGGGGGCTGGGGCTTCAGCGG
>NZ_SCML01000007.1 GCF_005503365.1 Hydrogenophaga sp. 2FB
ATTTGCTCCTCGGTGAACTTGCTCTTCTTCACGACATGCTCCTGCCCACTTGGGGCCTTCATCATGCCGGCTCTCTCTGTAACCGAACGGTTCGAAATCCGGGTACAGGGTCACTATCAATCGCCAGTGCATTCAGCGGTCACTCAACCCAAACACCCACACACGGGGCCGCTCGTATTTCATGTTGTCTTCATTTACGCATCTAGTGAATTTCGTTTTACTTGGAATTTGTGCGCTGAGCTCTTCACTTCAGAATGGCTAAATGGTGAGGGTGATCCTGCCTCTTAACTATTCGACCTTCATTAGTCCCAAATCTTTGGCCCCTTATCGGGCAAAATATTTACATAATTGCATGAAAAGAAATAAGTATCGTGTTGAATGTTTGGCTAACTTAGAAATTACCAATAAAGATATCAAAAATGCATCAAAAGCCGTTGGGGAGCCTCTTCGGTCCATCCTTCGAGCAAACCTGAAACACATGCAAATTGCACAGAGATCCTATCTCGCCAATCAGGCTGTGAATATGGCTCAGCAGTTGCAGGCGGAAACGAATGAGTCGACGGAATCACCCTCGGCATGGGAGCTTGATGATCAGTTTCACTGACGGATCATTTGGTCTGGACCTTTTGGCTTAAGGCTAATCTACGAGCTTTTTGACGTCACGCTAATATTTTGTGACCTGTCTCAATTGGAAATTTGGAAACCTGGAAATCTAGCGTCCTCGCATGAAAGAAGGCTTAGTTGAGTTTCTAGGTTGTATATTTAAGGAAAAGTAAAAATGAATGATGAAGTGCGGATTACTGCTCGCACCCTAAATTTAAATGAGTCCCCCCAACTGGCGCTACCCGAACTTGACGAGGCAGCGGTGGTCGACCGACTAAGGGCGCTTTTGATTCACATTGCACACACTGATCTTGCAGTTTCTCTGTGGGTAGGTTTTTCAATTTACAAAGAGTTGAATGGTGCTGATATAGGTTTGGAACTCTATCAAGAGTGGAGTGCAAAGGGGCCTGCCATTACCACGAAGGGTGCGGTAGCCAGTACATGGCGCAGCGCAAAGAAGAGGGATATGAAAGATTGGGGGTTTCAGACTCTCGAGACTATGGTGAAGGATCGAGGTGTGGTGCTCAATTTCGCACGCTCTTCAGCGCCTGAGAACGCGCAAAAATCGGACACGGTTGAAGGCGTGATCGAGGCGCAGAACCGCTTCCAGCAGTCTTCCTTGCGCGACCGTCATCACGAGCTGAAGCAGGAGGTCCAAGAGCAGAGAGGCTTCTTGGAGGGGCTCGCACTGCTTGGACAGTCGACGGTCTTTTACGCTGACCCCAACACCGGGAAGACTCTCTGTACGTTGAGCGCGCTCATCAACAGTGTCCGGCAAGGGGAGATCGTGCCTGAGAATGTGTACTACCTCAACGCCGATGACTCCGGTGCTGGTCTCGCAGAGAAGGCGGCCATCCTGAAAGAATATGGCGTGCACATGCTGGGCGATGGGTACCAAGGATTCGCAGCGGAGAACTTCAAGCCTTGGACGGAGGAGATGATCAGAGACGGGAGTATCAAGGGAAAGATTTTTGTCCTCGATACCCTCACCAAGTTCGTCGACTCAAACAACAAAACTCAGGCAAGAAACTTTACCAAGCATGTAAGAGCCCTGACCTCCAAAGGTGCGACCGTTGTTGCCTTGGCTCACACCCGTAAGAATGTGGCCGCCGACGGAAGCAAAGTGTACGCAGGTACGTCTGACGTCTTCAACGACTTTGACTGCACCTATATGGTGGTCGAGCTATCGGCGGGCGCTTCTGACGGTCTCAAGACGGTCGAGTTTCAGAATAAGAAGCGTCGTGGGGATGTGAAGCTCAAGGTGGCATACAGCTATCCCAACGTGCCCATGAAGAGCTATGAGGAGCTCTTGCTGTCGGTGCAGCTTGCTGATCCAGACTTGGTGTCCACTCTCAACAAGGGGGCAGAGATCAGGTCTGACATGCAGGTCATCGAAGCCATCAAGTCATGCGTTGCGGGTGGGGTGAAAACTCGCATGCAAATCGCGAACACTGTAGGGCCCAATCTCCAGTACTCGCGTGCCAAGACGCTCGCCATCCTGGACAAGTATTCGGGCATCGTTCCAGGTACTCACTTCTGGACTTTCACCGTGGGCGAGAGGGGCGCGCACATCTATGTACTTGTGCCCCAGGAGCGGGCGAGAACGCCAGATTTCCAGCTTTCCAGCCCGCCGCAACCGGCGCCTCAAGTGTCCCTTGAAGAGTTCGAAGCATTGGAGGTGTGATCACCTAACTTAGCCCCGGCCAGTCTCCGAACTGAGCCGAATTCCATTCCCAGGCCATGCCTGTGCACTCAATGAGTGTGCCGGTGTGGCCTTTTTTTCGTCTGTACTTTTCCAATAGGAGGTCCATCGTGCCCACCGCAACCCTGTCCACTTCTCTCGTGAATTCAGCTGTGTGCCCGGAGGGGCGCAGCAAGCTCGACCTCTACGACACCGCCGTGCCGGGCTTCATCCTGGAGGTGCGTCCGTCCGGCGGCAAGACCTATCACCTGCGCTACCGCGACCAGTACGGCAAGCAGCGCCAGTTCAAGATCGGCGACGCCGGGTCCATCAGCTTCACCAAGGCGCGTGACATTGCCCAGCGTGTTCGCTCGCGCGTAGTCGGCGGAGATAGCCCCATGGATGAGCGCCGAGCACTCCGCACGGTGCCCACCCTCTCGGAGTTCATCCGCGACACCTACATGCCGCACATTCGGGTGCATCGTCGGAACTTCCAATCCACGGTGAGCTTCATCCGGCATCACATCGAACCCCGATTCGGCGCGCGGCGTCTCGATGAGATCACACCCAAGATGATCACGGAGGCGCACGACGAGCTGAAGCTGAAGGGGTACGCACTGGCGACCGCAAACAAGATGCCGATCCTGTTCAGCATCTTCTACAACCTGGGAAAGAAGATGAAGGTGCAGGGCGCATCGACGAATCCCGCGCAGTCGCTGAAGCTATTCCAGTTGAACAACAACCGGGAGCGCTACTTGTCGGCGGAGGAGGTCCAACGGCTGCGGTCTGTGCTGGAGGAGTGCCCCTATGAACAAATGAGGACCATCGTCCCGCTGCTGCTCATGTTGGGGTGCCGAAAGAGGGAGCTGCTGGAGGCCCGGTGGGAGCACATCGATCTTGAGAGAAGGGTGTGGCACATCCCGATGTCCAAGTCGGGGAGGGCGCGCAACGTGCCGCTGTCGTCGTCGGCCATTGAGGTGTTCCGCTCGCTGGAGCGCCGGGAGGGGTGTCCCTATGCGGTCCCCAATCCGGCCACGCTGAAACCCTGGGGCAACCTGCACCATCAGTGGGACGCCGTGCGTAGGCGGGCCGGTCTTGACGGTGTGAGGATGCATGACCTGCGGCACAGCTTCGCGAGCAACCTAGTGAACTCCGGTCGGTCCATCTATGAGGTGGGGAGGCTGCTGGGGCATTCCCAGGTGAAGACAACGCAGCGGTATGCGCACCTCTCGGACACCGTGCTCATGTCCGCCATGGAGGAGGCGGCAAATGCGCTGGCACCGATGCTGAAGGAGCGCGCGTAGCGACCACACCCAACTCAGTGACTCAGGTTGCTGGGATGGGTGTGGCTGGCCCAAATGGCGTGCTGCTCTAAATTCGGTGCGAATAAACACGTGTCGGCGGGAAAAAGTTACAAACCAAAGCAACTCTCGACGAGCCCCCGCAAAACCAAGTTACATTTTGTGACTGTTCTGGCGTGCGGGCCAAAGCCGGTCTGGACGCTTCCTTACGTCACACGAGGTACTGATGGACATGAAAGTCACGCTACTTGCATCCCTGTTGCTCATCGGAGGCTGTGCTACGCAAGGCACCAGCACTCATCACTATAGCGAGAGTGTCAAAAGGAAAATTGCAAATGAGACTACGGTAGATGGAGCGTACTCAGCGGTCTGGGATGTGCTGGTTCGCGATCTTGCAAAGAGCTTCTATGTTATCAACAACATTGACAAGGAATCCCGAATCATCAACGTTTCATTCACATCAACTGATGCGGACGATTACGTCGATTGCGGTCGAACTCAAAGGACTTTCGCGGAAGGTGAAAGAGTGGAGCGATACGACTACGCTGTGGCGTCTAAGTCAACCTTTAAGGTTGCCGCGCAAAGACAAGAACACCCTGCATTCTCAAACTATGCAGTCATTGTGCGAGAGCCAATCCTCGAAGGTAGAGCAAACATCTACGTCGCACCAGTCCCTGGTGATGTGGCCCGCACCACTATCTCTGTGAATACACGATACATACTGAACATTCGGGTTCGCGGCGAAGGCTTCGCAAAACATATCTCAGGGAACATTCAGTCCAGAGGGCGCCTGCCTGAAGAGACCTCTACGTACACATTTAATACCGGTGGGTCTTCCTCGAAGGATGCCGGCAACGGTGTGACGGTGACCTGTTCATCCAGAGGAAAGCTTGAGTCCGAGATTCTCGGGTTTGTAGCAATGAAGCGCCCCTGAGTTCCACTAAGTCGTTGCTGGCATATGGAGTCAATTATTTCCTCGGATCCACTCCAATCACATCTGCGCTTTCGCGTTCAGCTACCATGACGTCTTTCGGATGGGCGGACGGACAGGGCAATCATTCAATATGATATCAAAAGTAAAAATCTTTGATCGAAATGTGATCAAGAGGTCCGTGAGATTTATTGCTAGCGCATCAACCGGACTGTCCGCAGTGCTGTTGTTCGTCGACATCCCGTCCAACTGCAAGATGCGGGCTGGTATCGCCTACTTGGTCGTGCTTGCCTTGATTCATCTTTTCACTTGGTTGCGCGCAAACTCGCTTCGAGAAATCACCATCGATATTGAAGGTAGTGAAATTAACATCATTACTGGCAATATTTTCAAGCAAAAGGGGTTGAAGGCAATCGCTTTCAACGAATACTTTGATACGCAGGTTGACAACGTCATCATCAGTAAAGAATCGCTAAATGGAAAATTTATCGAATTAGAGTTGAAGGATTCTGTCGAGGCTCTTGATGCCCATATCGCGAACTTCTCATTTGATGATGGGGATATTGTTGAGGCAGGGGCGCAGCGACATATCGGAAAGAAAACTCGATACCGGCTTGGAACGATCTGTGTGTATAACGACTTCCTGCTCACTGCATTTGCCCGGTTTGACACCAAAAACAGGGCTAACCTGACAATGCCGGAGTACCTTGAGTTCCTGATAAATTTTTGGGATAAAGTTAATAAAATCTATGCTCAGCAGAGCGTGTCAACGACTATTTTTGGTTCGGGAATTACCCGCATAAAGGGTCATCGAACAATCAGCGATGAGGACTTGTTGAAGATCATGCTGTGGACCTTTCGGATTAGCGAGATGCGTTTCAAATATCCGGCAAAGCTCACTGTAGTTATTCATGAGAGCAAGATCGATCAGATCAACCTCTTGGACATCGCGTCAGTGAAGAACGGTGTGTAGAGTCAAGCCTTTCTCAGTGAGTGGTGACATGACCTAGTCGCTGTACTGTCGTCAATCTTTTCACGGCTCATCGACGACTGTGGGCGATAAAATTTAATCGAGATCGATCGAGGTATTTTGGAGACATTGATGGCTTATCGCAACGGCAGCTATATCGCCTTCCATGCAGGTGGAACAAGTGATCCAACAGCATCTGATATTAAGTACTACAACACGATGAAAATGTGGAGTGCCAGCAAAAACACTGAATTCACATTGATAAATAGCCACGAGAAGACCTCGGCAGTACGAGACTCCTCGGCAAAGGAGACTTTGCGTCGGTCGCTGGTTGCGCGCCTCAACAACTCCAAGCACATGGTTCTTATCCTGACGGCGACGACAAAGAATGACACCGACTGGGTTCCATTCGAGATAGCTTACGCCGTAGATAAGTGTCAGATGCCCATCATCGCAGTCTATCCGGACTACGAATGGATACTGGCACCGAAAGAGCTCGCGAACTATTGGCCTCCTGCACTTGCATCCCGCATCGCGAACGGCACGGCCCGTGTGATTCACATTCCATTCAAACTACCGGCTGTGCTCGATGCAATTGAGCAGTTCGGAGTCTCGAACACAGAGTATCCGAAGAATGGCTACGGCTTTTATAGTCGTGAAACTCACGCTGTTTGGGGGCTCATAAAGCCCTAGCTGGTAAATCATGTCGCTACCACTGCTGAAACGAAACAACCGCATAGGGGACATGTGATTAAATTTTCCTTTCTTCCCGCACTTGCCCTGGTGTGCCAAGTCGCTGCAGCGGAGACCGTGCAGGTCAAATACCACGGAGGGGTTTCCCTGGACTCATTCACTTGTGTGGAGGTCAAGGAGAGCAGTGACGTGTCTAGGATCTGCTATGACAGAGCCGAGCAGTACATGGTCATTCGTCTCAAGACCACCTACTACCACTACTGCGAGATTGACCCCGCTACCGTGCAGGGCCTGCAGGGAGCCGGTTCAAAACGGCAGTTCTTTGAGGCGCGCATACGGGGCAGTGGTTCTGACGGTCCGTTCGACTGTCGGACTCACCCCATTCCGAAGAAATATCGGCGGTAGAGTTTGATCGACTCGATTCTCTCGGGCTATTGAGTGTTGGTGTGGCCTGGGAGTTTCACCGTTTGCCGCACAACTAGATCACGGAGTCTGGACTCCTCGCCTCCGCCAATCCCAGGGCGCCACTGCATTGATCGACCACAGTCCGCGACCTGCATCTCGTGCCTGCTGCTCGACCTGCGCAAGATGCTCATAACCCTTGCCGTACTTCACGTAGTACCAGGCGAGGCCGGCGCGAACCTGTTCCTGAGCAACGTCCTTGCCGCGACACTCGACATCGGCGATGGTCCTCCTGTATCGATCCGTGCCTCTGGGTGTGATTCCGCCGACCTGCTGGAAGCACAGCGCGGCCAGATGCTGCCTCGATACGTTCCCGAAGTCCTGACCCTTCTCGGGTGCGTCGATGGCGCTGATGCGGACCGTGATTTGCTGGTAGCTCCCGGGCTCTCCGCAGCGAGCCTTGAGGGTGTCGCCGTCGCTGATGGCCACGACCAAGCAGAGCAATGCCGCACTCAACTCTTTTCTTCCTCGACGATGGATAGGGCGATGCGGATCGAGATCTCGTGAGCTGCATGCATCCACGACCAACCCTCGGGCATCTCGGACTCATCCGTCTCACTTAGGGCGAATAGAACCCGTTGTTCCAGGGCGTCCCGAGCTGCTGTGATCTTGGCGAGATCGTAGGTGCGGTCATGAGAGATTCGATGAGCCGTGAGAAAGTCGAGCGCCAGCAGTGTGCTCACACGTAGGTCGCCGTGGTCGAGTTTGGTCACGTCCATGCGTCCATGCTACCCGCACGGAGTTCGGTCATGGATACGCGCATCGGTCATCGCGCGGTGACGGGTTCCAGCCACACCCGTGCAGCCTCGTCGGGCCCCAAGGTGCGCAGGCGCTCGTCCCGCCAGAGATCGCCCGCAAGGTCCTCAAGCTGAACGGGATCCACCGTGCGCCACTGCTGCTGCAGTTGGTGGGCACAGGCGGCTATCCAGATGTGTGCGGGGAGGGCGTCCATGGGCGTCATGGTACCCGAAATGCTGTACGAATGTACAGTACAGTGCGATTGCTGTTGTCTCCTTGAACTTCGCCCGTCTGCCTCTCCGGTGGGCGAGCGTCTTTCTGTGGTGTGGGTCGACTGCAAGTGAAAATAGCGCCCAGCCTCCGTCTGGCATGGCGGCCATCGGCCACAAACGGACGGAATGAATGCAACGCCCATTGAGCTCTTGGTATTTGCCCTGTTGATCTGCGCGCCCAACGCCTACATTATCTGGCCTAGTTGGCGGACTTGGTTGGCATCCCGCCTGCCGCTGTCCTGAATGAGGCGACATGGCGCGACGTTGTGTTAGAAGGAAAACGCCGTACCGTGGTCCATGTGAATCGCCGGACTGCAACGCTAAAAGCAAATTACACAACGAGGGAAATTCAATGACACTGCCGCTGCGAAAACGCACTGTTCACTTCTACGAAATAAAAGTTGAATCTCGAGCCAAAGCAGACATTAAAAGTCCCTCGGGCGCCCATCTCAGCGATCTGTTAAGCAGCTTTGCCAAATTAGCATCTAGCCAGCGCTTGCCCGCCACCATTCGAAAATCGCCCAATATTCACACTGTACTGGGCGACTGGAAGTACGATGCTGCTCATAATTGCTATGCGTTGCTAATAAGCAAGGCCAATGCAGCCGTTTCTGATATTGCTCTTCGCGATTTAACTACTAGGCGGCTGCGTAAAGCAGGAAAGACGAAAATCGAAGGTATTGAGGACTCTGCCCATTTATTGATTCGACCTAATAAGGATGGTCGAACCGCAGCCGTTCTTTTGACGATGGGGGCCGGAGTATCTGTTAGAGATCTTGAAATGCTATTGCGCATGCTTAGCAAGGAGGCTTCGGCCGTTCTAACGAACCGCTCCCTGTTCAATTTTGACGAACCATCGGGAGCCAAGGACGAGAATAACAAGCCTAAGCAATACAAGGTCGGATATCTGTTTTCAGCAACGGCTCATCAGGGGCAGACTCTGACCCATGCCCTCGCAGGCGGCGAGTTCCAAGGTATGGAATTGATCGCCCACGAGCAAAGTAGATTCGACACGGGTGGAAATCTCCAAATCACTGAGCGCAGCTTGGCTGTGCGGGCAGTTTTGCCTAAGACAGTGACCGGTGCGGCTGTTCGCAACGCTGTAAATGCTTACCTTAGAAGTCCCTCGAATACCATCCAATACGATAAAGTCCGTATACGGTACAAGAGTCCCTCAGGTAAGGATACCTCCGCCACCTTGGAGATTCAACAACTCGATGCTGCTTTCACTTTGAAGGAACTTATCGAATTTGATACCGATGTGGAGTCCCAGCAGGAAAAACTGAGCCCCACGATCCTGGACGGCATGAAGCCACTGCTTCAATTGATTCCTACCTAGCAGGTGAACCATGTTCGACCTTCTGAGGCCATTCTCATTCTTGTCAATTCAGCATCCTTCAAGATTGCCTGTGTTTGTGAACTGGGTGCTGCCTCTGCTCATAAGTGTCCTATCTCTATGGGCGCTTTGGGCACTCGGCGAACAAGTAAATATGTTTGGCCAACAAGGGATACTAGATCGTCTGCTGACGTTAATTCAAACGCTCGCAGGCTTCTATATTGCGGCCCTTGCGGCAGTGTCATCCTTTAATAGTCCGCATTTGGATAGGACTATGCCGTCGCCGCCCCCTACTATGTTCGTCAAATACAACGGGGTGCTGGAAGAGGTGGAATTGACAAGAAGGCGATTTCTTACCTCGATGTTTGCATATCTAACCGCTCTAAGTCTGTTGTTGAGCCTTACGTTGCTTGCAACTGTGGTTCTTGCTCCAACAATGAAGCTTGTATGGACCAACTCCACGTTTGTTCTTCACTGGCTAGCAGCGGGGCTGTTCTTCTTCTTCCTATTTCAGATGATGTGTGTGACGTTCTGGGGTCTTTTTTACCTTGGAGAGCGCATGATCACGCCAGATTAACTCGGAGCTTGAGATCGGCGCAACCCAGCGGAGTCCGGCGCATCGAAGAGCCTAAGCGGCGAGTCAGCCTCGATCCTTCCGCCACCCGTCGTGTGTTTGAGCCACGGCATTGGGCTATAAAAAGATATTTTCAAGAATCCATTTTTCAAAAATATGCCCGTTTTTAGCGCTATAGCCAAGTTTCCCTGCGTCCGCTATTGTTCTCTTTATAGCGTAGTAAGCATGATCGAATATATTGATTTCGAGTTGTTTGTCGTCATTTAAATCATGATGCTTGAGCCTATTCTGAAAAAAATTCCACTCGTTGAATGCATCCTGGGCGGTTCGGTCGCCTGCAATATTTTTCCCGGTTGCTGTCCTGGCTTCTTCAATACTTGTCCATGTTTCCTCAGCAGAAGATTTCCTGTTTTGACTTTTTAATATTCCAGAAAAAATCCCATCTGCCGCTGCAGCCAGTGTTATTGAGGAGAGCCTTTTGTTTGTCAAAAATAAATCGATGGCGTCTTCTAACTGGGTGAGGGCGATGTCTGCTTTGTTGATGGTGATTGACTCCTCATAGCCGAGTGAGGGCAGCGGCGAGCGTTTAGGTGCAGGCTTATCAATTTTTGGTAAGTCTATTGAGATGTGTAGCCACCCGAAGCACGATCGAAAGTCGGCCAATATTTCATCAGACGTTTTCTTTTTGTCGGAGATGGTGAAGGTAATTCCATCGCCTTCAGGGAACTCGCTTGCCCAATAGTCTAATTTTCTAAGTTGGGTGATTGAAGTATTTATGCTATTTCGATGGTTGTCAATTGCACTGACGTTCCAAAGCAAGTTGCCGTTATATTGATGGCTCGGTGGTCGCAGAGTTGCGAGAATTTTGTTCATTGGAAATGGCTCAGAAGCCTGTTTAATGGCTGCGAACATCGGTTTAGATTGCTTGCAAGTCTATATCCACGTCTGGCGGAAGTCGACATTGGGGCCCCGCACGAAAATAGTTCAGCGCACTACGCCAAAACTGGGCAGAATTTCTCCGCACCAAAGTTCTGTGTTCTGCCCCCGTCCCCCCGTGGGTTGGGTGTGAGGTGGGAAACCACCGCGTGTCTATGTTGCCGGTGGCGCGACCCCCGACCGATGCGGACCTCGCCATAGACGGCCCCGTTGGGTGGGCGCTGGGTGCTCAGATCCACGGACCCTCCGGCCCGTCGATGCTACAGACCAATGTTCAAGATTCCCTATGGCCGGCAGAATCAACACCTTCCAGTTCGCCCACGCCTACGCCCGTGGCGAAGGCATGAAGCACTACACCGAAATGGTGCAGGAACCCGAATTCGCCGCACGCGACAAGGGCTACACCTTCGTGTCGCACCAGCAGGAAGTGGGCGCGGGTTACTTCGACGACGTGACCACCGTCATTCAGGGTGGTTCGTCCAGCGTGAAGGCGCTGACGGGGTCTACCGAGGAAGAGCAGTTCCACTGATCTGACCCCGTTGGGGGTTTGAGGAGACAGGAGCCCGGGCCAGCCCCGGGCTTTTTTGTGTGAAAATCAAACCTCGTTTGAATCAGCAAGAGCGAGAAAGGCAGTCTGGTTATGACACCGCGAACTATGGAGTTGACTTCCACGGCCCTTTGAGGCCCGCAGTTCGCGCCTGCCCGATTCCCTTTTGATCCCACACCAGCGCGGCCCCTGCCGCGCTTTTTGTTTTCTGGACCTCCCATGTTGCATATCACGCTCCCCGACGGCTCCCAACGCGAATACCCCGGCCCGGTCACGGTGGCCGAGGTCGCGGCTTCGATCGGCTCTGGTCTGGCCAAGGCCGCGCTGGCCGGCAAGATCGGTGACAAAGTGGTCGACACCAGCTTCCAGATCACGCAGGACAGCCCGCTATCGATCGTGACGGCCAAGGATGCGGATGGGCTCGAAGTCATTCGCCACTCCACGGCCCATTTGCTGGCTTATGCGGTGAAGGAGCTCTTCCCCGATGCGCAAGTGACGATCGGCCCCGTGATCGAACACGGCTTTTTCTACGACTTCGCCTACAAGCGCCCTTTCACGCCGGAGGATCTGGTCGCGATCGAAAAACGCATGACCGAACTCGCCGCGAAGGACGAGCCCGTGGTGCGCCGCGTGCTGCCGCGTGACGAAGCGGTGGCGTATTTCAAAAGTCTGGGCGAGCACTACAAGGCCGAAATCATTGCCAGCATCCCGAGCAATGAAGACGTGTCGCTGTACCGTGAAGGCGCCTTCGAAGACCTGTGCCGCGGCCCGCACGTGCCCAGCACCGGCAAGCTCAAGCACTTCAAACTGATGAAAGTAGCCGGCGCCTACTGGCGCGGTGACCATCGCAACGAGATGCTGCAACGCATCTACGGAACGGCCTGGGCCACCAAGGACGAATTGCAACAATACCTGACCATGCTCGAGGAAGCCGAGAAGCGCGACCACCGCAAGCTCGGCCGCGAACTCGATCTGTTCCACATCGATGAGCACTCGCCGGGCACCGTGTTCTGGCACCCCAAGGGCTGGACGGTGTGGCAGGAGGTCGAGCAATACATGCGCCGGGTCTATCGCGAGAACGGGTACCAGGAGGTCAAAGGTCCGCAGATCCTCGACCAGAGTCTGTGGGAAAAGACCGGTCACTGGGACAAGTACCGCGAGAACATGTTCGTCACGGAGTCGGAGAAGCGCGACTACGCGCTCAAGCCGATGAACTGCCCTGGACACATCCTGATCTTCAAGCAGGGGATCAAGAGCTATCGCGATCTGCCGCTGCGCTATGGTGAGTTCGGCCAGTGCCACCGCAACGAGCCCTCGGGTGGCCTGCACGGCATCATGCGCGTGCGTGGCTTTACCCAGGACGATGGGCACATCTTCTGCACCGAGGACCAGATCCAGTCGGAGGTCGTGGCATTCACGACATTGCTGAAAAAGGTCTACAAGGACTTCGGTTTCAACGACATCATCTACAAGCTCTCCACACGGCCCGAGAAGCGCATTGGCACGGAGGAAAGTTGGGACCGCGCCGAGAAAGCACTGGCCGAGGGCTTGCAAGCCTCAGGTTGCGAGTTTGAGTACTTGCCGGGCGAGGGCGCTTTTTACGGGCCGAAGGTCGAATACACGCTCAAGGATGCCTTGGGTCGCCCCTGGCAATGCGGAACGATCCAGGTCGACCCGAACTTGCCCGAACGTCTGGACGCCGAGTTCGTGGGTGAGGATGGCGCACGCCACCGCCCCATCGTCCTGCACCGCGCCATCGTGGGCAGCCTTGAGCGCTTCATTGGTATCCTGATCGAGCAGCATGCGGGAGCCTTGCCCACGTGGCTGTCTCCCGTGCAGGTGGCCATCCTCAACATCACGGATTCCCAAGCCGATTACTGTCGGGAAATCGCGAAATCTCTGCAGAATCAAGGGCTTAGGGTCATAACTGACCTGCGCAACGAGAAAATTACGTATAAAATACGGGAGCACGCGTTGCAAAAGCTGCCTTTTATCGTTGTCGTGGGCGACAAAGAGAAAGAAGCTGGTGCCGTGGCTGTGCGGGCCCGAGGGAACAAAGACCTCGGTGTCATGCCGCTGGAAGCCTTTTCCAAACTCATTGCGGCAGACGTTTCATCCAAAGTTTGATTTCAAACGCTTCGGTTGATGCCCCCACTGCTGTGGCGCACCTCGAGTGCATGGTGGCGGCCGTGGGGCCGCCATTCCGCTTGATCAAGCCCACACAAAGGAACTCACCATAGCTACCAACTTTCGCGACCGCCGCCAACGTGAAGAGCGCGCACACAGATTGAACCGGGAAATCATGGCTCCCGAGGTTCGCCTCAATGGCCCCGAAAACGAGCCGTTGGGCATCGTCAGTCTGCAAGAAGCGCTGCGCATGGCCGGTGAACTGGACGTGGACCTGGTCGAAATCGCGGCCACTGCCGTGCCTCCCGTGTGTCGCTTGATGGACTACGGCAAGTTCAAGTACCAGGAGCAGAAAAAGGCCGCGGAAGCCAAAGCCAAGCAAACGGTCATCGAGATAAAGGAAGTCAAATTCCGGCCGGGCACCGACGACGGTGACTACAACATCAAGATGCGCAACATCCGCCGGTTTCTGGACGATGGTGACAAGTGCAAGATCACGCTGCGGTTCCGTGGCCGTGAGATCACCCACCAGGATCTGGGTCTGGCCCTGTTGAATCGCATTCGAGATGAGCTGGCCGACTCCATCGTGGTGGAGCAGTTCCCCAAGCTCGAAGGGCGCCAGATGATCATGATGATCGCGCCAGGACGAAAGAAGGCCGCAGGTGGTTCGACCAAGCCGGCCGAGGTGGCAAGCCAGCCGACAACCTGAGAACGGTGGTCGGCAAGAACAGGATTGGATGGGCAGGGTAGTCTCCTGCCGATCCGAGGCGCTGGCTGAAAAGTCAGACGCCGAATCGGAGAGCCGAAAGGCTTTCCATAAAAGTGGCTCGGGGCCAACAAGTTCGCGGAAGGTTCGCGGCGCCTCACGAGCACAAATGAAAAGGAGCATGAAGATGCCCAAAATGAAGACCAAGAGCAGCGCGAAAAAGCGCTTTCGCGTTCGTCCAGGTGGCACCGTCAAGCGCGGTCAAGCCTTCAAACGTCACATCTTGACCAAGAAGACCACCAAGAACAAGCGCCACCTGCGTGGAGCAGTCACAGTGCATGAGACCAATATGGGTCACATGGCACAGATGCTGCCCGGCATGGGCATTTGATCAACGACGAACAAGGAGAACACACATGCCTCGCGTCAAACGTGGTGTAACGGCTCGCGCCCGACACAAAAAAGTATTGGCTCTGGCCAAAGGTTTCCGCGGCCGCCGCGGTAACGTCTTCCGCATCGCCAAGCAGGCGGTGATGAAGGCTGGGCAATATGCCTACCGTGACCGTCGTACCAAGAAGCGCGTCTTCCGTCAGCTGTGGATTGCCCGTATCAACGCCGGTGCTCGCGCATGCGGCCTGACATACAGTCAATTCGCCAACGGCTTGAAGAAGGCTCAGATCGAAATCGACCGCAAGGTTCTGGCTGATCTGGCAGTGAACGATCCAGCTGCCTTTGGCAGCATCGTGGAGCAGGTCAAAGCCAAGCTGGCCGCTTGATTCACGGCTAGGTGTGCGGCGGCTAACGCGGCACTCCCTGGTCGCTCAAAGGGGTTGAGGCTTGAGGGGTTCCCTCATCGGCTTCAATCCCTTTTTTTATTTCTCCCAACGATTCAAGCACACACATGAACGAGTTGGACGCATTGGTCGACAGCGCGCGCACCGGTTTTGCGCAAGCCTCCACTCCGGCCGATCTGGAAAATGCCAAGGCCCAGTACCTCGGAAAGTCGGGGCGCATCACGGAGTTGATGAAGGGTATGGGAGCTCTTTCCGTGGACGAGAAGAAGTCCCGCGGCGCGGCCATCAATCAGGCCAAACAGGCCATCGAATTGGCGCTGACCGAGCGCCGGCAAGCGTTGGCCGATGCCGAGCTGCAGGCGCAGCTCAAAGCCGAGGCGCTCGATGTGACCTTGCCCGGTCGTCAGCGTGGGCAAGGTGGTCTGCACCCGGTGAGCCTCACTTTGGAGCGTATCGAGGCCATCTTCGGTTCCATGGGTTTTGAGGTGGCGGACGGCCCCGAGATCGAATCGGATTGGTTCAATTTCACCGCGTTGAACACGCCAGAAGACCACCCGGCGCGCTCCATGCACGATACCTTCTACGTGGAAGGTGGAAGTGAAAAAGCGCCAAACCTGCTGCGTACCCACACCAGCCCGATGCAGATTCGCCATGCCGTCCAGCACGTCAAGCGCCATCGCGCAGACCTGGATGCGGGGCGCTCCATGCCGGAGATTCGCGTGATCGCGCCCGGCCGCACCTACCGCGTGGACAGCGATGCGACGCACTCACCCATGTTCCATCAGTGCGAGGGGCTGTGGATTGGCGAGAACGTCAGTTTCAAGGACTTGAAATACGTCTTCACCGACTTCTGCCGCACCTTCTTCGAGTCCGATGACCTTGTGCTGCGGTTCCGCCCCAGCTTCTTTCCCTTCACCGAGCCCAGTGCCGAAATCGATATTCAGTTCCAGCAGGGCCCGCTGGCAGGCCGCTGGCTGGAGGTCGCGGGATCTGGTCAGGTGCATCCCAACGTGGTGCGCAACATGGGGCTTGATCCTGAGCGCTACATCGGCTTTGCCTTTGGTATGGGCCCAGACCGCCTGACCATGCTGCGCTACGGCGTCAATGATCTGCGATTGTTCTTCGACGGTGACGTCCGTTTTCTCGCCCAGTTCCGCTGAGACCACGACATGCAATTTCCCGAATCCTGGCTGCGCGCCTTCTGCAATCCGCCGCTGAGCAGTCAGCAACTGGCCGACACCTTGACCATGGCGGGTCTGGAGGTGGAAGAACTTCAGCCCGTGGCTCCCCCGTTTTCAAAAGTTGTGGTGGGCGAGATCATCTCCGCCGAACAACACCCGAACGCGGATCGCCTTCGCATTTGCCAGGTGAACGTGGGGCAGGGCGATCTGCTCAATGTCGTCTGCGGCGCACCCAACGCGCGAGCGGGCATCAAGGTGCCGTGCGCGCTGGTGGGTGCCGAACTGCCGCCTGGTGAAGATGGCAAACCGTTCCAGATCAAGCTGGGCAAGCTGCGTGGCGTCGAGAGCCAGGGCATGTTGTGCTCAGCCCGTGAACTCAAGCTGTCGGAAGACCATGGCGGATTGTTGGAGCTGCCTGCCGACGCGCCACTGGGGCGCGACATCCGCGAGCAACTCGCATTGGACGACATGCTGTTCACGCTGAAGCTCACGCCCAACCTCGCGCACTGCTTGAGTGTTTACGGCATTGCGCGGGAGGTGGCCGCATTGACTGGAGCGCCGTTGAATGAGCCGACGTTCCCCTCCGTGAACGTGGCTCTGCAAGACCGTTTGCCCGTCAAGGTGGAGGCCCCCGATCTGTGTGGGCGGTTCACCGGCCGCATCGTGCGTGGTGTGAACACCCGCGCAACGACGCCGGCCTGGATGGTCGACCGTTTGGCGCGGTGTGGCCAACGCAGTGTTTCGCCGTTGGTGGACATTTCGAACTACGTGATGTTCGAGTTGGGCCGACCATCGCACATCTTCGATCTGGACAAGATTCACGGTGGGTTGCATGTGCGGTGGGGGCGCGATGGTGAATCGCTCAAACTGCTCAACGGCAATACGATCACCGTGGACACGCAGGTCGGAGTGATCGCCGATGATCAATCGGTGGAATCGCTGGCAGGCATCATGGGCGGTGATTCAACCGCCGTGTCTGACGATACGCAGAACATCTATCTCGAAGCGGCCTTCTGGTGGCCCAAGTCCATCGCAGGACGCTCACGCCGCTACAACTTTTCCACCGATGCGGGCCACCGGTTCGAGCGCGGCGTGGACCCATCCACCACACGTGAGCACGTGGAGCGCATCACCCAATTGGTGCTGGACATCTGTGGCGGCGATGCGGGTGTTCTCGACGATCATGTGATCAATCTGCCGCAGCCGTTAGCGGTCAAGCTGCGCGTGGCGCGCGCGGCCAAGGTGATTGGGATGCCGCTCACTCAGGTGCAGTGTGCGGATGCATTGCGCCGACTGGGGTTGCGGGTGGAAGAGGGCGAAGGCCAGATCGAGGTTGTCGCTCCGGCCTATCGGTTTGACCTGCAGATTGAAGAGGACCTGATTGAAGAGGTTGCTCGCGTGATCGGCTATGAGCACTTGCCCAATACGCCGCCTTTGGCGCCCATCACGGCCAAGATCCGTGTTGAATCGCGTCGAGGCCCCTTCGAGGTTCGCCGCAACCTGGCTCGACTTGGCTACCAGGAAACCATCAACTTCAGTTTCGTGGAAGAACGTTGGGAGCGCGAACTCGCGGGCAACCTCAACCCGATCCGCTTGCTCAACCCCATTGCCAGCCAGATGAGCGTGATGCGCTCGTCGCTCCTGGGTGGCCTGTTGTCCGTGCTCAAGTTCAATCTGGATCGCCGTACCGACCGCGTGCGGCTGTTTGAACTGGGGCGGGTGTTTTTCAAAGACCTATCGGTTGTCGACAGCGACACCACAGTGGCCGGTTTTCACCAGCCCATGCGCGTGGCGGGCCTTGCCTACGGTGCAGTCGACACGCTGCAATGGGGCGCGAGTGATCGTCTTGCTGATTTTTTCGATGTGAAGGGCGACGTGCAGGCGCTGCTGTCGTCACACCGGCTCGACTTCAAGGTGGCCGCGCACCCGGCAATGCATCCGGGGCGCAGCGCTGGCGTCTGGTTGAACGATCGTTGCATTGGCCATGTAGGTGAGCTGCACCCCAAATGGCGCCAGGCCTACGACTTGGCGCAAGCGCCCGTGCTGTTCGAGTTGGAGCTCGATGCAGCGCTGGCCCGGGCGGTGCCCATGTACCAATCGGTCAGCCGCCACCAAATGGTTGAGCGCGACCTGGCGATTGTGGTGAAGGAGTCTGTGACGCACGATGCCGTGGTGGATGCGATCCAGTCACTCCACCGTCCCTGGCTGCGCGATGTGGTGTTGTTCGACGTGTACCGGCCAAAGAAGGCTGCGCCTCATGATGCAGCTCACGCGAGCGGGTTGGGTCAAGATGAAAAGAGCCTGGCCGTGCGGCTGGTGCTCAACCGTGACGACGCTACACTGACCGAAGAGGACATTGAAGCAACCGTGCAAGCTGCTGTCGAGGCCGTGATGCAGCGTGTGGGTGGTCGGCTTCGTGCCTGAATGAACGAGATGGAGATTCCGCATGGAACTTGCTGTTGAAAGCCTGGAAACGCCCGCATTGACCAAAGCGCAGCTCGCCGAGTTGCTGTTCGATCAGATCGGTTTGAACAAGCGCGAATCCAAGGACATGATCGATGCCTTCTTCGATCTGATCACCGACAGCCTCGTCGATGGCACCGATGTGAAGATTTCCGGCTTCGGAAATTTCCAGATTCGCACGAAGGCACCAAGGCCGGGGCGCAATCCTCGCACTGGAGAACCCGTGGCGATTGAGGCACGTCGAGTGGTCACTTTCCACGCCAGTCCCAAGCTCAAGGAGCAGGTGCAGGCGGCTGTGATCGGCGGATGAATCCGGCTTAGCCCAGCGTTCTTGGGCGCAAACAAAAATCGCACCCTTATGGTGCGATTTTTGTTTGGAGGGGCGGATTGCAACATTTCGCGCGGAAATGAACAATCCGCTGCGCACACCAACGTGAGTTAGAGTAGATTTCAAGGTTCGGTTCATACCGCCTTGATTTTCATGGAAAAAACTCTGCCAACTATTCCTGCGAAACGCTACTTCACGATCGGTGAAGTCGGCGAGTTGTGTGGCGTCAAGCCGCATGTGCTGAGGTACTGGGAGCAGGAGTTCACGCAGCTTCGACCGATGAAGCGTCGTGGCAACCGGCGGTATTACCAGCATCATGAGGTACTCATGATTCGCCGGATTCGAGAGTTGCTGTATGACCAGGGCTTCACCATCAGCGGGGCTCGCAACAAGCTTCAGGAGCTTGTGCAGGCCGAGCGCGACAAGCGCCGCAGCGACGAAGATGACGCCATTGACGTGATTGATCTCGATGGACGCGATCAAAGTGAGGAGGTCGCGCCACTTGCCGATGCCGGTTTTCCAGCGGTGAGCGCTTCAGGTACTTTGCTGAGCGACGTGCGCCGCGAGTTGCTAGAAATTCGAGAGCTTCTTACGAGATCGGCCTGAACACATGTGTTTGGACGCTATAATTTGAGGCTTGTCGGCGTGTAGCGCAGCCTGGTAGCGCACTTGCATGGGGTGCAAGGGGTCGCGAGTTCGAATCCCGCCACGCCGACCATTTATACAAAGCCCGAAATTGAAAGATTTCGGGCTTTTTCTTTTTGCCGAACGAGCAGATGGCTTTCTGCGGCATGGGACAGACATAAAGACTTGCCACACCGGTAATTTGCCCGCTTTCTACCCCTCATTTGCTTACTTTTTGTTGCTGATGCACCTATACTCAGCCTGCAAGTGCCAGATCACGACCATTGGTCGCCCATTCGCTGCAGTATCAGATGTTCAAGTGAGGTAAACAAGATGATCGATTCTTCACAATCCACGCCTTCTTCCTCTTCCGGCGTCTCTCGTCGCCGTTTGGTGCGTGCTGGCTTGTCGGCGGCTCCCGTGATGGCTGCGTTGAAGAGCAACAGTGTGCTGGCGGGGGACCACACTTGCATTCGCCCGTCTTCGTTCTCGTCGTTGTCCGCTGCGCAGATGAAAGTCAGTCAAGGTCGCGCCATCAAGACGGACTTTGAATGCAAGTCGCATGGATATTGGAAGAACAACAATGCCGGCTTGGCAACGAACTTCAAGGAAACCACCAAGTTTCTGTCGACGACTACGGGCTTCACGCAAGACCCCGGCAATGCCTACAACAAGCTGACCATCCAGCAGGTGCTCGAACAAGGTGGCAATCGCAACAATGCAGCGTTGGCTCGCCACGTTGCGGCAGCGTTCCTCACGGCCACTGCATTCAACAACGATTCAACGCGCGTGCTGTTGACCAAGAGCCAGTGCCGCGCGATATGGAACGGGCAAGGTGTGTGGTCGCCCTTTGCCGGCGCCACCTGGACGCTGTCTCAGACGATGGCCTACTTTGACGCGATCTACGGTCCAGCCTTCCTGTGACCCTGGAGCAGGCCCAGGTCAACTGCCGTTGTCCACGGGCCGGTCAATTTGCCGTTCAGTATTGGTCGGATGGCGCGGTGGTGTATGACGATGCGAACGGTAGCCTGCACGCGCTGACACCCATCGCCGGCGAGGCATTCGCCTTGCTGCAAGCCGAGCAGGCCTCCGATGCCAGAAGCCTTGCGTATGCCATGGGGCTGGCTGAGCCAGAGGTTGAGGAACTGGACATGCTGCAGTCCTTGCTCTTGCAATTCGAGTCGATGGGTTTGATCGCGTGCACTCAGGGGTGAGATTCACGCAGGTGCTTTCTGCATTCTCTCCAGCGGAACTGGCGCGGCGCCTTCGCTCTGGCGGCATCTTTCTGCGCATCCCGCCGTTTGTCATGCACATCTGCAGCCCGATTCCGGTGGTCGCGCAGGGCCTGCATGCGCTGTATCCCGACCATGAGGTTTTAACGGACGAGGATATCTTCGCGGACTTCCACGTCTCGGTGAAGCCCAAACGACGCTTGCTGAAGACCGTCTGCGTGTTCGAGATGGATGGTTTTCAACCCTTCACGCCCTTGGCATATGGCGAGGCTTACGCCTTTCTGGAGTGGGGCATGAACTGGTGCGTGACCAGCTATTGCCATACTTGGATCACCGTGCATTCAGCGGTGCTTGAACGTGGTGGACGGGTGGTGATACTGCCCGCGCCGCCGGGATCGGGCAAGAGCACGCTG
This sequence comes from Hydrogenophaga sp. 2FB, assembly GCF_005503365.1. Lineage (GTDB taxonomy): Bacteria > Pseudomonadota > Gammaproteobacteria > Burkholderiales > Burkholderiaceae_C > Hydrogenophaga. The sequence continues at coordinate 20,913 of NZ_SCML01000007.1, forward strand.
TGCGCGGCGCTGATGTTGAATGGCTGGCGTTTGCTGTCGGACGAAATGGCATTGCTCGATCCTGTTTCTGGTCTGGTCACCCCATCGCCGCGTCCCGTGAGTTTGAAGAACGAGTCCATCGAGGTGATTCGAGGTCTGGCACCCGATGCGAGCTTTGGACCCGTCGCCCGCGACACGATGAAGGGCACCGTGGCGCACATGCGCATTTCACCGCAGAGCCTGGCGCTTGCGGGAGAGTCGGCGCGACCGGCATGGGTGGTCTTTCCGCAGTTCAAAAGGGCGGCGGCGCTGTCTGTGCAAGAGCGGCCCAAGGCCAATGCATTGGTGGAACTGGCGTCCAACAGTTTCAACCACCATGTGCACGGCCGTGCCGGATTTCAGGCCTTGGCAACGCTGGTGGATGAATGTGGCTGCTACGACCTGCAGTACGGCCACCTCGACGAAGCCATCGCGTGGTTTGCGGCGCTTGCCGCCTCTCCGACATGACACTGCCCCGCATCGACACACTTGTTGCTGCTTTGAAGCAGCCTGCCAGCCTGGCCGCTTTGGGCCCGGGCGCGTGGGACGTGCTCATTCGCCAGGCCCGTCAGGCCGACTTGCTGGCCCGCATCGGCCGCGTTGCGCAGGCCGAAGGCCATTGGGACGGGCTTCCTCTCGCGCCACGCCGGCATCTTGCGTCGGCCATGGGGTTGGCTGCTCGGCAACAGACCGAACTGCACTACGAAGTGGTGGAGATCGCGCGCGCGCTGGAGCCGATCGAACTGCCCGTGGTGCTGCTCAAGGGCGCGGCTTACACCATGGCAGGCCTGGACGCTTCTCGTGGGCGCATGGTGTCCGATGTGGACATTCTGGTGCCCCGCCAGCGTCTGGCCGAGGTGGAGTCCGTGTTGATGATGGGCGGATGGGTGTCGATGAACCGCGATGCGTATGACCAGCGCTACTACCGCACCTGGATGCACGAGTTGCCGCCGCTCAAGCACATGAAGCGGGGAACGGTGCTCGACGTCCACCACGCCATCATGCCGCTGACGGCCCGGCTCAAGCCCGACTCCAACCTGCTCCTGCACAGCGCCCGTCCCCTCGAGAGCGATCCGCGGGTACAAGTGCTGTGCCCCGCCGACATGGTGTTGCACAGTGCGGCACACCTTTTCCATGAAGGTGATCTGGAGCTGGGTCTTAGAGGGTTGGTCGATCTGGACGCGCTGTTGCGTGAATTCGGATCGGATCCTGCGTTCTGGCCCGAGTTGCTCGTGCGTGCCCGCGACCTGCAGCTGGACTGGCCCCTGCATCAGGCATTGCGCTATGTGGGGACGCTGTTGAACTCGCCCGTTCCTTCGCATGTGACCGAGGCCCTGTACGCAAGCCCTGGCGTGAGCATCGCACCATGGCGTCAGCGCACGCTGGACGCCTTGTTCTTGCGCGCGCTGCGCCCGGCCCATGCATCGGCTTCGGATGCATGGACGCCCGCAGCGCGTTTTCTCCTGTATCTGCGCGGGCATTGGCTGCGCATGCCGCCGACGATGTTGCTGTGGCACCTGTTGCGCAAGTTGGTCAAATCAACGCACTCAGCTCCCGTGGAGGCGAAATGAAGCGGCGTTTCTTTCACGCCATCGGCCTGTCGGTGATCGGGCTGATGTGGGGCAGTTCGGTGTGGGCGGGACTCGCCGACGCCGTGGTTCGCGTGAAGCCTTCGGTGGTTCTGGTTGGCACGTTCAAAACCACAGACACCCCCCGTTTTCAACTGCGCGGTGCGGGTTTTCTGGTCGCGGGTGGGGACTTGGCAGTGACCACCGCCCATGTGCTGCCGTCTGACTCAGGTTCTGCAGAATCGGCTTCATTGTTTGTTCAGGTCCGCGCTGGGTCGGGCGAGTGGCAGATGCGCGCCGCCACGGTGCTGGAGATCGATGTGGCCCGCGATCTCGCCTTGATTCGCATCACCGGCACGCCCGGGCCCGCGCTCAAGATCGGGGACTCGAGACGCGTGAGGGAGGGCGACAACCTGGCTTTCATGGGGTTTCCCATCGGCGGCTCCCTCGGCTTTTCGCATGTGACGCACCGGGCGACGGTGTCCAGCATCACCTCCGCCGCGTTGCCCAGTCCTTCCGCCGAGCGCTTGAAGGAGCAGGCCATTCGCGGCTTGCGCAATGGCACCTTCGATATTTTTCAACTCGATGCCACGGCCTACCCAGGCAACAGCGGCGGCCCCTTGTTCGATCCGGACACCAGCGAGGTCATGGGGGTGATGAGCATGGTGCTCATCAAGAACACGCGCGAATCGGCGTTGAGCCAGCCATCTGGCATTTCCTATGCCATTCCCAGCCGCTATGCGCAGGCGTTGGTGGATCGTCACCGCTGAGGGCCGGCCATGAGTGGCTTCGAGCCGGTGGATGCACTCGTGGTGGGCGCTGGCGTCGTGGGGCTCGCGGTGGCCCGTGCGCTGGCATTGGCGGGGCGCGAGGTCATGGTGTTGGAGCGCGAGGCCGACATCGGCACCGGAACCAGCTCTCGCAACAGCGAGGTGATTCATGCAGGTATCTACTACCCGGCGGGCTCGCTCAAGGCGCAGCTCTGTGTGCAGGGCAAGCAGGCGCTGTATGCCTACTGTGACGATCGCGGCGTGGCATACCAGCGCTGCGGCAAGCTCATCGTGGCCAACACCCCATCGCAACGGGCTGCACTGCCATCGATCCTCGAGAAGGCGCGCGCGAACGGCGTACACGACCTGAGCCTGCTCGGCCGCGAGCAAGCGCGCGAATTCGAGCCGGCGCTGGAGTGCCTGGGGGCTGTGTATTCGCCCTCCACGGGCATCGTGGACAGCCATGGTTTGATGCTATCGCTGCAGGGGGAACTGGAACACGCGGGCGGCATGGTGGTGTGTCATGCGGGTGTGGAACGCCTGTCTGCAACGGATGCGGGCATCGATGTGCAGACGCTGGATGGCACCCGCTTGCGCGCGCGAACGGTGATCAACGCTGCAGGTCTTGGCGCGTGCGATCTGGCGCTGCGGGTAGAGGGCCTCGATGTGCGGTATGTGCCGAAAGCCTGGTTCGCCAAGGGCAGCTACTTCACCCTGTCGGGCCGCGCGCCCTTCACGCACCTCATTTACCCCGCTCCGGAGCCCGACAAACACCTGGCAGGACTGGGCGTGCACCTCACCCTCGATCTGGGTGGTCAGGTCAAGTTCGGGCCGGATGTGGAGTGGGTCGATGCGGCCGATGATCTGCAAGTGGACCCGGCGCGCGGTGAGGCGTTTTATGCGGAGGTCCGCCGCTACTGGCCCGACTTGCCCGACGGCGCGCTGCAGCCCGGTTATGCGGGCATGCGCCCCAAGATCAGTGGCCCGCAGGAGCCCGCGGCCGACTTCGTGATCCAGGGGCCTGCGACGCACGGTGTGCCGGGCCTGGTCAACCTGTTCGGCATCGAGTCCCCCGGGCTCACCAGTTGCCTGGCCATCGCGCAGCGGGTGGTTGCAGTGGTCTGATCAGGCGTTCTTGCCGAGTGCCTGGATCGCGCGGGCCGATTCCCAGACCAGCGAAGGCCCCTGGTAGATCAGGCCGGTGTAGATCTGAACCAGATTCGCGCCCGACTCGATCTTGCTCACCGCATCGTTCGCACTCATCACGCCGCCCACGCCGATGATGGGGAAGCTCTCACCCAGGCCAGCGCGCAACTGGCGGATCACACGGTTGCTGGCTTGCAGCACGGGTGCGCCCGACAGGCCGCCGGCTTCCTGCGCGTGCGACAAACCGGCCACGGCGTCGCGGTTGAGCGTGGTGTTGGTGGCGATCACGCCCAAGGCGCTGGTCGCGATGCCATCGCTGTCGGTGCCGTAGCGTTTGAGCGTGGCCGCAATGATGCCGATCTGTGCGTCGTCGAGATCGGGCGCGATCTTGACGAAGACCGGAATGCGTCGGGCATGGCGTTGTGCGAGTTGCTCCCGCCGTTCGGCGACGGCGCCCAGCAACGCGTCAAGGGCCTCATCGCTCTGCAGGCTGCGCAGGTTCTGCGTGTTGGGGCTGGAGATGTTGACCGTGACGTAGTCGGCGTGCGGGTAGACGCCATCGAGACAGGTCAGGTAGTCCTCGGTCGCGCGTTCGATCGGCGTGCTGGCGTTCTTGCCGATGTTCAGGCCCAGCAGCATGGGACTGACACCCTTCTGCTTGCGAAAGCGCGCCAGTTTCACGTTGGCGATGAAGGCGTCCAGTCCTTCGTTGTTGAAGCCCAGGCGGTTGATCAGGGCGTTGGCCTTGGGCAGGCGGAACATGCGCGGCTTCGGGTTGCCAGGCTGCGCCTTCGGGGTGACCGTGCCCACCTCCACGAAACCGAAGCCCATGGCCGCCAGTCCGTCGATGCAGCGCGCGTTCTTGTCGAGCCCTGCGGCCAGCCCGACACGGTTCGGGAACTGCAGGCCTGCCAGCGTGTACGGGTCCTGCACGCGGGGCTCGCCGTAGAGACAGGTCAGTGGCGAGTGCTGCAGTTTGGCGATGGAGGCGAGGGTGAGTTCGTGGGCGGCTTCGGGGTCCAGTCCGAACAGGAAGGGGCGGGCAAGGGCGTAGGGGAGAAGCGACATTGGATAATCCGGCGTGTTGTTCCAACCGATTGTCTCAAATGACCCAAGACGAACTCAAAGCCCTGGTGGGCCAGGCCGCCCTTCAATACGTGACCCCTGGCGACATCGTCGGTGTGGGCACGGGCTCGACCGTCAACAAATTCATCGACGCTCTGGCCAGCATGAAGGATCAGATTCCCGGTGCGGTGTCGAGCTCGGAAGCGTCCACCGCGCGCCTGAAGGCATTGGGCATCCCGGTGTTCGAGGCCAATGCCGTGGGCGAGCTCTCGGTCTACATCGATGGTGCGGACGAGATCGATGCCCAAGGCCACATGATCAAGGGCGGTGGCGCCGCCCTCACGCGCGAAAAGATCGTGGCGGCGCAATCGCGCCGCTTTGTCTGCATCGCGGACGAGTCCAAGCTGGTGAAGGCGCTGGGCCGCTTCCCCTTGCCGGTGGAAGTCATTCCCATGGCCACCGCACGGGTGGTGCGCCAGTTCGCCGAGATGGGGGGCACCGCGCAAGTGCGGCTCAAGGATGGCGCTCCGTTGATCACCGACAACGGCCAGCACATCCTGGACGTGACCGGCCTGCAGATCACCGACCCGTTGGCGTTTGAAAGCCAGGTGAACCAATGGCCGGGGGTGGTGACGGTGGGGGTTTTCGCCAACCAGAAAGCCAGCGTGTGCCTGCTGGGCACCACCGATGGCGTGAAGACGCTGACGTTTTGAAGCACCGAGGCCGGCGAAGAACGCCGGCCGGTGATCAGAAGCGGATGCCTGCGGGGTTCTGCGGCGATGGCGTCACCGGCACCTCCGCCTGGGCCGGGGGGGCTCCCGCGGAAGACGGTGTGGTCGGGGTGTCAGGCCTCACCGCTACCAGGGGTGTAGCCGTTGGACGGCGGTAGTTGGTGGGCAGGGCCGACTGCTTGGGGTAGCCGGCCGCATCCAGGAACTGGGTCCATTCGCCGTCCGAATAACCTTTGATCTGCTGGCTGCCGATGGTCAGAAAAGGCAAGGAAGACTCGCCGCTGACACGCTTGAGCGCCTCGCCATCCTGCGGTGTTTCGACCGTTTTCTCGCTGTACGGAATACCACGCGCGTTCAGCAGATTGCGCCCGCTGTTGCAGGGCGCGCACTCCCGGCTGGTGTACAGGGTGACGGGGAAACGGTTGCTGACCTGGCGCAGTTCATAAGGGAGCTGGGCGTTGCTGCCGGCGGGCGATGCGCTCGCCGTCGAGTTGCCCGCAGGCCGTTGTGGCGCGGTGCTGGGTGGGGGCTGGTCGGAGAACGTGACCTTGCCATCCGGACCGACGATGCGGTAGACCCCTTGCGCGAGGACCGGCGCGGCGAGAACGCTGGCCAGCACGGCCAGTGTCAGCAGTCGGGGGGCGGAATGGGCGGCGGCGTTCATGACGGTTCCTCTCTGCGGGCCACGGGACAAATCAAGCCATGCCCTGGTGGCGCAGCAGGGCGTCGATGCTGGGTTCTCGACCACGGAAGGCCTTGAAGGACTCCATGGCGGGACGGCTGCCGCCTGCCTCGAGAATCGCCCGACGGTAGCGACGCCCGGTGGCCACATCCAGCGTGCTGTGGCCACTTTGCTGCGCTGCTTCTTCGAACGCGGCATACGCATCGGCCGACAGCACTTCCGCCCACTTGTAACTGTAGTAGCCGGCCGAGTAGCCACCCGCAAAAATGTGACTAAAGGTATGGGGCGTGCGGCTGTACGGCGGCGGTTGCAGCACCGCCACCTCGTCACGCACCTGCTGCTGCAGTGCGAGGATCGCGGGTCCGCTGGACGCTGGCTCCGGCAGGCTGTGCAGCAGCATGTCGAACAGCGAGAACTCCACCTGGCGCAGGGTCTGTAGGCCGCTCTGGTAATTCTTCGCGGCCAGCATCTTGTCGAACAGCGCGCGCGGCAAGGGTTCGCCGGTGTCCACGTGGGCGGTCATGTGCTTGAGCACGTCCCACTCCCAGCAGAAGTTTTCCATGAACTGGCTGGGCAGTTCGACCGCGTCCCACTCCACGCCGCTGATGCCGGAGACATCGCGCTCGTTCACTTGCGTGAGCATGTGGTGCAAACCATGGCCAAACTCGTGGAAGAGGGTGATCACGTCGTCGTGTGTGAGCAGAGCCGGCTTGCCGTTGACGCCCTCGGCAAAGTTGCAGACCAGGTGCGCCACGGGCGTTTGCAGCGCACCGGTGTCGGGGCGCAGCCATCGTGCGCGCACATCGTCCATCCAGGCACCACCGCGTTTGCCGGTGCGCGCTGCCGGGTCCAGGTAGAACTGGCCCACCAGCTCGGGGCCTTTCGGGCCTGCGCGCTCGATGCGGTAGAACTCGACGCCGGGGTTCCAGACGGGTGCCTGGTCTTTGCGGATGGCGACCTCGAACAGGGTTTCGACGATCTGGAACAGACCGGCGAGCACCTTCGGGGCGGTGAAATACGGTTTGACTTCCTGTTCGCTGAAGGCGTAGCGCGCTTCCTTGAGCTTTTCACCGATGTAAGGCCAGTCCCAGGCCTGCGGGTCGTTGAGACCGAGTTCGGCTGATGCGAACTCGCGCAGATCGGCCAGGTCTTTTTCGGCGTACGGCCGGGCCTTGGCGGCCAGGTCGCGCAGGAAGGCGATGACCTGTTCGGGTGACTCGGCCATCTTGGGCACGAGTGACACGTCGGCGTAGTGGCGGTAGCCGAGCAATCGGGCTTCTTCGTGGCGCAGGGCCAGCAGTTCGCCCATGATGGCGGTGTTGTCGAACTTCACCGCCTCACCGCTGGCCTGGTCGCTCGCGCGGGTGGCATAGGCGCGGTAGAGCTTTTCGCGCAGCGCGCTGCTGTGGGCGAACTGCATCACCGGCAGATAGCACGGCATTTTCAACGTGAGCTTGTGGCCGGTCTTGCCTTCGGCCTGGGCGGCTGCGGCCGTGGACTGCAACACGTCGTCCGGCACGCCCACCATCTCTTGCGGCGTCGCATAGAGAGCGAAGGCGTCGGTGGCGTCGAGCGCGTTTTCGCTGAACTTCTGACCCAGTTCGGCTTGCCGTTCCTGCAGCCAGGCGAAACGCGCCTTGGCCTCACCCTGCAGGGCTGCGCCCCCCAACACGAAGCCACGAATGGCGTTGTGGTGCGCCTGTGCCTGCTCGGCATCGAGCGAAGCCGGGTCCATGGCCTTGTACTTGTCGTAGAGCCGCTCGTCGGCACCCAGTCGGGTCCAGAACTCGGTGACCTTGGGCAGCGCTTCGTTGTAGGCGGCGCGCAGCTCGGGGGTGTCGGCCACGCTGTTGAGGTGGCTCACGGCGCCCCAGGCGCGCGACAGGCGCTCGGTAGAGACGTCCAGCGTGCGGGAGATGCGAGACCAATCGTTCGGGAAGTCCGGCGCCGTGGCCTCCTCCAGCGCGCTGTTGGCGGCCTGGAGCAGTTCGTCGATGGCCGGGCCGACCAAGGCGGGGGTGATGGCGTCAAACAACGGCAGATCGCCGAAATCGAGCAACGGGTTGAGGACAGGCGGAGTAGAGCGGTCGTTCATGCGTTCTCAGATGTGGCGCTGCGGGGGAAGTTCAAGGCACGCGGGCCGGCGTGCCTGCTGTCGCACCTATTGGGACTGGGCGCTCTTTTTCACGCTCTTCTTCAAGACCTTGGCGCGTTTGACCTGCCCGCCGGGCGTGAGGCGCTGGTTGCCCAGCACGCGCACCATCTTGACTTCGGGGCGTTGGCCGCCGCGCTTGCTGAACTTGAGCACCTTCACGTCGCGCGGGCCGGGTTTGCGGTCTTCGTCGACCGCCTTTTCCTTCTCCGGCATCGGGCGCCAGAGCACGAGCAGCTTGCCGATGTGCTGGATCGGCGCGGCGTCCAGTTCATCTGCAAGTGTTTGCAACATCGTGTCGCGCGCGACGCGGTCGTCGTTCAAGACCCGGATCTTGATCAGGCCATGGGACTTGAGGGCCGCATCGGTTTCTTTCTTGACCGCCGCGCTCAGGCCGTCGCCACCGATATGGACGACGGGATCGAGGTGGTGCGCCTCGGCTCGGTGGACTTTGCGCTGGGCGGGGGTGAGTGTGATCTGGGGCATGGGACAATTATCGTTTACACAGAACCCAGGCGACCCATATGGGCATGAAAGTCAAGACCCAAAGCAAAAAGGTCAACAAGGCCTGGCTCAACCAGCACGTCAACGACCCGTACGTGCGTCTGGCAAAGAAGGACGGCTACCGGGCCCGCGCCGCCTACAAACTCAAGGAAATCGACGAATTGCTGGGCCTCGTGCGGCCTGGGCAGTGCGTGGTGGACCTGGGCTCTACGCCCGGCGCCTGGAGCCAATACCTGCGCCGGCGCCTCAGCCCGCAGGGCGCGGCAGTGGGCGAACTGCACGGCACCATCGTCGCGCTGGACATGCTGCCGATGGACGCGGTGGAGGGCGTGCACTTCATTCAGGGCGACTTCCGCGAGGCCGCGGTGCTGGCCGAGCTCGAACAATCGCTGGTGGATCGCGGCGTGGAACAGGTGGATGTGGTGGTGTCCGACATGGCTCCCAACCTCTCCGGCATCGGCATGACCGACGCCGCCCGCATCACCGATCTGGTGGAATTGGCGGTGGATTTTGCCGTTCATCACCTCAAACCCGACGGTGCCCTGGTGGTCAAACTCTTCCATGGCGGTGCTTACGACCCCATGGTGGCGCTCTTTCGCGACACCTTCCGCGCGGTGAAGACGGTCAAGCCCAAGGCGTCCCGTGACAAATCGTCGGAAACCTTCCTGGTTGGCATGGGTCTGAAAAAGACCGTGAAATAACCTCGATTCCTCATGGTCATGCCTTTGTCATGCACAAGGGCATGGGCGCTTGAAAGTCCTAGAATGGGCAACATATGAGCATGTCAGTCGTCACTATTGCTTCCAGGAGCTGCACTTGAACAACCAGTGGTTTTCGAAAATCGCCGTGTGGATGGTTATCGCCATGGTGCTTTTCACCGTCTTCAAGCAGTTCGACACACGCACTGCCGCGGGGTCGGGGTACATGGGCTACTCCGAATTCCTTGACGAGGTCAAGGCCCAGCGCATCAAGAGCGCCACCATCCAGGAAGGCCAGGGCGGCACCGAGATCGTGGCCGTCACGCAAGACGATCGCCGCGTGCGCACCACCGCCACCTACCTCGACCGCGGTCTGGTCGGTGACCTGATCAACAACAACGTGAAATTCGACGTGCGTCCGCGCGAAGAGAGTTCGTTGCTGATGACGCTGCTGGTCAGCTGGGGCCCCATGCTGCTCTTGATCGGCGTCTGGATTTACTTCATGCGACAGATGCAGGGCGGCGGCAAAGGCGGGGCGTTCAGCTTCGGCAAAAGCAAGGCCCGCATGCTCGATGAAAACAACAACACGGTCACGTTCGCCGACGTGGCGGGCTGTGACGAGGCCAAGGAAGAAGTGAAGGAGGTCGTGGACTTCCTGAAGGACCCGGCCAAGTTCCAGAAGCTTGGGGGGCGCATTCCACGCGGCCTGTTGCTGGTCGGGCCTCCCGGCACCGGCAAGACGCTGCTGGCCAAGGGTATCGCGGGCGAAGCCAAGGTGCCGTTCTTCAGCATCTCGGGCTCCGACTTCGTGGAAATGTTCGTCGGCGTGGGCGCGGCCCGCGTGCGCGACATGTTCGAGAACGCCAAGAAGAACGCGCCCTGCATCATCTTCATCGATGAAATCGACGCCGTCGGCCGCCAGCGTGGCGCTGGCCTGGGCGGTGGCAACGACGAGCGCGAGCAGACCCTCAACCAGATGCTGGTCGAGATGGACGGCTTTGAAACCAACCTCGGCGTGATCGTGGTTGCGGCCACCAACCGCCCCGACATCCTGGACGCCGCCTTGCTGCGCCCAGGCCGTTTCGACCGCCAGGTCTATGTGACGCTGCCCGATATCCGCGGCCGCGAGCAGATCCTCAACGTGCACATGCGCAAAGTGCCGCTGGGCACCGACGTGAACGCCAGCGTGATCGCGCGCGGCACGCCCGGCATGAGCGGTGCCGACCTGGCCAACCTGTGCAACGAAGCCGCCTTGATGGCCGCGCGCCGCAACGCCCGCGTGGTGGAAATGCAGGACTTCGAAAAGGCCAAGGACAAGATCTTCATGGGCCCCGAGCGCAAGAGCATGGTCATGCCCGAGGAAGAGCGTCGAAACACGGCGTACCACGAGTCGGGCCACGCGCTGATCGGCAAACTGCTGCCCAAGTGCGATCCGGTGCACAAGGTCACCATCATCCCGCGCGGCCGCGCGCTGGGTGTGACCATGAGCCTGCCCGCGCAGGACCGCTACAGCTACGACAAGGACTACATGCTGAACCAGATCAGCATGCTGTTCGGTGGCCGCATTGCCGAAGAAGTGTTCATGAACCAGATGACCACCGGCGCTTCCAACGATTTCGAGCGCGCGACCACGATCGCCCGCGACATGGTGATGCGCTACGGCATGACCGACGCGCTGGGCCCGATGGTCTATGCCGAAAACGAAGGCGAAGTGTTCCTGGGCCGTTCGGTGACCAAGACCACCAACATGAGCGAATCGACCATGCAGAAGGTCGACGCCGAAGTGCGTCGCATCATCGACGCGCAGTACAAGCTGGCGCGCGACCTGATCGAGCAGAACAGCGACAAGATGCACGCCATGGCGACCGCCTTGCTCGAATGGGAAACCATCGATGCCGACCAGATCGACGACATCATGGCCGGCAAGCCGCCGCGCCCGCCGAAGGACTGGACGCCGCGCAACCCGTCCGTGGGCGGTGGTGGCGATGGCGGCACGCCGGCGGTGTCGACAGACCCCTCTCCCTCGGCTGCCTGAGCGCGGCCCAAGACGGTCATTCGTTCACACACACGGGGCTTCGGCCCCGTTGTTGTTTCTATCCCTTTCGGCTTCACCGTCCCATGCATTGGCTGACCTCCCGTTTCGACATCGACCTCTCCAGCCCACGCGTCATGGGCATCGTCAACGTCACGCCCGACTCGTTCTCCGATGGTGGGCAACATGCGAGCACCGCATCGGCCTTGGCCCATTGCGAAGCCTTGCTCAAGGACGGCGCGCACATCCTCGACATTGGTGGCGAGTCCACCCGGCCGGGCAGCCCGGCCGTGCCACTGGATGAGGAACTGGCCCGCGTGGTGCCTGTGTTGCGCGAGGCCGCCAAGCTGGGCGTGCCGTTGTCCATCGATACCTACAAGCCCGAGGTGATGCGGGCGGCGCTGGACGTCGGCGTGGACATCGTCAACGACATCTGGGCGCTGCGCCGGGGCGATGCGGTGGACGTGGTGGCGGCCCACGCGCGTTGTGGCGTTTGCCTGATGCACATGCACCGCGACCCGCAGACCATGCAGGTGGCGCCGATGGATGGCGACGTGCTGCCCGACGTCAACGCTTTCCTGCGTGAGCATGCCAGTGCCCTGATGGCGCGTGGCGTGGCGCGTGAACGCATCGTGCTCGACCCCGGTGTGGGCTTTGGCAAGACGGTGGCGCAGAACCTGAGCCTGCTCGCGCGCCAGGCCGAGTTGCTGCCGTTGGGGTTCGCATTGCTGGCGGGCTGGTCGCGCAAGTCGACGCTGGGGGTGGTCACCGGGCACGAACGGCCGGTTGACCGTGCGGCGGCAAGCGCCGCCGCCGCCCTGCTGGCCGTGGACCGTGGCGCGCGGGTGGTGCGGGTGCACGACGTGCGCGACACCGTGGACGCGCTCAAGCTGTGGCAGGCCGTGCAGGCCGAGGTGGCCCCGCGATAATCGATGGCCACAACAATCACGACAAGAAAAGAGGAGAAACACACCATGGCCCGCAAATACTTTGGCACCGACGGCATTCGAGGCACCGTGGGGCAGGCCCCGATCACGCCCGATTTTGTGCTGCGCCTGGCGCATGCCGTGGGGCGCGTGTTGCGGCGCACCGAAGCGCACCCCACGGTGCTGATCGGCAAGGACACCCGCATTTCCGGCTACATGCTCGAATCGGCGCTCGAATCGGGCTTCAACTCGGCCGGGGTGGACGTGGTGCTGCTCGGCCCCGTGCCCACGCCCGCCGTGGCCTATCTCACGCGGGCCCAGCGCGCCAACCTGGGCGTGGTGATCTCGGCCAGCCACAACCCGTTTGCCGACAACGGCATCAAGTTCTTCAGCGCGTTGGGCACCAAGCTGCCCGACGACTGGGAGATGGCGGTCGAGGCTGCGCTCGAGGAGCCACCGGTCTGGGTGGAGTCGGCCCAGCTTGGCAAATCGCGCCGGCTGGACGACGCCGCCGGGCGCTACATCGAGTTCTGCAAGAGCACCTGCTCGCACGACCTCACGCTCAAGGGCTTGAAGATCGTGGTGGACGGCGCGAACGGCGCGGCCTACCAGATCGCGCCCGCCGTGTTCCACGAGTTGGGTGCCGAGGTCATCAAGATCGGGTGTTCGCCCGATGGACTGAACATCAACAAGGGCGTGGGTGCGACCCATCCCGAGGCTTTGCTGGACGCGGTGAAGTCGCATGGCGCCCACTACGGCATCGCGCTGGATGGTGACGCCGACCGCCTTCAGATGGTCGACGCGCAAGGGCGGCTGTACAACGGCGACGAGCTGCTGTACCTGATCGCGACCGAGCGCATCGGGCGCGGCGAAAGTGTGCCCGGTGTGGTGGGCACGCTGATGACGAACATGGCGGTCGAAGTGGCGCTCAAGTCGCGCGGCGTGAAGTTCGTGCGCGCCAAGGTCGGGGACCGCTATGTGCTCGAAGAACTCGAGCGCCAAGGCTGGTTGCTGGGGGGCGAGGGGTCGGGTCATTTGCTGGTGCTGGACCGCCACAGCACGGGCGACGGGCTGGTGTCGGCGCTGCAGGTCTTGCATGCGTGCGTGGACACGGGCAAGACCATGGCCGAACTGCTGGCCGGCGTGACGCTGTTCCCGCAGACGCTGATCAACGTGCGCCTGCAGCCCGGGCAGGACTGGAAGACCAACACCTTCCTGGCCGAGGAAACGCGCGCGGTGGAAGCCGAGTTGGCCGACACCGGGCGGGTGTTGATCCGCGCCAGCGGCACCGAACCGCTGTTGCGCGTGATGGTGGAGGCGCGCGATCCACAGCAAGCCCAGGCATGCGCCGAACGCCTCGTGGCGGCCGTGCAGGCGCAGGTGCCGGCCTGAACCCTCAGTAGAGCAGGTGCGGCCTGCGGGCTTCTAGCCAGGCCGCTTCATCGGCCGCCGCTGCGCTCTCCAGCACCTCGGGCGCGGCCGACACGTCGTCCACCCACTCGCGCAACAACGGCCCGCCGTTGATGAGGTCGATCGCCAGGCGGTCGTGCTCGTACTCGTAAGGGAAGTCCCGCCACAGTGGGTAGTCGGGTGACTGCAGCCGAATGGCACGGAATGCCAGCGCCTGCAGCCGCCAGGGCTTGAAAGCCGCGTGGTCGTAGTGCGTGGGGTCTTCCACGTGGATCTGCACGCCGGCGCAGAGCTGCCCCACGTGTTTGTGGAAGGTGGGCTCGAAGAAGCACTCGCGCAACACGCAGCCTTGCAGCCACTGCGGGGCGATGCGCTGCATGTCGGCGATCAGTTGGCGCGTGTCGATGCCGGGCGCGCCAAACAGCTCCAGCGGTCGCGTGGTGCCGCGGCCTTCGCTGAGCGTGGTGCCTTCGAGCATCACGGTGCCCGCATACGCACGCGCCATCGACAGGTTGGCCGCGTTGGGGCTGGGGTTCACCCAGGTGCGGCCTTCGGGCCAGCCAAAGCCGGGCGCTGCCTCGGGCGCCCAGCCGCTCATGGTGACCACGCGGTATTCCACCTGCAAGCCCAGCGTGGCGATGAACCAGTGGCCGAGTTCGCCCATGGTCATGCCGTGGCGCATGGGCATGGGGCCGGCACCCACGAAGCTTTCCCAGCCTTCGCGCAGCGTGAGGCCTTCGACCGGGCGACCCGCGGGATTGGGGCGGTCGAGCACCCACACCGCCTTGCCGTGTTTCGCGGCGGCCTCGAGCACGTAGCGCAGCGTGGTGATGAAGGTGTAGATGCGGCAGCCGAGATCCTGCAGGTCGACCAGCAGCACGTCGAAGTTCTGCATCATGGCGTCGGTCGGGCGGCGCACCGTGCCGTAGAGACTGAACACCGGGATGCCCAGACGCGGGTCGTTGAAGTCCGGCGACTCGACCATGTTGTCCTGCTTGTCACCGCGCAGCCCATGTTGCGGGCCGAAGGCCGCGCTGAGCTTCACATCGGGCAACGCGGCCAGTGCGTCCAGCGAATGCGTGAGATCGCGCGTGACCGAAGCCGGGTGGGCGAGCAGGGCGACGCGGCGGCCTTTGAGCGGCGCGCGCAGGGCAGGGTCTTGCAGGAAACGTTCGATGCCGTATTGCATGGGGTCTTCAGTCAGTTCAGGGGCGAGGCCAGCCGCAGGGCGCGGCCGTCGGGATGGTGGAAGTCGGGGCGTTCGCCCGGGTGGTGCAGCGCCCAGTAGCTCAGGCGGCCGTCGCGCTCCTCGATCACGGCGCTCAAGCCGATGTGGAGCACCGAAGGGCTGCGGGGCAGGGCGGTCACGGGCACGCGGGCGGTGAGCGTGAGCGCGCGGGGTGTGGTGTCGATCAACGGAGGGGGCATCGGCAGCGCCGGCTCGCGCGCTTCGGCGGCGCTATCGCGTTCGCGCTCCGCGCTGAACCGGTAGGCCGCCCATTGGCTCGATGGTGAGAAATTGAATTCGCGGTAGGCCGCCTCACCGGTTGCGGCCACAAAGGCCTCGAAGCAGGTGTGTTGCCACAGGCCATCGGTGGGTGTGGGGGCCGCCGGCGCCGGGATGCGCAAGGCCGCGGTGTCACCGCTCAGCGTGTAGCGCAGCCGCAAGGCTTCGCCATGGGCACGCAATTCCACCGAGAGTGACAGGGCCACACCGACCGGCGTGGCGGGATGGCAGCGCAGCTGGGCGCGAAGAAGGGCAGAGCTGGGATTCACAGCCCCGCATTCTGGCAGGCCGACGTGGCCCGTCCGGTTGTCACCAAAACTTCATGCGATTGCCACATGAGATACATGCCCGGTTCGCACACTGCCTGTTCATGACCACAGCTTCATCTACCTCGGCGCCCATGAGCGGCGCATTGCTTCAGGAGCATGCCATGAAAGAACTGCCCACCCCCACGCTGGACCTCTCGCCGGTCGCCTTGCCACGGGGGTCACTTCATCCCCGCCCGGTTTTCACACCGACGCCCGCGCCCGCTGCCAGCGGCGGCATCGATGTCTCGTGGGCGCGCCATCTGGACGAGGTTCGTGAAGCGCAGCGCCTGAGATTCAATGTCTTTGCCAACGAAATGGGTGCGCGCCTGCCGCAGCAGGTGCCCGGCCACGACGTGGACCTGTTCGACGATTTCTGCGAACACCTGCTGGTGCGCGATGCCACCAGCCGCGAAGTGATCGGCACCTACCGCGTGCTCACCCCCGCGCAGGCCCAACGTGTGGGCAGCACCTACAGCGACACCGAGTTCGACCTTACGCGCCTGCGCCAGGTGCGCGAGCGCATGGTGGAGCTGGGCCGCAGCTGCGTGCACCGCGATCACCGCCATGGCGGCGTGATCATGGCGCTGTGGGGTGCGCTAGCCGAGTTCATGGTGCGCAACGGGCTCGACACCATGATCGGCTGCGCCAGCATCCCCATGCAACACGAAGGCCCACACGGCATCGTGGGCGGCGGCCATGCGGCGGCCAGCATCTGGCGGCAGGTGAAGGAAAACCACCTCGCGCCGATCGACTTCCATGTGCGGCCCCGCTTGCCGCTGCCGGTGGATCAACTGGACGACACGCTGAATGTGGAGCCGCCCGCGCTCATCAAAGGCTATCTGCGCCTGGGCGCCAAGGTGCTCGGCCCACCGGCCTGGGACCCGGACTTCAACGCCGCCGACCTGCCGATGCTCATGCGCATCTCGGACTTGCCGGCGCGTTACCGCAAGCACTTCCTGGGAGCCTAGAGATGCGCGCCGCGCTCGACGTTCTCGGTGGCTGGGCGGTCAAGTCCGGTCTGCCGGATGCGCACGGCGTCTGGGCCGCTGGTGGTGGCGGTGACGACGATGCCCACGAACCCTCCGAACGCGCCCGCTACCGGGCCGTTTTCATTTCCGACCTGCACCTGGGCACCGCCGGATGCCAGGCCCGTCCGCTGCTGGACTTTCTCAAGCACCACCCCAGCCACACGCTGTACCTGGTGGGCGACATCATTGACGGCTGGCAGCTGCGCCGCAAATGGTATTGGCCGCAGGCGCACAACGACGTGGTGCAGAAGCTGCTGCGCCGCTCGCGCAAGGGCTGTCGCGTGGTGTTCGTGCCGGGCAACCACGACGAGTTCGCGCGCCAGTTCGACGGCCACAACTTCGGTGGCATCGAGGTGGCGAACGAGGCCGTGCACACCACCGAGGACGGCCGCCGTCTGTGGGTGGTGCACGGCGACCACTTCGACGGTGTGATCCAGTGCGCCAAGTGGCTGGCCTACCTGGGCGACAACGCCTACGAACTCACGCTGCGCCTGAACCGGCACCTGAACTCGCTGCGCGCACGACTGGGCCTGCCGTACTGGTCGCTCTCGCAATACCTCAAGCACAAGGTCAAGAGCGCGTTGAACTACGTGACCGACTTCGAGCGCGCCGTGGCCGCCGAAGCGCGCTCGCGCGGCTACCAGGGTGTGGTCTGCGGCCACATCCACCGCGCGGAGATGCGCCACATCGACGGCACGCTGTATTGCAACGACGGGGACTGGGTGGAGAGCCTGACGGCCCTGGTGGAGCACATGGACGGCCGGCTCGAACTGGTGCACTGGGGCGAGGGTGTCGCACCGGTGCCCTCACACGAGGAGCGGGCCGAGCGCCAACTGTCTTGAATCGAACACAACAAACACAGGGAGACACCGCATGAAGATACTGATCGTGACCGACGCCTGGCAACCCCAGGTCAATGGTGTGGTGACCACCCTGGTGGAGCTGGTGCGCGAACTGCAAGCCCTCGGCCACGAGGTGGTGGTGATCCAGCCGGGCCAGTTCCGCACGCGGCCTTGCCCCGGTTACGCGGGTATCGACATCGCGCTGTTCCCCGGCCGCCGCTTGCGCGCCTTGATGGACGCGGCCGAACCGGATGCCATCCACATCGCCACCGAGGGCCCGCTGGGCTGGGCCGCGCGGCGCCATTGCCTGCGCCGCCAGCTCGCTTTCACCACCGCCTTTCACACCAAGTTCCCGGAAATCCTGCACGCCGCGCTGGGTGTTCCGCTGTCGTGGGGCTATGCGCTGTTTCGCCGGTTTCACCGGCCCAGCAGTGGCGTGATGGTGCCCACCGATGGCGTGCTCGACATGCTCAAGGCGCGCGGCTTTCGCCACCTGCGTGCCTGGACGCACGGCGTGGACACGCGCCTGTTTTCGCTGACGGACCCACCCACCCCCTACGCGATGCTGGGCCCGCTCGCGCGTCCTGTCAGCCTCTTCGTGGGCCGAATTTCCTACGAGAAGAACATCGACGCCTTCCTGAGCCTCGATGTCCCGGGCAGCAAAGTGGTGTGTGGCGTGGGGCCGCTGGCGTCGACGTTGCAACAGCGCTACCCCAACGTGCACTGGCTCGGTGTGCTGCCGCGCCACGAGCTCGCCAAGGTGTATGCCGCCGCCGACGTGTTCGTGTTCCCCAGCCGCAGCGAGACCTTTGGCCTGGTCATGCTCGAGGCCATGGCCTGCGGTGTGCCCGTGGCCGCCTACCCGGTGGACGGGCCGCTGCAGGTGATCGGCGAGAGCCGCGCGGGCGCTTTGCGCGAAGACCTGCACGAAGCCTGGATGGACGCGCTCAAGGTCAAGCGCCACGAAGCGCGCGACCGCGCATTGCACTTTGGCTGGGGCCGGGCGGCCGAGTTGTTCGTCTCGCACCTGAGCGTGCTCGGCAGTCCGCGCCGCCAGCGACCCCGTGTGGGCGCTGCGCATTCCAGCAAAGAGACGCTGTCACACAAAAGTTGTCCGGTCGTTGAATAATCGCCTTCATGAGCGGCAACAACCCCTATCAGAAGACCCTGTTTCTCGATCGCGATCACAGCATCCTCGCCTTCAACGAGCGCGTCATGGACTGGGCGCGACGGCCCGACGTGCCTTTGCTCGAGCGCCTGCGCTACCTGAGCATCGTGTCGAGCAACCTCGACGAATTCTTCGAAGTGCGTGTAGCCCCGCACCTGACCGCGGCCCGGGCCAACGAACAGCGCGGCCCCTACACCGCCCAGACCTACGAGCAGCTGTCGCTGGAAGTGCATGCGCTGGTAGCGCAGCAGTACGCCATCTACAACGACGAGTTGTTGCCCCTGCTGGAGAAGAAGGGCATCAAGATCATTTCCCACGGCGAGCGCAACCCGCGCCAGCGCCGCTGGGTGAAGGACTTCTTCGTGAAGGAAGTGCAACCGCTGCTGATGCCCGTGGGGCTGGACCCCGCGCACCCGTTTCCGCAGGTGGCGAACAAGTCGCTCAACTTCATCGTGCGCCTGAGCGGCAAGGACGCCTTCGGCCGCGAGAACGAGATCGCTATCGTGAAGGTGCCGCGCATCCTGCCGCGCTTCTTTCGCATGCCGCCGGTCAAGGGATCCAGGCAGACGCACTTCGTCTCCATCTCCAGCCTGATCCGCTCGCACCTGAGCGACCTGTTCCCCGGGCGCCAGGTCACGGAGTTTTCCCAGTTCCGCGTCACCCGCCACTCCGATCTCGCGGTGGATGAGGAAGAGGTGAAAAACCTGCGCACCGCCTTGCGCAAAGGCCTGCAGCAGCGCCACTATGGCCAGGCCCTGCGGCTGGAGGTGTCGGCCGGTTGCTCGCTCTACCTTTCCAACTTTCTGCTGGCGCAGTTCGGCCTTGTCGAGCACGACCTGTACCGCGTGTCCGGGCCGGTCAACCTGGTGCGGCTCAACCAGCTGATCGACAAGGTCGACGTGCCCTCGCTGCACTTCGAGACCTACAACGCCGGCTGGCCCGTGCAGCTGCATCCCGGAGAGTCGTACTTCGATCGGCTGAAAAAGGGCGACGTGCTGATCCACCAGCCCTACGAGAGTTTTGATGCGGTGCTCGCGTTTCTGCGCGAAGCCGTGGAAGACCCGGACGTGCTGGCCATCAAGCAAACCATCTACCGCACGGGCGCCAAATCCGAGCTCATGGACCTGCTGCGCGAAGCCGTGCGCCGGGGCAAGGAAGTGACGGCCGTGGTGGAGCTCAAGGCGCGCTTCGACGAAGAGGCCAACATCAACTACGCCGAGCGGCTGGAGTCGGTGGGCGCGCAGGTGGTGTATGGCGTGGTGGGCCTGAAGACACACGCCAAGATGCTGCTGGTCACGCGGCGCGAGGCCCAGGGCCTGCGCCGCTATGCGCACATCTCCACCGGCAACTACAACCCCGGCACCGCGCGCCTCTACACCGACCTGAGCTACCTCACGGCCGACGATGCGCTCACCGCCGACCTGGAACACATCTTCCTGCACCTGGCCAGCCAGAACCGCCTGCCCAAGCTCAACAAGGCGATGATCGCGCCCTTCCACCTGCACAAGGCGATGCTCGACAAGGTGGACGCGGCGGGCGCGGCAGCCCGGGCGGGGCAGGACGCGCGGATCATCCTCAAGATGAACGCGCTGACCGACGAGCCGCTGGCGCGCGCGCTGGCCGGGGCCTCGCAGCAGGGCGTGAAGATCGACCTGATCGTGCGCGGCGCCTGCATCCTGCCGGCCCAGGTGCCCGGCTTTACCGACAACGTGCGCGTGCGCTCCGTCATCGGCCGCCTGCTGGAGCATTCGCGGGTGTTCTATTTCCGCACCGGCGAGGTGGAAGAGCTGTGGCTCTCCAGCGCCGACTGGATGAACCGCAACATGCTGCGCCGCATCGAACTCGCGTGGCCCGTGACCGACGCGGCGCTGCGCCACCGCCTCATCGAAGAATGCCTGCTGGCCTACATGCACGACACCAAGGACGCCTGGCTGCTGCAGCCCGATGGCCGCTATGTGCCCGCGGGTGCCCTGGAGCGGCCCGGCACGGTGCTGCACTCGGCGCAGGTCAGTCTGATGGCCCGCTACGGCGGCAAGGGATGAACATGACGGAGGACCGAACCATGGACCTGATCCTCTGGCGGCATGCCGAGGCGCACGACCACCCCGATGTGCAGACTGGCCTGCCCGGCGATGCGACCGACCTGGCGCGCCGGCTCACACCGCGCGGCGAAAAGCAGGCCGCGCGCATGGCAGGTTGGCTCGATCGCCAGTTACCCGACGGCGCGCGCATCTGGAGCAGCCCGGCGGTGCGCTGCGAGCAGACGGCGCTGGCCATGGGGCGCAAGTTCAAGATGCGCGAGGAGCTGTCACCGAACAGCGACCCACTCGCGCTGCTGGAGCTGGTGCAGTGGCCGAAAGGCAAATCACCGGTGGTGGTGGTCGGCCATCAGCCCACGCTGGGCCGGGTGGTGTCGCGCCTGCTCGGCTTGAAGGACGAGGATTGCTCGGTGAAGAAGGGTGCCGTGTGGTGGCTGCGCCACCGCGAACGCGATGGCACCGGCCAGACGATTCTGGTCACGGTGCAAACACCTGAATTGATCTAGATCACGCAGCCGCAGTTGCCGTAGGGCGCTTGGCGGCGGTCTTGGCGGCCACCTTGGTGGCAGGCGCGGCCTTCCTGGCGACAGGTTTGGCCACTGCCTTGCTCGCAGGCTTTGCAGGGGCCTTGGTTGCCGTCTTCACCACGGGCTTGACCGTGGACTTCACGGCGGTTTTGACCACGGGCTTCACCGCTGCTTTGGCCACAGGCTTTGCTGCAAGTTGGGCCGCGGGCTTGACGGCGGCCTTGACCACGGGCTTCAACAGCTTTTTCGCGGGCGCTTTTGCTGGCGCCTTGACCACGGGCTTGGTGCTCGCCAGGGTAGGGCGGCCCGTCTTGAGTGTTGGCACGGCGGCGATGGCGGCCTTGTAGGCGGCATCGGTCAGGCTTTGCAGTGCCATCAGCCCCGCGCGCAGCAACTCGCTCTTCTTCACGCTGGTGCCCAGTGCAATGGCGCGCGTCTTGAGCGCATCGATCGCGGCGAACTCGTTTTTGGGAATCGTGAAACTGTCGCGCACCAGCTTGGGTTTCTTGTTGCTGATCTTGCTGTTCTGACTGGCCATGAAAGGGCTCCGGGATAAATTGGGAGTCCGATTTTAAACGGTATATACGGTTTATACGAATATGACAACAGCGTGACAAACGCCGTGCAGCTCAGCGGATATCGGCCGTGAACTTCCAGGATGACTTCTGCCAGGCCAACACCTCTTCACCCAACAACCAAGCCGACTGCGGATAGCGCTTCGCCCAGCCCGGGTTGGTCGAGAGTTTGAACGCGCGCGGCTTGTAGCTGAGCTTGACGGACTGGTACTCCGGCATTTGCCGCGCATGGCACAGCAGCACGGCCAGCCGAAGCGCCATCAACTGCTTGCCAAACAACTCGTCGGTCAGAGCCTCTTCGAGCTTGCGCAACTTGCCACGCTGGCCCATCACCAGTTGGCTCATGCGGTGCAGCTCGGGCAAGGAAAAACCCGGCGCGTCCATGTGGTCCAGGATGTAGGCCCCATGGTGGTGCGAGCGCTCGTGCGAGATGTGGGTGCCGATCTCGTGCAGCCGCGCGGCCCAGGCCAGCTTCTGCGAGTAACGTTCGTTCTGCGCGTCGAGCGCCGCGATCTGGGAGAAGAGTGCGGTGCTGACGTCGCTCACGCGCTTGCCTTGCGCCTCGTCGGCCGAGAAACGTTGCACCAGCCAGCGCACGGTGCGCTCGCGCACGTCGCCACCATCGGTCACGCGGTCGATCAGGTCGTACAGCGCGCCATGGCGCAGCGCGCCCTGGGCCGGCAGCATTTCTTCGATGCCGAACAGGTCGAAGATCGCGCGCAGCACACTCACGCCGCCGCCGATCACGGGCCGCCGATCGTCCTTGATGCCCTCGATGCGCAACTGGTCGGCACTGCCGGCCTTGATGAGGCGATCGGTCAACCAGTCCAGGCCCGCGCGCGTGACCACGCCAGGGGCCCAGCCGTTGGCGCCGAGCATGTCGGCAATGGCGCTCACGGTGCCCGAAGAGCCATAGGCCACGGTCCATTCGGTGGGCGGGAACTTGTCCAGCGCCTCGTCGATCACCGCCGTGGCCGCCACTTCGGCGGTCTTGAAGGCGGATGCGCTGAACTGCCCGCGCGCAAAATAGCGGGTGGACCAGGCCGCGCTGCCCAGGCGGTACGACTCCATGGTGCGCGCCGTGTAGCCCTGGCCCAGGATCATTTCGGTCGAGCGTCCGCCGATGTCGACCACCAGCCGCTTTTCGTCCGAGTGCGGCAGCAGGCGCGAGACGCCCTGGTAGATCAGGCGCGCCTCTTCGTAGCCCGACACCACGTCGATCTGGAACCCCAGAATGGCCTGGGCCTGGCGCAGGAATTCTTCGCGGTTCTTCGCCTCGCGCAGCGTTTGCGTGGCCACCGCGCGCACCTGCTGCTTCTTGAAGCCGTGCAGCCGCTCGGCGAAGCGGGCCAGGCATTCCCAGCCGCGTTCCATGGCGGCCTGGCTGAGGTTCTTCTCCTCATCCAGCCCGGAGCCCTGGCGCACGGTCTCCTTCAGGTATTCGATGCGCTCGATGTGGCCCGAGTCGTAGCGGCCGATCTCCAGCCGGAAACTGTTGGAGCCGAGGTCGATGGCGGCGAGAAGGGTTCCGTTTTGCATGCGAGACAGCGGCGCTGGGGTGGGCGGGAAAACCCGGATTGTGACGCATGGTTGTGACGGACCGCCCGACGGTCGGATCGCCCGGTGCCATCCGGCGTATGTGACAAGTGTCCCGTGTCATGTGGTTGTCACATTGCCTGCCTAAAGTCCACCTTGTTCTGAATTCCCAACCGCAAGGAGTCTTCTCATGATCAACAAACGCATTTTCCTCAAGACCGTGGCCGCAGCCGCCATGGCCACCGCAGGCATGGGCTCCGCACTGGCCGCCGACATCACTGGCGCGGGCGCATCCTTCCCGTACCCGATCTACGGCAAGTGGGCCGAGGCGTACAAGAAGGAAACCAACGTGGGCCTGAACTACCAGTCCATCGGTTCGTCGGGCGGCGTTCGCCAGATCAAGGCCAAAACCGTGGCCTTTGGTGCTACCGACGCGCCCGTGTCCGGTGAAGACCTCGACAAGGACGGCATGGTCCAGTTCCCCGCCATCATCGGTGGCACCGTGCCCGTGTTCAACCTCGAAGGCTTCAAGCCGGGCGAACTGCGCGTGACCGGCCCCGTGCTGGCCGATATGTACCTGGGCACCATCACCAAGTGGAACGATCCCAAGCTGGCCGCCCTGAACCCGGGCAAGAAGCTGCCCGACCAGAACATCACCATCATCCACCGCTCGGACGGCTCGGGCACCACCTTCAACTTCACCGACTACCTCGCCACCGTCAGCAAGGACTGGGCCGACAAGGTGGGCAAGGGTGCCGCCGTGAAGTGGCCCGCAGCGTCTTCGCTGGGTGGCAAGGGCAACGAAGGCGTGGCCGCCAACGTGAGCCGTGTGAAGGGCGCGCTGGGTTACGTGGAATACGCCTACACCAAGAAGAACAACATGCCTTTCCTGCAACTGCAGAACAAGGATGGCAAATACGTGAGCCCGGACGACAAGTCGTTCGCCGCCGCTGCCGCTGGCGTGAACTGGTTCAGCGTGCCGGGCATGGGCGTGTCCATGGTGGATGCCAAGGGCGCCGAGAGCTGGCCCATCAGCACCGCCTCGTTCATCCTCATGTACAAGCAGCCGGCCGACAAGGCGCAGTCCGCCGAAGTGTTGAAGTTCTTTGACTGGGCGTTCAAGAGCGGCAAGCAGATGGCCGCCGACCTGGACTACGTGGCGCTGCCCGACAGCCTGACGAACGAAATCCGCTCCAAGGTCTGGAATCAGATCCAGAAGTAAGAAGGACGGCTTCGTCTGAAAACCTCCGCCGGCGGGAGCATCCCGCCCGGCGGACCCCCGTTGTTCTCAGCATCACAATACGGAGTCAACATGAGCGTGGGAACAACCATGAGTTCGAAATCCGAGCCGGCAATGTCCGGCAACCCCAGCATGGTGTCGATTGCCAAGCGGCAACGCATCGAGGACATCGTCTTCCACCGCGTCACCCAGGGCTTTTCGCTGCTGGTGCTGGTGGCGCTGATGGGCATCATCATTTCCCTTTTCATCAATGCCTGGCCGGCTTTTCAGAAGTTCGGCCTGGGTTTCGTCTGGCGCGTCGAATGGGACGTGGTCAACGAGGAATTCGGTGCCGCGATCGCCATCGTGGGCACCCTGGCCAGCGCAGGCATTGCCCTGCTGATCGCGGTGCCGCTGGCTTTTGGCATCGCGCTCTTTCTCACCGAAAACTGCCCGGTCTGGCTGCGTCGCCCCCTGGGCACGGCCGTTGAATTGCTGGCCGCGGTGCCGTCCATCATCTACGGCATGTTCGGTCTGTTCGTGTTCGCGCCGCTTTTTGCCGACCATGTGCAACCCGGCCTGCAGGGGCTGCTGGGCTCCATGCCGCTGATTGGCCCGCTGTTTGGCGGCGCCACCAACGGCATTGGCATCCTGGCCGCGGGCATCGTGCTGGCCTTCATGGTGCTGCCCTTCATCGCGGCGGTGATGCGCGACGTGTTCGAAATCGTCCCGCCCATCCTGCGCGAATCGGCCTACGGCCTGGGTTGCACGACCTGGGAGGTGGTGCGCCGCGTGGTCTTGCCTTACACGCAAAAGGGCGTGATCGGCGGGGTCATGCTGGGCCTGGGCCGCGCCCTCGGCGAAACCATGGCCGTCACCTTCGTCATCGGCAACGCCAACCGCCTGCCGACCTCGCTGTTTTCGCCCGGCACGTCGATCGCGTCGACGCTGGCCAACGAGTTTGGCGAAGCGGCCGACTTCCACCTCTCCACCCTGTTTGCGCTCGGCTTCCTGCTGTTCGTCATCACCTTCATCGTGCTGTCGGCGGCCAAGATCATGCTGCTGCGCGCTGAAAAGGCCAAGGGCTTCTGAGATCACACCATGGAATTCAACCAACGCCTTTACAAGCGCCGCCAGCGCGCCAACGCCATCGGTCTGACCCTGTCCATGGGCGCCATGGTCGTGGGCCTGTTCGTGCTGATCTGGATCCTGAGCGTGCTGTTCAGCAACGGCGTGGCCGCGCTGGACTGGAACATGTTCACCCATTCCACGCCCGCGCCGGGCACCGATGGCGGTGGCCTGGCCAACGCCATCGTCGGCAGCCTGATGATGGTCGGCTTCTCGGTGCTGGTCTCCACGCCCATCGGCATCTTTGCCGGCGTGTACCTGGCCGAATACGGCGACCACAGCAAGACCGCCGAACTCACGCGCTTCGTCACCGACATCATGCTGTCGGCGCCTTCCATCGTGCTCGGCCTGTTCGTCTACGCCATCGCGGTGGCCACCCTGGGCAACTTCTCCGGCTGGGCCGGCAGCCTGGCGCTGTCGCTCATCGCGGTGCCCGTGGTCGTGCGCACCACCGAGAACATGCTGCGCCTCGTGCCGGGCAGCCTGCGCGAAGCGGCCTTCGCCCTGGGCGCGCCGCGCTGGAAAGTGGCCACGCTGGTGACGCTGCGCGCGGCCAAGAGCGGCGTCATGACCGGTCTTCTGCTCGCCGTGGCCCGCATCAGCGGCGAAACCGCGCCACTGCTGTTCACCGCCCTCAACAACCAGTTCTTCAGCACCGACATGAGCGCGCCCATGGCCAACCTGCCGGTGGTGATCTTCCAGTTCGCCCTCAGCCCGTACGACAACTGGGTTCGCCTGGCCTGGGGCGGCGCGTTGCTGATCACGCTCTCGGTGCTGGCCCTCAACGTCGTGGCGCGGGTGTTCCTGCGCGAGAAGAAGGCCGGTTGATGCCGGCACGTTCGAACACACACGCCCTTTTTCAAGACACGGAATCGACCATGCCCACTACCGCCACGGCCGCTGCTCCTGCCATGCAAGCCAAGAACGCGCTCGAGTTGCGCAACCTGAACTTCTTCTACGGCACCTTCCAGGGCCTGAAGAACGTCAACATGAACATCGAGGAGCGCAAAGTCACGGCGTTCATCGGCCCCTCGGGCTGCGGCAAGTCCACCTTGCTGCGCACGCTCAACCGCATGTACAGCCTGTACCCGGGCCAGCGCGCCGAAGGCGAAATCAGCTTCTACGGCCAGAACATCCTGGACGCCAAGCAGGACATCAACCTGCTGCGCGCGCGCATCGGCATGGTGTTCCAGAAGCCCACACCGTTCCCCATGTCGATCTACGACAACATCGCTTTCGGTGTGAAGCTGTACGAAGATCTGAGCCGTGGCGAGATGGACGACCGCGTGGAATGGGCGCTGTCCAAGGCGGCCCTGTGGAACGAGGTGAAGGACAAGCTCAGCCAGAGCGGTCTGTCGCTCTCGGGCGGGCAGCAGCAACGCCTGTGCATCGCGCGCAGCGTGGCGGTGAAGCCCTCGGTGCTGCTGCTGGACGAGCCCACCTCGGCGCTGGACCCGATCTCCACCGGCAAGGTGGAGGAACTGGTGCACGAACTCAAGCGCGACTACACCATTGCCATCGTCACGCACAACATGCAGCAGGCCGCCCGTTGCAGCGACTACACCGCCTACATGTACCTGGGCGAGCTGATCGAATTCGGTTCGACCGAGCAGATCTTCTTCAAGCCGAAGAAGACGGAAACGGAAGACTACATCACGGGTCGCTTCGGCTGATCCCGCACTGCCTGCACACCCAGCGACCCAACGGAGAATTTCCATGAGCGACAAACACCTCTCCAGCCAGTTCGACGCCGAGCTGAACTCCATCTCCACGCACGTGCTCGAAATGGGCGGGCTGGTCGAATCCCAGCTGCACCAGGCCGTCTACGCGCTGATCAACATGAGCCTCGAATCCGCCGAGCAGGTGATGGAGAACGAGACCCGCATCAACCAGATGGAAGTGCAGATCGACCACGAGATCATTTCCACCATTGGCCGGCGCCAGCCCACCGCGCGCGACCTGCGTTTTCTGATGGCCATCTCGCGCACCACGCAGAACCTGGAGCGTGCGGGCGACGAAATCGCGCGCATTGCGCGCATGGTCAAGTCCATCATCCAGAACGGTTCACCGCGCAACCTGCCCAGCTCCGAACTGCGCATGGCCGCCGACCTGGCCGCTGCGCTGCTGCGCAACTCGCTGGACTCGTTCGCGCGCCTGGACACCGCCATGGCCGTGGCCATCATCAAGGGCGACGACGCCATCGACCGCGAATACAACGGTTTCCTGCGCAAGCTCATCACCTACATGATGGAAGATCCGCGCACCATTTCTCCCAGCCTGGACCTGCTGTTCCTGGCCAAGTCGATCGAGCGCGTGGGCGACCATGCCAAGAACATCGCCGAGCAGATCATCTTCATCGTCAAGGGCGAAGACGTGCGCCATACGCCCATGTCCCAGGTTGAATCGGTGGTCGGATGAGGAAATTGCCCCGTGTCCTCGTGGTCGAGGACGAACCCTCCATCGCCGAGTTGATCGCCGTCAACCTGCGCCACAACGGCTTCGCCCCGACGGTGGTGTTCGATGGTGCCGCCGCCCAGCGCGAAGTGGATGCGGTGCTGCCCGACGTGATCCTGCTCGACTGGATGTTGCCCGGCGAGAGCGGGGCGGTGCTGGCGCGCCAATGGCGCAAGAACGAACGCACCAAGACCGTGCCCATCCTCATGCTTACCGCGCGCAGCGACGAGAGCGACAAGGTGCAGGGCCTCGACGCCGGCGCCGACGACTACATCACCAAGCCGTTCTCCACGCAGGAACTGCTCGCGCGCATCCGTGCGGTGCTGCGCCGGCGCGCGCCCGAGATCGTCAACGACTCGGTGCAGGTGGCCGAACTCGCGCTGGATGCCTCGACCTACCGCGTCACCTTCCGCGGCACGGAGCTCAAGGTCGGCCCGACCGAGTTCAAGCTGCTGCACTACCTCATGAAGCACGCGGAGCGCGTGCATACCCGTGGTACGCTGCTCGACAAGGTCTGGGGAGACCATGTGTTCATCGAGGAGCGGACCGTGGACGTGCATGTCAAGCGATTGCGTGAATCATTGGGCGAAGCGTCTGCGATGGTGGAAACGGTGCGTGGCGCCGGCTACCGCCTCACCGCGATGCACCACACAGGAAAGCCGGCTCAAGGCGCACCCATCTCGGCCACATGACCCGTCGCGCCATCGAACTGCTGCTTCTGGTTGCACTGGGAGCGGTGTGGGGTTGGACCAAGGAATCGCCTGCCATCACCTTCGCGGGTGGTCTGGTGGGCGCCTTGGCGTGGTCGTTTCTGGACGGCATGCGCGCCCGGCGCGTGCTGCGCTGGCTCAACAAGGGCGAAGCCACGCGCGCGCCCAACCTCGGCGGCACCTGGGGTGAGCTCGTCGAGCGTTGCCGCAAGGTCATCAAGAAACTGGAAAAGAAGGCGCAAGGCAGCGACGCGCGCCTGGAAGATTTCCTGGCCGCCATCCAGGCCTCGCCCAACGGCGTGGTGTTGCTCGATGCGTCCGGGCGCATCGAGTGGTCCAACCTGACCGCGGCCAACCACCTGGGTTTCGACCCGCAGGGCGATCTGGGTCAGTACGTGCGCAACATGGTGCGCAGCCCCGCGTTCACGGCCTACATGGCGGGCGGCGATTTCAACCATGAGATCCAGATCGACGGGCCCGGCCCGCGGCCGTCGCAACCCACCAAGATCTCGCTGCAGATCCACCCGTATGGCAAGAAGCGCAAGCTCATGATCTCGCGCGACGTGACGGCCGTGCAGCTGGCCGAAACCATGCGGCGCGATTTCGTCGCCAACGTGTCGCACGAAATCCGCACCCCGTTGACGGTGCTCAGCGGCTTCGTGGAAACCATGCAGAGCATCCCGCTGGAGGATGCCGACCGCAGCCGTTATCTCGATCTCATGAGCCAGCAGGCGCACCGCATGCAGACGCTGGTGAGCGACCTGCTCACGCTCTCGCGCCTGGAGGGCAGTCCGTCCCCGGGGGCCGGCGAGTGGATCGACAGCGACGAACTGCTGCAGCACGTGATCTCAGAGGCCCGGGGCCTCACCCAGGCCATTGCCGCCGTGCCGCACGAGATCGAGCCCCTGGAAGGGCCTGGCCTGTGGGTCTCGGGCGCCAGGACCGAGCTGTTGAGTGCGATGTCGAACCTGATGAGCAACGCCGTGCGCTACACGCCGGGCGGCGGGGAGATCCGTGCAGGTTGGCGCGTGCGCACCGATGGCTGGGCGGAATTCTTCGTCAGCGACACCGGGCCGGGCATCGCCGCCGAGCACCTGCCGCGCCTGACCGAACGTTTTTACCGCGTGGACCGCAGCCGTTCGCGCGAGACCGGTGGCACGGGCCTGGGGCTGGCCATCGTCAAGCACGTGGCGCAGCGGCATGGTGGGCGCATCGATGTGCAGAGCGCGCTGGGCGAAGGCTCGACCTTCAGCATCGCGCTGCCGCCGTCGCGCGTTCGCGAGCGCGTCAGCGGCTGACGCGCTGGAAGACCAGCAGACTTTCCTTGTTGTCCGTGAGCCGCCGCACGGTGGCTTTGAAGGCCCACTGCGTGAGGTCGATGCGCTGGTCCAGCGTCGCCTGGTGTTCCGGTGACGCAATCAGGCTGCGGCAGCGCCCTTCGTCGCTCGAACCCGTGCGCACCAGTTCCAGGCCACCGTGGTACTGCAGCGCGGCGATTTGCGCCTGGCTCAGGCTGTCGGCCAGCACGCAGCTCTGCGGCGTCACCAGGCTGGCGATGCGGCGTGAAATCGGGCCGTAGCTGCGGCCGAAGTCCAGCAAGGGCAGCCAGAGCGTCATCAGCAACAACCAGCACAGCGTGCTGCCGGCGGCCGGCAGCACCAGGCTCTTCCACAGGGCCTGGCGGTGTTGGCCGGCGCGCCAGGCCACGAGCCAGAGCCAGGCGGCCGTGGCGATGGCGCCCAGCGCGAACAGCACAAAAGAGAACTCGGGCACAAAACCCGGCGCCAGCCTGGCCACGTTGGCCGCGGGCTTGGCGGGCACGCCGGTCTGCATGGCCACCCAGATCACCCAGATCACCAGCGCACAGCCCGAGAAGAACACCAGGGTGAACCAGTCCACCAGCGCCGACACGCTGCGGCGCAGTGTGGGCAAGGCAAAGGCCGCCAGCGCGGACAGCGCGGGCAGGGCGAGCAGCAGGGCGCGGTCCCGTTCGTCTGAAAGCGCGCTGTCCGCCACGCTCACCAGTACCGCCCACAAGGGCAACGCCACATGGGGGCGCAGCAGCTGGTGGCGCCAGCGCCAGAGGGTCCACAGCACCAGGGGCCAGGCCGGCCAGGTGAACCACACCAGCAGCTTGGTCCAGCTGCGCCACTGCACTTCGCTCAAGGGGGTTTGCAGAGCAGGTTCGGGCACGAGGCCGATGAAGGCCGCGCCTGCGAACGCCGCCACGAGCAGCACGGTCGCCCAGAGGAGAGGGTGCAGCGTCGACGCGGGCGTTTCCTGCGTCCAGTCGCTCTGCGGTGCATCCGGGTCGTTGTCCCGGCGCGAGAGCCACAGAATCAGCAGCAGCCCACTGGCCAGCAGGCCTGCGATCCAGGGCGCACCGCTGAACACCAGGGCTACCACGGCCACACCCCAGGTGAGCACACCGCGAACGGGATGGCGGCTCCTGGCATGGGCCAGGCGGGCGGCCGAGAACAACAGCAGCGACACCCAGGCCAGGCGGGCCAGATCGGGCGTGGTCTCGTGCGAGAGCTGGGCCAGCCCCAGGCAGGCCACCAGCGCCAGCAGGCCGGCGTCGGCCAGGGCGCGCGCGTAGTCGGTGGGTTTGGCCTCGCCGCCGAAGGCGAAGGCCACGGGTTGCGCCGCGGGCTGGCGCGCCAGGTGGTACACGGTGTACCAGGTGCACACCAGCGTGAGCGCGAGCAACAGGGCAAACGGAATGCGCACCGCGAAGTCGGGCGACACAAAAGGCAAGAGCCGGATGAAAGCGGCGCCGAGCCAGTAAGGCAGCGGGCCCGACTCCTCCACGGCCACGCCCAGCACCTGGGGGTTCCACCAGCCGCTGTGGCCGGCGGCCATTTCCAGCATCACGCCAAAGGCGGACACATCCGCGTTCTTCCAGGGCTCGCGCCCCAGGAAACCGGGCAGCACATAGGCCACGCAAAACAGAATGAGCGCGATGCGCGGCAGGCGGCGCACGGCAGACTGGGTGACGATGGCGGGGGTGGGCTGATTCACTGCGGGGAATATACAGGTGCCATGCGCAAGGAGTGGACTCCCCGAGGGCGGAAGCGGGCGAAAAAAAAGCAGCCGGATGGGCTGCTCTTTTCTGTGCGGGGTGCAGGCACGTTGGGGTGCCCGGTTGCCCGCTTACTTGGCTGCGGTCTTGCCGTAACGGTTGCGGAAGCGCTCGACGCGGCCACCCATGTTGTCCACGCTCTTTTGCGTGCCGGTGTAGAAGGGGTGCGATTCGCTGGAGGTGTCCAGCTTGTACAGCGGCAGTTCGCGGCCGTCTTCCAGCTTGATCATCTCTTTCGTGTTCGCGCAGGAGCGGGTCACGAATTTGAAGCCGTTGGAGAGGTCCTGGAAGCAGACTTCGCGGTAGTTGGGGTGAATCCCGTCTTTCATGGCATTTCCTTCAGGTCAGGTGCGGGAGCCGCAGGAGAACCATTCCCCCGTACTTGCCGCAATTCGTAAAGCCTCGGATTATAACCTTAGCCGCCGCGCCGCATCATGTCGAAGAACTCGGAGTTGTTCTTCGTGGACTTCATGCTCTTGAGCACCATTTCCATGGCCTCGATTTCGTCCATGTTGTACATGAACTGGCGCAGGATGCGGGTCTTCTGCAGGATCTCGGGCTGCAGCAGCAACTCTTCGCGGCGCGTGCCGCTGCGGTTGAGCTGGATCGAGGGGAATACGCGCTTTTCGTACAGGCGGCGGTCCAGGTGGATTTCGCAGTTGCCGGTGCCCTTGAACTCTTCAAAGATCACTTCGTCCATGCGGCTGCCGGTGTCGACCAGGGCCGTGGCGATGATGGTGAGCGAGCCACCTTCTTCGATCTTGCGCGCCGCGCCGAAGAAGCGCTTGGGGCGTTGCAGGGCGTTGGCGTCGACACCACCGGTCAACACCTTGCCGCTGGAGGGCAGCACGTTGTTGTAGGCGCGGGCCAGGCGGGTGATGGAGTCGAGCATGATCACGACGTCCTTGCCGAGTTCGACCAGACGCTTGGCGCGCTCGATCACCATCTCGGCCACGTGCACGTGGCGGGCGGCAGGTTCGTCGAAGGTGGAGGCGATGACCTCGCCGCGCACGGTGCGCTGCATTTCGGTCACTTCTTCCGGGCGCTCGTCGACCAGCAACACCATCAGCACCACCTCGGGGTGATTGGCAGAAATGGCGTGGCACAGATGCTGCATCATCACCGTCTTGCCGCTCTTGGGCGGCGCGACGATCAGGGCGCGCTGGCCACGGCCGATGGGGGCGATGATGTCGATCACGCGGCCGGTGATGTTCTCTTCGCTCTTGATGTCGCGTTCCAGGCGCATCTGTTCCTTGGGGAACAGCGGCGTCAGGTTCTCGAACATGATCTTGTGCTTGTTGTCCTCGGGGGGCAGGCTGTTGATCTTGTCGAGCTTGTTCAACGCGAAGTAGCGTTCGCCATCCTTGGGGATGCGCACTTCGCCTTCGATCATGTCGCCGGTGTGCAGGTTGAAGCGGCGGATCTGGCTGGGCGAGATGTAGATGTCGTCGGTGCTGGCGGTGTAGCTGGTGTCCGGCGCGCGCAGGAAACCAAAGCCGTCGGGCAGCACTTCGAGCACGCCGTCCGCATACACCAGTTCACCGCCCTTGGCGCGCTTCTTGATGATGGCGAACATCAGCTCCTGCTTGCGCATGCGGCCGGGGTTTTCGATCTCAAGGGCTTCGGCCTGCTTGAGGACTTCAGACACGTGCAGTGCCTTGAGTTCGTTAAGGTGCATGGAATTCACTCCGAGAGGGAGTTGAGTCAAAAACCGGGGGAGGGGGCGCTGGCGTCCGGATGGCGGGCGGTGCGCTGAAAGAAGTGCGGGTGTCTGTCAGGCCCGCTGAGGCAAATTATGACAGGAAAAATGCGCCAGAGAAAACAGCGACCGAGCATTGCACCCGGTCGCGCATCGGAGAGGCCTCAGGCCAGTTGCTGGTCGATGAAGGCGGTGAGCTGTGCCTTGCTCACGGCGCCGACCTTGGTGGCGGCAAGCTGGCCATCCTTGAACAGCATGAGCGTGGGGATGCCGCGGATGCCGAACTTGGCGGGCACATCGCGGTTGTCGTCCACGTTGAGCTTGGCGACTTTGAGCTTGCCGTTGTACGAGCCGGCCACTTCGTCGAGGATCGGCGCGATCATCTTGCACGGGCCGCACCATTCGGCCCAGAAGTCCACGAGCACCGGTGCACCGGCATCCAGCACATCAGCCTGGAAGCTGGCATCGGAAACGTGTTTGATCAGGTCGCTGGCCATGATTCATCCTAAAAGTCGTTGAACGGGGAGGGGGTACAGTTTGGGGCCCATGCCCGCAGTTCAAGAG
This sequence comes from Hydrogenophaga sp. 2FB, assembly GCF_005503365.1. Classification (GTDB taxonomy): domain Bacteria; phylum Pseudomonadota; class Gammaproteobacteria; order Burkholderiales; family Burkholderiaceae_C; genus Hydrogenophaga. Next base: position 55,001 of record NZ_SCML01000007.1, read on the forward strand.
GTTCCTATAGCCTCTCTCTGTGCGCACGGTCCGCCTCATTGTGACAGAAACACCCATTTCCATGACGCTTGTAAGCCCGATCGACGAGGCCGGTTCGCCCGTGACAGACCAGGGCCACCCATCGGCTCGCCACTGGGCAGCCTGGATCGCGCGCATCGACCAGGCCGCGCACGATCGCGCATTGCCCGCTGGCCGCGTGGTCGTGCTGGTGCCGTATGCCCAGTTGATGGACGCGGGGCGGCGGGCCTGGGCCGTGTCGCACCCCATCGGCTTTGCGCCCCGTTTCGAATCCACGCGCAACTGGGCCGCCAGCTTGCGCCCCTTTTTGCCCAGCCCTGGCGACCTCAGCATGGACATGGCGCGCGACAGCCTCATGGCGGCCGCCCTGATCGATCGCGTGGCCCCCGCGCGCGCCGACGCGGCCCTGCGTGCCGTGATGGTGGGTCGCCTGGTGGAAGCGGCGCGCCAGCTCGCGCCATTGGCCGCCGCGGTGCCGCCCGAACAACGGCTGGCCTGGGCCGAGCCCTTGCGCGCATCCATGGTGCCCACCGCGTCGTCGCTGCACTGGGAAGGCCTGCTGGCGACTTTGGCGCTCACCTGGGTGAGCACGTCCGCCTACGCCACCGATGTGCTGTGGGCGCCGATGGCGCAACCGGGCGCGCACGCCGACCTGCTGGTGGTGCTGCAAGGCTTTCAGGACGATCCTCTGGCCACGGCGCTGGCGGCGCAATGGGGTGACCAGGCACTGGTGCTGTCGCTGGGCGAGACCGATTGGCGTGCCAGTGACGCGTATCGCCTGCATGCGTGCGGCGATGCGGAGGACGAAGCGCAACGCGCCGCCGCCTGCGTGATCGAGCACATCAACCACGGCCGCATGCCGGTGGCCCTGGTGGCCAACGACCGCCTGCTCACGCGCCGTGTGAGCGCCATGCTGCACCACGTGGGCGTGTCGGTGCGCGATGAAACCGGCTGGAAGCTCTCCACCACCCGCGCCGCGGCGCAACTCATGAGTGTGTTGCGCGCGGCCGATGCGCGCGCGTCGATGGACGACGTGCTGGACCTGCTCAAGCAAACCACGGCCTGGCCCGAGGCGCAGGTGCAGCAACTGGAACAGCTCGCACGCGAACTCGGTGTGTCGCGCTGGAAGGCCGCGCCGCAGCACGCGCGGCTCGCCACCGCCATTCCCGAAGGCCTGCCCGCGTGGATCGAGAGCCTGCAAGCCGGGCGGCCATTGACCGTGTGGCTCGGCGACCTGTCGCTCGCGCTCAAGGCCTCTGGCCTGTGGGCCTCGTTCGAGGCCGATCCCGCGGGACTGCAACTGCTGCAGACCTTGCGCCTGGGCGAGGGTGCGGCCATGGAGTTGGCCGGTGTGGCGCAGGCGGTGGACGCGTCCGCGCGCAGCGGTGCGCGCATGTCCTTGAGCGCGTTCACGGCCTGGGTGCGCGACGTGCTCGAGGGCGCCAGCTTCAAGCCGCGCAGCGCAGGCGACGCGGCCGTGGTGATCCTGCCCATGGAACAACTGCTCGGCCGCGCTTTCCCCGCCACCGTGGTGCCGGGATGCGACGAGACGCACCTGAGCCCCAGCCCCGAGCCGCCGGGCGACTGGACGGCCGCGCAGCGCGAACTGCTGGGTCTTCCCTCCCGAGAGATCTTGGCCCAGGCTGCGGCGAAAGCCTGGCAGGCCACGCTGGCCTTGCCGCAGCTCGACCTGCTGTGGCGCACGCAGGACCGGGGCGAAGCCACGCTGCCGAGCGCCTGGTTGCAGGCGTTGCCCGCACACGCCGCGCTGGACCCGCGCGCGCCTCGTGCGCTCGAGGCGATGGCCCAACCCAAGCCCATGCCCTCCGCGCGCGATGTGCTGCCCGAGTCGCTCTCGGCCAGCGCCTACCAGGACCTGCGCGACTGCCCCTACCGCTTCTTCGCGCTGCGCCAGTTGCGCCTTGCCGAGGCCGCGGAACTCGAAGCCGAGCCCGACCAGCGCGACATGGGCAACTGGTTGCACGCGGTGTTGCGCGCCTTTCACGAACAGCGTCGCGACGCGCGCCCGGGGCGTGACGCCGACCGCGCCGAACTCGACCGGCTCGCCGACGAAACCGCCACCACCATGGGCCTCAACGCAGGCGAGGGCGGTGCCGGCTTTCTGCCCTACCAGGCGGTGTGGCCAGCGCTGCGCGAGGGTTATCTGGACTGGCTCGCCGGCTTCGAGGCGACGGAACACGGACCCGGGCCGCGCTTTGCCGAAGCCGAGGCCGAGCGCACCAACCGAGCGGGCGAATGGAAGCTCTACGGCAAGCTCGACCGCATCGACCTGCAGCAGAGCCCCGAAGGTCCGATCCCCTTCGTGATCGACTACAAGACCGAGAGCCGGATCAAGACCAACGACCGCGTGAAAGAACCGCTGGAAGACACGCAGCTCGCGTTCTACGCCGCCTTGTTGCCCGACGACAACCTGCGCGCGGCCTACCTCAGCATCACCGACAAACGCAGCGACAGCGGCAAGGACACGCCCACCTGGCTGGTCGAACAGCCCGACGTGCTGCTGGCGCGCGAGCACCTGCGCGAAGGCCTGGCGCACGACATGGCGCGCGTGGCCGCCGGCGCGCCCATGCCCGCGCTCGGCGAAGGCCGCGTGTGCGACTTCTGCGCGGCGCGCGGCCTGTGCCGCAAAGACTTCTGGACCGCCGCATGACCGCACCCGCCTACCGCATCAACGGCGCGCCCACCGAACGCGGGGCCTTCTACACCCTGGCGTGCGACCCCGCGCGCAGCATCGCGGTGGAAGCCTGCGCTGGCGCCGGCAAGACCTGGATGCTGGTCTCGCGCATCCTGCGCGCGCTGCTCGACGGTTGCGCGCCGCAAGACATCCTGGCCATCACCTTCACCAAGAAGGCGGCGGGCGAAATGCGCGACCGGCTCAACACCGAGTTGCGCCGCTGGTCCAGCCTGAGCGACGAACAACTGGTGGGCGAATTGCGCGCGCGTGGCCTGAGCGAAGCCGACGCGCAACGCCGCGTGCCCGACGCGCGTGGCCTGCACGCGCGCGTGAACGCGCTCGGGCGCTCGGTGCAGGTGCGCACCTTCCACAGCTGGTTCGCCGCGCTGCTGCGGGGCTCGCCGCTGTCGGTGTTGCAGGACATGCAGTTGCCCGTGCAATACGAACTGCTGGAAGACGACGCACGCGCCGTGGCGCAGGTCTGGCCGCGCTTCTATGCCGCCTTGGCCGCCCACCCGAGCGAGCGGCAGGATTTCATGGACAGCGTGGCCCGGCATGGCCGCCACCAGACCCTCGTGGCCCTGAAGAGGGCCCTGGACAAGCGCGTGGAGTTCGCGCTGGCCGATGCGGCCGGCGTGGTGGACGCGTCGGTCGACCCCATGGCCGAGCGCTACCCCGAGTTCGCGGGTTTTGACGAGCCCGTGCAATGGCTGGTGCAGGATGCGCGCGCCACCACGCTGCTGCGCGAAGCCGCCCAGGCCCTGGGCCGCGCCAGCGCCGTGACCTTCGCCGCCAAGGGTGTCGAACTGGAGCAAGCGTTGACGGGCGGCAGCGGTGCCAGTGTGCTCACGGCCCTGCTCACGCAGAAAGACGAGCCGCGCAAGTTCAGCGACAAGCTCGCCGGCATCGAAGCCGTGCGCGCCGCGCAGCAACTGGCGCTGCGCACCCTGGAGGCCCTGCGCCAACACGAAGCCTGGTGCCACCACCAACGCATGGCGCGACTGGCGCGTGTGCTGCTGGCGAGTTATGCCGCCCTCAAACGCGAGCGCGGATGGGTCGACATGAACGACGTGGAGGGCGCGGCGCGCCGACTGTTGGGCGACGCCGAACTCTCCGGCTGGCTGCAGCAGCGGCTGGATGCGCGGTTGCGCCACGTGCTGATCGACGAGTTCCAGGACACCAACCCGCTGCAGTGGCAAGCGCTGTATGGCTGGCTGTCGGCCTACGCGGGCGCGGGCCCGGGCGAAGCACCCTGCGTGTTCCTCGTGGGCGACCCCAAGCAGTCGATCTACCGCTTCCGCCGCGCCGAGCCGCAGGTGTTCAAGGCCGCGCAGGCCTTCGTGGTGCAAGGTTTGTCCGGTGCGCTGCTCAGCTGCGACCACACGCGCCGCTGCGCACCGGCGGTGGTCGACGTGCTCAACGCCGCCATGGGCGCTGCCGTGCAGGCCGGCCAGTACAGCAGCGACTACCGCGCGCACACGACAGAAAGCACCGCGCCCGGCGACGTGCTCTGCCTGCCGCAACTGCCGCGCAGCCTGCGCGAACGCAATGCCGGCACAGGCGACACGATGGCGTGGCGCGACAGCCTGACCACGCCGCGCGTGTCACCCGAAGACAGCCTTGCCGCGCTCGAAGCCGCGCAGGCGGCCGACTGGGTGGCCCTCCAGATCGAGGACGGGCGCCTGCACGCCGGCGAGATCATGGTGCTGGCACGCCGGCGCGAACGCCTGGGCTGGATGCACGAAGCCTTGCGCGAACGCGGCATCGTCAGCGAACAACCCGAAAAGCTCGACCTCGGCGAATCGCCCGCAGTGCTGGATGTGGTCGCGCTGCTGGACGCCCTGGTGTCCACCCGGCACGACCTGAGCCTGGCGCGCGCACTCAAATCCCCCCTGTGCGGCTGGAGCGACGACGATCTGGCGCAACTCGCCCGACTGCGCTTGCGCTGGACGCCCCCCGCCACGCCAGAGGGCGTTCGGGCCAGGCCTTCGTGGTGGGACGTGTTGCAGCGCGTCTCCAGCCTGCCCGCACAAGAGCAGACCGAGCATGCGCAAACGCCCGAGCAAGCCACGCGCTTTTTGGAGACCGCGCAGCGCCTCGCGCTCTACCGAGACTGGCTGCGCATGCTGCCACCGCATGACGCGCTCTCGGCGCTGTACGACCATGGCGACGTGCTCGCGCGTTTCGCGCAGAACGTGCCCATGAGCCAGCGCACCGCCGTGCTGGCCCAACTGCGCGACCTGCTCACCCAGTCCCTCGCGCAGGACGGTGGACGCTTTCTCACCCCCTACCGTTTCGTGCGTGCGCTCAAGGCCGGTGGCATCAAGGCCACGGCGGTGCAGACACCCGACGCCGTGCGCCTGCTCACGGTGCACGGCGCCAAGGGCCTGGAGGCGCACACGGTGTTGATGCTCGATACCGACACCGGCCCATCGCGCCCCGAGAGCATGGGCGTGCTGGTGGACTGGCCGGGCGAGGCCCCGTTGCCGCGCCGTTTCGTTTTTCTGGCGAGCGAAAAATCGCCACCCGCTTGCGCGGTGGAAGCCTTGCAACAGGAGCAGGAGGCGCGCGCGCTGGAAGAGCTCAACGGGCTGTACGTGGCCATGACCCGCGCCGAATCGCGCTTGTTGATCTCCAGCTTCGAACCGCACCTGCGCACCAACGCGCCCACCTGGTACCAGCGCCTGCAGCCCCTGGCCTCGCCGATGGAAACGCCGCCGCAGGCCGCCACGCAGGTCTTGGCCGAAGAGGGCGCGGCCCCATTTGACTTGCCGAGCCTGCCCACGGTGCACGCAGTGGCCCTGTCGAACGAGCCCACCGTGCCGGAGCCGGTGGACGACACCGCCAACCGCATCGGCCTGGCGCTGCACCGCCTGTTGCAATGGTGGCCCACCCCAACCCAGGGCTTCGACTGGGGCCCCGAGCACGCGCAAGCCGTCGCGCGCGAATTCGCCCTCAACCCCGCGCAGGCGCGCGACACACTGGCCATGGCCCGGCGCATCATCGGTGGCGAAGCGGCCTGGGCCTGGGATGCCGACACGCTCAACCACTGGGGCAGCGAAGTCGAGCTGTTCCACCAGGGCGAATTGCTGCGGCTCGACCGCCTGGTGCGCCGCCGCGACACCGGCGAGTGGTGGGTGCTCGACCACAAGAGCGCCGCACACCCCGAACGCCAGCCCGCGCTGATCGAACAGATGCGAGGCTACCAGCGGGCCGTCGCCGCAGCGCGGCCCGGCGAACCCGTGCGGCTGGCCTTCATCAACGCACAAGGGCGTCTCATCGAATTGACCGATGCGGCGCTCGCACCCTGAACCACAACGGAGAACTTTTGGAACCCCTGCAAGTTGATGTCGCCGTGATCGGCGGCGGCCCTGCCGGCCTGATGGCCGCGGAAGTGATGGGCCGCGCCGGCCTGGCCGTGCACCTGTTCGACGCCATGCCGTCGGTGGGGCGCAAGTTCCTGCTGGCCGGCAAGGGCGGTTTGAACCTCACCCACGCCGAACCGCTGCCCGCCTTCATCGGCCGTTACGGCGCTCAAGCCGCGCGCCTGCAACCCCTGCTCGACACCTTCGGTCCGCAGGCCGTGCGCGACTGGGCCGAGGGTCTGGGCATCAGCACCTTCGTCGGCAGTTCGCAGCGCGTGTTCCCCACCGACATGAAAGCCGCACCGCTGCTGCGCGCGTGGCTGAGCCGCTTGCGCCGTCCGGAAGGCGAAGGCCGTGCACCGGTGGGTTTTCACATGCGGCACCGCTGGACTGGCTGGAATGGCGAAGGCCATTTGACGTTCGAGACGCCACAGGGGCCACTGCGTGTGCAAGCCCGCGCAACGGTGCTTGCCCTGGGCGGCGCCAGTTGGGCACGCCTGGGTTCCGACGGCACCTGGGCACCGCGTTTGCAGGCAGCAGGCATTGACGTGGCGCCTTTGTTGCCGAGCAACTGCGGCTTCGACGTGGCCGGCGGCTGGAGCACCTTCTTCACCGAACGCTTCGCGGGCCAGCCTTTCAAATCGGTCGCCATCCGCGCCACCGACAGCCAGGGCAACGTCTTTCACCGCAAGGGCGAATTCGTCGCCACGGCCACTGGCGTCGAAGGCAGCCTGGTCTACGCTGCGTCCAGCCTGCTGCGCGACGAGATCACACGCCACGGACAAGCCACCTTCGAACTCGATCTGCTGCCCGACCGCACGCCCGACCACGTGTTGACCCAGGTCGCCCATCCGCGCGGCTCGCGCAGCCTCTCCAGCCACCTCAAGAGCCGCCTGGGGCTGGAGGGCATCAAGATGGCGATCGTCAACGAGTTGCTCGACAAGGCCGCGATGCACGAACCCGCGCGCCTGGCCGCCGCGCTCAAGGCACTGCCGATCACGCTGTCAGCGGCGCGACCGATCGACGAAGCCATCAGCACCGCTGGCGGTGTGCGCTGGGAGGCTCTGGACGATCACCTGATGGCCCAGGCCCAACCGGGTTTGTTCTGCGCTGGAGAAATGCTGGATTGGGAGGCGCCCACGGGCGGCTATCTGCTCACCGCGTGTCTCGCCAGTGGCGTGGTGGCGGGCGAGGGCGTGCGCCGCTGGCTCGCCGCTGCCTCCACCTCTTGAGATTCAGTGCGCCGAGGTCTTGGAGAGCAGGTTGAGCACCAGCACCCCGGCCACGATCAGCGCCATGCCCAGCACGCCGGCCGCATCGAGCTTCTGGTCGAAGACGATCCAGCCAATCAGTGCGATCAGCACCACACCCACGCCCGACCAGACGGCATAGGCAATGCCCACGGGGATGGTGCGCAAGGTCAGCGCGAGCAGGTAGAAGGCCGCGCCGTACGACACCACGACGACCACCGAGGGCCAGAGCTTGCTGAAGCCCTCGCTGGTCTTCAGGGCCGAGGTGCCGATGACCTCGGCAACGATCGCGAGGCCAAGCAGAAACCAATGGTTCATGGGCTCGTCTTAGTCCACCAACGCCTGCAAGTCCAGCGTGTAGGACTTGCCGATCCACAGAGCGCCATCGCGGTGGTCGCTCAGCGCATCGCCCGTGTTGGGGTGGACCAGCACGTCCAGCGCACCGTGGTTGAGCGACAGCCAGCTCACCACGTACGCAAACTCGCGCGCGCCGAAGGCCACCTGGTAGGTCCACGCCGGGTGCGGTCCCACCGGCTTTTCGTGGAAGCGCCCGATTTCAACCCGCGTGCCCAACTCGTTGGCAATCACCTCGCGCAGTGCCCAGGCCGCGTCGCGGGTGTCCGCATTGAAATACACGTGGGCATGCCAACTGGTGATGAGGGAGGGGTCGCGCGCAGACATGGATGTTCGGAAAACGGAGTGGCGCAAACTTTACTCCACCGATGGCCGAAAAAATACCCGCGTGCCAGTCCGAGGTTTTGCGGAGGTCGGCAGGCCGGGTCGCCGTGCCGCCCGGAAATTTACGCAGTATTACGGACAGGAGGAGGGGCATATTCGCCCTAAAGTGCTTCCATTCATGAAAGAAAAGCGCCGCGTCACTGCGGCGTTTTCGTATTCAAAACAATGGAGCAAGCATGGAATTTCTCAGTACCTCGGACTTCTGGATCGGCCTGCTGAAGATCATCTGGATCAACATCATCCTGTCTGGCGACAACGCCGTCGTCATTGCCCTGGCGGCCCGCTCGTTGCCCCCTGAGCAGCAAAAGAAAGCCATCATGTTCGGCTCCGGCGCTGCCGTGGTGCTGCGCATCTTGCTGACGGTGGTGGCCGCCAAGCTGCTGGAGCTGTCGTTCCTGCAAGTGATCGGTGGCGTGCTGCTGCTGTGGATTGGCTACCAACTGCTGAGCGGCGACGAAGAGGACGATGGCCACCACAAGGGCACGGGCACGATGATGGCCGCCATCCGCACCATTCTGATTGCCGACCTGGTGATGAGCCTGGACAACGTGATTGCAGTGGCCGCGACCGCGCAGGGCAACATGGTCCTTCTGATCCTGGGCCTGGCCATCAGCATCCCGCTGGTGGTCTTCGGTTCCACGCTGATGATCAAGCTCATGGGGCGCTACCCGGTCATCGTGACCCTGGGCGCCGCCCTGATCGGCTGGGTCGGTGGCGAGACCATCGTCAACGACAACCTGGTGCACGGCTATACCATGGCCCATCCTTGGCTGCACTATCTCGCTGCTGCTGCGGGCGCCGTGCTGGTGGTGGGCGTGGGCAAATTCATGCAGGCCCGTGCTTCCGGGAAGCAGGAGACTGAAGCGCAGGCTTGATCCGGGGTGCTTGCGCCGCCCTTCAGCAAAAAAGCACTGCCCTGGCAGTGCTTTTTTGTTTGTGGCGCTGTGGAGCCTTGAATGGGCTGCGCTGAGGGAGCGAAAAAGGTGACGAGCCTTGACCCCGGCACTGGATTCACAGTTAGGGCTGCTTGGTTCCCCACCTGACCCGGTTGGCCGCTTCACCATGCGGGAAGGCCCGTCGGGGTCGATTGTAGGCGATGAGACAAGCCGTTGCCGGCCGGAAGCGCGATACCCCGCCGCTTAGAATCGTTGACATGTCTTATGTCGTTCTGGCCCGCAAATACCGCCCGCGCACTTTCACCGAGATGGTGGGGCAGGGGCACGTGGTGCAGGCGCTGTCGAACGCATTGACGACCCAACGCCTGCACCACGCCTACCTGTTCACCGGCACGCGCGGTGTCGGCAAGACCACCGTTTCGCGCATCCTGGCCAAGTCGCTCAACTGCCTGGGCGCGGACGGGCAGGGCGGCATCACCGCCGAACCCTGTGGCGTGTGCCAGGCCTGCACCGACATCGACAGCGGCCGCTTCGTGGACTACACCGAGCTCGACGCCGCTTCCAACCGCGGTGTGGACGAGGTGCAGGCGCTGCTCGAACAAGCGGTCTACAAACCCGTGCAGGGGCGCTTCAAGGTCTTCATGATCGACGAGGTGCACATGCTGACCAACACGGCGTTCAACGCCATGTTGAAGACGCTGGAAGAGCCGCCCGAATACCTCAAGTTCGTGCTGGCCACGACCGATCCGCAGAAGGTGCCGGTGACCGTGCTCTCGCGCTGTCTGCAGTTCAACCTGCGCCCGATGGCGCCCGAGACGGTGCTGGAACATCTGCAGCAGGTGTTGCAGGCCGAGCAGGTGCCGGCCGATGTGCAGGCGTTGCGCCTGCTGTCGCGCGCCGCGCGTGGTTCGATGCGCGACGCGCTCTCGCTCACCGACCAGGCCATCGCGTTTGGCGGCGGCCAGTTGCAGGAAGCCGGCGTGCGACAGATGCTGGGCGCGGTGGACCGCTCTTATGTGCTGCGCCTGATTGACGCGCTGGCCCGCGCGGACGGCGCTGCCGTGGTCGACACCATCGACGCATTGCGCCTCAACGGCTTGAACGCCGCTTCCACGCTGGAGGAAATGACCGGCGTGCTGCAGCGCATGGCGGTGTTGCAGGCCGTGCCCGATCGCGCGCAGCCCGAGGGGCAAGACGATCCGGACGAGGCGCAGATCGCGCAACTCGCGCAAAGCCTGCCGGCTGACGAGACGCAACTGCTGTACAGCCTGTGCCTGCATGGCCGCGCGGAACTGGGCCTCGCGCCCGACGAGTACGCCGCGCTCACCATGGTGCTGTTGCGGCTCATGGCCTTCAAACCCGCCGGCGCCGCCCACAGCGCATCAGCGGAAAAAAAAACACTGAAATCGGCTGAACCGTCGCCCGCAGCGGTGCCGGCGGTGGTTCCGGTGGCACGTGCGCCGGTTGCCGCACCGCCGACACCGGCGGTTGCTCCCGCATCCGTGCCCGTGGCCGCGCCGGTATCCGCACTCGCACCCACGACCGATCCCACGCTGGTGACGCTGCCCGTGCGCAGACCCACCCCACCCACGGCAACGGCTGCGCCCGCAACACCTCCCGCACCCGCTCCGGTGGCCCGGCCCACCTCGCAGCCCGAGCCGATGGACGACGACGAAGCGCCCTGGCCCGAAGACGATGGTCCGCCCTGGGAAGAAGAGACCGCACAAACGCAAACGCGCACGCCACCACCCAACCGCGTCATGGCGATCCCCGTGCGCGATGCCGGCGAACCCAGCGCACTGGACCAACCCCAACCACGCGCCGAGCATGGCGCGCAAACGGTGTTGCCGGCCGCGCCCGGTGGCAGCGTCGAGGGCGATTTCTGGTTCGACACCGTCATGCAGCTCGCGCGTGCCGAAACCATCACGGCACTGGTGCGCGAGCTCGGCCTGCAATCGCAATTGATCGCGCGCGACACCGACCAATGGCTGTTGCGCGTGGAGCGCATGTCGCTCAACCAGGGCAACACCCGCGAGCGTTTCGCCACGGCCTTGCAGACGCTCGGGCACCAGGTGCGCCTGACCGTCGAGATCGGCCCTGTCACCGACTCGCCCGCGCTGCGCGTGGCGGCGGCCGCCGCGCGCCGCCAGCGCGAAGCCGAGGCGCAGATCATGAGCGACCCGTTCGTGCAAACGATGATGCGCGACTTTGGCGGCAAAATCGTGCCCGGCACGCTCAAGGCCATCACCGCCTGACCCTTTTCTTTTTTTTCGAAAACCTCAACTCAAGGAAGATCATGTTCAACAAAGGACAACTCGCCGGCCTCATGAAGCAGGCCCAGGCCATGCAGGACAACCTGAAGAAGGCCCAGGACGAACTGGCTTTCATCGAGGTCACCGGCGAGTCCGGCGCTGGTCTCGTGAAGGTGCTCATGACCTGCAAGCACGACGTCAAGCGCGTCACCATCGACCCCAGCCTGCTGGGTGAAGACAAGGACATGCTCGAAGACCTGGTCGCCGCTGCGTTCAACGCCGCGGTGCGCAAGGCCGAAGAAACCTCGGCCGAGAAGATGGGCAAGATCACCGCCGGTATGCCTGGCATGCCGGGTCTGCCAGGCGGCATGAAGTTCCCCTTCTAAGCACACCGCAGCACAGACCGAGCGAGCCCACACGCCGATGGCCGAAAACCACTCGCTGGAGTTGCTCATCCAGGCCCTGCGCCGCTTGCCCGGCGTGGGCGTGAAGTCGGCGCAGCGCATGGCGTTTCATTTGTTGCAACACGACCGCGAAGGCGCGTCGCAACTCGCGCGCGCGCTCGACCACGCCACCGCGTCGGTGCGGCATTGCAACCTGTGCCACACCTTCACCGAAGACGACATCTGCCCCACCTGCCGCGACCCGCGGCGGGACCGCTCGCAGCTGTGCGTGGTGGAAACACCGGCCGATCAGGCGGCCATGGAGCGCACCGGTGCGTACAAGGGCTTGTTCTTCGTGCTCATGGGCAAGCTCAGTCCGCTCGACGACGTGGGCCCGCGCGACATCGGTTTGCAAAAACTGTTCGATCGCATCAACGCGCCCGCCGCACCCGACGACACGCCGGTGCGTGAAGTGATCCTCGCAACCAACTTCACCGCCGAGGGCGAAACCACCGCGCACGTGATCGCACAGGCGCTCAAGGGCCGCAGCGACGTGCAGGTGACGCGCCTGGCGCGTGGCGTGCCGGTGGGCAGCGAGCTGGAGTACGTGGACCTGGGCACCATCGCCCACGCCCTGGTGGACCGGCGCTGAACGGCAGCGCACCCTGTTTCCGACACGAAGAGGACTGCATGAAATTTGCTGGATTGACGGTGGCCTACTGGTGCGTGCTCGTGACCGCCTTGCTGCCCATGGGCTGCGCGTGGCTCGCCAAGGCGGGGCAGGTGGGCAAGCCGCGGCGCCACGGCGGCTTTGACAACCAGGACCCACGCGCCTGGCTCATGCGCCAGACCGACTGGCGCGCGCGCGCCAACGCGGCACAGGCCAACACCTTCGAGGCGCTGCCGTTCTTCATCGGCGCGGTGATCATCGCGCACCAGCTCGGCGCGGTACAGATGCGTGTGGATCTGCTGGCGTTTCTCTTTGTCGTGCTGCGCCTGCTCTACGTGATGATGTATGTGGCCAACCTCGCCACCGCACGCAGCGCGGTGTGGGCCCTGGCCCTGCTGGTGAACATCGCGATCCTCTTCGTCTGAAAGCGCGGCCGTTGCAAGCCGTTACATCGGCTTGCAATTGCTCGGTACAAACCCGCTCGGGATTCGTCCCGATGCGGGTTTTTTGCGTGCCCTCTAGGCTCAAGCTGTCACTCAAACAAGCAAGTACAGCGGAGAGGAAAAGAGGTCATGTGGAGTCGTCGCAACTGGGGCCGAGCCTGTGCGCTGGGCATGATCGCAGCAGCCCTGCCACCGCTGCGTGCCCAGTCGGCCCCCACCGCCGCGCAGGCCGCGCCGCCGCCGCCTCGCCCCGGGGCCACGAAGCTGGCCATTGCGGTGGACCAGCGCACGTCGTTCTCCTACCTGCCGCTGACGATTGCCGAGCGCCTGGGCTATTTCGTGCAGGAAGGTCTGGACGTGGAGGTGCGCGAGTTCGCCGATGAAGCGCATTCGCTGCAAGCGGTGCGCGCGGGCGCGGCGCACATTCTCTCGGGGACGTACGCCAGCACCATCGCCATGCAGGCGCGCGGCCTGGCGCTGCAGTCTTTCGTGTTGCAGGGCCGTGCACCCCAGGTGGTGGTGGGTGTGTCGAAGGACACCATGTCGCACTACCGCACGCCCAACGACTTGCGGGGCGCGCGCGTGGGCATCATGGCCACCGGTGCCGCCTCGCACCAGGTGGTGAGTCTGGTGCTGGGCAAGGTAGGCTTGCGCGCGGCGGACGTGCAATACGTCCCCCTGGCCAATGCCGCCGCGGCGGTGCAGGCGTTTCGCCGGGGTGAGCTGGATGTCATCAGCTACAACGACCCCACCATGACCCAGCTGGAGCAACTGGGCTCGTTGCGGGTGGTGGCCGACACGCGCAGCACGCGCGGCACCTCCGAGGTGTTTGGCGGGCCCATGCCATCGGGCTGCCTGTGTGCGCCACCCGAATTTCTCATCCAGCACCCCAAGGCCAGCCAGGCCTTGACCGATGCCCTGGTGCACGCGCTCAAGTGGTTGCAGACCGCCGGGCCCTCGGACATCGTCAAGACCGTGCCCGAGCGTTACTTCCAGGGGGACCGTTCCTTGTACCTGGCGGCGTTCATGCGCCTGCGCGAGGCCTGGACGGTGGATGGGCTGATGCCCGAAACCGGGCCCGCCACCGCCGCGCGCATGCTGGCGCATTTCGAGGAAGCCGAGTCGGTGCAGAAGGTGGACCTGGCGCGGACCTTCACCAACGACTTTGCGCGCAGGGCCAAGGCGCGGTTCAGGGCCTGAAGGGCCGCAGCCCTTCGCACCTTCCCGTCACGGCTTTTTCTTGGCCGGCTTCTTGGTGCTGCTGGCCACGCGCGTCTTGGTGGGCTGTTTCGCGGTCTTCGTGGGCTTGGCGCCCGCCTGCTTGCGCGTCGGTTTGGCGGCGGCCTGTTTCTTGTTGCTGCCGCTGCCTGCCTTGGCCGTCACCTTCGCGCGCTGGGGGAGCATGAGCGCGATGCTCTGTCCCGCCTTCAGCGCGGAGTCCACGCCGAGCTTGTTCCAGTCGGCCACGCTGACCGGGCTCACGCCATAGCGACGCGCCAGCTTGGTCACGTTCTCGCCCTTGCGTGCCTTCACCACGGTGCGCCGCAGCACCACCTCGGGCTGAAAGCTGATCTGGCCGTTGTCGGCCACGTGCACCGGCACGTCGGTGTTGCGCGCCTCGCTGCGCGGCACCAGCAGGCTGGAGCCGGCGCGCACCTGCATGCGCGGCGGGATGTTGTTGATCTCGCGCAGCATCGATTCGCTCATGCCGGCCCTGGCCGCGGCCTGCGCCACCGTCATGGTGGAGGGCACGACCCACGCCGTCCAGCTGGCCAGCGGCCCAGTGTGGTTCTGCAGGTTGCGCTGGAAGATGATGGCGTTGTCCCAGGGCAGGAGCACCGTGGGTGTGCCCGCGGCCATCACCACCGGCTGGCGCATCGAGGGGTTGAGCGCGCGGAAGTCCTTTTCGCTCACCTCGGCCAGGCGCGCGATCAAGGCCACGTCCATGTCGCGCTGCAGTGTGACGGTGTCGAAGAAGGGGTGGTTGCCGATCAGGGGCAGGGTGGTGTTGTAGGCCTCGGGCCGCGCCAGGATGTTCTTCACCGCCTGCAGCTTGGGCACGTACAGCCGGGTCTCGGCCGGCATGTTGAGGTCGGTGTAGCCGGTGGGCTTGCCCTGGCGCTGGTTGTTCGTGATGGCGCGGTTGACGTTGCCCTGGCCCCAGTTGTAGGCCGCCAGGGCCAGGTGCCAGTCGCCGAACCGGTTGTACAGCTGCTGCATGTAGTCCAGTGCCGCGCGGGTGGAGGCGAGCACGTCGCGCCGGTCGTCGCGGAAGGCGTTCTGCTTGAGGTCGAACGACTGCCCGGTGGCCGGCATGAACTGCCACATGCCGGCCGCGCGCGCGCTGGACACCGCCTGCGGGTTGAACGCGCTTTCGATGAAGGGCAGCAGCGCCAGCTCCATCGGCATGTTGCGCACTTCGATCTCTTCGACGATGTGGAACAGGTAGCGGCTGGAGCGCTCGGTCATGCGCTGCATGTAGTCCGGGCGGGTCGCGTACCACTGCTCGCGGTCGATCACCAGCTCGTTCTGCAGATCGGGCATGGCAAAGCCACGGCGGATGCGGTCCCACAGATCGGAAGGCGCGTCCAGTGTGGCCACGCCGTAGGGATTGGTGCCGGTGCTGGCGGCGGTGATGTCGCTCAGCGGCACGTGGCCAGGCAGGCGGTACGAGGGCAGGCTCGGTGCGGGCGTGGTGGTCGGCGCGCTCGTGGTCGCGTCGCCGGTGCGGGACGGCGACTCGGGAAGGGAGGTGGCGCAACCGGAGATGAACAAGGCCGCGGCGATCGCGGCGGGCAGGAACCAACGGCGTGTGGCCGGGGCCTGGGCTGGAGCTATCGGGAAATCAAGGGTCATTTGAAATTGTTTTTCCATTCGCGCAGCGTGGCGAACACGGCCACGGCGTCGTCGGTGCTGATGCCCGGTTCGTGGGCCACGGCGGACCGCACGACGGCGGGTTCGTGCGTGCGCAAAAAGGGATTGATGTGCTTTTCCAGCTCAATGGAGCTGGGCAGCGTCGGAAAGTTCTGCGCGCGTTGTGCCTTGCACCGTTCGATGTAGGCCAGCAGCTCGGCGTTGCCGGGCTCGACCGCTTGTGCGAACTTCAGGTTGGAGAGCGTGTATTCGTGGGTGCAGCACACGCGCGTGGCGGCGGGCAGGGCGGCCAGGCGGGTGAGCGAGTGCAGCATCTGGGCCGGCGTGCCTTCGAACAGGCGGCCGCAGCCACCGGAAAACAGCGTGTCGCCACAGAACAGCAGCGGCGCGCCGTCCATCTCGGGCGTGTAGTACGCAATGTGGCCGGCGGTGTGTCCGGGCACTTCGATCACCTCGAAGCGCAGGCCGAGCACCTCCACCGCCTCGCCTTCGCCCACGCGCTGCAGCGGTTCGGGCATGGGCTCGACGACCGGCCCGATCACGCGCGCGCCGGTGGCTTCGCGCAGCGCGGCCACGCCGCCGGTGTGGTCGGCGTGGTGGTGGGTGATGAGGATGGTGTCCAGCCGCAGGCCTTGCTGCTGCAGCCAGCGCGCCACGCCCTCGGACTCGCCGGGGTCGACCACCAGGGCCCGCTGGCCGTCGTGAAGCGCCCAGATGTAGTTGTCGCTGAAGGCCGGGATGGGAATGAGGTGCATGGCGCGGATGTCGGGTGAGGGCGTGTAGAGTGCGGGGCTGGCCTTCCCGGTGGGTCTGCAGTGTCGCAGACTTCGGGTGGGAACCGACCCAATTCCCGCACCACATGACCGCAAAAATTATAGGGTTGACCGAGTGGTTCGCGACCGCGCCGGGCGAGTACCTGCTGGCGTGGGAGCGGACACAGTTTGACCTCGCGGTGGCCGATCTGTTCGGTTTCAACGCATTGCAGCTCGGTTTGCCCGAACTCGACGGCCTGCAGGCCAACCGCATGCCGCAGCGCTGGCTCGCGCTGCCCGAGGTGCCGGCCATGGGCGGGGAGATGCCTTCCCACCGCCGCCCGCCGCGCATGGCCTTGGTCACCGACGCGGCCGCGCTGCCGTTTCCCGAAGGCAGCCTGGACCTGGTGGTGCTGCCGCACACGCTCGAATTCAGCGCCGACCCGCACCATGTGCTGCGCGAGGTCGAGCGCGTGCTGGTGCCCGAAGGGCGGGTGGTGATCTCGGGCTTCAACCCGGCCAGCCTCTGGGGTTTCCGGCAGGCGCGTGGCCGCTTGTTGGGTGCCTCCCAGCTGTACCTGCCCGAGGCGGGCGATTTCATCGGGCCCTGGCGTTTGCGCGACTGGCTGCGCCTGCTCAGCTTCGAGATCGAGTCGGACCGTTTTGGTTGTTACCGGCCCGCGATGCATTCTGAAAAATGGCTGAACCGCTATGGCTGGCTGGACCGCGCGGGCGCGCGCTGGTGGCCGATTTTTGGCGCGGTGTACTTCGTGGTGGCGGTCAAGCGCGTGCGCGGCATGCGCTTGCTCGGGCCGGCCTGGAAGCCGCGGCGTGCGCCGTCGGCAGCCCCGGTGTCGGTCGCGAACCGGCATTGAATTTTTTGTTTTTTCTTTTCATCGAGGAGCATTTTTCTTGAACCATGTGGTGATCTATACCGACGGCGCCTGCAAGGGCAACCCCGGCCCGGGCGGCTGGGGCGTGTACCTCAAGTCGGAGGGCTTTGAAAAAGAGCTGTGGGGTGGTGAGCGCGAGACCACCAACAACCGCATGGAGCTCACCGCCGTGATCGAGGCACTGGCCGCGCTCAAGCGCCCCTGCCAGGTGTCGCTCTACCTCGACAGCCAGTACGTGCGCCAGGGCATCACCGAATGGATCCATGGCTGGAAACGCAAGGGCTGGATCACAGCGTCCAAACAGCCCGTGAAGAACGCCGACCTGTGGAAGCGCCTGGATGCGTTGGTGCATGGCGGCGTGCACAAGATCGAATGGCATTGGGTCAAGGGGCACGCGGGCGACCCGGGCAACGAACGCGCCGATGCGTTGGCCAACCGGGGCGTGCCGGGTTGAAGCGCAGCGCTCAACCGGGGTAGGTGGAACCGTCGGGAGAGAGCGGTCACACAGGGACACCGAAACCACCTCCCTGGGACCTGCATGAAACGACTTGCCGCTGGCGACCTTTCTACTCCAACATCGCTTCTTGCGACCCGCAACCGGGCCGACCTCCCACCCGATCTGATCCGAACCCGCACCAGCGGCGGGCAACTGGTGAGCCTCATGGAGCCGATTCCGGGCCAGGAAGGCCAGGCGCCCATGGAGCTGTTCCTGCAGTGGTCGAAGCGGTTGCAGACACAGGATGGACCGCACAGCGCGCAGGAGCACGCGGCTGTGGAAACCATTCTGTTGCTGGACCGCGAGGACAAGGTGGACGATGCCGATGCCAGGACCCTGGCGCTGGCGAGCGACATGCTGCTGAAAAGCGGCCAGGCCGCCTTGTTGCGCCGGCTGGTGTTGCTGACCCGAATGCACTGCGTGTTCGATGTGGGCTCCAACGAACACGCGGCGAACGTGCTGGCGCGCATGGGCACGACCTGGCCACGGGACGTCCCGGTGTCGATCAAGCTGGCGAGCGCCTTGCCTCTTCACGCGGTCATGGCGCTGCACGGGTTCATGAGGCGGCCCTCCGAGCTCAGCGTGAACCTGGTCGCCAACCACACGGAGGGGCCTGTGACCGCAGAGGCGTTTTCCGCGCTGCTGCGGTTGCGTCCGATCGCGGGGCTGAACATCGTGGTGGAGTCCGCCCTGGAGCCGCCCGCCGACAATGGCGGCCGCGTGGTGGCGAACGTGGCAGCCCTCGACGTGCTGCAGGCATTGCCGGGTGTCGTGGCACGGGCCATCGGCATCCAGTTCGGGTACCTGTACGCGGGGCACGCGCAGGTGGAGGCCGCGCTGGTCGAATGCGTCCGGGAGTCGGGCGCCACGATGCTGGACGTGTCGGACAAGAGCGTCGAGCCGGACGTTGCGCAACGGCTGTTGGCGTGCCGCCGAGGCTGGGACATCGTCCATGTGCGGCTGCAGGACGATGTGCTCCAGGCCTGGCTTCGAAGCGGTCAGAACACGGTGGGGCGGTTGGAGCTTCATCCGCAGGACGGCTCGCAGAGTGTGGCCTTCGCCAACGATTTCGAGCGCTTGTCCCTGCTGGCGCAGAACGGTGTGCACACAATCGTCGCTCACGGCACGCAGGACCTCATGGCCCTGGCTTTCGCGCTGGGGCAGCATGCGATGCGGTCCGAGCATGTGTTTGAACGGATCGAGGGGTGCTTCGTGGTGTCGGTGAATGCCAAGGTTCAGGACGTTGATCGGGCGCTGGTTTTCCTGGCGCGCAACCACAACGTCCTGACCATGACCCATCGCCCCATGGCCATCGCGTCAGACCTCACCATTCCCATCGATGTGGATGCCACGGCGCGGCTCAATGGCATGAGCGCGGTGAACCGTTTGATGCCGGCCGAAGAGCGCGCCGCCGCGCAACGGCAGATCAAGGCCCTGTGGTGGTCGCGCGCCGTGCACACGCTGAGTGGCTTGCTGGCGGAGAATCGTCAGCCCCTGGAACTGATAGCCCACCTCTCTACGCCCGACAACATGCTGTGTCTGCCCGTGAATGTGCACGGGGTGCTGGAGGAGCCGCAGAACGATGGCGCCCGCGCGAAGGTGCAGGTCCTCGCCGCAGCCGACGTGCCGGCCGACCTTGTCAAGGCCGCGATCACCGATTGGGTGGGCACCGCCCGCGCGCAGGAGCTGGCACCGATGTGCCAGGCGCTCATTGCAGCAGGGTGTGCCTGGCGCGTGCGCACGGACGCCGAGTGGCGAGCCCTCGGCAGCGGTTTTCACCAGACCTGGATGCGTGAAGGCATGCCCTCCACGCAAGTCGATGCGATCACGCCGCTGCCGTCCCCCGACCCCAACGTGCGCGCGCCCGTGGGGAACCCGGCCGTGCCGGGGGCGTCGGGTGCGGCCGCCTCACAGCCACCAACCGCCGTGGCTGCCGCCCGGCCGGCGCGCGCGAACCCGGACACGCTCGTCACGCCGCCCGGCGCCGCAAGCCGCCAGACCCTGCGGGACCGCATGCAGGTGCGCCTGGCGGCGATAGGGCACGGCTTTGTGGCGCACCGCGATGCGATCCGGATGATCATGGACTTGCTCGACACCGGAACGATCAACCCCGCACGGGCCGCGGCGGGGGTCATGTACATGGCCCACGAGCTCCTCAGCCACGGGCAGGCGGCGCTGCTCAAACACATCATCGCGCGGGTCCCTGCGCATTGGCCGGTGGTCGTGCAGACAGCGCCCATTGCGGCTGCGCTGGCAGACCTGCACGGCTGGCCTGACGACCCGCAATGCACATGCGCCCTGGTGATATCCACCGATCTTTCGCCAACGGCCGCTGCCCAGGTGATCGCGTTTGCCAACACGGTCAAACCCGAGCAGCTGACGTTGCACGTCGACATACAGTCGCCGACCTACGACACCATCTGGGACGACCTGTCGGCACTCATTCAGTCGCGCGCGGGCCTGGCGCTGCAGATGGCGCTGTCACCCCGCACACTCTTTATCCCGACCGACGGATTGACCCGACTGCTCAACAACGTCAAGGGCACACCCATCAGAAGCGTCGGTCTGGATCGCTTGGACGTTGGCGACGAATCGTTCCTGCGGGCGATGGCGGATGTGCTCAAGGTTTCACAGGTGAAGGGTTTGCATTTGACGCAAGGCAGCGATGCGTTGGCACAAGCGACCTTGCCATGCCGCGCCTGGGACAGGCTGACGGTGCACGCCAGTCGCACCGTGGCTGTGCTGTTCGGCAGCGCGGCGGTGGCTGCAACGCAGCTTGTGGTGAACATGGACCGGCTCGAACCGGAAGACCGCCACTGGGTGGAGAGCATCGTGGGCGGCTGCAAGGGTCTGAAGAGCGTGGAAATCGCCCGCTCACCCTTCAACATACTGTCCCTGACCCGTGCCCTGGCGCGCAATCCCACGGTGGAGGAATTCATTGGCACACTCTCGGCGATGGACGCCCGCGAGGTGAGCGCCGCGTTGAGCCTGCTGCGTCGCAACACGTCGCTGATGTATGTCGAGGAAACGTCGGAACGGTTTTCCGACAATGGAGAGCGGCGCCTCGGTCCCCGTGCCAAGCAAGGGGTGAGCGAGATCATGACCCGCAACCGGCTGCGCCGTCCCGAGTTGTCCGCGCAAGGGACGGGCAAAGGCTTTGGCTGGAGCCTGGGCGATGGCCGCTCGGTGAAGGTCGGCCCGGCGATGTTCCATGCCGGCACCAGGCCGTTCATCGAATGGGGCGGGATCATGGGGCCCTATCTGGATGCTGCGTCGGTGGTGGCGTTGGCCAGCACCAGTAAAGCCGCCTATGTGGGTTCGCGCGATCCATGGGAAATCGAGGTGGATCGGTTGGCGGGCCTTCTGACCATCGAGGACCACGACGAATTCGCGGCCATGCTGGTCAACCAGCTGACCCATCTCCGCGACGATCTCACGGCGCCGCCTGACGAGACCTCTTCCAGCGAGGATGCCCCTGCGCGGCGGTTTCTTGACAAGGTCATCGACATGCAGGCCATTGCCGTGCCCGCCAGCGCCATCACCCAGGCGATCGGTCGCTGCCTGTTGGCACAACAGGGATCTGCCCGCGATCTGCTGGAAGCGCTCGCCTATCTTGGCGCGATGCCGCCCGAGGTGTGGCTGAGAGAGGGGCTTGGGATCGAGGTGCCAAACCGGACGGCTTGACGCGAGGGCGGGGCGCCTCAGAGCACGCCGTCGAACATCATCACGTCAACGGCGTCGCCCGCGTTCACGCGGCCCTGGTCGTGGTGCAGCACGATCAGGCCGTTGGCCTCGACCATGGAGCGCAGCACGCCCGAGCCTTGAGGTCCGGTGGTGCGCACGCGCAGCGTGCCGTCCGCTTCAAGCGTGACGATGCCGCGCTGGTATTCCGTGCGGCCGGGTTTCTTGCGCAACCCCTCGGCGCTGGTGGCGCGCAGCAACACGGGCTCCTCCACCACCGCGCCCATCAGGCGTTGCAGGGCAGGGCGCACGAAGGCCAGGAAGGTCACCATGGCGGCCACCGGGTTGCCCGGCAGGCCGAACAGCACGGCAGGGGGGCCACCGGTTGCGCGGGCGATGCGGCCCACGGCCATCGGCCGGCCCGGGCGCATGGCGATGCGCCAGAACGCCACGTCGCCGAGCTGCTGCAGCAGGGCCCTGGTGTGGTCGGCGTCGCCCATGCTCACGCCACCACTGGTGACGATCGCGTCGGCCTGCTGGGCGGCCTGGCGGAACGCGGCGTCGAGCTGCGCGGGCGCGTCGCGCACGACGCCCATGTCGAGTACCTCCACACCCAGGCGCGTGAGCAAGCCGAAGAGGGTGTAGCGGTTGCTGTCGTATACCGCGCCTTCGCGTGGTGCATCGCCCAGGCTCAGGATTTCGTCGCCCGTGGAGAAAAAGGCGACCTTGACACGGCGGAACACCTTCGCCGTCGGCAAGCCCAGGCTGGCGATCAGGCCAAGCGCGGCCGGGCCCAGGGTGTGGCCTTGGCGCAGGGCGGGCTGGCCGAGCTGGAGGTCTTCGCCACGCAGGCGGCGGTTCTCGCCGGCGTTGAGCGCGTTGGGCGGCACCACGATGTGCTGTTCGCCATCGGCCTTGACGAGTTCGAGCGGTGCCACCGTGTCCAGCCCGGTGGGCAGGACGGCGCCGGTCATGATCTTCACGCATTCGCCCGCACCCACCGTTCCGGCCCAGGCCTTGCCGGCCAGGGCGGTGCCGATCACGCGCAGGCGCAGCGGCTGTGCGGCCTGGAGCTGCGCGCCATGGAACGCGAAGCCGTCCATGGCCGAGTTGTCGTGCGGCGGCACGTCGATGGGGGAGACCACGTCCTGCGCGAGCACGCGGCCCAGTGCGCTGCGCAGGTCGATCTCTTCGGTGTCGGTGACCGGATTCACCCAGCGGGCCAGCAAGGCGTGGGCGCTGGCGACGCTGAGGTCCGGGGTGGCGTCGTTCATCCGCCGATGTAGCTCATTTCCACGCGGCGCTTGCCCTGGCCCGCGTCGGGCGGCAGGCTGGCGCGCAGTTCGGAGTAGCGGTCGCCGCGGCCTTGCCAGATGCTGGCAATGGCGCTGGACAGCTGTTCGTCGGTGGCGTCGCCGCGGATCAGCTGGCGCAGGTCGTGCCCCTGGCTGGCGAACAGGCAGAGGTAGAGCTGGCCTTCGGTGGACAGGCGCGCGCGGTTGCAGTCGCCGCAGAAGGCCTGCGTCACGCTGCTGATGACGCCGATTTCACCCGTGCCGTCGGCATAGCCCCAGCGCTCGGCGGTTTCGCCCGGCGCCGAGGCGCCGAGCTGCACCAGCGGCAGTTCGCGGTGGATGCGCTGCACCACCTCGGCGCTGGGCAACACCTCGTCCATGCGCCAGCCGTTGGTGGCGCCCACGTCCATGTACTCGATGAAACGCAGCACGATGCCGGAGCCCTTGAAGTGGCGCGCCATCGGCAGGATCTGGTCGTCGTTGGTGCCGCGCTTGACCACCATGTTGATCTTGATCGGGCCCAGGCCCGCGGCCTGCGCGGCGGCGATGCCGTCGAGCACGTCGGCCACGGGAAAGTCCACGTCGTTCATGGCGCGGAAGATGGTGTCGTCCAGTCCGTCGAGGCTGACGGTGACGCGCTGCAGGCCCGAAGCCTTGAGCGCGTTGGCCTTGCGTGTCAGCAGCGAGCCGTTGGTGGTGAGCGTGATGTCCAGCGGCTGGCCTTCGACGGTGCGCAAGGCCGCGAGCTGTTCGATCAGGATTTCGAGGTTCTTGCGCAGCAGCGGTTCACCGCCCGTGAGGCGGATTTTCTGCACGCCGTGCGCGACGAACTGGCGTGCCACGCGCGTGATTTCCTCGAAGCTGAGCAGGGCGCTGTGGGGCAGGTAGGGGTAGTCCTTGTCGAAGATGCTCTTCGGCATGCAATAGCTGCAGCGGAAGTTGCAGCGGTCGGTGACGCTGATGCGCAGGTCGCGCAGCGGGCGGCCGCGTGTGTCGCTGAGCAAGCCTGTTGCCGCCGTGGCCACGGAAGGGACGCGCGCAGGCACCGAGACCAGGCGCTGGTCGATCAAGGGAATCACGCGTTCGGACATGGCTCGATTATGGGCGAGCGACCCCCTGTTGACGGGATACGCCTGGGGGCACCCGGTTCGCCGCGTGGACATTGCGGCGGCGGGGCCGGTCGGTTCGACACGATGGCGAAAAAAAGCCCGCCGAAGCGGGCCTCCTGAGCCGTTGCGGGTGGCCCGATCAGGTCGCCAGCGGCAGCAGCGGCACGATCAGCAGCGCCACGATGTTGATGATCTTGATCAGGGGGTTCACCGCAGGACCGGCCGTGTCCTTGTAGGGGTCGCCCACGGTGTCGCCGGTCACGGCGGCCTTGTGCGCCTCGCTGCCCTTGCCGCCGTGGTTTCCGTCTTCGATGTACTTCTTGGCGTTGTCCCACGCACCGCCGCCGGTGCACATGGAAATGGCCACGAACAGACCGGTGACGATGGTGCCCATGAGCAAGCCGCCCAACGCTTTCGGCCCAAGGAACACGCCCACCAGGATCGGCACCACCACCGGCAGCAGCGAGGGGATCACCATTTCCTTGATGGCCGCGGTGGTCAGCATGTCGACCGCCTTGCCGTACTCGGGCTTGGCCGTGCCTTCCATGATGCCGGGGATCTCCTTGAACTGGCGGCGCACTTCCACCACCACCGAGCCGGCGGCGCGGCCCACGGCCTCCATCGCCATGGCACCGAAGAGGTAAGGAATCATGCCGCCGATGAACAGGCCGATGATCACCATCGGGTCGCTCAGGTCGAACGTCACCTTGTGGCCGAAGGTCTCCAGCTTGTGGGTGTAGTCGGCGAACAGCACCAGCGCGGCCAGGCCGGCAGAGCCGATGGCGTAGCCCTTGGTGACGGCTTTGGTGGTGTTGCCCACGGCGTCCAGCGGGTCGGTGATGTCGCGCACGCTGCTGGGCAGCTCGGCCATTTCGGCAATGCCGCCGGCGTTGTCGGTGATCGGGCCGTACGCGTCGAGCGCGACCACGATGCCGGCCATGCTCAACATGGCGGTCGCGGCGGTGGCAATGCCGTAGAGGCCGCCCAGCGTGTAGGACGCGATGATGGCCACGCACACGAACAGCACGGGCCAGGCGGTGGAGCGCATGGACACGCCCAGGCCAGCAATGATGTTGGTGCCGTGGCCGGTGGTGGACGCTTGCGCGATGTGCTTGACCGGGCTGTACTGCGTGCCGGTGTAGAACTCGGTGATCCAGACCAGCGCGGCGGTCAGCACCAGGCCCACGGCACAGGCGCCGAACAGGCGCAACTGGCTGCCGGTGGCCGTGATGGCGTTGTCCGGAATGATCCAGCTGGTGACGAACCAGAACGCGATCAGCGAGAGCACGCCGGCGATGGCCAGGCCCTTGTAGAGCGCGGGCATCACGTTCTTCATGCCCGGGCTGGCCTTGACGAAGAAGCAGCCGATGATGGATGCCAGGATGGACACGCCACCGAGCACCAGCGGGTAGAGCACGGCCTGCATCGGCGCGGCGGTGACCATGAGCGCGCCCAGCACCATGGTGGCGATGAGCGTGACCGCGTAGGTCTCGAACAGGTCGGCCGCCATGCCGGCGCAGTCGCCCACGTTGTCGCCGACGTTGTCGGCGATCACGGCCGGGTTGCGCGGATCGTCTTCCGGAATGCCGGCTTCCACCTTGCCCACCAGGTCGGCGCCGACGTCAGCGCCTTTGGTGAAGATGCCGCCGCCCAGTCGCGCGAAGATCGAGATGAGCGAGGAGCCGAAGGCAAAGCCGATCAGCGGGTTGAGCAGCTTGGCGAGGTCGCCCGCCGGTGCGCCGCCACCTTTGCTCAGCAGGAACCAGAAGAACCCGGCCACACCCAGCAGACCCAGGCCGACCACCAGCATGCCGGTGATGGCGCCGCCGCGGAACGCCACGTCCAGCGCCGGGCCAATGCCCTTGGTGGCGGCTTGCGCGGTGCGCACGTTGGCGCGCACCGAGATGTTCATGCCGATGAAGCCGCAAGCCCCCGAGAGCACCGCGCCGAGCACGAAGCCGATCGCGGTGGTGGGGTCAAGGAAGACCCCGATCAGCACGGCCAGCACCACGCCGACGATGCCAATGGTCTTGTACTGCCGTGCCAGGTAAGCCGCGGCGCCGGTTTGAATGGCCCCGGCGATTTCCTGCATGCGGGCGTTGCCCGCGTCCTGAGAAAGAATCCAGCTGCGGGACCAGAAGCCGTAGATCACGGCCACGAGTCCACACACCAACGCAAAGATCAGCGCAGATTGTCCAACCATCAGATTTACTCCTGCTCGTTTTCGACTTGGAGGGGGCAACGCCTCCGGGGATGCCCCCGCTGCGTTGCTTCCTCGCTGCCGGTGGGCGCTGCGTTGCACAGCGTCGAGACAGGGCGATTGGCCAACGCTATGAATTTAATGGCAATTGCGCAAATGCGTGTGACCGTGGCGCGGGAAGTCAGCTTCGAATCAGTAAAATCAGGGTAAATCCTAGGCGCGTCGGACTTGTCCGGACGCGCCTTTGTTTACCCGCCGGTCTCCGGACGAATCCTTTCGTTTCAACTACCTCCCACAACACCATGGCTCTCGACAACGTCACTCCCGGAAAAAACGTGCCCGAATCGTTCAACGTGATCATCGAAATCCCGATGAACGCCGACCCGATCAAGTACGAGGTGGACAAGGAAACCGGTGCGATCTTCGTGGACCGCTTCATGAGCACCGCCATGCACTACCCGACCAACTACGGTTATGTGCCCAAGACGATCTCGGGCGACGGCGACCCGGTGGACGTGCTGGTGATCACGCCCGTGCCGCTGATCCCCGGCGTGGTCGTGCCTTGCCGCGCGATCGGCATCCTGAAGATGCAGGACGAAGCCGGTGAAGATGGCAAGGTGCTGGCCGTGCCGACCGACAAGATCCTGTCGATCTACACCCAGTGGCAAAAGCCCGAAGACCTGAACCCGATGCGCCTGAACACCATCCAGCACTTCTTCGAGCACTACAAGGACCTGGAACCCGGCAAGTGGGTGAAGGTGATCGGCTGGGAAGGCAAGGACGCCGCCCACCAGGAAATTCTGGACGGCATCGCCAACTACGAAAAAGCGAACAAGGCCTGATCGGCCCCATTCGCCATTCATTCAGGGCATGGCCCTGAACGGATTTCGCAAGGCCAGGTGATCGAGGTACTCCCCGATCCCCTGGCCTTCGCGTTTCAGGAAGCGGTCCACCGCGTCGGCGAACGCCGGGTGCGCCAGCCAGTGGGCGCTGGTGGTCTTGACCGGGAGCAGGGCGCGCGCCATCTTGTGCTCGCCCTGGGCACCGCCTTCGAAGCGCGCGAAGCCGTTCAGGAGGCACCAGATCAGCGGCTGGTAGTAACACGCCTCGAAGTGCAGGCAGTCCACCCGCTCCAGCGCACCCCAGTAGCGCCCGTAGGCGGTGAGGGTGGTGCTGTCGATGCCGATCAGGCTGCAGGCGATTGGGCCGCCTTCGCGCTCGGCGACGAAGAGCAGCCAGTGCTCCGGCATGGTCTGTGCCATGCGGTGGAAGAAGTCGCGGCTCAGGTAGGGTGCGTTGCCGTGTTCGAGGTAGGTGCGTTCGTAGCAGCGGTAGAAAAAGTCCCAGTCAGCGTCTGAAATGTCGCTGCCGCGCGACCAGCGAAAGCGCACGCCAGCCTCGTGCACCTTGCGCCGCTCCTGCCGGATCTTCTTGCGTTTTTCCTGCTGCAGGCTGGCGAGGAAGTGGTCGAAATCCCGGAAGGGTGCGGCGCTGGTGGCGTCTTCGTTCTGCCAATGGAACTGCACGGTGTGGCGCAGCATCAGCCCGGCGGCTTCGCACGCTGCGATGTCGTGCGCTTGCGCGAACAGCAGGTGCAGCGATGACAGGTTTTCTTCCTGCGCATGGTCGATGAGTGCCTTCACCAGCGCCGTGCGGGCCTGGGCATCGCGCGCCAGCAAGCGCGCCCCGGGCACCGGCGTGAACGGCACGGCCACCAAAGCCTTGGGGTAGTAGCCCAGCCCGTGCTGCTCGTAGGCGTTGGCCCAGGCCCAGTCGAACACGTACTCGCCGTACGAATGGCTCTTCAGGTACATCGGGCAAGCCGCTTGCAGCTCCTCGCCACGCCACAGCGTCACGAACTGCGCTTGCCAGCCGGTGGTCGCGCACGCGCTGCCGCTCTCGTGCAACGCGCTCAGGTACTCGTGGCGCATGAACGGGCTGGGGTCGGGCTCGAGCGCGAGCAACGCGTTCCAGGCGCGCGCGCCGATCTCCCGCGGCGATCCGAAGACCCGGGTGACATAATCGTTTTCAGCCAATCACGGCTCCCGGCCACCGCTTCTTCGCGGCATCTCCAGCCAGATTCCCAGACCTCATGACTCTCTCCATTTGCGTGGCTCAACTCAATTTCGTGGTGGGCGACATGGTGGGCAACGCCCGCAGAATCGTCGACGCTGCCACGCAGGCCCATGCGCGCGGCGCCCGCCTGCTGCTCACGCCCGAACTCGCGCTCTGCGGCTATGCGGCCGAAGACCTGTTCCTGCGGCCCGCCTTCATCGACGCCTGTGATGATGCCCTCAAAGTGATCGCGAGCGGCACGGCCCACCTCAAAGGCCTGCACATCGTGGTGGGACATCCGGCGCGCGCGGGCGAGACGATCGAACGGCGCGAGCGCAGCGTGGCCGTGGCCTACCTGCACAACGCGGCGAGCGTGCTCTGCGAAGGCCGCGTGACCCACACCTACGCCAAGCGCGAACTGCCCAACTACCAGGTGTTTGACGAACGCCGCTACTTCGTGCCCGGCCAGGGCACGTGCGTGATCGACGTGGACGGCGTGCGCGTGGGCTTGCTGATCTGCGAAGACGCCTGGTTCGACGCGCCCGCGGCCGACGCGAAGGCCGCTGGCGCCGAGCTGCTGGCGGTCATCAACGCATCGCCGTTTCACGCGGGCAAGGGCGGCGAGCGTGAAGCCACCATGCGCGAGCGCGTGCGCTCCACCGGCCTGCCGCTGCTGTACGCCCATCTCGTGGGTGGGCAGGACGAGATCGTGTTCGAAGGCCGCAGCTTCGTGCTGGGCGCCGATGGCGCGCTCGCGGGCCGTGCGGTGAGTTTTGAAGAAGCCTTGTTTGACGTTGCGTTCAAGCGCCAGGACGCGGGCTGGCAGATCACTGCCGAGACCGACCGCGCCCACAGCCCGGAGGCCGATCTGTGGCACGCACTCGTGCTGGGTGTGCGCGATTACCTGGGCAAGAATGGCTTTCCCGGCGCGATCCTCGGGCTCTCGGGCGGTATCGATTCGGCCCTGGTGCTGGCGATCGCGGTCGATGCCCTGGGCAAGGACAAGGTGCGCACGGTGATGATGCCGTCGCCCTACACGGCCGACATTTCCTGGATCGACGCGCGCGACATGGCCGCGCGCATGGGCGTGCGCTACGACGAGATCGCCATCGCGCCGCAATTCGAGGCCTTCAAGGCCAGCCTGGCGAGCGAGTTCGCCGGCCTGCCCGAAGATACGACCGAAGAAAACCTGCAGGCGCGCATCCGCGGCACCTTGCTCATGGCCTTGTCCAACAAGTTCGGCAGCATCGTGCTGACCACCGGCAACAAGAGCGAAATGGCCACGGGCTACTGCACGCTGTACGGCGACATGGCGGGCGGTTTTGCCGTCATCAAGGACGTGGCCAAGACCATGGTGTTCAAGCTCGCGCGCTGGCGCAACGCGCACGACCCGTACGGCACGGGCGCCGACCCGATCCCCGATCGCATCATCACGCGCCCGCCCAGCGCCGAGCTGCGGCCCGACCAGAAAGACCAGGACAGCCTGCCCGAATACGCCGTGCTCGACGCCATCATCGAGCGCTACATGGAAAACGACCAGAGCCCGGACAGCATCGTGGCGGCCGGCTTCGCGCGCGCCGACGTCGACAAGGTGGTGCGCCTGATCCGCATCAACGAATACAAGCGCCGCCAGGCGCCCGTGGGCATTCGCGTGACGCACCGCAGCTTCGGCAAAGACTGGCGCTACCCGATCACGAGCAAATACCGCGCATGAGGCGCGAGCGCGCAATGCCTTGGGCATAATCAAACGCGATTACCGAACCGCCCTGGAGCTACCCCCATGAAACAGATCACCGCCGTCATCAAACCGTTCAAGCTCGAAGAAGTGCGCGAGGCGCTGGCCGAGCAGGGCGTGACCGGCCTGACCGTGACGGAGGTCAAAGGCTTCGGTCGCCAGAAAGGCCACACCGAGCTCTACCGTGGCGCCGAGTACGTGGTGGACTTCCTGCCCAAGGTCAAGATCGAGGTCGTGGTGAACGCCGGCGACGTGGATCGCTGCGTGGACGCGATCATCCGCGCGGCGCGCACCGGCAAGATCGGTGACGGCAAGATTTTCGTGACGGAAGTGGAGCGCGTGGTGCGCATCCGCACCGGCGAGGAAGACGAAACGGCGGTCTGAGTCAGATCGCTTCGATGCGCGGCGCGGGTGAAAAGCCCGCGGACTGCACCAGCTCGGGCAGCAAGGTCGCAATGTCGTCGCCCACGCGGATGAGGTCCATCTGCCACTC
This sequence comes from Hydrogenophaga sp. 2FB, assembly GCF_005503365.1. Taxonomy (GTDB): domain Bacteria; phylum Pseudomonadota; class Gammaproteobacteria; order Burkholderiales; family Burkholderiaceae_C; genus Hydrogenophaga. The sequence goes on from NZ_SCML01000007.1 coordinate 85,294, forward strand.
GTTCATGAACGCCTGCTCGACACCCGCGCGCAGGAACGTCATCAAACCATCGTAGTAACCCGCCACGTTGAGCAGGCCCACGGGCTTGTCGTGGTAGCCGAGCTGGCGCCAGGTCCAGACCTCGAAAAACTCCTCGAACGTGCCGATGCCGCCCGGCAGCGCCAGGAAGGCGTCGGCCCGCTCCGCCATCATGCGTTTGCGCTCGTGCATGGTGTCCACCACGTGCAATTCGGTGCAGCCGTTGTGCGCCCATTCCTTCTCGACCAGCGCCTTGGGGATGATGCCGACCACGCGCCCACCCGCGGCCAGCGTGGCTTCGGCCACCACGCCCATGAGGCCGTTGCGGCCGCCGCCGTATACCAACTGGCCGCCATGACCACCGATCCACTCACCGATGGCCCGCGCCGTTTCGGCGAAGGCGGGATCGACGCCCGGGCGGGAGCCGCAATAGACACACAGGGAAAAGGTGGGATCGGTCATCGGCAGAAAAAAAGTTTGTTGTTGTTCAGGCCCAGCGCGCCCACAGGGCAGCCAACCAGATGCCACCACACAGCAGCAGGCTCAGCAGCACGGCGGCGCTGCCCATGTCCTTGGCGCGCTTGGACAGGTCGTGCCACTCGGGGCTGATGCGGTCGATGGCGGTTTCAATGCCGGTGTTGAGCAGTTCGACCACCATCACCAGCACTACCGCCGCGCAAAGCAGGGCGACTTCCACCCAGGTCTGGCCGAGCCAGAAGGCAGCCGGGATCAGGACCACCGCCGCCAACGCTTCCTGGCGAAAGGCGGTCTCGCCCCAGCCCGCGCGCAGGCCGGCCAGGGAGTAGCCGAAGGCGTGGGCCATGCGGGACAGGCCGGTGCGCCGCTTTTGCGCATCGACCGGTTCTTGGGGCGGGAGGGCACTCATTTTTTGGCGGGCGCAAGGTGGTGCACCAGCCGCGTGCCGGCCAGCGCGTCGTGCAGGAACTGGCGCTGCGGGTGAAAGCGCGAGAGCAGGGCCCAGATCGCGATCCAGCCGATCAGCAGCACCGTCAACTCGCCGCCCGGCAGGTTGAACAGGCCGGAGACGGCCAGCGGCGGCAGCAGCCACAGCCAGGACAGCAGGTAGCGCAGCAGCGCGCGCGGCTGGGACAGCGGCTGGCCGTTGCGGTCGACGACGCGGATGTGCCAGGTCTTCATGGCCAGGGTCTGGCCCTTGGCCCAGAACCAGGTGAAGTAGATGCCGAACACCACGAACAGAAACGCCTGCTGGGCGTGCCGGTTGTCCAGCGCGTGCCGGGTCTGCGTGAGGGTGGAAAACAGGTAGCTCGCGAGGAAGACGACGCCAAACATCAACATGCCTTCGTAGAGCCAGCAGGCCATGCGGCGGCGCAGGGAAGGCGCCATCAGCGCAGGGTGGTTGTCCGGGGTGTGGTCGGTCATGGAGAGCGGGGTCGCGGCGCGGGCGCGCGCATCGAAAAACGGAGCGGCGATTGTCGCATCGCCAAAAAACAAGGCCGAAAAGAGGCTTTGACGGACGCCGGGCGCAACTTCCCCGTGTTGCAGTGCGATAATCCCGGCTGCAATTCAAAAAGGCAAACGGATCAAGGTCCGGCGGGGTATGTGCCCGTCCATGGCCATTGGTCTCAAGTCTCGACACCGCTTCACAAGAGTTGGTCTAGAGGCACCCAAGGTTTTTCGTTAGAGAAATTCTCGAAAGGTTCATCATGGACATCAGCAAGGCCGAACTGGCCTCGGCTGCCGCAGCGCAATCCAGCGCCGGCTCAGCCACACAAGAACTCCGCGGCGCAGAAATCCTGATCAAGGCCCTCCAGGCCGAGCAGGTGAAGTACATCTGGGGCTACCCCGGTGGTGCTGTGCTGCACATCTACGACGCTTTCTACAAGCAGGACACCATCCAGCACGTGCTGGTGCGCCACGAGCAGGCGGCGGTGCACGCGGCCGACGGCTATGCGCGCGCCACCGGCGACGTGGGCGTGGCGCTGGTCACCTCCGGCCCTGGCCTGACCAATGCCGTCACCGGCATCGCCACCGCCTACATGGACAGCATCCCGATGGTGATCATCTCCGGCCAGGTGCCCACGGCCGCCATTGGCCTGGACGCCTTCCAGGAGTGCGACACCGTCGGCATCACGCGCCCCATCGTCAAGCACAACTTCCTGGTCAAGGACGCGCGCGACATGGCCTCGGTGATGAAGAAGGCCTTCCACATCGCCCGCAGCGGCCGCCCTGGCCCGGTCGTGGTGGACGTGCCGAAGGATGTGTCCTTCAACAAGGTGCCGTACAACGGTTATCCTGAGTCGGTGGAAATGCGCTCCTACAACCCGGCGCGCAAGGGCCATGGCGGCCAGATCCGCAAGGCGCTGCAGCTGCTGCTGGCGGCCAAGCGGCCTTACATCTACACCGGCGGCGGCGTGCTGCTGGGCAATGCCACGAACGAGCTGCGCACGCTGGTGGACTTGCTGGGCTACCCCGTCACGAACACGCTGATGGGCCTGGGTGCCTACCCGGCGTCGGACCGCAAGTTCCTCGGCATGCTGGGCATGCACGGCACGATCGAAGCCAACAACGCCATGCAGAACTGCGACGTGCTGCTGGCCGTGGGCGCGCGCTTTGACGACCGCGTGATCGGCAACCCCAAGCACTTCGCCCAGAACGAACGCAAGATCATCCACATCGACATCGACCCGTCGAGCATCTCCAAGCGCGTCAAGGTCGATGTGCCCATCGTCGGTGACGTCAAGGATGTGCTGACCGAGCTGATCAACATGGTGCGCGAGAGCACCACGCGCCCCGATGCAACCGCTCTGGGTGAGTGGTGGAAGACCATCGAGACCTGGCGCTCGAAGGACTGCCTGAAGTACGACCGCGGCAACACCGACGTGATCAAGCCGCAATACGTGGTGGAAACGCTGTGGAACATGACCAAGGACGCGGATGTGTACATCACGTCCGACGTCGGTCAGCACCAGATGTGGGCCGCGCAGTACTACCGCTTTGACGAACCCCGCCGCTGGATCAACTCCGGCGGCCTGGGCACCATGGGCGTGGGCATTCCCTATGCCATGGGTATCAAGCTGGCAAAGCCCGATGCCGAGGTGTTCACCATCACCGGCGAAGGCTCGGTGCAGATGAACATCCAGGAGCTGTCCACCTGCTTCCAATACAACACGCCGATCAAGATCTGCTCGTTGAACAACCGCTACCTCGGCATGGTTCGGCAGTGGCAGGAGATCGATTACGAAGGCCGTTACAGCCACAGCTACATGGACGCGCTGCCCAACTTCGTGAAGCTTGCCGAGGCTTATGGCCACGTCGGCATGCTGATCGAAAAGCCGCAGGATGTGGAGCCGGCACTGCGTGAGGCGCGAAAGCTCAAGGACCGCACTGTGTTCATGGACTTCCGCACCGACCCGACGGAGAACGTGTTCCCCATGGTCAAGGCTGGCAAGGGCATCACCGAGATGCTGCTGGGTTCCGAAGACCTGTAAACACCCAAGCGAAGCGGCGACAGACACCTCGTCGCTTCATCCCCTTAGACGAATCTATTGTCCGTCGAGCCTGCGCATTACCGTGCGCAGGGGAGGGCGGCGAAAAGAGGAATCGCACTTATGAAACACATCATCGCTGTCTTGCTGGAAAACGAACCTGGCGCACTGTCGCGCGTGGTCGGCCTGTTTTCCGCCCGTGGTTACAACATCGAATCGCTCACGGTGGCGCCCACCGAAGACCCGAGCCTGTCGCGCATGACGATCCAGACCACCGGGTCGGACGACGTCATCGAGCAGATCACCAAGCACCTGAACCGCCTGATCGAGGTCGTCAAGGTGGTCGACCTCACCGAAGGCGCCTACACCGAGCGCGAGCTCATGATGGTGAAGGTGCGCGCGGTGGGCAAGGAGCGCGAGGAAATGAAGCGCATGGCCGACATCTTCCGCGGCCGCATCATCGACGTGACGGAGAAGAGTTACACCATCGAACTCACGGGCGACCAGGGCAAGAACGACGCTTTCCTGGAAGCCATCGACCGCTCGGCCATTCTCGAAACCGTTCGCACCGGCGCCAGCGGCATCGGCCGAGGTGAGAGAATCCTGCGCGTTTGAGTTTTTCGGGGCTCAGCCTTTTGCCCGTTCGCGCTGAGCCTGTCGAAGCCCCGATCCGCCCTTGTGGCGAACCGAGGTACCGAGAGCCCTTCGACAGGCTCGAGAAGAACGGCACAACCCATCAATCTACTGGAGCAATGAGATGAAAGTTTTCTACGACAAAGACTGTGACCTGTCCCTGATCAAGGGCAAGACCGTTGCCATCATCGGCTACGGCAGCCAGGGCCACGCCCACGCACAGAACCTGAACGACAGCGGCGTGAAGGTCGTGGTCGGCCTGCGCAAGGGTGGCGCATCGTGGGACAAGGTCGGCAAGGCCGGCCTGAATGTTCTGGAAGTGAACGACGCGGTCAAGGCCGCCGACGTGGTCATGATCCTGTTGCCCGACGAGCAGATCGCCGAGGTCTACACCAACAACGTCGCGCCCAACATCAAGCAAGGCGCTTCGCTGGCCTTCGCCCACGGCTTCAACGTGCACTACAACCAGGTCGTGCCGCGCGCCGATCTGGACGTGTGGATGGTCGCGCCCAAGGCCCCTGGCCACACCGTGCGCAACACCTACACGCAAGGTGGCGGCGTGCCCCACCTCGTGGCGGTGCACCAGGACAAAACCGGCAAGGCGCGTGACCTGGCCCTGTCCTACGCCATGGCCAACGGTGGCGGCAAGGCCGGCATCATCGAAACCAACTTCAAGGAAGAGACCGAGACCGACCTGTTCGGCGAACAAGCCGTTCTGTGCGGTGGTGCGGTCGAGCTGATCAAGATGGGTTACGAGACGCTGGTGGAAGCCGGCTACGCGCCCGAAATGGCGTACTTCGAGTGCCTGCACGAGCTCAAGCTCATCGTTGATCTGATCTACGAAGGCGGCATCGCCAACATGAACTACTCGATCTCGAACAACGCCGAATACGGCGAGTACGTGACGGGCCCTGAAGTGATCAACGAGCAGTCGCGCGTGGCCATGCGCAATGCGCTCAAGCGCATCCAGAACGGTGACTACGCCAAGATGTTCATCGCCGAAGGCCGCACGAACTACCCGTCGATGACCGCACGCCGCCGCAACACCGCCGATCACAGCATCGAAGTGGTGGGTGCACAGCTGCGCGCCATGATGCCCTGGATCGCCAAGAACAAGCTGGTGGACCAGACGCGCAACTGATCGCGCAAGGCAAGCCGATCCGCGCGCCGCGCGGACCGACCACAAGGGCCACTTCGGTGGCCCTTGTCGTTTTTTCCACGGTGCTCTTGCTGCCGTACACTGCAATATTCTGCGCAGAACAGCTGTCGCAGGGCCAATTTGCCCAAAGATTCGACGGAGAGGAGAGGCCTACATGCACGATGGAACAGACCCCCACATGACGCAGAACGAGGAACGCCCAAGGCGACCCAAGGGCATCTACATGGTGCCCAACATGATCACGCTGGCCGCGCTGTTTGGCGGTTTCTATTCGGTGGTCATGGCCATGAATGGCCGCTTCGATCTGGCCACCGTGGGCATCTTCGTGGCCATGGTGCTCGACAGCCTCGATGGCCGCGTGGCACGCCTCACCAACACGCAGAGCGCCTTTGGCGAACAGATGGACTCCTTGTCCGACATGGTGTCTTTCGGCGCGGCACCCGCGCTCATCGCCTACGAATGGACCCTGCGCGACCTCGGCCGCTGGGGCTGGATTGCGGCCTTCGTGTATTGCGCCTGTGCCGCCCTGCGTCTGGCGCGTTTCAATGTCAACACCGCGGTGGTGGACAAACGCTATTTCCAGGGCCTGCCGTCGCCGGCCGCTGCCGCGCTGGTGGCGGGTTTCATCTGGCTCATGACCGAACTGGAAATCCCGCCGCAGAACGTGACCTGGGCCATGTTCGCCATCACGCTCTACACCGGGCTGACCATGGTCACCAATGTGCCGTTCTACAGCTTCAAGGACTTGAGCCTGAAGAAGAGCGTGCCGTTCGCGGCCATCGTGCTGGTGGCCTTGGGCATTGCCGTCATCAACATCCACCCGCCCACCGTGCTGTTCGCGCTGTTCATCGTGTACGGCCTTTCGGGCTACGCGGTGTACTGCTGGCGCAAGGCCAAGGGCCGCCCGACCAGCGTGATCAGCACCTCCACCGACGAGCCTGACGAACGCGGGCTGCACGATTGAGTGTTCCATCTCGAAAGATGTGATAGAGTTTGCGACATGAGTTTTCGCGCTTTCGCCCTACTACTGGATGTCCGTCACGGGCAGTCTGGATAGCGCGCGCGCATTCCCTTCAAAACGGCCCGTTTGCACCTGCAGCGGGCCGTTTTTGTTTGGGGCTGCGGGTTTCAGTACCATCGAAAGTGCACCATGTTGAAACAACCTGCCAGCAAGTACCCCGCCTTCAAACCGATCGGTCTCAAGGACCGCACATGGCCCGATGCCACGCTCACCCAGGCGCCCATCTGGCTGAGCACCGATCTGCGCGATGGCAACCAGGCGCTGATCGAACCGATGGATGTGGCGCGCAAGCTGCGCATGTTCGACTTGCTGGTGAAGATCGGCTTCAAGGAAATTGAGGTCGGCTTTCCGGCCGCGTCGCAGGTGGAGTTCGACTTTCTGCGCAGGCTCATCGACGAAGGCCGCATTCCCGACGACGTGACCATCCAGGTCATGACGCCAGCGCGCGAAGAGTTGATCGAGCGCACCATCGAATCGCTGCGCGGCGCGCGCAAGGCGATCGTGCATGTCTACAACGCCGTGGCGCCGGTGTGGCGCGAGGTGGTGTTCGGCATGAGCGTGCCCGAGGTGATGGCCTTGATCGAACGCAGTGTCGGCTTGGTCAAGCGACTCACCGACGCGCAGACCGACACCGAGTGGGTGCTTCAGTATTCGCCCGAGACGTTCAGCATGGCCGAACTCGAGGTGTCGCTGCAAGCCTGCGAGACGGCGATCGCGGCGTGGGGCGCAGGGCGCCCGGTGATCCTCAATCTGCCCACCACGGTGGAGAATGCAACGCCCAACGTCTTCGCCGACCAGATCGAGTGGATGAGCCGCCGCTTTGCCGATCGCCGCAACGTGGTGCTGTCGGTGCACCCGCACAACGACCGCGGGACCGGCACCGCCGCGGCCGAGCTGGCCTTGATGGCCGGCGCGCATCGCGTTGAAGGCTGTCTCTTCGGCAACGGCGAACGCACGGGCAACCTGGACGTGGTCAATGTCGCGCTCAATCTCTACGTGCAAGGCGTGACACCCAACCTCGACTTCTCCGACATCGATGCCATCCGGGCCGAGGTCGAGCATTGCAACCAGTTGCCGGTGCACCCGCGCCATCCGTATGTGGGCGAGTTGGTCTACACCTCGTTCTCCGGTTCGCACCAGGACGCGATCAAGAAGGCGTTCGCGGTGCGCAAGGACGGTGACGTCTGGGCCATTCCCTATCTCCCGATCGACCCCAAGGACCTGGGCCGCAGCTACGAGGCCGTCATCCGCGTCAACAGCCAGTCGGGCAAAGGCGGCATGGCCTATTTGCTGGAAAGCGAATACGGCCTTGAATTGCCGCGCCGCCTGCAGATCGAGTTCAGCCAGGTGGTGCAAGCGGTCATGGACGCGAATGGCAAGGAGCTGGGTGCCGCTGACCTGTGGGCCATCTTCGAGCGCGAGTATGGGCTGGCGCAAGCGCCGTTGCAGTCGGCCATGAAAGACGTTGATGGCCAGAGCGTGCGCGTGTCTGCCCAGTTGCAGATCGCGGGGCAAGCGGTGGCGGTGGACGGCCAGGGCAACGGCCCCATCGACGCTTTTGTCCATGGCGTTTCCGCCGCCACGGGCAGACAATTGCGGGTGCTGGATTACCATGAGCACGCCATCGGCTCGGGCGCCGAAGCCCGCGCCGTCGCGTATGTTGAACTGCGCGTCGACGGCAGCCGCACGCTGTTTGGCGTGGGCATCGATGCGAACATCGTGTCCGCGTCCTTCAAGGCCATCGTCTCCGGCATGCAGCGGGCGGCATTGCCGCTCGCCCACGATCGCGAAATCCTGCAGGCAGGTTGATACCGACCTGCCCACGACAACCTTCTCCAACGGAGTTTCCCCATGAGCGACAAACTGATCATTTTTGACACCACCTTGCGCGACGGCGAGCAATCGCCCGGTGCGTCGATGACCAAGGACGAGAAGCTGCGCATCGCACGCCAGCTCGAACGCCTCAAGGTCGATGTCATCGAGGCGGGATTCGCCGCCAGCTCCAATGGGGACTTTGACTGCGTGCAGGCCATTGCCAACACCATCAAGGAGTCGACCGTGTGCTCGCTCGCACGCGCCAACGACCGCGACATCGCCCGCGCTGCAGAGGCCCTCAAGGGCGCGCACCGCGCGCGCATCCACACCTTCATTGCCACCAGCGCGTTACACATGGAGAAGAAGCTGCGCATGACGCCCGAGCAGGTGCTGGAGCAGGCCGTGCAGTCGGTGCGTTTCGCGCGCAACCTGGTGGACGACATCGAGTTCAGCCCGGAAGACGGCTACCGCAGTGATCCGGATTTCCTCTGCCGCGTGCTGGAGGCCGTCATCAAGGAAGGTGCGACGACGCTCAACATCCCGGACACGGTGGGTTACGCCATCCCCGAGTTGTACGGTGAATTCATTCGCAGCCTTCGTGAGCGCGTGCCCAACTCCGACAAGGTGATCTGGTCGGTGCATTGCCACAACGACCTGGGCATGGCCGTGGCCAACTCACTGGCGGGGGTGAAGCTCGGCGGCGCGCGTCAGGTGGAGTGCACCATCAACGGCCTCGGCGAGCGTGCGGGCAACTGTTCGCTGGAAGAGATCGTGATGGCGGTGCGCACGCGGCGCGACTACTTCAACCTGGACGTGGGCGTGGACGCCACACAGATCGTGCCGGCCAGCCGCATGGTGAGCCAGACCACCGGTTTCGTGGTGCAGCCCAACAAGGCGGTGGTGGGCGCCAACGCGTTTGCCCACGCCAGCGGCATCCACCAGGACGGCGTGCTCAAAGCGCGCGACACCTACGAAATCATGCGCGCGGAAGATGTGGGCTGGAGCGCCAACAAGATCGTGCTGGGCAAGCTCAGCGGGCGCAACGCGTTCAAGCAGCGCCTGCAGGATCTGGGCATCGAGATGGAGTCCGAGAGCGAAATCAACACCGCCTTTGCGGCGTTCAAGGAGCTCGCCGACCGCAAGAGCGAGATTTTTGACGAAGACATCCTGGCCCTGTGCAGCGACGAGAGTGTGACCGCTGAAAAAGAGCAGTACGGCCTGGTCTCGCTCAAGCAGCGCAGCGAAACCGGTGAACGACCGCATGCGAATGTGGTGTTCACGGTGGATGGCAAGGAAGTCGAGGGCGAGAGCGATGGCAATGGTCCGGTGGACGCGTCGCTCAAAGCGATCGAAATGCACGTCAAGAGCGGTGCGGAAATGCTGCTGTATTCGGTCAACGCCATCACGAGTGGGTCGACCGAGAGCCAGGGTGAGGTGACGGTGCGTTTGCAGCACGGTGGACGCGTGGTCAACGGCGTGGGCGCGGACCCGGACATCGTCGTGGCATCGGCCAAGGCCTATCTGAGCGCGTTGAACAAACTGCACAGCAAAGCCGATCGCGTCGCGGCGCAAGGATAAAACCCAATCAAATCAAAGACTTGATGAAATTTGTTTCTTGAACCGCAGAAAAGGCACCAAAAGTAGCACCTGTTCTACCGATCATTGAAGACAATTTCCCAAGCATTTGATATTGCTAGTTTTTTTCCGGATGTCTATACTTCGCTCCTGCGCAGTTCCTGTTGCTGGAGTGGAGTCATGGTCATAGGCGTCAATCGCTTTCGCAAAATTTTGTTGCTGGTGGCTGCGGCCAGTTGGGTGGCGCTGTCCATGGCGCCGGTGCACGCTCAAGCGGCGACCAAAGCGAAAACCACCAAGTCGGCAAAAAAGACGGTGACGGCCAAGGCGGCGCCCAAGCGCACCGTGACGGCTTCCCGCAAGGCCCAGCCCGCAATGGCCAAGGCGTCGAGCCGCAAGACCGTGGCGGTGGCCAGCAAACAAAAAGGGCGTGTGAAAGTGCAGATGGCGGCGGGCAAATCCACGTCGCTGCACAAGGTGGCGGTGCAACGCAAGCCGTCTGCCACCCGCGCGGTGATGCGTGAGGCCGTGGCGCCGCGCTTGTCCGAAGGTTCGCGCCTGGGCCTGCGCGGTATGGACGATCCGCTCGAGCTCAATTCCACAGTGGCCTTGGTGATCGACCAGGAAACCAACGAAGTGCTGTTCAGCAAGAACGACGCTGCCGTGTTGCCCATTGCCTCGCTGACCAAACTCATGACCGGCCTGGTGGTGGCAGAGGCGCATCTGAACATGCAGGAGATGATCACCATCACGCAGGACGATGTGGACACTTTCAAAGGCAGCAGTTCGCGTCTGGCCGTGGGCACCACGCTCAGCCGGGGTGAGTTGATGCATCTGGCGTTGATGTCTAGCGAAAACCGCGCAGCCCACGCGCTGGGGCGGACCTATCCCGGTGGCCTTTCTGAATTCGTGCGCCTGATGAACCGGAAAGCCGTGGAGCTTGGCATGCGGGACACGCGCTATGTGGAGCCCACCGGCCTGTCCAGCTCGAACCAATCGAGCGCGCGAGACCTGGCCACCTTGGTGTCCGTGGCCTATCAGATGCCTATCCTGCGCGACCTCTCCACGTCGCCCAGCTACGAGGTAGACCTGGGCCGCCGCACGCTGCACTACAACAACTCGAATGGCTTGATCAAGAACCCGTCGTGGGACATCGGTCTCCAGAAGACCGGCTATATCTCCGAAGCGGGCCGCTGCTTGGTGATGCAGGCCAAAGTGGCTGGTCGCCAGTTGATCATGGTGTTCCTGGACGCCACGGGCAAGCTGGGTCGCATGCAGGACGCCGAGCGCGTGAGGCGTTGGGTGGAGGTGCAGACCGATGCGCGTCTTGTTGCCCGCCCGCAAGGCTGAGATTCCTCCCGGCCTTGCACCATGAAAAACGGCCCGAAAGGGCCGTTTTTCATGGTGGGGTGCTTATCGACTCGGTGCCGGAATCGGCGTCTTGGGGCAACCCAGCGCAACCGAAATTTCAGCGGCGGTAGAACGCAGCTTGGGCACCCAATTCTCATCGATGCGGTCTGCGGGCGCCGAGATGGACAATCCCGCGACCAGCTTGCTCTGGTCATCGTAGATGCCTGCCGCCATGCAGCGCACGCCGAGTTCAAGCTCTTCGTTGTCTCGCGCAATCCCTGCTTGCCGGCATTGCGTCAGCTCGCGCTCCAACGTGGCCAACTGCGTGAGGCTGTTGCGTGTATTGCCCGCCAGTCCGGTGCGCGTCGCGTACGCGCGCACACGCTGGGGCTCGTCATCGGCCAAAAACAGCTTGCCGACCGACGTCAGATGCAACGGTGCTCGACCGCCAATGGCGCGAACCACCTGCATGCCCGAGCGCTCGCTGTACGCACGCTCCACGTACACGATTTCATCGCCCTGGCGCACGCTCAGGTTGACGGGTTGCTGGATGAGTTTGTGCAGTTCCCGCATGGGCAGCAAGGCCGCATCGCGCACGCTGAGGCGCGCTTTCACCAGATTGCCCAACTCCAGCAGCCGCATGCCCAGGCGGTAGCTGCCCGCTTCTGGTCGATCGACAAAGCGGCCAATGGTCAGGTCGTTGAGGATGCGGTGTGCCGTGGAAGGATGAAGGCCGGTTTTTTCGCTGATTTCCTTCAGCGACACGGGGTCTTCGCGCGACGCCAGCACTTCCAGCAGATTGAACATGCGTTCGATGACCTGGACGGTGGGGGTGCTGGGGAGGGACTCGGAACGTTTGGTCATGGGTGCTTGAGGTTGCTCTCGATTTTACGAGATGAAATCAGCACCCTTTCGCGACAGGCGCAATAGCCTTGGCTTACGGTTGCCGCGGCGCCGCGACCCACTTGCCATCCTGCAGCAATTCATGTGGACGGAAGCTGGCCTTGTAGCTCATCTTGCTGCTCTGGTGAATCCAGTAACCCAGGTACACGTGCGGCAGTTTCAGTGCGCGCGCTTGCTCGATCTGCCACAGCACGCTGTAGGTGCCATAGCTGGCTTTTTCGTCGGGTTCGTAGAACGTATAGACCGCTGACAGACCATCGTTGAGCACGTCGACGATCGACACCATCCTGAGCTTCGGGGACTGTCCTGGCGCACCTGGCTCATGAAACTCCACCAGACGCGAATTGACACGACTTTGAAGCAGGAATTGCGTGTACTGGTCAATGCTGTCGTGGTCCATGCCACCGCCTGCGTGGCGGCTGTTCTGGTAGCGGAGGTAGAGCTGGTAGTGCTCGGGGATGAAGCACAGCTTGAGCACACGCGTCTGCAATGCGCCATGCTGCGTCCTTGAACGGCGCTGGCTGCGGCTGGGCTTGAACGTCGCCACCGGCACGCGCAAAGGCACACAGGCCTGGCAGCCGTCACAGTAGGGGCGGTAGGTGAACATGCCACTGCGGCGAAAGCCATGCGTGACCAGATCGGAGTACGCGTCGTTGTGGATCAGGTGGCTTGGCGTGGCCACCTGTGAGCGCGCCTGTCGGTCTGGCAGATAGCTGCACGGATAGGGCGCTGTGGCATAGAACTGCAGCGCCTGCAACGGGAGTTCTTTGAGGTGGGTCACGCGCGAGGACCGTCGTCAGAGAGGAGGTGTTGCCAGTATACGGGGAGGAAATTCCATGTTGGGGCAGGGCGCATCAGACCTGTGCGCACATGGCCACAGAAGTCCTCGCGGGACATCAGCTGCGCACCCAGCGATGCCAGGTGGGCGGTGTTCTGTTGGCAGTCGATCAGTGGCATGTCCTGGGCGCGGCAGAAAGCGACCAGGGCGCTCAACGCGATTTTGGAGGCATCCGTGCGGCGGCTGAACATCGACTCACCGAACACCATGCCGCCCAGGTTGACGCAGTAGAGGCCGCCTGCCAGCTCGCCGTCGAGCCAGGTTTCCACACTGTGTGCCAGCCCGGCCCGATGCATGCGGACATAGGCTTCCACCATGGCAGGCAGGATCCACGTGCCGGCCTGGCCATCGCGCGCGGTGTTGGCACAGGCGCGTATCACGCGCTCGAAATCGTGGTCAAAGCGCACCTTGAGGCGGCCTTCGCGCAACAGGCGCTGGATCGTCTTGCGCAACGAGCGGTGCAAGCGGAAGGCCGATGGCTCTAGCACCATGCGCGGGTCCGTGCTCCACCAGAGGATGGGTTGGCCGGCGCTGTACCAGGGAAAGATGCCACGCGAGTACGCCGCCACCAGGGTCGGCAAGTCGAGCACGCCACCCGCGGCCAACAGGCCGGGTGCTGGATCCGTCGCGCTCCAGGCAGTGTCCACCGGCGGAAACGCCTGCCCTGGCTCAAGCCAGGGCAGTGCTCTGTTGGGTGGGGTTTGAGACATGCTGCTATTGTGCGCGGCTGCCTCAAGTCTTCAAGATGCCGTGCGTGGGGTTTTGCGCAGAATGCTCGTGGCGAAGAACATGCCGAGCAGAATGCCCACGCCATCGGCGGCGAGATCCGCCCACTCGCCGTAGCGCCAGCCCGTGGCTGCCTGTGCGAGCTCGATGGCTGCGCCATATGCCAGCAGATACGCGCCAACGCGAAGAGGATTTTGGGGATACGACCACAGCCCCAGAAGTGCGAGCCATGCGAAGCCACAGGCGTGCTGCGCCTTGTCCCAGATGTCGAAGGCTTGCCCTGGCAGCAGGGTGACGGGCACGAGAGACGCGATCGCGAGGATGATCGTGCTGAGCCAAAAGAGAGGTTTGATCAACGACATTTGAGGTTGGGCAAAAAAGTGAAGAAAACGACGCTATAATTCGAGGCTGTTCCCTGATAGCTCAGTCGGTAGAGCGACGGACTGTTAATCCGCAGGTCCCTGGTTCGAGTCCAGGTCGGGGAGCCAGACAAACAAATGACAAAGGCCTTCTTCGGAAGGCCTTTGTCATTTGTGGTGTTCGACGTTGATTCTGACTCAATCGAACACCGGCGACTCCACACCCAGCACCTTGTGCAATTTAGGGCTGGTGGTGGTGTACTGCAGCATCACCTTCTTGTCGGGAAAGATGATGGGCGTTGAGCCGAAGGCGGCCAGCGCGCATTCGTGGAAGCCCGACAGAATGAGTTTCTTCTTCCCGGGATAGGTGTTGATGTCACCCACCGCGAAGATGCCAGGGACGCTGGTGGAGAACTTCTCGGTGTCGACCCGCAGTTGCCTGCGCTCGATGTCCAGACCCCACTCTGCAATGGGGCCGAGCCTCGGTGAGAGGCCGAAGAACACCAGCAACATGTCCACGGGCACGGTGCGCGTCTCGTCATCGGGGCCGGTGACGTTCAAGGCGCTCAGGCGGCCTGCGGTTTCCTCGAAGCCTGTGACCTGGCCCACCACAAACTGCATTTCATGGCGCTCGCACAGCTCGCGCATTCTGGCCACGCTGGCTGGCGCTGCCTGAAATCCGTCGCGACGGTGGATCAATGTGACGCTTTTGGCGCGGTGCGCGCCGTCGCCTGCGAAGTTCAGCGACCAGTCGAGCGCGGAGTCTCCGCCACCGATGATGACCAGGTGTTGGCCCGCCAAGCGGCCTGGTTCTTTCACGCTGTAGAACAGCTGGGTGTCATTGAATTTTTCCAGCCCATCGACTTTGAGCAGCCGTGGCTGGAACGCCCCGACGCCGGCGGCAATGAAGATGGTCTTGGTCAGAAACCGGGTGCCCTTCGACGTGGCCACAAGGAAGCGGCCATCGTCTTGCGGTTGCACGGTGGTGACTTCCTGGCCCAGATGGAAGGTGGCGCCAAACGGCTTGATCTGCTCGAGCAGTCGATCCGCAAGTTCCTTGCCCGTGCACACCGTGATCGCCGGTATGTCATAGATGGGCTTGTCGGGATACAGCTCGACCGGCTGGCCACCGGGGTAGGCGAGCGAATCGATCACGTGCGCCTTGATCTCGAGAAGGCCCAGTTCAAAAACCTGAAACAGGCCGACCGGGCCGGCGCCCACAATGACGGCATCGGTTTCGATGGGGCCGTCGGATGGTTTTGCGAGGGTCATGCCTTGGAGCTTAACGCCGCCGGCCGCGTCGCGGCAGGCGGTATCAGCGAACCAGCTCCGAGAGCTTATCGCCGCGGTCTTTCCAGTCGTCGGCATCGGGCAGCGCGTCCTTGCGCTTGGTGATGCTTTTCCAGCTCGACAGGCGTGCCAGCTCGGCGTTGAGCCCGATCATGTGTTGCTGGTCTTTCGGCAGATCTTCCTCCGCGTAAATCGCGCTAACGGGGCACTCGGGGATGCACACGGCGCAGTCGATGCACTCATCCGGGTCGATGGTCAGGAAGTTGGGGCCTTCACGGAAACAGTCCACGGGACAGACGTCCACACAATCGGTGTATTTGCAGCGGATGCAGGCTTCGGTGACAACGTGGGTCATGGTGATGATGGGAATCGGTAGAACCCCGGATTTTAGGGTTTCCCTGAGCCCGCGCAGGGCACAAGTCCCTTGGCGGGGTACGCGTTAAGGAGATATGGTTTTTAGAGCACCAGCAGCGCGCCCGACGTGCGATGGCTCGCGGTGTCGACCAGGACGAGCGAACCGAGGGTGCGCGAGCGCTCGAAAGGCAACGTGGCCAAGGGCTCCTGCAGCGTCAGCTCGATGTGGCCGATGGCGTTGGACCCGAGTTGGGTGGCGTCTTCCTCGGCCAGCGTGTGGATGTCGAGGCGGTGCACGATGCGTTTGATCTTGGCCTTGACCCAGCGGTGACCGTGAAGGGCCCAGTACACGCGGCCGGGCACCAGGGTTTCATCGTCGAGCCAGGCCACCGTGGCGCGGATCTCGCGGCTGCCCGCCAGCGTCTCTTTGGCGTTGTCGTCCTCGACGGCTAGCAGCCAGTCGCCACGGGAGACGTCGACCTCGCGGTCGAGCACGATGCCGGCACTGTGGCCCGCCGTGACGGATTGGGGATGGCGCACGTGGTTGAGCACTTGTGCAACGACCGCAGTCTGCCCGTTGGGCATGATGCGCACCGACTGCCCGGGTTGCACGTCACCCGTGGCCACGCGACCCCAGAAGACGCGGCGACCTTGCGAGGTATCGGACGAGCTGCTGAACTTTTCCACCCACTGCACCGCAAAGGCGAAAGGCAGCGTGCTGTCGGCAGGCGTCACGGGCAGGCCTTCCAGAATTTCCAGCAGCGTGGGGCCCGTGTAGCCGCACCAGCCGGCTTGCTCGCTGGCGTCCACCACGTTCCAGCCCTTGAGGGCCGAGACGGGCACGACGGCCGTGACGGGAATGCCCGCCTGCGCCGCGAACGCGCGCAGCGCGTCCGCAATGTGGCGGAAGGCGGTGGCGCTGTCGTCGACCGCATCGAGCTTGTTGACCGCAAACACCACCGAGGGCACGCGCAGCAGCTTGAGCAAGAGGCTGTGGCGCCGTGTCTGGGGCAGCAGTTGCAGGGCCGCATCGGCCCAGTTCAGCTTGGTCGCGTCGACCAGCACCACGGCTGCGTCGGCGCTGGACGCGGCCGTCACCATGTTGCGCGTGTACTGCTCATGGCCAGGGGCGTCACCAATGATGAACTTGCGCGCTTCGGTGCTGAAGTAGCGGTAGGCCACATCGATGGTGATGCCTTGTTCGCGCTCGGCGGACAGGCCGTCGGTCAGCAGAGCCAGATCGGTCTGGCCGTGGCGCTGCACGCCGGCCAGGTGGTCTTGCAACACGGCCTTGCTGTCGACCAGCAGGCGGCCGATCAACGTGCTTTTGCCATCGTCCACGCTGCCGCAGGTGATGAGGCGCAAGGCGGAGCGGGTGTCCTGGGCGGTGGAGGCGAGTTCAACTGTGTTCATGGCAATGGAATCCGTGAGAGATATCGACTTCAGGAGGTGGCGCGGCGAGGGGGTTAGAAATACCCATCTTTCTTGCGCTTCTCCATCGAAGCGTCGGACGTCTTGTCGTCCATGCGCGTGGCGCCGCGCTCGCTGACTTCGGCGGCGAGGGTTTCGATGACGATGTCATCGGCCGTCGCGGCCAGACTCTCCACAGGGCAGGTGCAGGTGATGTCGCCCACGGTGCGGAAGCGCACGTCGCGCACTTGCACGGTCTCGCCGTCGCGCGGCGGGGTGAGCTCGGTCACCGGCACGAGCAGGCCGCGGCGGTCCACCACTTCGCGTTGGTGGGTGTAGTAGATCGAGGGCAGTGCGATGTTTTCGCGCGCGATGTACTGCCACACGTCGAGCTCGGTCCAGTTGCTGATGGGGAACACACGGAAGTGCTCGCCCTGGTGCAGCCGGGTGTTGAACAGCGTCCAGAGTTCGGGACGCTGGGCCTTGGGTTGCCATTGGCCGAAGCTGTCGCGGTGGCTGAAGATGCGCTCTTTCGCGCGCGCCTTTTCTTCGTCGCGCCGCGCGCCGCCAATCAGGGCGTCGAAGCGGAACTCTTCAATGGCTTCGAGCAGCGTGACCGACTGGTGCACGTTGCGGCTCTCACCGGGGTGTGCCAGGCGCACGGTACCGCGGGCCATCGAATCCTCGACGTTGCGCACGATCAGCTCGGCGCCGAGTTCCTTGGCGCGCTGATCGCGGAATTCGGTCACTTCAGGGAAGTTGTGGCCGGTGTCGATCATCAGCAACGGGTAGGGGATGCGGCCGGCGCCAAAGGCCTTCTCGGCGCACTTGAGCATCACCAGCGAGTCCTTGCCGCCGGAGAACAGCAGCGCGGGGCGTTCGAACGCGGCAGCCACTTCGCGCAGGATGAAGATGGTTTCTTCTTCCAGTGCATCCAGGTGGGCATTGCTCAGGTGGTGATCGTTGGCGTGTTGCAGAGCGGTCTGGATCACGGCGGTTTCGGTGCGGGCGTTCATGAGGGGGTCCGTTCGAGAGACGACACGAGAGGTTCGGTGGCGGGCTGCACATGCAGTCCGCATTCCTTGGCGCTTTCCTGCTCCCACCACCAGCGGCCGGCGCGGAAGTCCTCGCCGACGCTGATGGCGCGGGTGCAGGGCGCGCAGCCGATGCTGGGAAAGAACTGGTCGTGCAGCGCGTTGTAGTCGAGATGGTGTTGGGCGATGAAGTGCCAGACATCACCCCAGGTCCACTCGACGATGGGGCTGATCTTGATGCGTTGTGGCTCCTGCACGACCTCTCCGACGTCGGCGCGCGCGTTGGATTGCTCGCGGCGCAGGCCGGTGATCCAGCCGTCCTGGCCAGCCAGGGCACGGGCCAGGGGTTCCATCTTGCGGATGTCGCAGCAGGCCTTGCGCAGGTCGATGCTCTGGTACATCGCCTCTTCGCCGTTCTTGCGCACGAACTGGATGACCGATTCCTGCTTGGGGCGGAACACCTGCACGCTGATGCCGTAGCGCTGCTCGATCTTCGGGATCAGCGCCAGCGTTTCGGTGTGCAGCTTGCCCGTTTCCAGCACAAAGACGCTGGCATCGATGCGGGCCAGATGCATCAGGTGCGTGACCACCATGTCTTCAGCGCCCAGGCTCGATGCCTGGGTGAGCTTCGGGTGGCTGGCGGCC
Organism: Hydrogenophaga sp. 2FB; assembly: GCF_005503365.1. Classification (GTDB taxonomy): domain Bacteria; phylum Pseudomonadota; class Gammaproteobacteria; order Burkholderiales; family Burkholderiaceae_C; genus Hydrogenophaga. The sequence continues at coordinate 103,891 of NZ_SCML01000007.1, forward strand.
GTTTCGCGCAGCAGTTCGATGCTGCGCTCGACCTTGGCCGCAAAGTCGGCCGAGGGGCGGTTGTAGAGGGCGATAGCGGTCATGGCGGTGGCTTTGAGACGCTCAGGCTGCTTCAGCGAAATGCGGTGCGGTATGCACCGCGTCGCCTTGGTAGAACGCGGGGTAGTGGGCCAACAGCGCCTGGCCGTGAGCCAGGTCCTGGTCGGCGCGCAGCACGGCCTGGGAGAAGCCGCTGCGCTGCATTTGCACAAGCTGGTCGATCAGCACGTCGCCGGTGGCGCGAATCTCGCCGGTGAAGCCCAGGCGGCGGCGCAGCAGGAAGGCCTGGCTGAAGGCCCGGCCGTCGCTGAACTTGGGGAAATTCAGCTCGATGGCGGTGATGCCGTCGAGCTGGGCTTCGCGGGGATCCGCGTCGTTCGCGATCGAGAGGCGTTGCGCCTCGGACTCGGTGGCCACGAAGGTGTCGGCGCGGAAGAGTTGAAGGTTCTGGCTCATGCGTCTGTCCTCAGGCGGTGGCACGGGCCGTGCTCGTGCGCACCGCGTTGGCGGCGGTTTTGAAGGGGTCGGCGCCGGTGCGGCGCAACGTGGCGACGAAGGTTTCGCCGTCCGTGCGCTGCTCGCGGTAGGTGTCCAGCAGGGCTTCGACGACGTCGGGCACTTCGCTGGCGGCGAACGAGGGGCCGATCACCTTGCCTGGCGTGGCTTCGCCAGACAAGCGCGAGCCGTCCGAGCCGCCGAGCGTGATCTGGTACCACTCCTTGCCGTCCTTGTCGACGCCCAGGATGCCGATGTGTCCGCTGTGGTGGTGGCCGCAGGAGTTGATGCAACCGCTCATGTGGAGGTCGATCTCGCCCAGGTCGTACAACTCGTCGAGGTCCTTGTAGCGACCCAGGATGGCTTGGGCCAGCGGCAGCGAGCGCGCGTTGGCGAGGTCGCAGAAGTCGCCACCGGGGCAGACGATCATGTCGGTGAGCAGGCCGATGTTGGGCTTGGCCAAGCCGAGCCGGCGCGCCTCGCGCCAGAGCTCGGGCAACTGGTCGCAACGCACCCAGGGCAGCAGCAGGTTCTGCTCGTGCGTCACGCGGGCTTCACCGGCGGAGAAGCGCTCGGCCAGATCGGCCGCGCGCTCGAGCTGCTCGGCCGAAGCGTCGCCAGGAGCCTGGCCGAAACGCTTGAACGACAGCGTGACCGCGCGCAGGTCGGGGTTCTTGTGCGGCTTCACGTTCTGCTGCAGCCAGCGGCTGAATTCCAGATCGTCTTCGGCCGCGGCCTTGAGGATGTGCGCGATCTTGGCGTCAGCACTCTTGCGGTCGCAATTGAGTTGGGGCGCCACGAAGAAGGCGCTCACGCGGTCGAGTTCGGCCTGGCTGATGGTGTGGGGCGCGCCGTCTTTTTCGATGATGTCGCGGTACTCGGCTTCCACCTGGTCGGTGAACGCCTGGCCTTCGGCTTTCACAAGAATCTTGATGCGTGCCTTGTAGATGTTGTCGCGGCGGCCGAAGCGGTTGTAGGCGCGCACCACGGCTTCGAGGTAGTTGAGGAGCTGGTTCCAGGGCAGGAACTCGCGGATCACCGTGCCGATGATGGGCGTGCGGCCCATGCCACCACCCACGCGCACCTGAAAACCCAGGTCGCCATCGACGTTGCGCAGCACGCGCAGGCCCACGTCGTGCCAGGGGGTTGCGGCGCGGTCTTCGCGCGCACCCGTGATGGCTACCTTGAACTTGCGGGGAAGGAAGGCGAACTCGGGGTGCAGCGTGCTCCACTGGCGCAGGATTTCAGCGAAGGGGCGCGGGTCGGCCACTTCGTCGACCGCGATACCGGCCAGCGCGTCGGTGGTGACGTTGCGGATGCAGTTGCCGCTGGTCTGGATGCCGTGCAGGCCCACGCTGGCGAGCAGGTCCATGGCGTCGGCCGAGCGCGAGAGCGGAATCCAGTTGTATTGGACGTTGTGGCGTGTGGTGAAGTGACCGCAGCGATCGGGCAGGGTGGGCACTTCGGCCAGGCCCGCATTCGCTTTGGAAACGTCGTTGTCTTCCTTGTGATCGAAATCGCGCGCGAGTCGGGCCAGCACGCGCAACTGCGGGCTGGAGAGTTCGCCGTAGGGCACGGCCACGCGCAGCATGGGCGCGAAACGTTGCACGTACCAGCCGTTCTGCAGGCGCAGCGGCTTGAATTCGTCGTCGCCCAGGGTGCCGGCCTGCCAGCGGGTGAGCTGGTCGCGGTACTGGGCGGCGCGCAGGTGCACGAACTGGCGGTCAAAGTCGGAATATTGGTACATCGTCTTCGTGGGTCGTCAGAAATCAAAAGGCAATCAGCTTCGTGCCGGCGTAGGCCAGCAAGACGGAGAGCGCGGAACGCACCAGGCGTTCGGGCGTGTGGCGCATGAGGCGCGTGCCCAGCCAGATGCCGGGCAGCGAGCCGGCCAGCAGCTTGGCCAGCAGCGGCCAGTCCACCGAGCCCAGGCTGGCGTGGCCCAGGCCGGCGACCAGGGTGAGCGGCACGGCGTAGGCGATGTCGGCGGCCACGATGCGCGGCAGCGGCAGCAAGGGAAACAGCAACAGCAGCACCGACACGCCGATGGCGCCAGCGCCGACCGAGGTGAGCGTGACCAGGGTGCCGATGACCGCGCCGAACAGCACCGGCAGGCTCCAGTGGCGTGCGCGCGTGGCAACGGCCAGTTGGCCCTCGGGCAGGTGGCGCGGCACCTGTTTGCCGTGAACGGCCTTGTAGAGCATGGCAGCTGCGGTGAGCAGCAGGGCCACGCCCAGGGTGTTGGTCATGAGCGACTGGACGACCGGGCTGGCCGGACCCAGGTGGCGCAGCAGGAGCAGCGTCAACACCGCAGCCGGAAGGCTGCCGGCGCTGAGTTGGCCCACCACGCGCCAGGGCACCAGCTTTTGCCGCGCAAGGCTGGCTGTGCCGCCCATCTTGGTGAAGGCGGCGAACAGCAGGTCGGTGCCCACGGCAAGGTAGGGTTTGACGCCGAAAAAGAAGATCAGGATGGGCGTCATGAGCGAACCGCCACCCACACCCGTGAGACCCACGATGAGTCCCACAGCAAATCCGGCCAGGATGATGGCGATGTCAGGCATGGGCGGAACTGTAGAGACGCATTCATATATCCCAAACGATTTTTTGCTCATGCACATATGCCCGAACTGGAATATGCAAGGCGGCATGTGCCTGTTCGTACGGGAAATCCACCTTTGTCGCTCCAATCCATTCGGCACATCGATGTGGCGGACGTAACATCCGCGCCATGCACAAGCAGCGCATTCTGGTCAGCGTGGTGGGGTTTTCCGATGTCGAGCGGCATGCGCTCAACACCATCTTTCGCCTGTCCCAGGAGCGCGAGCTGACTTATGCGCCGTGGGTGCCGTTGCTGGCGCCCGGGACGTCGTTGCCCACCAACGTTGCGCAAGTCGCGCTGGTGGACGGCGAAAGCCTGGAGGCGGTGCTGTCCCATGCCAAGGAGATGCCGCCCGGTCAGCGCCTGATCTGGGTGGGTACGGATGCGCCCGAGCACGCCTGGCGCGTGCTGCACCGGCCCATCGACTGGGCGGCCGTCCTGCACGACCTGGACGCGGTGTTCGCCGCGCACCAGGTGGACTCGGGCCTGCTTGATCTGGATGTGACGGCGCCAGCGCCGCTGGATTTCGAATTGGACAGCGTGAGCGAACCGAACGACGCGGTTCGCCGGGCGGTGGTGGTCGGCACCGACGAGCACGAAGGCACTTACCTGCGCACGCGTCTGGCGCTGGCCGGGGTGGCGCATGTGGACGAGGTGACGGACGCGGCACTGGCGCTCGAGCTCATGAAGCGCTATCGCTATGTGTGCGGCGTGTTCAACCTGGACGATCACCGTATCGATGTGTGGGCGTTGATGCGCCATTTCGTCGCCCGCTATCCGCAGGCGTTGACCCTGGCCACGACCGAACTGGCCGGTCCGTTGGCCGGCTGGTGGCGCCGCCGGCGCGTGCGGCGTGATGTGCATCGCCTCGGCATTGCCGCGTTGCTGGAGCGACCGTTTCAGCCCAGCGAAGTCTCGAAGTGGATGGACTTGATCTAGGGTTGTTGCCGGCGCGCCTGCTTCCAGGCAAACCGTGCGGGATCGATGGCCCGCAGCAGATCGGCCTCGTCGTCTGACGCCCCCTCGCCATCCATGGCGGCGGCCAGGCGGCTCGCGCACCAGGGCGCCAGCGAGATGCCACGCGATCCCAGAGCGCTCAACATGAAAAGACCGGTATGGCGCGGTGTGTCCGCGAGGGGCACGCGTCCGCGCCGTGGTCCGGCTTGCGCCATGAGCATGCGCAAGGCGTCGCCATCGGGCACGGCACCGACCAGGGGCAATCGGTCCAGCGAGGCGCAGCGCACCTGGGCCCAGCCCAGCAAGTGCCCCTCAGCCCACGCGTCGCGCAGGCCCGATGCGGCGGGCGCGCAGAAGGTCTCCAGGCTGGCGGCGTTGCGCTCATGCGCCTGTTCGCTCAGGTGGGTGCTGTTCTCGCCGCGTTCGTAGGTGGAGCCCATGGCCCAGATGCGCGCCGGCCATTGCGGCGGCAGCCCATCGTCTTCGTAGCACGGCACGAAGACGCCGTCATCGCGTTGCGGGCGTGCGGCAGTGGGCTCGCCCTGGAGTTCGCCCAGGCTCATCTGCCCTTTGACAGGGCGCAAGGGCAGGGTGTCGGCGTCCATCAACCCCGAAGCGTCCGTGAGCAGGGCGTGGCTGCCGAAAGCACTCGCCACCACCACCACCGGTGCTTCTGCCACGCAGTCGCCGTTCGCGTCCAGCGCTTGCCAGGTGTTGGCGTTGTGCGCGAGCCGGTGCACGGGCGCATGCCATCGGCACGCCAGCGCGCCCAGGCCTGTCGCTTCCGCCAGCCAGGCTTGCACCAGGGCAGCGGGGCGCACCAGCGCGGCCCGCCAGCGACCAGGGTTGTGCCCGTGGTTGTCGACCTCACAGGCTTGCCAGCCGTGCCCTTGTGGCACGAGGCGTTGCAGTTCGGCCAGCGTGGTCGTCACACCGAGCGCGGTCAGCCGAGACATCGGCGTGGGTGCGCGCGTGACGTGCGGGCTCAGCATGCCCACGGGGATCGCCGAAGCGCCCTGGGCGGGGCCGCTGGCGGCATCCACCAGCGTGAGTTGCCAGCGGCGCCGCGCGAGGGCCGCGCATACGGCGGCGCCCGCCAGGCCGGCGCCGATCACCAGCGCTTGGCGGGCTGGGGGCTGGGACACGAAGCGCTTATTGGCCGTCGGCAGGCGGAGGCACGAAGCCGGCGGCGGCGTCCGCGCCTTCGCCAAAGAAATGCTTTTCCATCTGGCGCGCCAGGTACTGGCGGGCGCGGGCATCGGCCAGGTTCAGGCGGTTTTCGTTGAGGAGCATGGTCTGGTGCTTGAGCCAGCCGGCCCAGGCTTCCTTGCTGACGTTCTCATACAGGCGCTTGCCCATTTCGCCGGGGTAGGGGGGGAAGTCCAGGCCTTCGGCTTCCTTGCCGAGCTTGATGCAATGAACGGTGCGTGCCATGGTGAATTCCTTGGGTGGGGTTAGATGGTTTGGTTATAACGAACTGAAGAAATTATTCGTTCCCGAGCCAGTCGATCGTGGGCATGATCGGGGCTCTTTGTTCGTCGGCGCAGTTCGCCGGTGGCAAGCGCGGGGCCTAGGCGCCCGGGCAGGCCGTCACTGTAGCAAGGTTTCGGTGCCCGCTCCGCCCGTGGGGCTTGCCGATCACCCCGCCAGCCGCCGGGCCAACCCGATTTTTTACAATACGGGGTTTGCCCCCATCAGGATCTTTCATGAGTGCATTTCTGGAAGAGCGCGTGCTCAGCGTTCATCACTGGACCGACCGGCTGTTCAGCTTCACGACCACGCGCGACACCGCGCTGCGGTTTTCCAATGGCCACTTCACCATGATCGGCCTGCGCGTCAACGACAAGCCGCTGCTGCGCGCCTACAGCATCGTCAGCCCGAACTGGGCCGACCACCTCGAATTCCTCAGCATCAAGGTGCAAGACGGTCCGCTGACTTCGCGCCTGCAGCACATCCAGGTGGGTGACACCCTCGTCGTGGGTCGCAAGCCCACCGGCACGCTGTTGATCGACTACCTCTTGCCGGCCAAGCGCCTGTACCTGCTGGGCACGGGCACCGGTCTCGCGCCGTTCCTGAGCGTCATTCGCGACCCGGAAACCTACGAGCGTTTCGAACAGGTGGTGCTGGTCCATGGCGTGCGCCACGTCAAGGAACTGGCCTATCGCGAACTGATCTCCGAGCAGCTCCGGCACGACGAATTCCTGGGTGACGCGGTGAAACAGAAGCTGCTGTACTACCCCACGGTCACGCGCGAGCCGTTCATGCACCAGGGCCGCATTCCGCAGTTGCTGGGCGATGGCGTGATCGCCAAGGACCTGGGCATTCCCCAACTCAATCCGGCCGAAGACCGCGTGATGATCTGCGGCAGCCCCGAGATGCTGCGCGACCTCAAGGCCTTGTGCGAGAAGCGCGGCTTCAAGGAAGGCAACACGACCACGCCAGGCGATTTCGTCATCGAGCGCGCGTTCGTGAGCTGAAGCGGGGAACTTGCGGCAGACTGGCGGGCTCATTGCTCTGTCCCGCCCGGCGGCCGCTTTTTCTTCTCTTCAGGACTTCCCTTGATCGCCATCCCCTCCCCAGGCCAACCCTCGCCCTTGACGAACCACCCGCGCCGCATCCTCGGTGTGGTGGCGCTGGCCTGTGTCACCATGCTGGCTTTTGGCATGTACTTGCAGCACGTCGTGGGCCTGGAGCCTTGCCCGATGTGCATCGTGCAACGTTACGCCCTGGTATTGGTGGCGGTGGTGGCCGGTATCACGGCGCTGTTCAAGCCGCGTACCGCGCGCTATGGCGGTGTGGCGCTGATGGGGCTGCTGGCGGTGTTCGGCGCGTTCACCGCGGCGCGCCAGAGCTGGCTGCAATGGAACCCACCCGAGATCATGAGTTGCGGGCGCGACTTCTTCGGCATGATCGAAGCCTTCCCGCTGCGCCGCGCCATTCCGATGATCTTCCGCGGCAGCGGCGATTGTTCGGTGATCGACTGGACTTTCCTCGGCCTGTCGATCGCGAACTGGTCCTTCCTGTGCTTCTCGGCGATCGCCCTGTTGGCCATCGCACTCTGGGTGAAGCGCCCCGCCGCCTGACGCGACGCGGGTCCCTGGCCCTCAGTTGAGCTTTTTCACCAGCACCTGGCTCTTGCGGTCCCAGTTGTACTTGCGTTTGCGCGCCTCGGGCAGCCAGTCGGCGCTGACCTGAACAAAGCCGCGTTTGATGAACCAGTGCATCGTGCGCGTGGTGAGCACGAAGATGCTCTGCAGACCTTGCGCCTTGGCGCGCGCTTCGATGCGCTTGAGCAGCCGCTCGCCATCGCCCTGGCTCTGCGTGTCGGGTGACACGGTGAGCGCGGCCATCTCGCCGGTGCGGGCTTCGGGGTAGGGGTAGAGGGCGGCGCAGCCGAACATCACGCCGTCGTGCTCGATGATGGTGTAGTTGCCGGCATCGCGTTCGATCTCGTTGCGGTCGCGCTTGACCAGAGTGCCGTCCTTCTCGAACGGTTCGATCAGCGCCACGATGCCGCTCACGTCGTCGATGGTGGCTTCGCGCACGCTCTCCAGTTTTTCGTCCACCACCATGGTGCCGATGCCGTCGTGGGTGTAGATCTCCAGCAGCAGCGCACCGTCCACCGAAAACGGCAGGATGTGGCTGCGGTCCACGCCACCTTCGCAGGCGCGGATGCAGTGCCGCAGATAAAACGCGGGGTCGGTGGGTTGGGTGGCGGCCGGCAGCGCGGCGAGCATTTTCTTGGCGTCGGCCAGCGGCAACTCGGTGTCGATGTCGCTTTCGGGATCGTCCTGGTCCACGCGGATGCCGGGCACTTCGGTCAGGAACATCAGCTTGTCGGCCTGCAGTGCCACTGCGACCGAGGTGGCCACGTCTTCCATCTGCAGATTGAAAGCCTCGCCGGTGGGGGAAAAACCGAAGGGCGAGAGCAGCACCATTGCGCCCATGTCGAGCGTGCGCTGAATGCCTTCGGTATCGACCTTGCGCACCAGGCCCGAGTGCTGGAAGTCCACGCCGTCGATGAGGCCCACGGGCCGCGCGGTGATGAAATTGCCCGAGATCACGCGCACCGTCGCGCCGGCCATGGGCGTGTTGGGCAGGCCCTGGCTGAAGGCGGCTTCGATCTCGTAGCGCAACTGACCGGCCGCTTCCTGCGCGCAGTCCAGCGCCACCGAGTCGGTGATGCGCATGCCGTGCGAGTACTTGGCTTCGTGCCCCTTGAGGCGCAATTGCTCGTTCACCTGCGGGCGAAACCCGTGCACCAGCACGATCTCCACACCCATGCTCTGGATGAGCGCCAGGTCCTGCGCCAGCTTCTCGAGCTTGCCGGCCGCGATGGCTTCACCTGCGATGCCCACCACCAGCGTGTTGTGGCGGTGTTTGTGGATGTAGGGTGCGACCGAGCGGAACCAGGGAACGAAGGTGAAGTTGAAGACGTTGGACATGTGTGTGTCGAAAGACTGCGGGCGAGGGGCGGGGCGCGGATAATGGCCAGTTGCCCGATTTTGACCGAAGTTCCCCACTTGTCCTCCAACCCGCTGCACATTGAATTCCCCGAGTCGCTGCCCGTCTCGGCCCGCCGTCACGAGATCGAGGCCGCATTGCGCGACCACCAGGTGGTCATCGTCTGCGGCGAAACGGGCTCGGGCAAAACCACGCAGTTGCCCAAGATCCTGTTGCAGATGGGGCGCGGCAAATGCAACGCCAAGCCGGGGCAGCGCGGTCAACTCATCGGCCACACGCAGCCGCGGCGCATTGCCGCCTCCAGCGTGGCCAAGCGCATCGCGGAAGAGTTGAAGACGCCGCTGGGCGAGGTGGTGGGCTACAAGGTGCGCTTCCAGGACCGCCTTTCGCGCGATGCCTCGGTCAAGCTGATGACCGACGGCATCTTGCTCGCCGAAACGCAGACCGACCCGGACCTGCGCGCCTACGACACGATCATCATCGACGAGGCGCACGAGCGCAGCCTGAACATCGATTTCCTGCTGGGCTACCTGCGCCAGTTGCTGCCGCGACGTCCCGACCTGAAGCTGGTGGTGACCTCGGCCACCATCGACGCCGACCGCTTCGCCGAGTACTTCTCGTCGAGCAAAGGCAAGGCCCCGGTGTTGATGGTCTCTGGCCGCACCTTCCCGGTGGAGCAACGCTGGCGGCCGTTCGAGGAAAGCCGCGACTACGATTTGAACAACGCCATCGCCGATGCGGTGGACGAACTCTGGCGTGGGCCGCAGGGTGGGGACATCCTGGTGTTTCTGCCCGGCGAGCGCGAGATCCGCGAGGCGGCCGACCACCTGCGCAAACATCTCTCACATCAACCGGTGTTGCGTTCGGCAGAGGTTCTGCCGCTGTTCGCGCGCCTCTCGCAGGCCGAGCAGGACCGCATCTTCCAGGACCACAGCGGACGGCGCATCGTGCTCTCGACCAACGTGGCCGAAACCTCGCTCACGGTGCCCGGCATCCGCTTCGTGATCGACGCCGGCACCGCGCGCGTGAAGCGCTACAGCTTCCGCCAGAAGGTGGAGCAGTTGATGGTGGAGCCCATCAGCCAGGCGGCCGCCAACCAGCGCGCCGGGCGCTGCGGGCGTGTGGCCGATGGCATCTGCATTCGCTTGTACGACGAGGCGGGCTTCATCGGCCGTCCCCGGTTCACCGATCCTGAAATTTTGCGCAGCTCGCTCGCGGGCGTCATCCTGCGCATGAAAGCGCTGCGCCTGGGCGCGGTGGAAGACTTTGCGTTCATCGAGGCGCCGCAGAAGCGCGCCATCGTCGACGGCTACCAGCTGCTGGCCGAGCTCGGCGCGGTGGACGAGGCCAACGAACTCACGCCGATCGGCCAGACGCTGTCGCGCCTGCCGCTGGACCCGCGCGTGGGCCGCATGATCCTGGAAGCGCAGCAGCGCGGCGCGCTCGACGAGGTGCTGGTGATCGCGTCGGCGTTGAGCGTGCAGGACGTGCGCGACCGTCCGCTGGAGAAGCAGGCCCAGGCCGACCAGGCGCACGCCAAATTCGACGACGAGAAGAGCGAGTTCAGCGGCACGCTCAAGCTCTGGAAATGGCTGGACGACACCAAGGGTGGGCACGGCCAGGACCACAAGCTGAGCCACCGCCAGTACGAAAACGCGCTGCGTGAGAGTTACATCAACGTGCGGCGCGTGCGCGAGTGGCGCGACATCCATTCCCAATTGCACACTGTCGTCGCCGAGCACAAGTGGAAGCTCAACGACAAGCCGGCGAGCTACGAACAGCTGCACCTGGCGATGTTGTCGGGGCTGCTGGGCAACGTCGGGCAGAAGCACGAAACCGAAGACGTCTACCTCGGTGCGCGCGGCATCAAGTTCCACCGCCACCCGGGCGCGAACCTGAGCAAGCGGCCGGGCCGCTGGATCGTCTGCGCCGAGCTGGTCGAAACCACTCGGCTGTTCGGGCGAGGCATCGCCGGCATCGAACCGCAGTGGCTGGAGCAGGTGGGCTCGCACCTCATCAAGAAGCAGTTGCTCGACCCGCATTGGGAAAAGAAGGCCGCTCAGGTGACCGCGCTGGAGCGCGCCACGCTCTACGGCCTGGTGGTCTACAGCAACCGCCGCACCGACTACGGCCGCGTGGACCCGGTGGGCGCGCGCGAAATCTTCATTCGCGAAGCGCTGGTGGCGGGGGAGTGGGAAACGCGCCTGCCGTTCCTGGCCGCGAACCAGAAACTGGTGAAGCAGGTGTCCGAGCTCGAACACAAGTCGCGCCGGCAGGACGTGCTGGTCGACGACGAGCTGATCTACGCCTTCTACGACCAGCAACTACCCGCCAACATCTGCACCGGTGCCACGATGGAGCGCTGGTACCGCGACGCGGTGCGCGAGAACCCGAAACTGCTGCTGCTCACGCGCGAAGAACTGATGCGCCACGAGGCGGCCGGCATCACCACGCAGACCTTCCCCAAGACGCTGCGCCTGGGCGGTGTGGACTGCGTTTGCAGCTACCTGCACGAGCCCGGCGACCCGCGCGACGGCTTGTCGGTCACGCTGCCGATCTTCGCGCTCAACCAGGCCAGTGAAGACCGTTGCGACTGGCTGGTGCCCGGCATGCTCAAGGAAAAGGTATTGGCGCTGATCAAGACCTTGCACCAACGGCCACGGTCGCGGCTGGTGCCCTTGCCCGCCACGGCCGAGAAGTTCGCGCAGACCTTGTGCGAGCCCACCACGTTTGGCTCCGGCAACCTCATGGATGCGCTGCTCAAGCTGGTGCGCGCGGCCACGCAGCTCGACATCCAGCGCAACGACATCAAGGTCGACATGCTGAGCGCGCACCACTTCATGCACCTGCGCGTGGTGGACGAACATGGTCGCCAACTCGGACAAGGGCGCAACCTGGCCGCGCTCAAAGCCGAACTCGGCGCGCAGGCGCGCGGCGCATTCCAGGCGCTGGCGCAACTGAAGCTGGCACCGGCCGCTGGCGACGGGTCTGCACCCTCTCCCGCCAGCGGGAGAGAGCAGGGTGAGGGCAAGCAGGGGCAAGCCAAGCCACTCCCCGAGAGCAAGGATGCCAAGCCCTCTTCAACAAATCGCTCCAGCGCCACCCAACGCCACACCACCTGGGACTTTGGCGAACTGCCCGAACTGATGGAAATCCAGCAAGGCAAACAAACGTTGATCGGCTTTCCCGCCCTGGTGGACGATGGTGACGCGGTGCGCATCGAGGTGTTCGACGAACCCGAAGTGGCCCAGTCGCGCCACCGCGAAGGCCTGCGGCGCCTGTGTGCGTTGCAGATCCGCGACGCGCTGAAGTACCTGGAAAAAAACCTGCCCGGCCTGCAGGCCATGGGCGTGGCCTACATGCAGGTGGGCAAGGACACGGGCGGGGGCGGCACGCTGGAAGAGTTGCGCGCACAGATCCTCGAACTCGCGCTGGACCGCGCTTTCCTGGGCGATCCTCTGCCCACCGACGAAGCCGCGTTCAAACGCCGGGTGGAAGAGGGCCGTGGCCGCCTCACGCTGATCGCCAACGAGATCGCGCGCACCGCCGGCACCGTGCTCACCGAGTACGCCGCGGCCGCGCGCAAGCTCAAGGATGGCAAGCCGTCAGCCGATGTGGCGGCCGACATCGCGCAACAGCTGCAACGCCTGGTACCCAAGCGCTTCCTGTTGCAAACGCCGTATGCGCAACTGCAGCACCTGCCGCGCTATTTGAAGGCCGTGCAACTGCGGCTGGACAAGCTGCGCGCCGACCCCGCGCGCGATGCGGCCAAACTGGCCGAGCTGCGCCCACAAGACCAGCGCTTCTGGCGCCTGGTGGCCGAGCGCAAGGGCGTGCAGGACGCGCGCCTGCAGGAGCTGCGCTGGTTGTTGGAGGAGTTGCGGGTGAGTTTCTTCGCGCAGGAGCTGCGCACGCCCCAGCCCGTGAGCGTGAAGCGGCTCGACAAGGCCTGGGCCCAGCTCAATACCTGAGGTCCTGGCGCTTCAAAGCCGCGCGAGGCGCTTGAGCGCTTCGCGCAAGGTGTCGTCCTTCTTCGCGAAGCAGAAGCGCACCACCTTCTGGTCGAAGCCATTGCCGTAGAACGCCGACAGCGGAATGGCGGCCACGCCGATTTCTTTCGTGAGCCACTGGCAGAAATCGCCCTCGGGCAGGTCGCGCTCGGGCACGGCCAGGTTCGAGATCTCCACGCACTGGAAGTAGGTGCCTTCGCCCGGCAACAACCGGAAACGGGTGCCCGCCAGGCCCTCGCGGAACAGATCGCGCTTGCGTTGGTAGAACGCCGGGAGTTCAACGTACGGCGCGGGGTTGGCCATGTAGCTGGCCAGCGCGTGCTGCATCGGCGTGTTCACGGTGAACACGTTGAACTGGTGCACCTTGCGGAATTCGGCGGTGAGCGCCGCGGGCGCGACCACGGTGCCGACCTTCCACCCGGTCACGTGGTACGTCTTGCCGAAGCTGCTGATGATGAAGGCACGCGCGGCCAGGCCGGGGAAGCGCGCCGCGCTCTGGTGTGCCTGGCCGTCGAACACCATGTGCTCGTAGACCTCGTCGCTGATCAGCAGCACGTCGGTGGGTGCGAGCAGGTCTTGCAGGCGCTGCATGTCGGCCGCGCTCCAGACCGTGCCGCTGGGGTTGTGCGGGCTGTTGATGAGCAGGGCGCGCGTGCGCGGCGTGAGGGCGGCGGCGATGCGGTCGAAATCGGGTCGGAAGCTGCCGGGCGTGAGTGGCACGCGCACCGGCACGCCGCCGGCCAGCTCGATGTTGGGCACGTAGCTGTCGTAGCAGGGCTCGAGCACGATGACCTCGTCGCCCGGTTGCACGACCGCCAGCAGTGCGGTGAGGATGGCTTGCGTCGCGCCGGCCGTGACGGTGATCTCGGTGTTCGGGTCGCAGGCCAGGCCGTAGAGCGCCTGGATCTTGGCGGCCATGGCCTGGCGCAGCGCGGGCGCTCCGGGCATGGGCGGGTACTGGTTGTGGCCGGCCCGCATGGCCTGGGTGACCGCGTCCACCAGGGCCGGGTCGCAATCGAAGTCGGGGAAGCCCTGGCCGAGGTTGACCGCGTTGTGCTCGGTCGCCAGCGCCGACATGACGCTGAAGATGGTGGTGCCGACGTTGGGCAGGCGCGAGGGGAAAGTGGGCGTGCGGGGTGCGGGCGAGGTCATGGTGTCTGGGGAATCAGAGCTCGTAGTCGTCTGGGGTGCCGCTCATGGCACGCAAAATGAGGTCGCGCGAAAGCCGATCGCTCAGCAGTTCGGCAAAGCGCAGCACGAAATGGCGCAAGTAGGTGCCGCGCTTGAAGGCCACGCGCGCGAGGTTGTGGCCAAACAGCTGCGCGGCCGGGCGCGCCACCAGATCGGGCGTCTGGTTCTCGCCCTGCATGGCCATTTCGGCGACGATGCCCACGCCCATTCCGAGCTTCACGTAAGTCTTGATCACGTCCGAGTCGATCGCTTCGAGCACGATGTTGGGCTGCAGGTGGCGCAGCCCGAACGCCTGGTCGATGCGGGTGCGGCCGGTGAAGCTGGGGTGGTAGGTGATCAGCGGCACCTGCGCGAGGTCATCGAGCGTGATGCGCTCGCGCTCGAGCAGCGGGTGGTCGAACGGGAACACCAGCACGTGCTGCCACTCGTAGCAGGGCAGGGTGACGAGCTCGGGGTAGTTCACCAGCGACTCGGTGGCCATGCCGATCTCGGCCACTTCTTCCATCAGCATCTTGGCCACCTGGTCGGGTGAGCCCTGGTGCAGGCTGATGCCGACCTTCGGGTAGGCCAGGCGCAGCGCGGCCACCGGGCCCGGCAGCACATAACGCGCCTGGGTGTGGGTGGTTGCGATCGAGAGCGTGCCGCTGTCCTGCGCCGAGTACTGCTCACCGATGCGCTTGAGGTTGTTGACCTCGCGCAGGATGATCTCGATGCTCTTGAGCACCTGCTGGCCCGGCTCGGTGACGCGCTTGATGCGCTTGCCGTGGCGCGCGAAGATTTCGATGCCGAGCTCGTCCTCCAGCTCGATGATGGCCTTGGACACGCCGGGCTGCGAGGTGTGCAGCGCCTTGGCGGCTTCGGTGAGGTTCAGGTTGCGGCGCACCGCTTCCTGCACGAAGCGAAACTGGTGCAGGTTCATGCGGTGGTCTCCAGCGCGATTTTTGCAAGCAAGGCGGTCAGGCGTGGGTCTTCACCCGCGGTGGGCAGCAATTCGAACGCGGTGCCGGGGTGCGCGGCGCCCAGATCGGCCATGCGCTGCGGCAGGTCTTCACGGGCATGCTTGCCCATGCCGAAGAACAGCGGCAACACGCGGATGCGCGTGGCACCCTGGGCGACCAACTGGCGCGCGGCCGTGGCGATGTCGGGTTCGCAGAGTTCGAGGTAGGCGCACGAAACCACCGCGGACGCGTCGCCGCGGGCAATCTGCTGCGCCACCGACTCGATCGGTGCGCGCCACAAAGGGTCGCGCGACCCATGCGCCAGGACAATGACACCGAGCACGGCCCTACCTCCTGAGCACCAGCCACCCGAAGGCGCCGAGCGAGAAGACGGAATAGATCATCGCCGGCGAGGCCGCGGCCAGCCAGGGCCGCCACTGGTTGAGGTTGCCGATGTAGCCGAACACGTTGTTGAGCAGGAAGAAGCTGATGCCGATCATCACGCCGCCGAACACGTAGGCGGTGATGCTGCCGGAGCGGAAGTGCAGGTAGGCGAACGGCAGCGCCAGCACCACCATCACCAGGCAGCTCAACGGGTAGAACACCTTGCGCCAGAACTCGATCTCGTAGCGCTGCGCGGTCTGGCCGTTGGCCTCCAGGTGGCGGATGTAGCCAAACAGGTCGGCGGTGCGCATGCGGTCGGGCTTGAGCAAGGCCACCGACACCATTTCGGCGTTGATGCCGCTGGGCCAGCGGAAGGTCTCGAGGTTCTGCCGCAGCACGCGCGCCGAGGTTTGCCCGGCGGTGTCGAACTCACTGCGCTCCACCTGGCGCAGCGTCCAGGAATCGTCGTTTTCAATCTGACCGGTGTCCGCGCGCACCGTGGACATCAGGAAACCCTGGTTGTTGAATTCGAAGATGCGCACATTGCCCAGCTCACCCTGGGGTGACATGGAGCCCACGTTGACAGAAAAGTTGCTGTACGGTTGCTTTTCCTTGAGCCAGGCGCCGGTCTGCCCCAGGCTGATGTTGCCCTGGTAGCGTGCCTTGAGCAATTGCGCGGTCTTGTCCGAGAGCGGCGCGAGGTAGTCGCCAATGGCGAAGGTCAGCACCACGAAAACCAGGCCCAGACCCAGCAGCGTGCGCAACGCCCGCCAGGGCCCCAGGCCACTGGTGCGCAGGATGGTGTATTCCGAACCCTGCGCCAGCCGCGCCAGCACGAAGATGGAGCCGATCAGCACGGCAATCGGCAGCAGCTCGTAGATGCGGCTGGGCATGACCAGTGCCACGTAGAGCAGGGCGTGCGGCACTTCATAGACCAGTTTCGCGTCGAGCGCCGAGGGCTTGCCCAGTTCGGGCAACTCGTCGACGAAGTCGAAGAAGAAGAACAGCGAGAGGAAGGCCAGCAGCACGAAGAACACGGCCGCGAAGATCTCACCATAGATGAGGCGTCGGATGGTCTTCATGCGGCGGCGCCTTGTGCCTCGGCCCGCTGGGCCCGTCGGGCGCGAAGCCAGCCACGCACGCTCAGATTGTGGTGGCGCTTGAGCATCCAGAGCACGGTCAGGATGAACACCCCGCCGTGCAGCGTGAGCATGTAGCCCGCAAGCGGGAACAGGCCGCTGGCGACCCAGCTCTGGCCCAGGTTGAGCAGGTTGTAATAGAACACGAAAGAGAAGAGGGTGAAGAACAGGTTGCCGCCGCGCCCCGCGCGCGGGTTGCCGGTGGTGGTGGCCACCGCGATCAGCACGAAGTTCATGGCGGTGAGGGCCATGCCCACGCGCCAGCCCAGTTCGCCCAGGTTGGCGCGGGTGGGGTCGGCGATGAGGTCCCAGCTGCTGCGGGCCTTGAGCGCCTCGCCGCGCTCGCTGGCTTCGAATCCGCCGATCTGCGTGCCGTACTCCTCGAACTCGCTCACTTGCAGGCTGCCCTGGTCGGCTGCCGCCTCCAGGCGCTGGCCGTTGTTGAGCATCAGGATCTGTCGGCTTTCAATCCATTCGATGCGCCCCGAGCGCGCCGATGTCACGGTTTCGCTGCCATCCTTTTCGGTGCTGGAGATGAAGATGTTGCGGCCTTCGGTGCCATCGGCCGTGTCCTTGTCAATGAAGAACACGCGCCGTCCACTCGACGATTCCTGAAACTGCCCCGGCGCGATGCGTTCGAGGTCCCCGCGTCGCTCGAAGCGGTCGCGCAGGGCGTCCGTCTGTGCATTGGCCCAGGGCCAGACGAAGAACACCATCAGCGTGATGACCACCAGGATGGGCCACGAAAACCGCACCACCGGGCCGAGAAAGCCCCCGAGCGAGCGCCCGCTGGAGAACCAGATGATCATTTCGCTGTCGCGGTACATGCGCGAGAGCGTGAAGACGATGGCGATGAACAGGGCCAGGGTAAGGACCGTGGGCATGCGGCCGATCACGGTGTAGCCCAGCACGAGGGCGATCTCTTGCGGGTTCACGCTGCCACGCGAGGCCAGGCCGACCGTGCGGATCAGCAGCATGGTCAGCACGATGGTGAACAGCACCAACAGCGTGGCCCCGAAACTGCGCGCCAGCTCTTTGCGGATGGAGGAATGGAATAACATCGATCGAGAACAGGAAAACACGATTATGGACTTCGAACTCAAATCACTTTCTCCCACCCAGGCCGCCCCATGGGCTGTCGACGCCTTGCTGGTGCTGGTGCCCGATGCCGTACCGAAAAAGACCGAAGCCGGCGCGTTGCCGCAACTGGTGGCAGAGGCCGTCCAGCGGGGCGATCTGGAGAGCGGCGCCGGCAAGCAGTTGCTGTGCTACCGACCGGCCGGGTTCAAGGCCGCTCGCGTGCTGCTGGTGCGCGTGGGCGACGGCTCCGCCGCCTCGGTGCGCAAGGCTGTGGCGGCCGGGGTGTCCGCGCTCAAGCAGCCTGGCGTGAAAAAGCTGGGCCTGTTGCTCAGCCTCTTCGACGCGGACAGCCACGCGGTGCGCAGCGCCGTGCAGGCGTGTGCGGACGCGACCTATGTCTACACCGCCACCAAGCCGTCGGCCAAGGCCCGTTCGTTGCAGCAGGTGGTGGTGGGCGTGGCCCAGGCCCCGGCCGTGCGCGACGGCTTCGATGCGGGTCGTGCGCTGGTCACCGGCGTCGAATTCGCCAAGGAGTGGGCCAACCGCCCGGCCAACCACGCCACCCCCAGCATGCTCGCCGAGGCCGCGCGCAAGCTCGGGCGCCAACCGCGCATGAAGACCGAAGTGCTCGGCCCCAAACATGTCGAGGCCTTGGGCATGGGCTCGTTCATGGCGGTGGCCAAGGGCTCGGCGGAGCCGCTGCGCTTCATCGTCATGCACTACAGCGGCGGCGCCAAGGACGCCGCGCCCGTGGTGCTGGTGGGCAAGGGCATCACCTTCGACACTGGCGGCATCTCCATCAAACCCGCGGCCGAGATGGACGAGATGAAGTTCGACATGGGCGGCGCTGCCAGCGTGCTCGGCACCTTCGCGGCATTGGCCGAACTGCAGCCCGCCATCAACGTGGTCGGGCTCATCCCCAGTTGCGAAAACATGCCCGACGGCATGGCCGTGAAGCCCGGCGACGTGGTCACCAGCATGAGCGGGCAAACCATCGAAATCCTCAACACCGATGCCGAAGGACGCCTGATCCTGTGCGACGCGCTGACCTACGCCGCGCGCTTCAAGCCGCACAGCGTGATCGACATCGCGACCCTCACCGGCGCCTGCGTGATCGCCCTGGGCGGCGTGCGCTCGGGCCTGTTCTCCACGCGCGACGACCTGGCGCAGGCCCTGCAGCAGGCCGGTGAAGCGGCGCTGGACCCGTGCTGGCGCATGCCGCTGGACGACGAGTACGCAGAAGGTCTCAAGTCCAACTTCGCCGACATGGGCAACGTGGCGGGCCGCGCGGGCGGTGCCATCACCGCGGCCAAGTTCCTGCAGAAGTTCACCGCCGAGCTGCCCTGGGCGCACCTGGACATCGCGGGAACGGCCTGGAAAGGCGGCGCGGCCAAAGGCTCCACCGGCCGGCCCGTGCCGCTGCTGCTGCAGTACCTCCTCGATCAGGTCGCCTCGGGCAAAGCCGGCGGTGCAACGCCGCGCGCGAAAACCCGGAAAGCGGCCAAGGCCTGAGGCCGTCCGCCATGACCACCGAAGTCGCCTTCCATTTCAACGCCCCGGACAGGCTGAGCTACGCCTGCAGGTTGCTGCGAAAGGCCTACCTGAAAGGCGCTCGCGTGCTCGTGCTGGTGGATGACGGCGAGCGTGCCGCGCTCGACGCGGCGCTCTGGACGGCGGTGGTTGGGGAGTTCGTGCCTCACAGTGGCCCGAACGACCCGCCGCATGTGCAGGCCCGTTCACCCATCCATCTCGCCAGCGACGCGTCCGCCAGCAACGGCGCTTCGGTGCTGGTGAATCTGCGTGCCGAAATGCCGCCCGGGCACGAGCGCTTTGCCCGGGTGATCGAGGTCGTCACCAACGACGAGGGCGACCGCAGCCACGCGCGCGAGCGCTGGAAGCGCTACAAGGCCCAAGGCATCGAGCCGCAGCGGCACGATCTGAAACTCGCGCCTCAGGACTGATGCACACGCGCCACATGCGCGGCACTTATGCGCCCTGCAAGAGGGTGATCTGGCCTTTGGGAAAACCCTCGGTCCGCTGACACAGCGGTGCAAAGCGTGAAAACTGGTGGTTTTTTGGAGTATCTTTATGCGTGGGGAGAAAAAGTTCCCTCCGCATTCCAACTCCTATCCTTTCCGAGGAAAACCATGCAACTGAACACCAAACTGGCCGTTATCGCGGCGGCTGTCGCGCTTGCCGCTTGTGGCAAAAAAGAAGAAGCAGCCCCGGCTGCCGCTCCTGCCGCAGCCCCCGCACCAACGGCCCAGGTCATCAAGATCGGTCACGTTGGTCCCACCAGCGGCGCAATCGCCCACCTCGGCAAAGACAATGAAAACGGCGCCCGCATGGCGATCGAAGAGCTCAACGCGGCTGGCCTGACCATCGGCGGCGCGCCCGCCAAGTTCGAGCTGCTGGCCGAAGACGACGCGGCCGATCCCAAGCAAGGCACGGCAGCCGCCACCAAGCTGGTGGACGCCAAGGTGGCCGGTGTGATCGGTCACCTGAACTCGGGCACCACCATCCCCGCCTCGCAGATCTACAACGACGCTGGCATTCCCCAGATTTCGCCCTCGGCCACCAACCCCAAGTACACCCGTCAGGGCTACGCAGGCGCGTTCCGCGTCGTGGCTGACGACGTGCACCTGGGCGGCACGCTGGGCAAGTACGCTGTGGAAACCCTCAAGGCCAAGAACGTGGCCGTGATCGATGACCGCACCGCGTACGGCCAAGGCGTGGCCGACGAGTTCGAAAAGGGCGTGGCCGCTGCCGGCGGTACCGTGGTGGGTCGTGAGTTCACCAACGACAAGGCCACCGACTTCAACGCCATCCTGACCACGCTGAAGGCCAAGAAGCCCGACGTCGTGTTCTTCGGCGGCATGGACGCCGTTGCCGGCCCGATGCTCAAGCAAATGAAGCAACTGGGCATCAAGGCCAAGTTCATGGGCGGCGACGGCATCTGCACCACCGAACTGCCGAAGCTGGCCGCCGATGGCCTGGGCGACGACCAGGTCTACTGCGCGGAAGCCGGTGGCGTGGAAGGCGAGCAGAAGGCCGGCATGGACAAGTTCCGCGTCGACTTCAAGGCCAAGTTCAACGACGACGTGAAGGTGTACGCCCCATACGTGTACGACGCCGTGAAGGTCATGGCCAACGCCATGGTCACCGCCGGTTCCGCCGATCCGAAGGTGTACCTGCCGGCGCTCAAGGCCACCAACTACAAGGGTGTGACGGGCAACATCGCCTTCGACGAAAAGGGCGACATCAAGAACGGCGCCCTGACGCTCATGACCTTCAAGGGCGGTGTGCGCACCAACCTGGCCGTGATCCGCTGATCGATCCATCGCGTTCACGCGAGCCGCGAAGTCCGTCACCGGATTTCGCGGCACACCAAGAAGCCACCGCATGCGGTGGCTTCTTTTTTGCCCTCCATTCGAGGGCTTTTGTCCTCGTGCGTGGGTGCGGTCCTACACCGGTGTCCGGCATGAGCCGACACGGGGCTTGATGGTGCGTTTCTAGACTCGGACGGACAAGGAAACACCATGGACAACATCTACGAAGCCCTGCGCGAGAGCCACGCAACCCAGCGCACCCTGTGTCGGCGCTTGTCGCGCATGAAGCCGGACGACCCGCGCGCGCAGGAGACGTTCCAGGCGCTGCGCATCGAGCTGGCGGCACACGCCGCGGCCGAGGAGCGCTTTCTGTATGCCCAGATCCTGTTCGATGACATGGGCTTGAAGTCGTCCCGCCATGCCTTGGCCGAGCACCATGAGATTGATGAATGCGTCGAGGCGATCGAAGAAGCGCGCAACCAACCGGACGCCTGGCCCGAGCTGGTGCGCAAGCTCTCCCACGAGGTGCACCACCACCTGCGGGAAGAGGAGAAAAAGTTCTTTCAGCTGTCGGGCAAGATCCTGAGCGACAAGCAGAAGGTGGGCCTGGCCGCGCGGTACCGGCGCGACCTGAACCGCATGCGCGGCGTGTTGGCCTGAACCCCGGCAACAGGCTGCCTGAGAGGTACTACGGGCGTTGTAGGCCTATTCCTACAGACAGCGAGGCGCGGAACTGACATGGTCGCAGCATGCGCATTGAGATCATGCATTCAGTGACGCCCATACCAATGACCACAGGGAAGCACCATGAACCGCAACGCACCCATGGCAGGCCGCAATGACGATTCATGGGTCGGCGTGTTCACGCATGTGCTGATCTGGCTGTTGCTGGTCGGCTCGTGTCTGCTGTTGGCCTGGTTCGTCGCCGTGTTGCACGACAGCACGGAACGCGGCGAGCAGCGGCGTTTGCAACAACGCACCCTGGCTTCGCCCTTCCTCAGCGAGACAAAAACGGGCGAAGTGCGTTAGCGCTGCCAGCGGCGCAGGCTGCTAGAGCGCCTCTAGCGCGCTGCCCAGGGCATCGAGTTCCACGCGCAGTTCCTGGGCCAGCGTCTGCAACGGCCCCGAGAGCGTGCGCACCACCAAGGGCAGGGGTTCGTCGGTCGACACGCTGAGGTTCAGCACGTAGACCCCTTCCGCCGTGACCAGCGGCGTGGCCAGCGCCACCACCTCGGGTTGCCAGGACGCCGCGCAGAAACCCTGTTCCCGCATCTGTTTGAGCGCATTGCCGATCTCGGCCTGCACGGTGCGCCACTGCGCGCCGCAACGGCGCTGGAACACCTCGTACAAGGGCTGCCTCTGAGGGGCCGACAGGGTCGCGAGGTAGGCGCGCCCAAGCGAGGTGAGCTCCATGGGCACGCGCTGGCCGGAAACCACGTTGCGCAGCGCGACGCGGCGGTTGTAGCGGATGGACTCCAGGTACACCATCTCGTCGCCGTCGGGCGCGGCCAGGCCGACGTTGATGCGCTGGCTTTCGGCCAGGGCGCGCATGCGCGGAGCGGCCAGGGCCAGCACCGACGAGCCTGCGCGCATCGCGTGGGCAAAGCTCAGCACCGGTGGCGCCAGTCGGTAGGCGCGGCGGAGGCCGTCGTGCTGCAGCATGCCGCAGAGCACGAGCGTCTGCGTGAGGCGGCTGACGGTGGAGGGCGACAGGCCCGTGCGCTCCGCCAGTTCGCTGTTGCCCAGCCAGCTCGATCCGGGCCGGAACGCCCGCAGGATGTCGATGCCCCGGATCAGCGAGCGGTTGGTGGGCGAGGTGCCGAACCGTTCGTTGTTTGCTGCGTTCTCGTTCATCTGCGTGTGTCCATGAAATTCCATGAGGTGGAAGCCGCATCATCCGCGATCCAGGCGCCATCGCCCTCATGAAGAACCCCGATGGCATCCACCTCAATTCCATTGAATGGAATTGAAGGAGTGCCAAACCGGCACTGAAAACGTAGCATTTCCTGGCCTATTCATATTCCAGGAGACACACACCATGACCCTTCAGCGTTCAGCCTCCACCTTGCGCCGCGGCATCGTCCTCGCGCTCGCCACGCTCACCACCTCGGTCGCGCTGGCGCAGCAGTTCCCCGACAAACCGATCCGTCTGGTGGTGCCGTTTGCCCCCGGTGGCGGCACCGACATGATCGCGCGCACGATCGGCCTGGGCATGTCGAAAGAGCTCGGCCAGTCGGTGGTGATCGAGAACAAGCCCGGGGCCGGCACCATCATCGGCACCGAGACCGTGGCCAAGAGCCCGGCCGATGGCTACACCGTGGTGATCGCCACCTTCGCCCACGCGGTCAACCCCAGCATGATGCCCAAGCTGCCCTTCGACACCGAGAAGGCCTTCGCGCCCGTGATCCTGATCGGCAAGGGTCCGAACGTGCTGGTGGTGCGCGCGGACAGCCCCTACAAGACGGTGAAGGACGTGGTGGACGCCGCGCGCGCCAACCCGGGCAAGCTCACCTACGCCTCGCAGGGCAATGGCACCTCCGCGCACCTCGCGGGCGAGATGTTCGACAACCTGGCCAAGGTGAAGACCAGCCACATCCCGTACCGTGGCGCGGGCCCGGCCCTGACCGACCTGCAAGGCGGCCAGGTCAACATGATGTTCGGCACGGCGGCCGGGGTCTCGTCCCTGGTCGACAGCGGCAAGCTGCGCGCCATCGCCGTCACTGGCGCCCAGCGCTCCCCCGTGTTCAAGGACTTGCCCACGGTGGGCGAAACCGTGCCGGGTTATGCGGTGGAGAGCTGGTACGGCCTGTACGTGCCCGCCGGCACGCCGGCCGACGTGATCCACAAGCTCAACGCGGCCGCGAAGAAGGCCGTGGCGACCGACGATTTCCGCAAGAAGGTGGAGCAGGAAGGCCTGGTCATCAGCGCGGGCGCACCCGCCGAGCTGGACAGCTACGTCCGTGGCGAAGAAGCGCGCTGGCGCAAGATCGTCAAGGAAAACAACATCACCTCGAACTGAGTCCACCCAACGCCTTCTGGAACCGCCATGACCTTCTCCCTCATCGACCTGCAGGTCGACACCGGTATCGCCACCCTCACGCTGAACCGGCCGGACAAGCGCAACGCCATGAGCGACGCGATGCGCGCCGAATTCATCGACGCCCTGGAACAGGTGGCGGCCGACAAGGCCATCCGCGCGCTGGTGCTCACCGGCGCGGGCAAGGCCTTCTGCGCCGGCGGCGACATCGCCGGCATGGAGAAACGCATGAACGCACCGGCGGGCGAGGTGGGCTTCAACGGCTGGCACCGCCAGCAGCGCGTGCACCACACGCAGATGCTGCTGCACACCATGCCCAAGCCGGTGATCGCGGCGGTGAACGGCTCGGCCTCGGGCCTGGGCGCTGACACCGCGCTGGCCTGCGACTTCGTGATCGCCAGCGAGTGGGGCAGCTTTGCCTGGTCCTACATCCACCGCGGCATCGTGCCCGATGGCGGCGGCATGTACTTCCTGCCGCGCCGCGTCGGCTTGTCCAAAGCGAAAGAACTGGTGTTCACCGGCCGCAAGGTGGAGGTGGACGAGGCGCTCGCCCTGGGCATCGTCGACCGCAAAACCGCTGCCGCACAACTGGTGTCGGACGCACAGGCCTGGGCGCGCGAACTGAGCAAGGGCTCGGCCACCGCGCTCGCGCTCGGCAAGAACATCCTCAACCAGAGCTTCGAGCTGCCGGCGAACCAGGTGTTCGCGCAGGGCAGCCAGGCGCAAGGCATCTGTTACACGAGCACCGAACACCGCGATGCGGTCATGGCGTTTCTGAGCAAGACCGTCGCCGCCAAGGAATGACACACATGAACGCCATTGCCCGCCTGCTGCAGCCCCGCAGCGTTGCCGTCATCGGCGCGTCCGCCGACGCCCAGAAGACCGCAGGCCGTCCGGTCGCCTATCTGCGCAAGCATGGGTTCCGCGGCGAGATCTTTCCGGTGAACCCGCGCGTGGACAGCATCGATGGCCTGCGCTGCTATGCCGACATCGCCTCGCTGCCCAGCGTGCCCGACGTGGGCATCGTGCTGCTCGGCGCCGAGCGCGCCCACCTGGCGGTGCGAGACCTCGCGGCGCGCGGCACGGCAGCGGCCATCGTGCTCGCCAGCGGCTACACCGAAACGGGCGAGGAGGGCGCGCGCCGCCAGGCGCAACTGATGGAGGCGGCGGGCCCCATGCGCCTGCTCGGGCCGAACACCATCGGCCTGGTCAACCTCACCGACAACATCGTGCTCTCGGCCAGCGGCGCGCTGGAGATGGACCATTTTCCGCAGGGCGCCGTGGGCGTGGTCTCGCAAAGCGGCGGCATTCTGGGCGCGCTGCTCTCGCGCGCCGCGGCGCGTGGCATTGGCCTGTCCAAACTCATCTCCACCAGCAACGAGGTGGACCTGGACCTGGCCGATTTCATCGACCACCTGGCCGACGACGAGGCCACCAGGGTCATCGCGCTGTATGTGGAAAGCGTGCGCCACCCGGAGCGCTTCCGCCAGGCTGCGCTCAAGGCCGCGCGCGCCGGCAAGCCGGTGGTGGCCTTCAAGATCGGGCGCTCCGAAGCCGGCGCGCAGGCCGCCGTGTCGCACACCGGTGCGCTGGCGGGCGCGGACCGCATGTACGACGCGCTGTTCAAGGAAGTGGGCGTGATCCGCGCGCAGTCCTTCAGCGATCTGCTCGACATGCCGGTGGCGCTGTCCACCGGGCGCGTGCTGCGCGGCAAGCGCGTGGCCGTGCTCACGTCCACCGGCGGGGCGGGCACGCTGGTGTCCGACAGCCTGGGGGTGACGGGTTTCGAGACGCCCGCGCCCGACGAGGCCACGGCCCAGCGCCTGCGCGATCTGCAAAACGGCAGCCACGCCGCGCTGGACCGCAACCCGATCGACGTGACGCTCGCGGGCTTGCAGCCCGATCTGCTGCGCGGCGCCATCAAAGCCCTGCTCGAGAGCCCGAGCTACGACGCGCTGACCATCATCGTCGGCTCGTCCAGCCTGGCCATGCCCGAGTTGATGGCCGGGGCGATTCAGGATTGCTTGCCGCTGAGCGACAAACCGGTGATCGCCTTCGTGAGCCCGCACGCGCCCGATGTGGCGGCCCTGCTCACGCAGCGCGGCGTGCCGGCCTTCACCTCGGCCGAGAGCTGCAGTGTGGCGCTGGCCGGCATGCTGCATGCGCGCCAGTGGCGCGAGCCTGTGGCCGCGTTGGCCGGTGCGCCCGTGTCGGTGCAGGATCTCGGCATCGGCTCGCTCGACGAGGCCGAATGCAAGCGCCTGTTCACGCGATTCGACGTGCCGTGCACCGCCGAGACCGTGGTCACCACGGCAGCGCAAGCCGAGCAAGCCGCGAAGGCCATGGGCGGGCGCGTGGTGCTGAAGATGCTGAGCCGTGAGATCACGCACAAGAGCGATGTGGGCGGTGTGGCCGTCGGCGTGAACGCCGAGCAGATCGGCGCGCGCATGGCGGCCATGGCCGACGAGGTGCACCGCAAGGCCGGTGTGCGACCCGATCGATTCCTCGTGCAGGAGATGGTGTCGGGTGGCACCGAGTTGATCCTGGGCATGCACCGCGACGTGCTGGGCACGGCGATCCTGCTGGGCATGGGCGGCATCACCGCCGAGCTGCTGAAGGACACGACGATGCGCATGATGTCACCCGACGCGGGCCTGAGCCCGGCGGTGGCCGAAGAGATGGTGCGCGAGCTCAAGACCTGGCCGCTGCTCGACGGCTACCGCGGCCGGCCCAAGGCCGACGTGGACGCGCTGGTGGCCACCATCGTCGCGTTCTCGCGCATGGTGGCGCAGCTGGGCGATCGCGTGCTCGAGGCCGAGATCAATCCGGTGTTCGTATTGCCCCAGGGCCGCGGGGTGAAAGCCGCCGACGGCGTGGTGGTGTTGGCCTGAGGCACTACAGTGCAGGGCATGAAAGACGACTCACAAGAAGCGCAAGCTGCTCAAGAAGCTCCAGTCCTGATCGACGACCTCACCGCACGCGCCCGCATCGAACGCGTGAAGACCGCCCATGGCGTGGTCACCTGGCGCGCCTTCGGTGCCGGCAGCCCGGTGGTGTTGCTGCACGGCGGGCATGGCAGCTGGCTGCACTGGGTGCGCAACATCGACGCGCTGGCCACGCAGCACACGGTGTGGGTGCCGAACATGCCGGGCTATGGCGATTCCGACCTGCATGGCGAAGGCCTGCCCGCGTTGCTGGACGCGACGCTGGCCACCTTGAATGCCGCGATCGGTGCCGACACGCCGATCAACCTGGTGGGCTTTTCTTTTGGTGGCCTGGTGGCCGCGCACCTGAGCGCGCGGCGGCCCCACGTGCAGCGGCTCGCCTTGCTCGGCTCCGCGGGCCACGGCACGCGCCGGCGTCCCAAGGGCGAACTCGTGCACTGGGCCGAGGCGTACCGCGCGGGCGACGCGCCCGCGCTGGAGCGCGCCATGCGCCACAACCTCGCGATGCACATGCTCAGCGTGCCGGCGGACGACATCGATGCGCTGGCCTTGCGCGTGCACACCGAGGCCTGTGTGCACACGCGTTTTCGCAGCAAGAACATGGGGCGCGCAGGTGGGCTCATCGAGTTGCTCGCCACGCGAGAAGGGCCGACCCTTCTGGCCTGGGGCGAGCACGACGTCACGGCCGATCCCGAGGTGCTCGTGCCGCAACTCAGTGCCGCCGTTCCCCACAGCCGCGCGCACATCGTGCGTGGCTGCGGCCACTGGGTGCAGTACGAGGGCGCCGATGTGGTGAACCCGATGCTGGTCGCGTGGCTGCGCGAGCCCCTGTCCGCGGCCTGATCAGTCGGCGGTGATGCCGGAGTCCTTGATGAGTTTGGCGTAGGCCACGCGCTCGTCCTTCACCAACTGGTCCAGCGCCTGCGGGCTGCCCGGCAGCGGGATGTTGCCGCTGGCCGCGAACTGGCCGCGCAGCCGGTCGCTGGCCAGGGCTTTCTGAATGGCCGCGTTCATGCGCGCGAGCACGTCGGGTGGCGTGCGCGCCGGCGCGAACACCGCGAACCAGTTGCTGGCCGAGAAGTTGGGTAAACCCGCTTCCACCATGGTGGGCAGGTCGGGCAACACGGTTTCGCGCGTTCGACCCGTGGTGGCCAGGGCGCGCAAGGCACCGGACTTGACCTGGCCCAACACCGTGGGCACGGAGTCGAAGAGCAGGTCGATCGTGCCGCCGGCCAGGTCCGTCAGCGCGGGCGTGGTGCCCTTGTAGGGAATGTGGCGCAGCTGGATGCCGGCCGCGCGCTGGAAGGCCGCGGCCGCGAGGTGCGTGTTGGAGCCGTTGCCGGCCGAGCCGATCGTCAATTCACCCGGCTTCTGCTTCGCATGCGCCACCACGTCGGCCACGGACTTGTAGGGCAGGCCCTTGCGGGCCAGCAGCACGTAGCCGAAGCGGGCCACCGAGCCGACCGGCGCGAAGTCTTTTTCGGCGTCGTATGGCAGGTTGGACATGAGCACCGGGTTGATCACGAAGTTCGCGGCGCTGCCCAACAACAGGTTGTAGCCATCGGGGTCGGCCGTGGCGACCGCGCGCGAGGCGATGGCGCCGCCCGCGCCCGGGCGGTTGTCGACGATGAGCGGCTGCCCGAGCAGTTCGCCCATGTCCTGCGCCAGCGCGCGGGCCACGAAGTCGCTGCCGCCGCCGGGCGCGAAGCCGACGATGAGGCGCACGGGCCGCTGCGGCCAGTTGGTCTGGGCATGGGTGGATGCAAAGGGCGCCATGCCGGTGGCGAGCAAGCCCGTCAATGCCTGGCGGCGGGTGAACTGAAGCATGTGAAGTCTCCTCAGGTGGGTTGTGGTGGGTGCGGGGGCGCGTCCGGCGCGGTGTAAGCCGCGCCATCCGAGAACAAGGCTTCGATCTGCGCGGGCGTGTAGCCCAGCTCGGAAAGAATGGCGGCGGTGTGCTCGCCGATGTGGGGCGCGGGCAGCCGCACCGAGGGCTCGAAGCCGCTCATCTGCATGGCCGGGCGGATGTGGCGGATCTGTCCCTGCGTGGGGTGGCTGCCGGTTTCGAGCAAGCCCACGTCCTGCAAATGCGGGTCGGCCACCAGCGAGTCCAGCGTGTGGCACGGCATGCACGGAATGTCGTGCGCGAGGAGCAGGTCGACGAGTTCCGCCGTGTCGCGCGACGCGAGCAACTCCGCGCGCAGCGCGAAGAACGCCGCGATGTGCTCGATGCGCGCCAGCGCCGTGGCAAAGCGCGCATCGGCCGCGAGGTCCGCGCGCCCGAGCGCATGGAACAGCTTGTGCACCTGCGCGTCGGTGTTGGTGGTGATGCAGACGTAACCGTCGCGCGTGCGCACCGGCCTGGCGTTCGCGTCGAGCAGACGGCGGTCACCCAGCGGGCCTGTGGGCGGTTCGAAGCTGTGGCCGTACAGGTGCTCGCTCAACAACAAGCCCGCGTAGCTTTCGAACATCGGCACCTCGATGGTGCGGCCTTCACCGTCGCGCTCGCGCGCGAACAGCGCGGCCAGGATCGCGTGGGCCACCATGAGCCCGGCCGTGCGGTCGATCACCACATAGGGCACGTAGCGCGGCGCGCCGTCCGCGCCGCTCATCAGGCTGGCCAGGGCGGTGCCGCCTTGCAGGATGGAGTCGTACGCGGGCCGTCCCGCGTAGCGGCCACCGCTGCCGAACCCGACGATGCCGCAATAGACCAGGCGCGGGCAGCGCTGCGTCAGTTGTTCGCTGCCCAGGCCCAGGCGCTCGGCCGCGGCGGTGCGCATGTTGTGCAGAAAGACGTCGGCGGTATCGACGAGCTGCATCAAGGCTTCGCGCCCCGAGGCCTGCTTCAGGTCCAGCGAGATGCTGCGCTTGTTCCGGTTCATGTGCATGAACTTGCCCGACATGCCGGGCGTGCGCGACTTGCCCGAGATCCAGCGGATCACGTCGCCGGACTTCTCTTCCACCTTGATGACCTCGGCACCGTAGTCCGCCAGCACCTGGGTGCAATACGGTCCCACCACCGCCGACGTGAGGTCGACCACGCGCAGGCCCGCCAGCGGAAGGCGAGGCCCTGTTGCCGATGCGGAAGCGGATTTTTGAATGGCCATGATTTGGTTGCAATTGACTTCTAGTTGGTTTATTCTAACAACCAAATCAACCAGCGACTTCCTGATGAAAACCCGAATCACCAAGCTACTGGGCATTGCCCACCCCATCGTCCAGGCGGGCATGAGCTGGGCCTCGTCCAGCGTGGCGCTGCCGGCCGCGGTGTCCAACGCCGGCGGCCTGGGCGTGCTGGCCGCGGGGCCGCTGCGCACGCCCGATTTCGTGCGCATGCTCGGTGAGCTGGCGGCAGCCACCGACAAACCCTTTGCGGTCAACATCCCGCTGTACCGGCCCGGCGTGCAGGACCTGCTGGACGCCATGCACCAGCGGCGCGTGCCGGTGGTGATCGCCTCGCAGGGGGGGCCGCGCGCGCACCTGCAACGCTTTCGCGACATCGGCGCCACCTGGATCCAGGTGGTGTCCACGCTGGAACACGCGAAGAAGGCGGCGGACGCCGGTGTCGACGCGTTGATCGTCGTGGGCTCCGAGGCCGGCGGGCATCCGCCGGTCAACGACGTCAGCACCCTCGTGACCGTGCGGCGCGTGCTGCAGGAGGTGTCGATCCCCGTGATTGCCGGTGGCGGCGTGGCCGATGGCTGGGGCATCGCGGCCCTGCTCGCGCTCGGCGCGGACGCGGTACAACTGGGCACACGCTTTTTGCTGACCGAAGAAGCCACGGTGCACGCCAACTACAAGGCAGCGGTGCTCGAGGCCGACGTGCACGACACGGTACTGGTGGGTCGCCGCAGCCTGCCGGTGCGCGGCTTGCGCAACGCCTTCGCCCAGGCCATCTTCGACGCCGAGCGCGATCAGGTGCCGCAAGAAGACTACGAAGCCTTGTTCAAGAAAAGCACCCTGAAGCAGGCCGCGCTCGATGGCGACATCGAATGGGGCAAGGTGGAGCTGGGCCAGTCCGCCGGCCTGGTGCAGCGCATCCAGCCCGCCGCCGAGGTCATGGCGCAACTCGTGCGCGAACTGCGCGAAGCCACCGAACGCATGAAGACCATGGGCGCGGTCAGCGCCTGATCACCATCAACATCAATCCCCTATGGAACACCTGCTCATCGAAGACCGCGGCGCCGTCCGCATCCTCACGCTCAACCGGCCCGAGAAACACAACGCGCTCAACACGCGCCTGACGCAGGAACTGCTCGACAGCCTGCGCGCCGCCGACCGCGACGGCGCCATCCACGCCGTGGTGCTCACCGGCGCGGGCAAGTCCTTCTGCGCGGGCGCGGACACCACCGAGTTCTCGGCGCTCACGCCGGAAGACCCGCAGGCCGTGACCGCGCGCGCCGATCTCACCACGGCCCTGCACCTGGTGTTCTCGCAAATGAACAAACCGGTGGTCTCCGCCGTGCGCGGCAACGCGTTGGGTGGCGGCGCGGGCTTGGCCATCGCCTGCGACCTGTGCGTGATGTCCGAGACCGTGCGCTTTGGCTACCCGGAACTCAAGCACGGCATCGTCGCCGCCGTGGTCATGGCCAACCTGGTGCGCCAGGTGGGCCGCAAGCAGGCCTTCGAACTCGTCTCGCTGGCCGAACCGCTCGACGGCGTGGGCGCAAAAGCCTGGGGCCTGTGCAACCGCGTCGTGCCCGACGCCGAGGTGCTGGACGAGGCCGTGAAGATGGCGACCACCATCGCGGGCTGGAACCCGCTGGCCATGGCCACGACCAAGCGCAGCTTCCACCGCGTGGCCGACCTGGCGCTGGGCCCCGCACTGGACATCGGCCGCGATGCCAACGTGATGATGCGCGGCTTCCGAAAGGCCAAGGCATGAGACCGCTCGAAGGCCTCACCATCCTGGACCTCTCGCGCGTCCTGGCCTGTCCGTTTGCCTCGATGA
Source organism: Hydrogenophaga sp. 2FB (assembly GCF_005503365.1). Classification (GTDB taxonomy): domain Bacteria; phylum Pseudomonadota; class Gammaproteobacteria; order Burkholderiales; family Burkholderiaceae_C; genus Hydrogenophaga. Next base: position 135,449 of record NZ_SCML01000007.1, read on the forward strand.
TCCTGGCCGAACTGGGTGCCGACGTGATCAAGGTCGAGCAGCCGGGCAGTGGCGACGAAACGCGTGCCTTCGAACCTGTGGTGGAAGGCGAGGGAGGTGACGTGTCGGCCTATTACCTGGCCTTCAACCGCAGCAAGCGGTCCATCACCGTGAACCTGCGCAGCGCGGAAGGCCAGGACATCGTGCGCCGCCTGGCCACACAGGCCGACGTGGTGCTGGAGAACTTCCCCGTCGGCACGATGAAGAAATTCGGCCTGGACTACGCCACGCTCTCCGCGCTCAATCCGCGCCTGGTGCACGTGAGCTGCACCGGCTTCGGCATGACCGGCCCGTATGCGAAACGCAAGGGCTACGACACGGTCTTTCAAGCCATGGCCGGCATCATGAGCCTGACCGGCGAGCGCGGCGGCGGGCCGGTGAAGCCGGGCCTGCCCGTGGCCGACCTGAGTTCGGGCCTGTGGGTCTGCGTCGCCATCCTCTCGGCGCTGGCCGGGTGCGAGAAGACCGGGCGCGGCAGCCAGGTCGACTTTTCCATGTTCGACGGCCAGGTGGGGCTGCTGTCGCTTGCGGCCGCGCGCTGGTTCACGCTGGGCGAGGTGCCCGAGCGCCTGGGCACGGAACACCCCGGGCGCATTCCGTCTGCGGCCTTCGTCTGCGCGGACGGCAAGTGGGTGCAGATCACCGGCAGTGACCAGCATTGGGCGCCGCTGTGCAACCTGCTCGGGCTCGAAGCCTGGGCCACGGACGCCAGTCTCGTGCGCAACGCCGACCGCCTCGCGCGGCGCGAAGAAGTCATGGCCGGATTGCAAGCCGCCATCCGCAAGCTGGACCGCGACGAACTCTGCCGCCGCTGCGATGCGGTGGGCGTGCCGGCGGGGCCGATCCTGCAGGTCGACGAGGTCGTCGCCAACGAGCACGTGAACGCGCGCGGCATGGTGATCGAGTACGACCATCCCCTGATCGGCCGCTTCAAAGGCATGAAGGTGCCGCTGCGTTTTCACGGCCTGGACGACCCCGAGGCCACCCGCCCACCGCTGCTCGGCGAACACACGGACGACGTGCTGCGCGAGAAGCTCGGCCTGCGCGACGAAGAGCGGGACGCGCTGCGCGCGATCGGCGCCATCTGAATTCCAACCACCCCAGGAGACACCCATGAACCCCATTCGCCGTGCCCTGATGGCCGCTGCCATCGCCGTCTTCCCGCTGTCACAAGCGCTCGCGCAGGACGCGTACCCCTCGCGCCCGATCCTGTTGGTCAACCCCTACGCGGTGGGCGGCCCGGCCGACCTGCTGGGCCGTGCGCTGGCCAAGGAGCTGGGCGACGCGCTCGGCCAACCCGTGATCGTCGAGAACAAGGCCGGTGGCGGCGCCAGCATCGGCGCCGCGTTCGTGGCCAAGGCCGCACCCGATGGCTACACGCTGCTGATCGGCACCGCGGCCGCGCACACGGTCACGCCCGCCGCCACCAAGGTGCCGTACGACGGCATCGCCGACTTCGAGTTCGTCGGCATGGTGGCCAACGTGCCCAACATCCTCACGGTGCACCCCTCGGTGCCTGCGAAAAACCTCAAGGAACTGATCGCGCTGGCCAAGGCCCAACCCGGCAAGCTGAGCTACGCCTCGGCGGGCATGGGCAGCTCGCCGCACATCGGCGGAGAAATGTTCAAGCACGCGGCGGGTGTGCGCCTGGTGCATGTGCCGTACCGCGGCGCGGCGCCGGCCGCCACCGATCTGGTGGCGGGTTCGGTGGACGTGGGCATGCTGAACATCTCGGCCGTGCTGCCCTTCATCAAGGCCGACCGCATGCGCGCGCTGGCCTATGGCGGCAGCAAGCGCTCGGCCGATCTGCCCGATGTGCCGACGTTTGCGGAAGCCGGTGTGCCAGGCCTGGAGACCGGCAGCTGGTACAGCCTGGCCGTGCCGGCGAGGACGCCCGCCGCCGTGGTGGACAAGCTCACCAAAGCGCTGCAGAAAGTGCAGTCGCAGCCCGAATTCAAGAAGCTGCTGACTGCGCAGAATGCGGAAGTGATGCCGCAAATGAAGGCGCAGGCCACCGAATACATCCGGGCCGATGGCAAGCGCCTGGCCGAGCTGGTGAAGGTCACCGGCATGAAACTGCAAGACTGAACCGCACGATGAAAAAACTTCCCGAACTCACCATGCTGCAGCTGGAGCTGCAAGGCCCCGTGGCCACCGTCTGGCTGAACCGGCCCGACAGCCGCAACGCGCTCAACCTGGCCATGTGCCGCGAGATCACCGCCGTGTGCGAGGCGCTGGACGCCGACGATGCCGTGCGCGTGGTCGTGGTGCGCGCCCGTGGCGCCGTGTTCTGCGCCGGCGCGGACCTGAAGGAACGCCAGGGCTTCAGCACCGCCGACCTGGTGGCCCGCCGCGTGGAAGGCTTCACCGCCTACGGCGCGCTGGAGGCCTTGTCCAAGCCGGTCATTGCCGCGGTGCAGGGCCCGGCCTTCGGTTCGGGCGGCGAAATCGCGGCGGCGTGTGACTTCGTATTGGCCACCACGCAGGCCGCGTTCAAGTACCCCGAGGTGGGTTGGGGCACGGTGGGTGCGACGCAGCGCCTGCCCCGCATCGTGGGCCGCCGCATGGCCAAGGAACTGCTGTTCACCGGCCGCGTGGTGGATGCGCAGGAAGCGCTGGACCTGGGCCTGGTCAACCACGTGTATGCGCCCGAAGCGTTCGATGCGCGCATCGCCGAGATGGCGGCGCAGATCGCCGCGGCCAACCCGCTGACCGTGCAGCTCACCAAGCACAGCATCGACGAAGGCCTGGACACGACGCGCGAGGGCGCCATGGCCATCGAACTGCTGGCGATCCAGAAGAACCTGCGCCACAGCGACTGGCAGAAGGCCATCGCGGGCTTTGGCGCGAAGGAGGGCACCGATGCAGCTGCTCGATGAACACCGGGTGCCGGTGCCACTCACGCTCTCGCATGTGCTGAGCGCGACGGTACGGGCGCGCGGCGCCGAAGAGGCCTATGTGGGTCCGGGTGAGCGCATGACCTGGAGCGGGTTGAACGCCCAGAGCCGAAAGATCGCCGCGGGCTTGCACGCGGCCGGCATCCGCCAGGGCGATCACGTCGGGCTGATGCTGGGCAACTCGGGGCTGTGGATCGCGGCCTTCTTCGCCTGCGCGTCCATCGGCGCGGTGACGGTGCCGGTCAACACCCGCTTCAAGGCGGAGGAGCTGGCGTTCTGCCTGAAGCAGGCGGACGTGAAACTGCTGCTCTACGCCGACAGTTTCCTCGGTCTCGATTTCACGGCGCTGCTGCGCCAGGTCGAACCGGCGGTCGACGCACAACTGCCCGGCCAGGCCTTGCCGCTGCTGACGCAAGCGGTGGTCGTGGGTGGCGCTGCGCCGCGTGGAGCGCGCACCTTCGACGCGTTTCTGGCCGATGGCGCTGGCGTGCGGGATGCGACGCTGGAACAGATATCGGCTCAGGTTTCGCCGCACGACACGCTGCTGATCCAGTACACCTCGGGCACCACGTCGTTCCCCAAGGGGGTGATGCTCAGCCACGCCAACATGCTGGGCGATGCGGCTTCGGTGGCGCGCCGCATGGGCGTGAAGGCGGCGGACCGCTATTTCAGCATCCGGCCCTTCTTCCACGTGGCCGGCAGCACGCTGTCGGTGCTGGTGAGCCTCACGTCCGGCTGCTGCCTGCTGAGCCTGCCGAAGTTCGACGTGAAGCAGGCGCTGGACGTGCTGGAAACCGAGCGTTGCACCTTGACCTCGGGCAACGACACCATTTTCCTCATGCTCATGGGGCACCCCGATTTCGATGCGAAGCGCCTGCACCTCCAAGGTGGATGGGCGGCCGCCGGGCCGGAGGTGATGCAGAAGATCCGCGATGTGATGCAGGTGCCGCACATCTGCAACGCCTACGGCCAGTCCGAGGCTTCGCCCAACGTGCTGCTCAGCGACCACGGCGATGCGTTCGAGCTGCGGCGCGATGGCTTCATGCTCCCGCACCCCGGTGTGGAGGTGCGTCTGGTGGACGCCGACACGGGCGCCGTCGTGGCGCCCGGTGCTGGTGCGGGCGAGATCCAGGTGCGCGGCTGGAACGTCATGCGCGGCTACTACAACATGGCCGAGGCCACGGCCAAGGCCTTCACGGCCGATGGCTGGTTGCGCACCGGCGATCTGGGCGAACAGCGCGGCGATGGGCGCATGCGCATGGTCGGCCGCTTGAAGGACATGTTCCGCGTGGGCGGCGAAAACGTGGCGCCGGCGGAGGTGGAGGAGGTGCTGCATGCCCACCCCGCCGTGCAGCAGGCCCAGGTGATCGGTGTGCCCGATGCGCGCCTGGGCGAAGTGACCGGCGCGTTCGTGCTGCTCAAACCCGGTCAGCAGGCCAGCGGCGAAGAGCTCGTGGCCTGGTGCAAGGCGCGCTGCGCCAACTTCAAGGTGCCGCGCTACATCGCGCTGGTCGACACCTTTGAGCACATCGGCATGACGGGCAGCAGCAAGGTGCAGAAGAACAAGCTGCGCGAGCATGCCATCCAGCACTGGAACATCCGGAACGACACGGTGGCCGCATGACGACGAACGCGCAGAACTTTTCACTGGAAGACGATGGCCGCGACGTCGTGCTGTGCGAGTGCTTCGCCCGCGACGGCCTGCAGCACGAGCCGGCCTTCATGCCGACCGAGACCAAGGTGGCGCTGGTGCAGCGCTTTGCCGAGCTGGGCTTTGCGCGCGTGGAAGCCACGTCGTACAGCAACCCCAAGGTGATTCCGCAGTTTGGCGATGCCACCGCGATGCTGCAGGCGCTGCCGCGCCGCAGCGGCGTGTTTTACAAGGCCACTTGCGCCAATCTGCGCGCGGTCGAGCGTGCCATCGCAGATGCGGACGCCGGATTTGGCGCCACCGAGATCAGCTTGCTGGTCTCGGCCACCGACACCCATTCGTTGAAGAACCTCGCGCGAACGCGAGAGGATCAATGGAACAACATCCGCGAGATGGCCGCTCTGGCGCTGGGGCGGTTTCGCCTCATCGGCACGGTGTCCATGGCCTTCGGTTGCCCCTTCGAAGGCAGCGTGGACCCCGACAGCGTGATCGCCGACGTGGGCCGTATGCGCGACGCCGGTGTGCGCCACGTGGCGCTGGGCGACACCACTGGCACGGCAACACCGGTGACCACCAAGGCCTTGTTCTCGCGCATGCGCGCCGAGTTTCCCGACGTGGTGCCCATCGCCCATTTCCACGACACACGGGGCACGGGCCTGGTGAATTACGTGGCCGCGCTGGAGGTGGGCGTGAGCCACTTCGACTGCGCCTTCGGTGGCGTGGGCGGGCACCCGACCAAGGTGAAGTACGGCGGTGGGCACACCGGCAACGTGTGCACCGAGGACCTGGTGGATCTGTTCGAGAACATGGGCGTGCGCACCGGCATCGACATGGATGGCCTGCTGGCCACGGTGGAGGCTTGCGAACAGGCCCTGGGCCGCGAGCTGCATGGGCGCGTGGCGCGCAGCGGGCTCAATCCGTTGCGTCAGCGCATGCCCGCCAGTTCGTTCAACCGCGACAGCAGGTAGCGCATCTCGACCAGATCGACCGAGCCCTCCGCGCTGTCTTTGGCGGGGGTGGCGGTGCGGGCCTTCTTTCGCGACGCCGGGCCGGCATCGCCATCGCTGCCGTCGTCCACGCCATTGCGTTCGTTCTCCAGCGCGCGTTTGGCGCTGACCGTCAACAGGCCCAGGATTTCGATCAGCTGCAGCCGCTGTTCGTCTTTCAAGGGACTCAACAACCGCTCGTTGCGGGCGACGGCATCTTCGAACGCGGTTTGATACAAGGCCTTGCCCTTGGGGGTGAGGCTCAGCATGACGCCCCGGCCATCCGAATCGCTGCGCTCGCTGGCCACCAGGCCGCGTTCGATGAGGCCGGAGATCGTGCGGCTGGCGTAACTTTTCTCCAGGCCCGCACGGCGCCCCAGCTCTTTCAGCGACAGCGGTGCAAAACCGCCGAGCTGGCCCAGCGATCGCCACTCGAGCAAGGTCAGGCCGTACTTGCGCTCCACCCGCAAGGTCGTCGTGGCCGAGGAAAGATTGGCCAGGGCGTGGATGCGGGTCGAAATGAGATCGCTCATCACCCGCGGTACAGGCACGGTGCGCTTGGACAGGCTCATGGATGCGTCACCCGCAGGAAATCAAACATCGTTTCATTCTAAGTGGCGCCATTTCGCCGCGATCGCGCACAAGGCGGTCAGTCCGCCTTGATGTTCGCCTTGCGCACCACGTCCTTCCACACCACGATCTCGCGCTCGAGGTGGGCCTTGAATTCGGCCGAACTCGAGACCTGCATGTCCACGCCTTCGGACTTCATCTTCTGCACAAGGTCGGGCGCCTGGCATGCCGTGGTGAGTTCCTGGTGGAGCCTGGCCACGATGGGCGCGGGTGTGCCGGCGGGCGCGGCAAATCCCCACCAGCCGGTCGCGTCGTAGGCCGGGTAGCCCGACTCCGCGATCGTCGGAATGTCTGGAAACGCGGCGGCCCTGCGCGCGCTGGTGACCGCGAGGGCGCGAACCCTGCCGGAGCGGATGGCCGCCGCGGCGCCCGAGTAGGTGCTGAAGGTGCAGTGCACCTGGCCGGCCATCACGTCGTTGATCGCCGGTGTCGTTCCCTTGTAGGGCACGTGCAGCATCTGCACGCCGGCCTGCATGTTGAGCAGCTCACCCATCAGGTGCGCGTTGCCGCCGTTGCCCGACGAGGCAAAGGTGTAGTGGCCAGGGCGCTGCTTGGCCGCGGCCATGAATTCGGCGACCGACTTGAACGGCAGCTCGCTGTTGACGATCAGCAGGAACGGGGCACGGGCCACGAGCGCGATGAAGCTGAAGTCGTTGATCGAGTCGTACGGCAACTTGGGCAACAACGCCGCGTTGATGGCGTGCGAGCCCGGCACCTGCAGCAGGGTGTAGCCATCGGGCGGCGCCTTGGCCACGAACTGGGTGCCGATGAGCGTGTTGCCGCCGGGCCGGTTGTCGACGATGACGGACTGGCCGATCGTGCGCGACATCTTGTCGCCGATGGCCCTGGCCAGCACGTCGTTGATCGCGCCGGGCGTGTAGGGCACGACGATGCGGACGGGGCGGTCCGGAAACGTGTCCTTGGCCCAGACCTGTCCCATGGGAACGGTCGACGCGAGGGCGGCGGCGCCCATGTGGCGCAGCATGTGACGCCGGTCGGGGCGGGGTGGTGTCAGATCACGCATGTTGTCTCCTTGTGTTGAGCTTGTCCGGGGTGCTGGCCAGTCGAACGCCGCTGCCCGGGCCGGCCAGCACCGGCACATGGCCATCGCGCGCGTCGAATCCGCTGAAGGGGTCGTCGAGCAGGTGCTCCGATTCGGCGATCTCCGCGCCGCCGTCGACCGACTTCAACACCGCCGCCAGGTGCGCGGCTTGCGAGGACGCAAGGCGCGGCGCGAAGATGGCGCCCAGGCGGCAGCGCACGCCCGCGGCTTCGCAGATGTGCACGGCCTTCAGCGTGTTGCGCAGCCCGCCCAGGTACGGCACCTTGAGGTTGTAGGAGTGGGCCGCGTCCATCTTGATCAGGCGCACGAGGCCCGCGAGCGAGCCGATCGATTCGTCCGCCTCGATGCGCAGCAAGCCGCTGTCGGTCACGCGCTTGAGCCCATCCACGTCGGCGGCGGGCACGGGCTGCTCCATCAGCGTGACGTTTTCGTGTTTCAGCGCGCGGCAGACTTCGATGGCATTGGACGCTTCGTAGGCCTGGTTCGCGTCGACGGTCAACAGCACGCTGTCGCCGACCACGGCGCGCACGGCCCTGACGCGGGCAATGTCGGCGTCGCCATCGCCATTGAGTTTCAGCTTGAGACCCCGATAGCCTTGCGCATGCAGGCGCCGGGCCTGGCTGGCCATTTCGTCCGGCGGCTTGATGGGGATCAGCCGCGTGGTGGGGATGGACTGCCGCACCGCGCCGCCGAGCAGCGCGTGAAGCGGCAGGTTCAACACCCGGGCCGCGAGTTCGAGCGCGGCATTGGTGAAGCCCGCCTGCACGCTGGGCCGGTCGGCGCACACGGCCATCAACGCCGACAGAAGCCCTTCCTGGTCCAGCGCGCTGTGACCGTGCGCCACGCCCACCGCGGCCTCGATGGCCGTGCGCATGCCCTCAATGTCGGGCTGGGCAATGGGCGTCGAGAGGATGTGCCCCCAACCCGCTTCCCCCGATGCGTTGCGCAGTGTCACGATCCAGCCGTGGATCTGCGGGATGCCGCCGCGCGCGAACTTCCAGGTGGGGTCTTCCTGGCGCTGGATGCAAGGCGTGATCTCCACCTGCTCGATCGTCAAGTCGGGTGAAGCGCTGCTGCGGTTGCTCAATGGCCACTCCATATAGATGTCTCAAGAAACCAGATTGGATCATACTGGTTTCTAAAGTCAACTATATGGGTAAATAAATTAACCAGATGAAAACCCTCATCCAGGGCGTGCCTGCGGGTTGAGCACGTTGTTCAGGCGGCCTTCGGCGTAGGCGACGATGTGGTCGAACGCGATGCCGAAGTAGCGCTCGTAGTTGTCCTTTTCCACATAACCGATGTGGGGTGTGCACAGCGCATTGGGCAGGCGCAGCAAGGGGTGGTTAGCGCCCAGCACCGGCTCTTCTTCGTACACGTCGACGGCCGCGAAACCGGGCCGCCCCCGCACCAGGGCCTGTTCGAGCGCGCCGCGTTCGATCAGCTCCGCGCGGCTGGTGTTGACCAGCAGCGCCGTCGGTTTCATGCGCGCCAGGTCGGCGGCGGTGACGATGCCCAGCGTGCCGTCGAACAGGCGGATGTGCAGGCTGATCACGTCGCTTTGTTCAAAGAAGGCCTCGCGCGAGGGTGCGACCTCGAAGCCATCGGCGCGCGCGTCGGCGGTGGACGCATCGCGGCCCCACACCCACACGGACATGCCGAAGGCGCGGCCGTACGCTGCCACTTGCCGGCCAATGCGGCCGTAGCTCCAGATGCCCAGGCGCTGGCCGCCCATCTGCTGGCCGAGGTGCCCTTGCCATTGCCCCGCGCGCAGCCGGTTGACCTCGCTCACCAGGTGCCGCCGGCTGGCGAGCGCGAGTGTCCACGCGATCTCGGCCGTGGCCGAACCCGCGCCGCTGCCCTCGGCCACCAGCACACCGCGCGCGGTGCACGCGTCCAGGTCCACATGGCCCGCGAGCTTGCCGGTCTGGCAGATCAGGCGCAGCTGGGGCAGGCGGTCCAGCAAGGCCGCGTCGATGCGGGTGCGCTCGCGGGTGAGCACGATGGCTTGCGCATCGGCGAAACGCGCCGCCAGGGCATCGGTGCCCTGGACGGAATCGTTGTAGATGCGCACGTCGTGGCCGGCGAGCCTGGCGAAACAGTTGAGACCGCGTACGCAGTCCTGGTAGTCGTCCGGAATAGCGATGTGCATGGGTATTTATTGAAGTGTGATCTGCAGCTGTTGCACCGTCTGTTTCCAACTCGCCAGGTCCTTGCGCACCAGTTCCGTGTAGTCCTCGGAAGACATGCCGCCGGGCTCGATGCCCTGGGCCTGGAACAGTTCGCGCACCTCGGCCGAATCGAGCGCGCGCTTGACCTCGGCGTGCAGCGCCTGCATGACGGGCGCGGGCGTGCCGCTGCGCGCGAACAGGCCGTACCAGCCGTGCACGCCGAAGCCGGGGTAGCCTTGTTCCGCCACCGTGGGCACATCGGGCAAGCCCGCAAAGCGCCGCGACGGTGCCACCGCGAGGGCGCGCAGCTTGCCGGTCTTGATCTGCGTGAGCGCCGAGCTCATGTCGAGGAACATGAACTGGATCCGGCCGCCCAGCAGGTCCTGCACCGCGGGCGCCGCGCCCCGGTAGGGCACATGGGTCGCGCGGATGTCGGCGCGCTGCGCGAACAGGGCCGAGGCCAGGTGCGCCGAGGTGCCGTTGCCCGATGAGCCGTAGTTGACGCTGTTCGGGTTGGCCTTGGCCATGGCGACCAGCCCTTGCAGGTCCTTGGCGGGAAAGTCGGGCCGCACGACCAGCGCGTGCGGGATGAAGCCCACGACGGTGAGCGGCGCGAAGTCGCGCAGCGTGTCGAAGGGGTAGTTGGGCATGAGCGCGGGGTTGGTGACCGCGAGAATCGACGGGAACACCAGGGTGTAGCCGTCGGCGGGCAGGCGCATGACGTCGCTCATGGCGATCACGCCGCCACCGCCGGGCTTGTTCTCGATGACGACGGTCTGCCCGATGGCGGTCGACATGCTCTTGCCCACGGCGCGCGCCATCAGGTCGGTGGGCCCGCCGGCCGCGAAGGGCACCAGGATGCGGATCGGCCGGTTGGGGAAGGGCGTCTGCTGCGCGTGCGCCATCAGGGGCAGCGTCGTCAGGCCCGCGCCCACCCAGGCGTTGAAGCGGCGGCGCGACAGGCGGCTGTCATCGGTCATGTCTTGTCTCCTTGTCGTGAATCGAACCTGGGCAGCTTAGGTGGCTTGCCCGGCGCGCGCACCACCCCATTTCCAATCAGTGGAAATGGCGACCGGCGGAAAAACCAGGTCCCGACACACCGCAAAAACGCGGGTTTGATTTCCGGTCATAACGTTTATCATTCCGTTCGTCGGTCGCTTTCCTGCATTGGGCGCTCCCTGTGTTTGGAAATTTCGGGCGATACCGCCCCCGTTTCCTGACACAGAGCCCACACCATGCCGACCCAATCCCAGCGCCTTTCCGCCCGTTTCTTCGTGATGGCCGCTGGCGTGGCCCTGGCTTCGTGGACCGGCATGGCCACCGCGCAGGACAAGGCGCCGGTGGGTTACGTCAAGAACGTCAAGGGCACGGCCACGGTCACGACCGATGGCAAGGTGGTCGAAGCCCAGCCCGGCACACCCCTGCACCAGGGCAGCGCGCTCAAGACCGCCGCGTTATCGAGCATGGGCGTCATGTTCAAGGACAACACCATGATGTCCTTCGGGCCGAGCACGGAGCTCACCGTCGAGGACTACCTGTACGAGCCGGGCGAAGGCAAGCTCAAGCTGGGTGCGCGCATGGGCAAAGGCACGCTGGACTATGTGTCAGGCGTGATCGCCAAGCTGCAGCCCGATGCCGTGACGGTCAAGACCCCCACCGGGATGATCGGCGTGCGCGGCACGCAGTTCCTGCTCAAGGTCGCGGAAGAGTGATGTGATCACTTGGCGCTGAGCACGATCCGGTCGCCCAGCGCGTTCTCCGCCAGCCGCGCCGCGTACAAGGCCACCAACGGGTCGTGGGGGTGGCTCTCCCGCAACCGGTCAAAGCGCTCCCGCGCGGACGCGTCGCCATCGCGCACCGCTTCGTAGGCCGCCTCGTATGTCGCCTGAGGCGCATACCCCGGCGGCGGTACGTCGGGCAGCGGCTCGAACACCTGCAGCGCGAGCTTCTTGCCCATGAGCACGAGTTGGCCAACCGGCCGGGCCAGGACGTTGGTGCAGGCCGACAGCGTGGTCTGCGAGACGCAGATCCGCGTGCCCAGGTGCTTGTTCGCGCTCTCCAGGCGCGCGGCGGTGTTGACCGGGTCGCCGAGCGCGCGGTAGTCAAAGATCGCGCCGCCGCCGAAGTTGCCCACGATGACCTCACCCGAGTGCACGCCGAAGCGCGTGTGCCCGAACGCGATGCCTTTGCGCTGCAGATCGCGCGCGTAGGCGGTGGCGAAGGCATGCATCTCCATCGCGCAGTCCAGCGCGCGCTGCGCGTGGTCGGGCTGCACCACGGGCGCGGAGAACATGATGGCCAGGGCGTCGCCCACGATGCGGTCCAGCGTGCCCTGGTGGCGGAAGGCGATGGAGATCATCGCTTCCAGGTAGCGGTTGAGCAGGGTGACCGCCGCGGCGGGATCGATCGACTCCATCAGCGACGTGAACCCGGCCAGGTCGGTGAAGATGAAGCTGCAGTGCTGGCGCTTGCCGCCCAGCTCCAGCTGCCCCGGGTTGTTCATCAGGTACTCGACGCGGTTGGGCGATACGTAGCGCGAAAACGCTTCCTTCACCCAGCGCTGCTGCCGCTCGCTCCAGAAATGCCGGCACAGGCTGGCCAGCACGAACGCCACGGCCCAGGCCAGCGCGGGCGTGAAGCTGTCGAGCAGCAAGCGGTGGCTGGAGAACGCCGACCAGCCGCCCCACAACACGCCGGCGACCAGCGCGAGTGAGAGGGCCGCGGCCCACAACGATGGCACGAAGATGCCGATCCACACCACCGCCACACAACCCAATACCACGGCGATCGCCTCGGCCGCCACGGCCCAGCTGGGTCGGTTCAGGTAGTGCCCCGTGAGCATCTGTTCCAGGGCTTGTGCATGCGCCTCGACACCGGGCATCACGCGGCCCAACGGGTTGAAGCGCAGGTCCATCAGGCCTTGCGCGGAACTGCCCACGAGCACGATGTGGCCGTCCAGCAGAGCGGGGTCCACGTCGCCGACCAACACTTTCCACGCCGGCACGTAGCGCTCGACCTGCGCTTCTGTGTAGTGCAGCCACATTTCGCCTTGGGCGTTGGTGGGCACGCTGACCTGGCCGATGCGCACCTGCGCCAAGGCCGGCGCGTCGCCCTCAGCGCGCCGGAGGATGTAGTTGTCCGTGCCCTGGACCACGCGCAGCAGCTCGGCGCTCAGGCTCGGCACGGGCGTGTCACCCAGCGCCAGCACCAAGGGCACGCGGCGCACCACACCGTCGCCATCGGGCACGAAGGTCAGCGCGCCGCTTCCGCTAGCCGCTGCATCGAGCGGCGGCAGCGGTGGCACCGCCGTGGGAAATCCGTGCAGCGCCTGGGGGCTGGGCTCACCCATCCACACATAGCGGTAGGGCGCTTTCGGGGTGGCGGCCTGCTGCGGTGACGTTGCCGCGGTGTCGCTGCGCAGCGCGAAGCCCAGCACCACGTTGTGCCGGGCGATGGCGTTGGCAAAAGTCGCGTCGTTGTCCGGCAGCGCCTCGATCGCCCGTGCCTGGCCGGGCGACAAGGCCCAATCGACCGAAGCGCGGCGCGGGGAGGTGCGATCGGGCTCGGCAAACACCACGTCGAAGCCGATCGCCGCCGCACCCTTGGCGCCCAGTTGCTCCACCAGCTCGGCCAGTTTGTTGCGTGGCCAGGGCCATTGGCCGATCTTCTCCAGGCTGGCTTCGTCGATGTCGATGATCCGCACCGGCACCGCCTCGTAGGCGCGCGGTTGCCAGCGCTGGTACTGGTCGAACCCCTGGTGCCGCAGCGATTGGAGCGCCAACGGGTCCGCCAGCACCAGCACCAGGCCGAGCGCGGCCGTCGCGAGGCTGAGCAACGCGGCGACCGAGCGCAGGGAGAGCATTCGCTTCATGCCGCGCTCAGGACCCCCTGATGCCCCACGCCTGCTTCTCGGTGTGGCTCAGGGCGCCAATGACCTCGCGCGCATGGACATCGCCCTGCGTGACGATGGCCGAGAAGCGTGCCCATTGCAGAAACCCGAAGCGAAACAGCTCGGGGTTGAAATACAGGTCGGTCTGCCGGCGCGACTCGGACTGCCGCGACACGCTGTAGAGCACCGACACATTGAGCAGGTACGCCACGAGCGAGGGCACGCGGTAGCGCTGCTTTGCGCGCGGCTTGAGCCGGTCGAACAGCACCTGCCAGGCGCCGGGCATCTCATCGAAATTGAGCGTGCGGGCGCGCCGCGCGCTCAGGTCCACACCGATCACCTTGCCGACCCCGCGCATGTTGCGCATGACATCGGCCGGGAAGTTGTTGAACGTGCCGCCATCGCAGAACAGTTCACCATCCACCACCACCGGCGGCAGCGCGCCGGGAATGGCAATGCTGGCCCGCAGCGCGCGGCCCAGGTCGCCTTTGTGCAATTGCATCTCGCAGCCCTGCGAGTAGTTGCTGGCGATGCAGAAATAGCCTTTCCAGAGATCGGCGATGTCGACCGGCCCACCCATCAGCGCCGCAATGGAGCGCTCGACAACGGTCCGCACCCGCCGGCCCTTGATCAGCGAAATCAGGGGCAGCAGGTTGTAGTCGCCGGTGGGGTTGATCTTGAAGGCCTGCCGGATCACGTCCATGGTGGTGGGGATGTCGCGGTCGGCGGCAATGGCCGCGGCCATCACGGCCCCCATGCTGGTGCCGCCGACACAATCGATCTCGATGCCCAGATCGTCGAGTGCCTTCCAGACGCCCAGGTGCGCAAAGCCGCGCGCGCCGCCACCGGCCAGCACCAGGCCCACCGCGTTGCGGCTCAGCAGGCGGGCCAGGCGCGCAATGTCGGCATCGAGCTCGGGGCGCAGGTTCACGTGGCCCGTGACGGGCCGGCGGTCGACCCACTGGCGCATGCCGAGTGGCGACTGCGTGCTCACGGGGTGCAGCAACACCAGCGTTTCCGCGGCCTCGTTGCGCTGCGGCGGGTTGACCATGCAGGCCGTCTCCACCGGGTGAATGGCGGCGGGTTGCGTCGCGTCCGCCAGCAGCAGCACCTCGTCGCTCTGGCTGATGCACAGCCGCGTCCAGTCGGTCGGCGCGGGGTCCGCCACCATCAGCACGAAGTCGTGCTCGGCTTCCAGTTCTTCCAGCACCGCCGCCGCAGGGGATGACACGGTGGAGGCATCCACCCAACAGGCACTGCCGAACCGGCCCAGCGCCTGCGCGAGCCGCTGCGCGATGGCCGCGGTATCCACGCCACCGGTGATCGGCAGCAGCGTCACCGTGACGGGCGGGGGCAGGGGACGTCTGTCGTTCTGCGTCTGCAGCCGATCGATGATTTTTCGGGTCAGCGCGATCGACACCTGCGGGTTGCGCGCCACCAGCGCGGTAAAACGCGCCTTGTCCAGCCGCACCACCACGGTGCTGCGGATGGCCACCACCGTGGCCGATCGCGGCGCATCGGTGTAGAGGCTGATTTCCCCCGTGATCTCGCCACGCCCGAGCTCGCGCACCATGCGCGGCGCGCCGTCATCGGTCTTGACGTACACGCGCAAGCGGCCGCTGATGGTCAGGTAGGCGGCATCGCCAGGCGCGCCCTGTTCCATCAGCACATCGCCCGCGCGCAATTCAATCCATTGAACGCTGTCCTGCATGTCACGCAGCGTCTCTGCGTCAATGTCGGGGAAATTGCTGCGCAGATAGACCGCCAATAGATCGCGCCGCTGCTCGCCTTCGTCGTTTTCTTTTTTCATATCGCAAAGGTCGGAAAAATCGATGAGTGTACTGATACTGTTAGGGGGTATTGGCTTTTCGCAAGAATGGCATCATTCCGCTTTCCCATTGATGGCAAATCGCCGAATCATTGGCGTCAAAAAATAGAAGAATCTGAAATGAAAAACCTTCGCCGTTGGGTGCCGATCCCGAGCTTTCTGTTCTCCCTGTTGTTCCTGTCGGCCTGTGCACCCACCATTCCGCGCTCCTATGTTGTGCTGGTGCCCGATCCGGATGGCGCCGTGGGCCAGGTGACCGTGACGGGGCAAAAGGGCAGCCAGGTGTTGACGCAGGCCGGGCAGATGGCTGGAATCGATGGCCGGGAAGTCAAGGCCGAACTGGGTGGGGCGCAATTCGCTGCCGATTTTTCGGAAGCCAAGGCCGCGCTGCCCGCATCGCCCGAGCATTTCATGCTGTATTTCGTCAGCGGTGGGAGCCGGTTGACCGCCGAATCAGAGAGCCAATTCAGCGAGATATTGAAACGTTTGAAGGGCAGGGACGCGAATGCGGTTGTCGAGGTGGTGGTGATTGGGCATACCGATACCGTGGGTGGTGCCGAGGACAATCTCGCGCTGTCGGCGCAGCGCGCCAAGGCGGTGGCCGATCGTTTGCGCGCGTCGGGGCTGAAGTTTTCCGCGTTGACGATGGAATCGCACGGCAAGAAGAACCCGCTGATTCCCACCAGGGATGGCGTCGCGGAGCCACGCAATCGCCGCGTGCAGGTCACGATTCGCTGAACCGCTAACAGAAGACCCTTGCCCGGCACGGAATGCTGCGTCGCAACAAAATCGCCCCATGCCTGCCCACCCAGCCCCTACCGAAAACACTGCCACAGATCCCGCTTTTCGCACCACCGTCTGGGCCTTGGGGCTCGGTGGTTTCGCCATCGGTACCGGCGAGTTCGTCATCATGGGTCTGCTGCCCGAGGTGGCCACGAGCCTGGCGGTCAGCATTCCGCAGGCCGGCCATGTGATCAGCGCCTATGCGCTGGGCGTGGTGGTCGGGGCGCCCTTGCTGGCCATCCTCACCGCCCACTGGCCGCGGCGCATGTTGCTCGTCGTGTTGATGGTGCTGTTCGGCCTGGGCAATCTGGCCAGCGCGGCCGCGCCGGGCTACTGGAGCCTGAACCTGCTGCGTTTCATCGCCGGCATGCCGCACGGCACCTACTTCGGTGTGGCATCCCTCGTGGCGGCCTCGCTGGTGCCGCCGGGGCGCCGGGCGCAGGCGGTGGGCTTGATGATGCTGGGCCTCACCGGCGCCACGCTCATCGGCGTGCCCATGGCGGCCTGGCTGGGGCAGCACTGGGGCTGGCGCAGCGCCTTCGTGCTGGTCGGGGTGATTGCCCTGCTCGCCAGCGTGCTGATCCACCGCGCGCTGCCCCATATCCCGGCACCCGAGGGCGCGAGCCCGTTGCGCGAACTGGGCGCGCTGAAGAACGCACAGGTCTGGCTCACGCTGGGCACCGGCGCCATCGGCTTCGGTGGCATGTTCGCGGTGTTCAGCTACATCAAGCCGACCTTGATCGAGGTCACCGGTCTTTCACTGGGTGCGGTGCCCTTGGTGCTGGCCCTGTTCGGCGTCGGCATGATCGCCGGCAACCTCGTGGGCGCGCGCCTGGCCGACAAGGCCTTGCTGCCCACCATCGGCGGCACGCTGGTGTGGTCGGCGCTGGTGTTGCTGTTGATGCAGCTGACCGCGCCCCATGCGGCCGCCGTGTCGTTCAACGTGCTGCTGGTGGGCACCGTGGTGGCGCTGGCGCCCGCGCTGCAGATCCGCCTGATGGACGTGGCCGGCGATGCGCAGGCACTGGCCGCCGCGTTGAACCACTCGGCCTTCAACCTGGCCAATGCCCTGGGTGCGTGGCTGGGCGGCCTGGCGATTGCCGCGGGTCTGGGCTGGACGTCGACCGGCTGGGTCGGCGCGCTGCTCGCGGTCGGGGGGATGGTGGTGTTTGCCGCTTCGATGTGGTTGCAGCGGCGGCGCAGCGCGCCCCTGGTCGCCGCGACACAGGGCTCTTAGTCCAGAAGCACCAGCGCCTGGGCAAGGTCGCCGATCAGGTCGTTGCAGTCCTCCAGGCCGATGTGCAGGCGCACGAGTTGTCCCCGCCCGGCCC